>NZ_CP173678.1:3533750-4182500 GCF_051903925.1 Zavarzinia sp. CC-PAN008
GGAACAGGTGGCGCGTGGCGATATCCAGCGCCTCGAATGTGCGGTCCAGCGGATCGCTGGTCGCTGAACCCGCCACCTCCCTGTTGAAGACGTCGAGGTCGGTGCTGAAGATTTCCAGCAGCAGGTCGTGCTTCTGCCCGATCAGGTTGTAGATCGTCGCCAGGCTGACATTGGAACGGTCGGCCAGCATCTGCATCGAGAACGAGGCGGCACCCGCCTCAATGATCAGGGCACGCGCGGAGGCCAGGATGCGCTCGCGCCGCCGGGCCTTGTTGGCCTCGCGCTTGTCGGGGCGTGCGGCCTCGCCGGCGTCGGCCGGCAGTGCGGACGTGTCGCGCTCGCCGGGGTCGCGGCCAGGCGGCGGGGGCGCCGCGGGGTCGGACATTGTCTCTTGAACCTCCCTGGTGGACCGATCTGCCGTCGGTTTGGAACCGATCCTAAACAGGAATCGGCGTTGTGGCATCAGGGTTACGCAGCCGCACCCTGGACCTGTTGCGCCTGCGAAAACCGCCGGGGTAGAACACGTCCTGTTTCCGACCGGGCAAGAGTGCCTGAATGGACCCAGGATTTGCGCCATGGCACTGACCGATCCCGATCGCCAGATCGAATCCCGCTACCCCATCGTGATGGACATCTCGGTCCGGGTCAGCGACCTGGACGGCTATGGCCACCTGAATGCCATCCGCCTCGGCCATTACTACGAGGAGGCGCGGGCCAGCTTCTATGGCATCGCGCTGAAGGGCATCCCCCGGGTGCGCACCGTGGTGGGCCAGCTGACCATCCGCTACCTGCGCGAGGGCTTCTGGCCTGGCAGCCTGCGCTGCGCGACGGGTATCGAGCGGATCGGCAGCGCCTCCTTCGACATGGTGCAGGCGCTTTTCCAGAACGGCCGCTGCATCGGCGTGTGCGACACGACGGTGGTCAACACGGCTGATGGCGCGAGCGCCCCCCTGCCGCCCCTGCTGCGCGCGCGGCTGACGGAGCTGCGGCTCAAGGCGCCGGCCCTGGCAGACTGAGCCCCGGCCCGCGGCTCCATGCCCGGCCGTTCAGGCCAGGAGCGGTGCGGCCCCCGCCGAATCAAGGTACTCGTCCAGGCGCGTGATGCGCCCGCCCGCGACTGCGACGACCATGCAGCCGGGCCAGCGGAATGCCTCGCCCTTGTTGGTGCGCCCGGTCATGACGAACTGCTGGACGAAGCCGCCGGGATAGACCTGGCGCCTGATGTCCAGATAGCGGCGCTCGTGCAGCGCGCCAAAGAACCAGGCCACGCCGCCCAGCGTCGTCTCCAGGTCCTGCTCCACCTGGTCGGTATTGTGCCAGACGCGGACGTCGGGCGCGTAGAGCGCGCGGATCCCCTCCAGGTCGCCCGTCTCCAGTGCTGTGACGAATCGCTGGGCCACGGCTTCGATTTCGGCTGGCGAATCGGCCATCGCTGCATCCTCCCGGCTTGTTGTCGTTGTTCGTGCGTGCGGCCGCTTATGGGCGGCGGGTGACGTTGCGTCAACCGGGGGCGCGCAGCGCGATCAGTCCTCGCCGCTGACCCCGGCCTCGGCGAATGTCGCCATGCCGCCGTGGACCGCCAGCGCGGCCCGCAGGATCGGCACGGCCAGGGCGGCACCGGACCCTTCGCCCAGGCGCAGGCCCAGGTCCAGCAGGGGCTGCAGCCCCAGCGCCACCAGCTGCCGCCGGTGGCCCTGCTCGGCCGAACAGTGGCCGGCCAGCGCGTGGTCGAGCAGGCCAGGACCCAGCGCCCGCACGACCAGAGCAGACGCGGTGCTGACAAAGCCATCCAGGACCACCGGCACGCCGCGCATGCGCGCAACCAGAATGGCGCCGACCATCGCCGCCAGCTCGCGCCCGCCCAGGCGGCGCAGAACTTCGACCGGGTCCGCCAGCCAGGGACCATGGAGGGCAAGCCCGGCATCCACCGCCGCGGCCTTGCGCGCCAGGCCTTCCCCGTCGACCCCCGTCCCGCGCCCGACCCAGCTGGCACCGTCGCCCCCCAGCAACGCCGCCGACAGGGCGGCGGCGACCGTGGTGTTGGCGATCCCCATCTCCCCCACCGCCAGCAGGTCGATGCCGTCCGGCACCGCGTGCCAGCCCGCCTGCACCGCCGCCAGGCATTCCGCAGCACTCATGGCCGGGCCTTGCGTGAAGTCGGCCGTCGGCCGCGCCAGGTCCAGGGCCAGCACGTCGAGGGTCGCCCCGGCAAGGGCCGACAGCTGGTTGATCGCGGCCCCGCCCGCCGCGAAGTTGGCCACCATCTGCGCGGTGACGGCCGCGGGAAAGGCCGACACGCCGCGCGCCGCCACGCCGTGGTTGCCGGCACAGATCAGGACGTGTACGCGGTCCAGGCGCGGCACGGGGCGGCGCTGCCATCCGGCAAGCCAGACTGCCAGCTGCTCCAGCCGGCCAAGGGACCCGGCCGGCTTGGTCAACTGGCCCTGCCGCGCCAGGGCGGCGGCCGCGGCCGCACCGTCCGGCGCCGGGGCCAGGGGGCCCAGCGTGGCAAGGGCGGCAAGATCAGTGGGTATGGCAAGGGTCATTGATGCGCTCCCATTCCTCTGAGACCTGGACCGTGGCGGCGTTGGCCAGCGATGTCGGCGCGGCCTTCGGCCTGCTGACGCGGCTGCCCGTGCCGGGGGTGCATGCGATGCGCCCGGTCCTGGCCTGGTCGTTTCCCCTGGTCGGGATTGTTGTCGGGGGGCTGGCGACGCTGGTCCTGGTCATCGCGCAAGGCATGGGCGTACCGGCCCTGCCCGCAGCACTGCTGGCCCTGGCGGCGGGCGCGTTGGCGACCGGAGGCCTGCACGAGGATGGCCTGGCCGACACCGCCGACGGCTTCAGCGGCGGCGCCACGCGTGACCGCGCGCTGGCAATCATGCGCGACAGCCGCATCGGCGCGCATGGCGCCCTGGCGCTGATCCTGGTCGTGGCGCTGAAGGCATCGGCCCTGGCCTCGTTGGACGGGGCCGGGGCGGGCATGGCGCTGATCGTGGCGGCAGCGTTGTCGCGCGCCTGGATGGCCGTCCTGATGGCGGCCCTGGCGCCGGCGCGGATGGACGGCCTTGCCCGCGCGGTAGGCCGGCCGCGTGGAGGGACGGCACTGGCGGCGCTGGGCCTGGGCGGGCTGGTGACCCTGGTCCTGCTGCCGTTCGGCGGCGCCATCGCAAGCCTTGCGCTGTCGGCGCTGGTCGCACTCTGGCTGGGCCTGGCTGCAGCGCGCAGGCTGGGCGGCGTCACGGGCGACGTGCTGGGCGCGACGCAGCAGGCGACGGAGGCCGCCATCCTTCTGGCCATCGCTGCGGGAGCTTAAGCGATGGTCGAGGTTCAGGCAGCCATCGTGCTGACAGCATTGGTGATTGACGGTCTGGCCGGCGATCCCGACTGGCTCTGGCGTCGCCTGCCGCACCCCGTCGTCTGGTTCGGCGCCGTCATCGCCCGCCTCGACCGTGGCCTGAACCGGCCGGCATGGTCCGCCCCACGGCGCAGGGTGCTGGGGGTGCTGGTGCCGCTGTGCCTGGTCGCCGCCATCGGCGGGCCCGCCCTCATCCTCTCCCTCAGCCTGAGGCAGCATCCCCTTGGCTGGACCGTGGAGGCCCTGCTGGCCGCCGTCCTGGTGGCGCAGAACAGCCTCGCACGGCATGTCAGCCGCGTGGCTCAGGCGCTTGAAACCGATGGCCTTTCCGGTGGGCGGCAGGCCGTCTCGATGATTGTCGGGCGAAACGTCGCGGTCCTGGATGAGCACGGTGTCTCGCGCGCCGCCATCGAAAGCCTGGCCGAGAACTTCTCGGACGGGATCACGGCACCCGTCCTGTGGCTGGCGCTGGGTGGCCTGCCGGGCATCGCACTGTACAAGGCGTTCAACACGGCCGATTCGATGATCGGCCACCGGACGGAGCGGCACCTTGCCTTTGGCTGGGCCTCCGCGCGGCTGGATGACCTGGTAAACCTTCCGGCCTCGCGCCTGACGGCCCTGCTGATTGTTGTTGCGGCCTGCGTGACACCGGGCTGCCGGCCGGCGGCGGCCTGGGCGGCGATCCGGCGCGATGCCCGGCATCACCGCTCGCCCAATGCAGGCTGGCCGGAAGCCGCCATGGCGGGCGCGTTGGGCCTGCGCATCGGCGGGCCACGCCAGTACGGCACGCACATGGTGGACGACCACTGGATGGGCGACGGGCGGGCGACGGCGACGGCCGTGGACATCCGCGCTGCGCTGCGCCTCTACCGCGTCAGCCTGGGCGTGCTGTGGCTGCTCCCCGCCGCGGTCCTGGCGGTCGGCCTGCTCTAGCATCCTCCGGCCGGGGCCTGCTCCTCCCGCCGCCAGGGCAGGACAAAAGCTTCTCCCTCGTGCCGGCCGTACAGCCCACGGACGCGGTACGCGCGCGACAGGTTGGCGTCGCTCAGCACCTCGGCCGGCGGACCGTCCGCCACGACCTGGCCATCGCTCATCAGCACCACCCGGTCGCAGAAGCGGGCAGCCAGCGTCAGGTCGTGCAGCACGGCCACGACCAGGCGGCCGTCATGCGCGATACTGCGCAGCAGTTCCATCACCTGGAGCTGGTGATAGGGGTCAAGTGCCGCGACCGGCTCATCGGCCAGCAGGATCGGCGCCTCCACCGCCAGTGCCCGGGCCAGCATCGTGCGGGCGCGCTCGCCGCCGGACAGGGTCGTGGCGACACGACCCGCCAGGGTGTCGACCCCGGTGCGGGCCATGGCCTGCTCCACCGCAAGGCGATCGGCGGGCGCCAGGCGGGCAAAGGGCGACAGGTGCGGCAGGCGCCCCAGGGCGACCAGGTGGCCGACATTGATCGGCCAATGGATCGTCTGGCCCTGGGGCAGATAGGCGACACGCCGCGCCAGGTCCGCACGGGACAAGCGGGTCACGTCCTGCCCGTCGACCATCACGCGGCCGCCGGCCAGCGGCACCAGGTGGGCGATGGCGCGGATCAGGGTCGACTTGCCCACCCCATTCGGGCCGATCAGGCCGATCAGCGCGCCGCCCTGTGCGGTGAGGCTGACGCCGCGTACGATCGGGTGGCGCTCGATCGCCACCGCGACGTCGCGGACGTCAAGCCCCACCATCGGCCTAGAGCCCGGCCAGGGCGCCGACGTCCAGCGACGTGCGGAACCCGACAAAGGCGCTCAGGCCATAGGACCGCTGCCCGGCAACCGTCTGGTAGTCCTTGTCCAGGACGTTGACGACCCGGCCGTACAGTTCCCAGTCCGCGGTCAGGTGATAGCTGGCCAGGACGTCGAAGGTGACGAACCCATCGGTCCGTCCGGCGAACGAGGCTTCGTTGGCCGAGCGGTAGCGCGCGCGCAGCGACAGGTCGAGGTCGGGCAGCGGCGAGACGGTGACCATCGTCATGCCGACATGCCGCGCCTTGCCCACCCGCGCGCCCAGGTCCAGGTCGTCATTCAGCAGGAACGTGTAGCTCTGCTGGACGCGCAGCCAGTCGAGCGGCTGCGCCGTCAGGCCCAGCTCGACCCCGCGATTGCGCGTCTCGCCCCGCTGGATGTAACCCCCGGCGGCGAAATCGAAGTCGATTTCGCTGGTCACGTCGGTTTCGAACCAGGTGAGTTCCAGCGCGATGTCGCGCGATGCCTCGAAGACATCGACGCCGACATCCCAGCCTTCGCTCTCCTCGACCTGCAACAGGGCATTGCCATAGGTCGGATCGAACAGCTGGAACAGGCTGGGCGCCTTGGCCCCCGTGCCATAGCTGCCGCGCAGCTTGACGTCGGTGCCGGGCGCCACGTCCGCCAGGTAATAGGCCGCCGTGCCGCGCCAGGTGGTATAGCCGCCGAACCGGCGGTTGTCGTCATGGCGCACGGCCCCGGTCAGGGTCAGGTTGCGCACCGGCTCCAGCGCGACCTCGCCGAAGCCTGAATTGGTCTCGTTGTCGGCGGTGAAATTGCCGGAGAAGGCCGTCACCTGGTCGGTTTCCTCCCGCTCCAGGTCAAAGCCCGCGACCAGGCGCACGATGTCCACCGGCCGGATGGTCGAGACGAGGTTTATGTTGCGCTTGGCGCCCTGGTAGACGTCGCCGTCGACCGGCTGGCCCTGGCCATAGAAGCGCCGGTCGGTTTCGTACCAGCTGGCGGTCAGCTGGTTGGTCCAGCGCCCGTCCCAGGCATCGTGGGTCAGTCGCAGGGCGATGGCGTCGTCGTTCTTGTCGGAATTGGTGCTGAACGTCGCGTCCTGCCCCGTGCCGTCCAGGTCCTGGTCGGCGATGCGGTGAAAGCCCATCACCTCGGCCAGCAGGCTGGGCAGCAGCTGGACGCCGACACGTCCGCTGATGTTGTACTGCCAGGCACGGTCATCCTCGTCCGCGGGCCCCCGCAAGGGCACGGTCAGCGACGGCCCGTCGACCGCCTGGCCCTGCAGCGTCAGGCGGAAGTCGACGATGCCCTGCCGGCCCAGGAGCGAGGCCCCGCCCCGCCGGGTGCCGTATGAGCCGCCCTCACCCTCCAGGTTCAGGCGATAGCCGTCTTCCGTCGCCTTCTGCGTCACGATGTTGATGACGCCGCCGATCGCGTCCGAACCATAGAGCGAGGACTGGTTGCCGCGCAGCACCTCGATCCGCGCCACGTCCAGCGTGGTCAGATGCTCCATCTGGTACTGCGAGCTGGCCAGGCTGGGGTCGCCCAATTCGATCCCGTCGATGAGGACCAGGATCTGCTCGTTGTCGGAGCCACGGATATTGACCGCGCCCACGACGCCCGGCCGGGTGCTGGCGGCGGTGATGCCGGGAATGTCCTGCAGCGATTCGCGCACCAGGACGCTCTGCGCACGCTGCAGGTCCTCCTGCTCCACCACGGTATAGGCACTGCCCACCGCCCGCGGCTCCAGGCCGGCGCGGCTGGCGCTGACCACGACGCCTTGCGACTCGGGCACGATGATGACGCCGTCACCGGTCGGCGCCAAGGCGCTCTGGCCCGAACTGGCGCCGGCCGCGACCAGGGCCGTTGCCTCGCCCCGTGCGGGCGTGGGGGTGGCGGCCGTCTCGTCGGCGCGCACCTCCGCGGCCAGGGTCAGGACCAGGCCAAGCGCGGTGGCGCAGGCGACATGCTTGGGGAATGCTCTAGTGGTTCCCATGACGGGATGCCCTCGGGTCTGCGGAAATCGTCCGCGGCACAGACACAAGGGGGCGGCCGGCCAAGCCGCCGTCCGGCACCGAATCGCAGATCCTGTGGATCGACCCCGCGACCGCCATGGCACAACCACCCCCTCAACGGGTCGCCACGACGGTGGTCCGCTCCCCCGGCTAGGCCCGGCCGGAAGATGGGCGACGTTGGCGGCAGGTCTCCTGGCTCGTGGATCGGTGCCCCCGTCGCGCCTTCCCAGGCCTTGCGGCCCAGTGGCATAGAGTCGACGAACGCTCCCCACTTACAGTTGCGGGTACAGCCACAGGCTTGGCCCTCATCCCCTGGATCCGGTATCCGGAGCCTGGGTGGGCCGCACTGCGTTCCCTTTTGATCCCCTTTCGGGGAACCACCGGGGCGGACCCTAGACGCAACCCATGCTGCAGCGCAAGCGGCTACCAGATGCGGCGCGCGCGGAACAGCAGGACCAGGAAGAACGGCACGCCCAGGAAGGCGGTGACGACGCCCAGCTTCAGCTCGTTGCTGGCGGGAATCAGCCGGACGACGATGTCGGCAGCGGTCAGCAGTGCCGCTCCCGCCAGGGCGGAGGGGAGGATCGCCCGGCTGGGGCGGTAGTCGGTCAGCGGTCGCACCAGGTGCGGCACGACCAGGCCGACGAATCCGATCGCCCCCGTGACGGCGACGGCCGCCCCCACGCCCAGGCCGACGCCCGCGACCATCCGGATGCGCACGCGGGCCAGGTCCACGCCCAGCGCCTTGGCGCTATCCTCCCCCAGCGTCAGGGCGTCGAGCGCCCGCCTGTCCCACAGCAGCAGCAGGATGGCGCAGACCATCAGCGGCAGGGCGATCTGCACATGGCTCATCGAGCGATCCTCGAGCGAGCCGAGCAGCCAGAACGCGATCTCCATCGCGGCAAACGGGTTGGGCGACAGGTTGAGCGCCAACGAAATGCCGGCCCCGGCCAGGGTGCTGAGCGCCAGGCCCGCCAGGATCAGCGTCAGCGGGCTCTCCGACCGCCCCGCCACGGCGACCAGCACGCCCAGCGCCAGCAGCGCACCGGCCACCCCGCCCAGGGGCAGCGCCAGCGGCATGCTGGCCGACAGCCCGAAATAGAGCACGATCACGGCGCCCAGGGCCGCGGCGTTCGACGCGCCCAGGACCGACGGCTCGGCCAGCGGATTGCGCAGCAGGCCCTGCAACGCCGCACCCGCGGCCCCCAGCGTGGCCCCCACCGCCAGCGACAGGATCAGGCGCGGGCTGCGGATGTCGAGCACGATCGCCTGGGCGATGGCATCGCCCGCCAGAACCTGGTGCAGCAGCTCGACCGGCGGAATCCGCGCGGCCCCCAGGGCCAGCGAACAGGCCGCCAGGACCAGGATCGTCAGGATAAGGCCAGGAATCAGCGCGATTCGCGCGCTCTGCCTGACCGCAATCCTGTCCTGCGCCTGGTCCGCGACTGCCACGTTCAGCTCCGCCTGTTGCGATCCGCGTCCCCCCGTCACGCTTGTGTCCCGGGGCCGTTCACTCCAGCCTTAGGCCGATCCCGGACAAAATGAAACTGCCGTGCGCCGCCCGTTCCTGCCCGTTGCCCTTGTCCTGAATGCCCTGGCCGTGATCCTGCTGCTGGTCCTGGCTGGTGCTGCCCAGGCACGGCCGCAGCGCATCGTCTCGCTCAACCTCTGCGCCGATCCGTTCCTGGTGGCGCTGGCCGACCGCGAGCAGATCGCGGCCCTCACCCATTTCGCCCGCCTGCCGGCGATGTCGACCATCGTGGCCGAGGCAGAGGGCCTGCCGGCCACCACCGGCACGGCGGAGGAGGTGCTCTCCCTGCGCCCGGACCTGATCATCGCCAGCCCCTATCGCCGCAAGGAAACGCGCGCCCTTCTCGCCCGCTACGCCATCCCCACGCTCGAGATCGCGCCGGCCGAGACATTCCAGGCGGTGATCGACCAGACTCGCAGGATCGCCGAGGCCATCGGCCAGGTGGAGCGTGGCGAGGCCCTGGTGCGTTCGATGACCGAGCGCGTGGCGGCACTTGAGGCCGAACCGGTGGGCCGTGGCGCCCTTGCCCTCTACTACCAGCGGCGCGGCTTCGTCACCGGCACCGACACCCTGATCGACGAGATGATGGGCCGGGTCGGCCTGGTCAACGTGGCGAAGGGCCTGGGCCGCCGCTCGATCTTCCGCCTGGGGCTGGAGCAGGTGATCCAGGCCCGGCCCGACCTGATCATCGTGAACATGGACACGTCGCGCGTGACCGACCAGGGCTCCGCCCTGCTGGTCCACCCGGCCCTCGACCGCATCGTGCCGCAGCATCGCCGCCTGTTCCTGCCCGAAGCCCTCACCGTCTGCGGCAGCCCCGCCTACCCCGACGCCGTTGCCCTCCTCCGCCAACAGGTGGTGCAGGCGCTGCGGTAACGCGCCTTGGCGTGGAAGCGCACCGTTCCCACACCACGACCCCACCCCCTCCGCTTCATGCAGGGACCCTTGAACCGATGCTTACGCCATTGGAGTGGCTGGTTCATGGATGCCCAGGACACACCGGGCAAGGAGGTGGAGTGGGTTGGGCCGAAGCGACCTGACTCCAGGCCGCCTCAGCGCCCCTTGAAGACCGGGGTGCGCTTTTCGACGAAGGAGAGGGCGCCTTCCTTCATGTCCTCGGTCTGGAACAGGACGCCCAGCGTCTGGCTGATCCAGGAGCCGACTTCGCGCGGGTTGCCATAAGCCGTGCGCTTCAGGCCGTCCTTCATGTAGCGCAGCGCAAGGGGGGCGTTGGCCGCGATCTTCGACGCAAGCGCCATCGCCTCGTCCATCAGCTGCTCGTGCGGCACCACCTTGGTCACCAGGCCGATGCGCAGTGCCTCGGCCGCGTCGATCACGTCGCCGGTGAAGAGCAGTTCGGACGCCTTGGCCGGGCCCACGATCGAGGGCAGGCGCCAGATGCCGCCCAGGTCGGCGATCAGGCCGCGCTTGATGAACAGCTCGCCGAACTTGGCCTTCTCCGAGGCAATCCGGATGTCCGCGAACAGGGACAGGTCCATGCCCCAGCCGACCGCGGCCCCGTTCACCGCGGCGATCAGGGGTCGGTCACATTCCAGGATGGCGATGGCCGCAGGGGTCGCAACCGGGCGCGGCTCGCTCAGGCGGCTGACGGTCGAATCGCGCTTCTCGCCCAGCATGATCTGGCGCACGTCGTCGCCGGAGCAGAAGGCAGGGTCCGAGCCGGTGAGCACGACGCAGCGCACCTCAGGGTTCTTCTGGATGGCGCGGAACGATTGTTCCAGCTCGTCATAGGCCTCCCGGCTGAGCGCATTGCGGACGTCTGGCCGGTTCAGCCGGACAATCGCAACATGGTCACGCAGTTCGTTCTCGATCAGTGCCACGGCATCCTCCCTTTTTGTGCCCTTTGACATGGGGATGCCCACGCACATATCGCTTCATGGGCATCGGGCACAACAGGAGGATCCGGTTCATGCGTTCAACGTCTGCCCGCCGCGGCCTGATGCGGCTGGCCCTGGCGGTCGCCCTGCTCTCTCCCCTGCCCGCGTTGGCCCAGGGCCTGACGCCTGAACTGGCGGCGCCCTACATCTCTGGCATCCAGTCCGAACTCACGGCCCACGGCTTCGACGCAGGCGCCGCCACGGGGGCGATGGACCGGCGCACCGAGCGGGCGATCCGGGCCTATCAGCAGGCCGCGGGCCTGCCGGTCACGGGCGAACCCTCGCCCGAACTGCTGGACCACCTGAAGTTCACCCAGCCGCGCATCACGGCGCGCGCCGCCCCGGCGCCCTATGGCGGTGGCTATTCCGACCGGGCGCGGGCGCAGTCGGGCCTGGTGGGCGCCATCCAGGAGGAGCTGCTGGCGCGGGGCTACAATCCCGGGCGGCCGGATGGCCTGCCGGGTCCGCGCACGCGGGCGGCGGCCCAGGCCTTTCAACGGGACGCCGGCCTGCCCCCGACCGGCATCCTGAACGAGGCGCTGCTGGCCGACCTGCAGCAGGCGAGCCCGGCAATCCGCGGCGACTGAACGGGCGCACCGCCCTGGCGACGCCGGTTCCCGCGTCGCCAGGGCGCACCCGCCGAACGGGGGGTGCACCGGCGATGGCGCGGCGCCGCGACTTGTGACTCTATAGGCTCCTGGATGGGACTTCAGGGCGCGCCGCTGCGCCCTGCGGAACGCGGCGGAGGCACCAGGCGTGGCCAAGGAAATCACCGACGACGACCTGAAGCTGTTGTCGGACTATGTCTCGCAATTGCTGTCCAAGTACATCACCGCCTCGATCTCGGTGGCGCGCGACAAGCTTTATGGCGCCGACATCTATGGCACTCCGGTTGACGAGACGACCCTGCCAAGCATGCGCGAACGGTTCGAGGAGGCGCTGAAGGCGCTTGAACTGGCCCGCCAGGTGGCCGGCAAGGAATAGACCACGCACCCGCCCCTCGCCGTCATCCGGGACCATCGCCCCAATGCATGACCTGCCGCTGCGCATCGGCCACCTGATCGAGATCAACGGCACCATCGCCGTCGGTCGTCTCGACATCAGTTTCGACGAGTTCTACCAAAGCTTTGGCGGCGACGACTATTCGCTGGTCCAGATCGGCTCGATCGTGAAGATCGAATCCTTTGATAATGTCGTCTTCGGGACGATCCGGTCCGTCGGACTGGAGGCCGCGGCAGGGGGTGGGCCGCCGCCCGGCAACCGGATCGAGATCGAGCTGTTCGGCGAAGGCGCCCTGGTCGCGCGCGACAACGATCCCCTGGACTTCACCCGGGGCGTCTCGAACTACCCCGCTCCGGGAGAGGCGATCTTCCTTGCCCACCTGGGCGAACTGGCGCAGATCTTCGCCAGGCCCGACAAGGCCTGCGTGCGCGTCGGCACGGTCTACCAGGACCGCCGCCTGCCGGCCTACATCATGACCGACGGCCTGATGAGCCGGCATTTCGCCGTGCTGGGCACCACGGGATCGGGCAAGTCGTGCTCGGTCGCCCTGCTGCTGCACGCCATCCTGGACGCGCACCCCGCCGGCCACATCATCCTGCTCGACCCCCATGCCGAGTACGAAGGCGCGTTCGGTGCCAAGGCCGAGGTGATCGATCCGACCAACCTGCATCTGCCCTACTGGCTGCTGAACCTGGAGGAGACGATCGAGGTCGTGCTCGGCTCCGAGAGCAGCGAGGGCGAGGTGGCGATCCTCAAGGCCGCCCTGCTGAAGGCCAGGCAGCGCGCGGCGGAGGAATTCCAGGACCCCGGCGGGATCACGGTCGATACGCCGATCCCCTATCGCCTGTGGGACCTGATCGCGATCCTGAACGAGGAGATGGGCAAGCTGGAGCGGCCGGAGAGCACCCTGCCCTACCTGCGCATCAAGTTCCGGCTTGAGACGCTGCGCACCGACCAGCGCTTCGCCTTCATGTTCTCGGGCTTCCTGGTCGAGGACACGCTGGTCGAGATGATCTCGCGCTATATGCGCATTCCGGTCCAGGGCCGGCCGATCTCGGTCGTCGACCTCTCAGGCGTGCCCAGCGAGGTGACGGACGTCGTCGTGTCGGTCCTGTGCCGGATGGTGTTCGACTTCTGCCTGTGGAGCCCGCGGGGCGAGGCGGTGCCCGTCCTGCTGATCTGCGAGGAGGCGCACCGCTACGTGCCGCGCCATTCCGAGGCGCGCTTCCAGGCAACGCGCAAGGCGATCGAGCGCATCGCCAAGGAGGGGCGCAAGTACGGCGTCTCGCTTGGCCTGGTGACGCAGCGGCCGTCCGAACTGTCCGAGACGATCCTGTCCCAGTGCAACACCCTGATCTCGCTCCGCATGAGCAATGCGGAGGATCAGGACTATGTCCGCCGTGCCCTGCCCGACGCCGCGATCGGCCTGATGAATGCGCTGTCGTCGCTGCAGGCGCAGGAGGCGCTCGTGGTGGGCGAAGGGGTGACGCTGCCGCTGCGCCTGCGCTTCGACACCCTGCCGGAGGAGCGGCGTCCGCGCTCGTCCAGCGTCTCGTTCTCGCGCGGGTGGAGCATCGACACCGGCCGCGCCAGCTTCATCGAGAAGGTGGTGGAACGCTGGCGCGAACAGCGCCGCTGAAGCACGTCGGGTTCGGGACCGCCCTCAGGCGACCCGGGATTCGAGCTCCAGAACCGACCAGTCGACGGGCGGCAGGGCCTGGAATGCCGGCCGCGCCAGCAGGTAGCCCTGGACATTGCGGCAGCCCAGGTCGCGCAGGGCCGACAGCTCGTCCCGGGTCTCCACCCCCTCGCACACGGCCTTGATGTCGAGGTCGGCCAGCATGGCCAGCGTGTGCCCCAGGATCGCCCGGCGGCGCCGATCGGTATCGACGCCGCGGACCAGTTCCATGTCGATCTTGACGATGTCGGGCCGGATCCGCGCCAGCAGGTTCAGGCCGGAATGGCCGGCGCCGAAATCGTCGATGGCGGTGCGGAAGCCGATGTCCTGATAGGTGCGGATGATGTTCAGCAGGTGGTTGCTGTCCATCTGCTCGTTCTCGGTAAACTCGAACACCATGCGGTCCAGCGGCAGCCCGACGCTGCGCGCGGCAGCCAGCGACAGGCGGATGCAGGCGCGCGGTTCATAGACAGCGTTGGGCAGGAAGTTGATGGCCAGTGCCGCGCCTTCCGGCAGGCCCAGGCCCGCGGCCAGGCTGATGGCGCGGACCCGGCACTGCTGGTCGAAGGTGTAGCGATTCGCCTCGTCGACGCGGGAGAGCACGGTGAAGGCTCCCTCCCCCGCCGGACCGCGCACCAGCGCCTCGTAGGAGATGACGCTCCGGGCCTCGACATCGACCACGGGCTGGAACGCCATCGAGAAGTCGAAGCCCAATGCCTCGCCATCGCGGCAAGCCCCGCAGCCTAGCTTGTCCATCCCTGGAACTCCCGTAGACAACCCAACGCTGAAAGCGCGTGACTGCAAACTACGGTTCCAAATCCGAACGGCTGGTTAATTGCTCTGTCGCCTGAGCAACGGCTGGCGCATAGGCGCTGCGCGTCAGTCGCGGAACGGGTCGTGGACCAGGATCGTGTCGTCGCGCTCGGGGCTGGTCGACAGCAGGGCGACGGGCGCGTCGATCAGTTCCTCCACCCGGCGGACATACTTGATCGCGGTCGCCGGCAGCTGCGCCCAGGAGCGGGCACCGCGCGTGGTCTCGTGCCAACCCTCGACGGTCTCATAGATCGGCGTGACGGCCGCCTGGCCGCGCATGGTCGCCGGCAGGCGCTGGATCCGCTGGCCATCCAGTTCGTAGCCGACGCAGATGCGCAGTTCGTCCAGGCCGTCCAGCACGTCGAGCTTGGTCAGCGCGATGCCCTTGACGCCACCCACCTTGATCGCCTGGCGCACCGCTACGGCATCGAACCAGCCGCAGCGGCGCGGCCGCCCGGTGACGGTGCCGAACTCATGACCGCGCTCGCCCAGCCTGCGGCCGATCGCATCGTTGAGCTCGGTCGGGAACGGTCCCGCCCCGACCCGGGTGGTGTAGGCCTTGACGATGCCCAGGACATAGCCCAGCGCGTCGGGACCGACGCCAGCGCCGACCGCACCCTGGCCCGCGATGGTGTTCGAGGAGGTGACATAGGGATAGGTGCCGTGGTCGATGTCGAGCATGGCTCCTTGCGCCCCTTCGAACAGGATGCGCCGGCCCCGAGCGCGGGCCTCGTCCAGCAGGTCCCAGACCGGTGCCGCATAGGGCAGCACCTTCGGCGCCACCTCGGCCAGGGCCTGCTCCAGCGCGGCGCGGTCGACGGGCGCGTGGTGATAGCCCGCGCGCAGCGCGTCGTGATGCATCAGCAGGCGGTCCAGGCGGGCGGCCATCGCCTCCGGATCCGCAAGGTCGCCCAGGCGCAGGGCCCGGCGGCCCACCTTGTCCTCATAGGCGGGACCGATGCCGCGCCGGGTCGTGCCGATCCCCGCCGTACCCAGGGCATCCTCGCGCAGCGCATCCAGCTCGCTGTGGAACGGCAGGATCAGGCAGGCCGTCTCGCTCACCTTCAGCGACGCGGGCGAGACGTCCACGCCCTGGGCGCGGATCCGCTCGATCTCGGCGATCAGGGCCCAGGGGTCGACCACGACGCCATTGCCCACGATCGACATCTTGCCGCCGCGCACCACGCCCGAGGGCAGCAGGCTGAGCTTGTAGGTCGTATTGTTGACGACCAGCGTGTGGCCGGCATTGTGGCCGCCCTGGAAGCGCACGACCACGTCGGCCCGCTCGCTGAGCCAGTCGACGATCTTGCCCTTGCCCTCGTCGCCCCACTGGGCGCCGACCACCGTTACGTTGCTCAATCGACCGCCTCCACAGAATCGTCAATGCACACATGGCTGCAGCCCAGCCTGCGTGCTTCGGCCCGCGGGTCGCCCTCGGCGTCCAGCGCGGCCAGGGTTCGCCAGCCATCGCGGCGCAAGCGCCGGCCCTCCGCCGCGGGCGTGCCGGCGGGAAGAAAGACCAGCGGCACCGGCGGTGGCGGCGGCACCGCCCCCACCAGGCTGTCGACATAGAGCGTGACCCCGGTCGCGGTCGCGTGGCTGTCGCGCTTGGCCCCCGTCAGGTAGCGCCCACCGCGCCCCAGCTCGCCCCGGCGGACGTCCGCGCCGAACAGGGTGAAGCCGATGCCTGCATGCCATTCATGCGCGCGATATTCGCACGGATCGATGGTCAGGCGCGCATCCGGCCGGGCCGCGGTGACCAGTTCGACCAGGCGGCGCAGGCCGTCCAGGATCTCGAACGCGGGCAGCGGCAGGTCCAGCAGCGCCAGCTGCTCCAGCGCACGCCGGGCGGGCCCTGCCGCTGCCATCAGGTCCAGGAACAGCTGGGCCGGCTTGCCCCCCAGTTCCTGCACGGCGGCGGCGTTCTTGGCGTCCAGTGCCCGGCGGATGTGATCGCGTACGTCGACATCCAGCGCCAGCGCCTGGCCGATCGTCGGCACCAGCGTGGGCACCGTCAGGTCGACCGTGGGATCGGTGATGCCGATCGCCTCCAGCGCCTCGATCGCGATCAGCACCACTTCGGCATCGGCCTGCGGGCTGGGCGGCGCGAACAGTTCGCACCCCACCTGCTGGGCCTGGCGGTCATGGCGCAGCTGGGTGCCGCGCACCCGCAGGACCTGGCCGGCATAGGACAGGCGCAAGGGCCGCTCCGCCCCGTCCAGCCGGTTGTTGGCGATGCGCGCCACCTGCCCCGTGATGTCGCCGCGCACGGCCAGGGTGCGCTGGCTGACCGGGTCGACAAGCCGGAACAGGTCCCAGGCCTGGACCGGTGCCGGGCCTGCCAGCAGCGTCTCCTCGAACTCGATCAGCGGGGGATCGACGCGGTCATAGCCATGCGCATGGATGACGTCGGATAGGCGCGCGACGATCCAGGATTCGAACAGGGCGGCGGGCGGCAGGCGATCCTGCAGGCCCTCTGGCAGCAGGGCGCGGTGTGAGGCGGTCGACATCGGGCGCGCAGTCTAGTGATTTGCGCGTCCCTGTCGATTGCGGAGGCGAAGGAGCAGTTCTGCGCGACGGGCGCAGGGAGGAGGAAGGCGGATGGGGACGCGCACCGGCCGTCCCAGCCCCGCCCGGATCAGGTATCGCCGCGGCGAACCCGGCCCACCACCAGGTCCTTGCCCGAACTGGAATTGCCCCAGAACCAGGCCGGCGCGTTGACCAGCGCATAGTTGACCATCTCGCGCACCGTCACGCGGGCTTCACGCTCGGTCACGTGCGGGTTGATGCGCAGGTACGCGGACACGCCGGCATCCTCGGCGCCGTATTCGTCGCCCATCTGGCGTTCCCGCCGATAAGCCTGGATGACGGCGCGATACGCGTCGGTATTGCGCCACTCGTTCTCGCTCATTGGACCTGCCAGCCGGAGGACCTGCCAAAGCCGGACATTTTGTGCGGAATGCCAGATCCTAGTATCTGGTCAGGAAAGGGTTAATTCAATGTAAGTGTGCGTGGCGCATGTGCTCCGTCACACCGTGGCGGCCCTTTTCAGTCCAGGGGCTCCACCTCGATGCCGCCACCCTGGGGCCGCAACGGCAGCGGATCGCCCACCGTATCGCGCGGCGCGTCATAGGCCGCCTGGCCCTGGTCATACACGGCCTGGCCCTGGCCATAGGCCGACTGGCCCTGGCCATAGGCCGCCTGACCCTGGCCATAGGCCTGCGACGGGCTGTAGGACGGCTGGCTGTAGGCGCTGCGATTGGGGTCATAGGCGTCGATCGGGTCAGGCCGCGCCGCAGCACCCGCCTGGACCGCGGCCTGCTCCTGCTGCTGGCGGGCGGCATCCTCAGGCGACACATAGGTCGTGGGGCTGGATCCGTCGGGATTGCCCTTGGTCTGGCTGTGGATCAGGCCGGTCGAGGCGCCCGCGCCCACGGTCGCCACGGCCACGAGGGGGAGGCAGCCACAAAGCTGGACCGCCAGACAGCAGAGAATCACGGTGCGCATGGCATCACGATAGGCCAGCGTCGCGGCCGGATCATGTGTGATCCGTGTGACGCAGGCGACGCCGGACGAACGCGTGGCGTGATTCGCGCACGGCCTGCATGATTATCCGATCATCTCTTGTTAACCTTGTTGCCAGCACCCTACCGTCCGCTCGAAGTCAGGTGAGAAGACGATGGCGTCAGTTGGCATGTCGGTCCCCGGTTCCATTGCCACCGGTCTTGAGCAGCGCGAGCATGAGGTTGGCGGCCACCATGCGGACCTTGACGCGCTGGGCCAGCGTTTCGCGGCGAGTGCCACTGCGCTGGCGCAGGCGGTGGAGGCCTTCGGCCAGCGGCGCGGCCTGCCGGTCGAGGTCCTGGGCGAGCAGCTGATCGCCCTGGCCCGTGATTTCCGCAACCTGCGCCAGCGCATCGCCGTGTCTGCCCGCGCGCTGGAGGTCGAGGTGCCGCAGGCCGGCGACGGCGACCTGGAAACCCTGCGCCAGTGTGTCGTCCGCCTGGACGAGGCGGTCGCCATGCGGCGGCATCGCGCCCGCCTGGACCAGGCGGCGCGCATCGTCGCCCGGGTGCTGGACCTGGTCCATGTCGATCGCGGCGACTTCCCCGCGCTGAGCAGCCTGCAGGACAGTGCCCGCCTGATCCTGGGCCGGATCGAGGACGACCGGGCCGAGGTGCTGGAACTGGACGCCCTGATCAGCGGCGAGCATTCGCTGGTCACGCTGCTCCGCGTGATCGAGGAACGCGACACGCTGCACGAGGACACGCTGGACGAGATGCTGGAGGCGGTGCGCACCTCCTATGGCTCGCGCCTCGCCACGGCCGCCGTGCTGGGCAAGCTGAAGGCCAATTCCAGCGTGGAGGCCGCCGCTCCCCCCGCCCCGCCCCCCGAGCCGGAGCCCGAGCCGGAGCCGCCCGTGATGCTGGCGCCCGAGCCGGAACCCGAAGCCGTGCCGGAGCCCGAGGCCCCGGCCCTGGCAGACGAGGACCTGATCCCGGCGCCGGTCCTGGAGCGGGCGATCACCGCGCGGCTGAGCGCGTCGCCCCTGTTCACCGCCGACACCCCGCCGGACGACGAGGGCGCCGACGCGCCGACGCGCCGCGTCATCCGGGTCAAGCGCCCGCGCAGCCTGGAGCCGGAGGCCGAGACCCCCCTGCCGCCGCCTGCGCCCATCCAGGCCGCCCGCGCCGAGCCGGAGCCGGCCGCGACGTCGCTGGTGCCGCATCCGCTGGAGCAGATCGAGAGCATCGACGACGGCGACGCGCTGGCCCGCTGCCGCGCCTTCGACGACGGCCTGTGGCGCGCCGCGTCGGAGGGGCGCTGGGGCTTGGCCTTTCACCTGGCCGTGGCGCGGGACGAACTGCCCCCGCTGGACCGGCCGTTCCTGCCGCTCGACGCGCTGGTCCTGGCGGCCGCGGCCCCGCTGGCCGATGCCAGTGGCCAGCACGACATGGTGCTGAAGCCCTATGCCAGCCGGCTCAATCGCTGGGGGCAGCGTCTGGTGGCGGCCGACGACCGCACCCTGGAAGGCCGCGCCGTGGCGCTCGTCGCCCTGGTGGCCAGCCTGGTTCCCGCCTTTGGCGCGCGCGACAGCGGCGCCGCCGACACCGTCGCCACGCTGAAGGCGGCGGCGCACGGCTTCCCCGATACGGTCCGCCTGGCCGAGTCGATCCTCGCCGCATCGGCGATGCCGATGGCCCTGGCCAGCGGCAATGTCGCCGCGCTTGAGGGTCATCGCGGCTGGTCGATCCAGTTGGCGGCCTTTGCCGCCCACGCCAATGAATGGCTTGAGCGCGAGCGCAATGCCGAGATCACGACGACGATTCCCCAGGCGGCCGCCGTCTGGCTGGAATGGCTGAAGCAGGACGGCCCCATCGGCCGCGTGCTGCGCCTGGTGGCAGAGGACCAGCGCGCCGGGCGCCAGCGCGTCCAGAACGCGCTGCGCAACTGGGACAGCAACACCTTCTTCGAGCTGACGCTGATCAACACCGACCGCGCCCTGCGTGGGCGGGCGGCGGAACGCGCGCCGATCGAGGGGCGTGCCCGGACCTACCTGATCGAGAAGTTCACCGAGGCGCGCAAGCTGGTCGGTGACTGGCTGGCCCAGCTTGACGCGGAACCGGCGCCCGACGCTAGCGACACCCAGGTGCGGGAGGGCCAGGGCCGGGACAATGTGCGGCGCCTGCAGGCCGTGGCCGACGACCTGGCCGAGGCGATCGAGGAATGCCGCCGGTTCGAGCAGCAGGGTCACCCCGCGGCATCGGCCGCCCGCGCCGCTGCCCGCCTGCTGCGCCAGCTGGCGGAGCTGCTGGTCCCGGGTACGCGCCGCGTCACCGGGCCCTCCAGCCTGACCATGGCGCTGAACGGCGACCTGCTGATCCAGGAGGAATTCCGCCTGGGGCCCGACTGGTCGTTCACCCCGCGCGAGAACAACACGCCCGACCAGCTGCTGCAGCTGGCCGAGCAGCCGGTGCCCGAATGGCCCGAGGTGTTCCGCGCCCGGGCGGAGCTGGGCGACCATGTCGGCACGCAGCATGTCCTGGACTGGTGCGGGGCATGCGGCCTCATGCGCGCCGACCAGATCGAGGCGCTGGCCGAGGAGCGGCAGGACGGCATCGAGGCCTGCGCGGCGGAGCTCGACGAGTTGCTGACCGGCCTGGCCGACCAGATCGATGCGGCCAAGGCGCAGCGCCTCATCTCCGATGGCGAGGCGCAGCAGATGCACGGGCAGATCCGCGCCCTTGTGCCGGCGGAGGTGGTGGACTTTCCCACCGCCGAGCAGCAGCTGGTCGCCATCGCAGAGCGGCTGATGACCGCGCGACGCGAACGGGCGGGCGGCCTGGCCGAGCGGGTGCGCGAGAGCGACCTTGAGCGCCGGGAGCCCGAGGCCTTTCGCCGGATCCAGGCCGCCGTGGGCCAGGGCCACCTGACCCTGGCCGAGGACCTGTTCGGTCGCGCCGACCGGGGCAAGGCGCTGCCCGCCGCTGCGGCCGTGGCAGAGGTGCCGCCATCCCTGGGGGCATTCGATCGCTTCTTCCCCGGCTTTGCCGAGGGTCTGGGCCCGGTCCTGACGCCGGACAATCCGCGCAGCAACATCATGGGCTTCCGCTGGATGGTGGATTCCCTGGCCCTGGGCCATGCCGCCGGGCCCCTGGACCTGGAGGCGCTGCCGCCGGAGCGCCGCTCCGACGCGCTCGAACTGCTGGAACTGTGGCTCAGTGCGTCGGAAATGGGCGAAGGCGTCACCAGCGACCTGACCGCGCTGCTGCAGGGCCTGGGCTTCGTCAACCCGCGCCTGTCGGGGGGCAAGCGCCGGCGCATCAGCCAGGACGGGGAATGGGACCTGAAGACCGCGCCCGTGCCCGACCGCGACACACGCGGCGTCGACGCGTTCGGCAGCCGGGCGCAGGGCCGCTATCGGCTGGCCGTTCTGTGGCAGCGCCGCTCCCCCGACGGCATCGTGGAGGCGATCCGCCGCATGGGCGACGGCGATCCCGTCATCGCCCTGTTCTTCGGCTGCCTGACGCCACGGCAATGGCGCCGGATCGCGGCCCAGGCCAGCCTGCACGACGAACGCTTCCTGGTGCTGGACGAAGCCATGCTGAGCTTCCTGGCGGCTGAGCCGCAGCCGCGCCTGCGCGCCCTGTTCGACTGCGCCCTGCCCTTCACCACGCCCGACCTGTTCAGCGGCGCGATCGGCGTCGCCGCCAGCGCCGCGGAGTAGGCGGGCCGCCGCAGCACCCACACCCATTGTGCTGCGCACCGTGGTCATGGTGTGCTTCGCCGCAGGTCAACGGCAGCGGGGCACAGCGTGACGACAGGTCTGGCTTATGGTCTGGTCTATGACTACGTGGTCGTGGGCGGCGGCTCCGCCGGCTGCGCGCTGGCCGCCCGCCTCAGCGCCGATCCGCGCCATACCGTCTGCCTGATCGAGGGCGGCGGCTCGGACGCCAATCCGCGCATCCAGGTGCCGGCCGGCATCGTCACGCTCTATAATTCCGCCGTCTATGACTACCAGTTCAAGTCGGTGCCGCAGGCCCGGCTGAACAACCGCGTCATCACGCTGAACCGCGGCCGCGTCCTGGGCGGCTGTTCCTCGGTCAACAGCATGATCTACATCCGCGGCCATCCCAACGACTATGACGAGTGGGTGGAGCTGGGCTGCCCCGGCTGGGGCTGGGCCGACGTCCTGCCATATTTCAAGTCGACCGAGCGCAACCTGCTGGGCCAGAACCCGGACCTGCACGGCTTCTCCGGCGAACTGGTGGTGAGCCAGCCGCGCGATCCCAGCCGCTTCTCCCAGATGTTCGTGCAGGCGGCGATCGGCCAGGGTCAGACGTCGAACCGCGACTTCAACGGGGTCGAGCAGGAAGGCGTCGGCGTCTATGACGTCACGCAGCACAACGGGCAGCGCTATTCCGCCTACCGCGCCTTCCTGCACCCGGTGAAGGATCGTCCCAACCTGACGATCATGACCGAGACCCAGGCGCTGGCGCTGACCATGGAAGGCAGCCGCGTCACCGGCATCGCGGTACGCCAGGCCGGCGGCGACCGCGAGGTTGTCGCGCGCAGGGAGGTGATCCTGGCGGCGGGCGCCATCGGCTCCCCGCACATCCTCCTCGCCTCGGGCATCGGCCCCGCGGCGGAACTTCAGGCCGCAGGCGTCACCGTGCGCCACGACCTGCCGGGTGTCGGCAAGAACCTGCAGGAGCACATCAACGCGATCGTGACCGTCCAGGCCCACGGCCACGACACGGTCGGCATTTCCTGGGGCAACCTGCCCAAGGTGATCGCCGCCCCCTTCGAGTACCTGTGGAAGCGCAAGGGCTTCTTCACCACCAACTATGTCGAGGCGGGCGGCTTTGCGCGGACCCGCTATGCCAACCAGATCCCTGACATCCAGTACCATTTCGTGCCCTCGATCCGCAGTCATCGCGGCCGCACGTTCGAGTTCGGGCACGGCTATTCGATCAACGTCTGCGTCCTGCGGCCCAAGAGCATCGGCTCCATGTGGCTGGACAAGTCTGGCGAACTGGCGATCGACTACAACTTCCTGGAGCACGAGGAGGACGCGCGCGTCCTGATCGAGGGGGTGAAGTCGGCGCGTCAGATCCTGGCCAGCCCGATCTTCGACAATTATCGCGGGACAGAGATGCTGCCCGGCGCCCATGTCCAGACGGACGAGCAGATCATGGAGTTCATCCGCCAGACCGCGAGCACCGTCTTCCACCCCGTGGGCACGGCCAAGATGGGCACCGACCCCATGGCGGTCGTGACGCCGGAGCTTAAGGTCGTGGGGCTGGAGGGCCTGCGCGTGGCCGATGCCTCGGTCATGCCCAAGCTGATCGGCGGCAACACCAACGCACCGTCGATCATGATCGGCGCCCGGGCCGCGGACTTCATCCTGAAGGCCGCCTGAAGTGGATCTCGCAGCCCTGGCGCTGCGGGCGCAGGGCCAGCGCCACGTCTATTCCTGCATCGACGCGCATACCTGCGGCAACCCGGTGCGTGTCGTTGCGGGCGGCGGCCCCGTCCTGCCCCACGTCCCGATGGCCGAGAAGCGGGAGCTGTTCCGCCGGCACCATGACTGGGTCCGCCGCGCGCTGATGTTCGAGCCGCGCGGGCACGACGTGATGTCGGGCAGCATCCTCTATCCCCCGACGCGGGACGATTGCGACATCGGCCTCCTCTTCATCGAGGTGTCGGGCTGCCTGCCCATGTGCGGCCACGGCACGATCGGCACCGTGACCGTCGCCATCGAGGAAGGCCTGGTCACGCCGCGCGAGGAGGGCCGCCTGGCGATCGAGGCCCCGGCCGGCCGCGTGGCCATCGAATACCGGCAGGAGGGGCGCTTCGTGGAGCAGGTGCGCCTGTTCAACGTGCCCGCCTATCTTCACGCCGCCGACGTGAGGGTGGACGTGCCGGGCCTGGGCGAGCTCGTCCTCGACGTCGCCTATGGCGGCAACTACTACGCGATCGTCGAGCCGCAGCCGAACTTTCCTGGCCTCGACAGCCTGTCTGCCGGCGACCTCGTGCGGCTCAGCCCGCTGGTGCGGCAGGCGGCGCAGGCGGCCGTGGCCCCCGCCCATCCCGAAGACCCGCGCATCGGCGGCGTCACCCACGTCCAATGGTGCGACCGGCCCAAGGCGGCGCGAGCGCACGCCCGCAACGCGGTGTTCTATGGCGACAAGGCGATCGACCGCTCGCCCTGCGGCACCGGCTCGTCCGCCCGCATGGCGCAACTGGTCGCCCGGGGCCGACTTGGTGTCGGTGACGACTTCATCCACGAGAGCATCATCGGGACGATGTTCGACTGCCGCGTGGAGGGTGCGGCGATGGTCGGTGGCCGCGCGGCGATCCGGCCGAGCATCGCCGGCTGGGCCCGCGTGACGGGCTACAACACGATCGTCGTCGATCCCCGCGATCCCCTTGCTCATGGCTTCCAGGTCGCGTGAGGGAAGCCGTACCGACCATTCAAAACGTCATTCTGTTGCGGCGCAACATGGGATGCCCCTGCTTCAAATCGCGCTGGCCTTGGGCGCGGCAATGCGGCTAGGGTCCCGCCGCAGAAGCGACCAGGGTTGAGGGGGACACAAGCATGCGCGCAGCCGTCTATCGCAAGGGCGACCTCGTCGTCGACCAGGTGCCGGAGCCGAAGCCGGCCGATGGACAGGTGCTGGTCAAGACCCTGGCCTGTGGCATCTGCGGCTCGGACCTGCATGCCTTCCACCATGCGCCCAAGATGGTCGAGGCAATCGAGCGCCAAGGCGGCAAGAACCTGATGGATCTGTCCGGAGACATCGTCTTCGGCCACGAGTTCTGTGCCGAGATCCTGGACTACGGTCCGAACACGGGGCGCAAGCTGGCGGTCGGCACCCGCGTCTGTTCCGTGCCGATCAGCTTCACCGCCGCCGGGATGCAGACCGTCGGCTATGCCAATGCGGCACCGGGCGGCTATGGCGAGCAGATGGTCCTGAACGAGGCGCTGCTGCTGCCCGTTCCGAACGGCCTGCCGACCGACCAGGCGGCGCTTACCGAACCGATGGCCGTGGGCTGGCACGCGGTGCAGAAGGCCAACCTGAAGGGCGACGAAGTGCCCGTGGTGATCGGCTGCGGTCCCGTGGGCCTGGCCGTCATCGCCGCGCTGAAGCTGAAGGACGTGCGCCCGATCATCGCCGCCGACTTCTCCCCCGCGCGGCGCAAGCTGGCCGAGATCATGGGCGCCGACATCGTCGTCGACCCGGCCACCACGTCCCCCTACAAGTCGTTCCTGGATGCGGCAGCACCCGAAGGCTATGACGCCGGCAATCCGCTCAACATCCTGGGCGTCGGTCCGCAGCTGAAGCAGGGCGTCTTCTTCGAATGCGTGGGCGTGCCCGGCGTCATCCAGAAGATGTTCGAGGGCGCCCAGCGCGGTACGCGCATCGTCGTCGTCGGCGTCTGCATGGAGGTCGACCGGATCGAGCCGTTCTTCGCGATCAACAAGGAGCTGAACCTGCAGTTCGTCCTGGGCTATACGCCGGACGAGTTCGCCCAGACCCTGCACTACCTGGCGGAAGGCAAGATCGACGGTAGCCCGATGGTGACGGCCAAGGTCGGCGTCGACGGCGTAAAGCAGGCCTTCACCGACCTGGGCAATCCTGAGAAGCACGTGAAGATCCTGGTCGAGCCCTGGCGCTGACCGGCGGGCCAATCGACTCTACGCCCGCCTGGCACAGGCTGCCAGGCGGGCGCCCCGGCCCCGCCCGCTGGGGAATTGGCCCTTCTTCCTGAAACGGATTAGAGTCCCCCGGACCGGCCCGGCAGAGGCCGGCAGGAGGATTCGCAATGTCACAGGTGGCCCCGCCCCGCCAACCGGACAGCCCCCCACAGCCCGGCGCGGATGGCCCGCACATCACCTATTGCCGCCTGTGCGAGGCACTGTGCGGCATGATCGCCGAGGTCAAGGACGGCACCATCACCAAGGTGGGGCCTGACCGCGCCCATCCGATCTCGCAGGGGCACCTGTGCGTGAAGGGCCCGGGCATGGTCAACGTGACCTATGACCCGGACCGCATCCTGCAACCGATGAAGCGCAGCGGTGCCGCCGGGCAGTTCAAGCCGGTGTCGTGGGACGAGGCACTGGACGACATCGCCGCCCGGCTGGAGTCGATCATCGCCCGCCATGGTGGCGACGGGGTGGCGGGGTATATCGGCAATCCCGCGTCGTTCGCGACGCTGCACTATGCCTATGGCGGCGCGTTCCTCCACGCTTTGGGCTCGACCCAGAACTACAACGCGCTGCATGTCGACACGGGGGCGAAGCACGTCGCCTGCGAACTGGTCTATGGCCACCCGACGCGCCTGACCTTCCCCGATATCGAGCGTTGCGACTTTCTGCTGATGCTGGGGGCCAACCCCATGATGTCGCACATGTCGCTGATCTGCGAGCCGCGGGCCCTGAAGCGGCTGGAGGACATCGCGGCGCGCGGCGGCGTGGTCGTGGTCGATCCCCGACGGACGGAAACGGCGAAGCGCTTCGAGCACCTGCCCGTGACGCCGGACAGCGATGCCTGGCTGCTGGGCGGCATCCTGAAGACCCTGTTCGCCGAGAACCTGGTGGACGAGGCTGCCCTGGATGCCCGGCTGGAGGGCTGGCGCGACCTGCGCGACGCCCTGTCCGACCTGTGCCTGGAGACCGCATCGCGAACCTGCGGCGTGACGGTCGAACAGATCCGCACGCTGGCCCGGCGCTTGGCCACGGCGAAGGCCGCCGCCGTCTATGGCCGGGTCGGCACCAATCGCGGCACGTTCCCCTCGCTGATCAACATGTTCATCGAGTCGCTGAACCTGGTGACCGGCAATTTCGGCAGGCCGGGCGGCTGGGTGATCGGCCGCTCGCCGTTCCAGGGCGAGCCCGCGCCCTTCCCCGTGCCCTATGGCAGCCGGCGCTCGCGCATTGGCGACCTGCCCCTGATCGCCGCGATCAAGCCGGGCGGCGGCCTGGCCAAGGAGATCCTGACCCCCGGCCCCGGCCAGATCCGTGCGCTGTTCCTGGACGGTGGGAACCCGGTCATGGCCTATCCCCGCGGCGACGAGATCGAGGCGGCGCTGGAGGACCTGGACCTGTTCGTGGCGCTGGACTTCTACGTCACCGAATCGACGCGCCACGCCGACTACATCCTGCCGACGACGACGTTCTACGAACGCGCCGACATGAACGACCTGTGGGTGCCGAACGCACCGCGCCCCTGGGTGCAGTACACCGATCCGGTGATCCCGCCGCTGGGCCAGGCGCGGCACGAATTCGCGATCTATGACGCGATCCTGGAACGCCTGGGCAAGGCCAGCCCCTTTGCCGGGACGGCCGAGGGGGTGGAGCGTCCGGACCACATGCACGCGGTCGACGCCCTGCTGCGCAAGGGGCCGTTCGGCGACCAGTATGGCGCCCGGCCCGAGGGCCTGAGCATCGAGCGCCTGCGCCAGGAATTCCCCAGCGGGCGCCAGTTGGCGTCCAACGTCGATGCCGAAGGCTCGTGGGACCGCGTGACCTATCCCGACCGGCGGCCCCGCCTGTGGCATGACCTGGTGGCGAACGAGATCGACCGACTCAAGGCCAGCGCCACAGCGCCGCGGGACACCCGCCTGAAGCTGTTCGGCCGGCGCAAGCTGCGCTCCATGAACTCGTGGATGCATAATAGCGAGGCGCTGGTCCGCTCCGACCGCCCGACGCTCCAGATGCATCCCGACGATGCCCGCGACCGGCAGATCCAGGATGGCCACTTGGTCCGCATCGCGACCGACATTGCCAGCCTGGACGTACACGTGGAGGTGACGGACGACGTGGTGCGCGGCTCCGTCAACTATCCCCATGGCTGGGGCCACAAGGGCGGCTGGGCATTTGCCAACGCGCAAGGCGGCGCCAACATCAACCTGCTCGCCTCCAGTGACCCCCGCGACTGGGAACAGGTGTCCGGCATGTGCCTGATCGACGGCCTGCCCGTCACGGTCCAGGCCATCCCCCAGGCGGAGGCCGCGGAATGAGCCGCTGGGAGGACGAGGCCGCGATCCGCAGCCTGATGGACCGCTATGGCGCCTGCGTGGACGAGCGCGACTGGGACGGCTTCGCCACGCTGTTCGACGATCCCTTGTCCACCGACTTCAGCCGCATGGACCCGACCCTGTCGCCGGCCACCCTGCCCCGCGCCCAGCACGTCGGCGGGGCGCGTGCCGTGATCGGCCAGTTCGACGCGACCCAGCACATGATCAGCAACATCCAGATCGTCCTGGACGGCGACACGGCCACCTGCCGCGCCCCGATGCGGGCCGAGCACTGGCTGTCGGGCATGCGGGGCCAGGCGCGCTACACCATGTTCGGCGTCTATCGCAACAGCTTCCGCCGCACGGCCGACGGCTGGCGCATCAGCCACCTGGCGCTGGAGGTGGTGCGCGAGGAAGGCAACACCGCCGCCTGGACCGAGGCGGTCAATCGCGCGCGAAGGGGAACCTGATGACGCTCGCCCTCATCACCGGCTGCGCCTCCGGCTTTGGCGAGCGGGCGGCCCTGGCCCTGGCGCGGCGCGGCGTGACCGTCGCCGCCTGCGTCCGCGATTTCGGCCGGGCGCAAGCCCTGTGGGACGCCGCCGCCCGCGACAGCCTGCCCATCGAGCGCTTTCGCATGGACGTGCGGGACGAAACCTCGGTCCGGGCCGCAGTGCAGGAGATCGAGGGGTGCCTTGGCCCGCTCGACATCGCCATCAACAATGCGGGCCTGCACCTGATCGCGCCCGCCGAGCTCTGCCGGATCGAGGATGCGCAGGCGATCCTGGACACTAACGTGCTCGGCCCCTTGCGCGTGATGCAGGCCGTCCTTCCCGGCATGCGGGCGCGCGGCGGCGGCCGCATCGTGAACGTCACCTCTGGCGGCTCTTTCGTCGCCGTCCCGCACATGGCGATGTACACGGCCAGCAAGCACGCGGCCGACGCCCTCTCCGCCGCCATGGCGAACGAGGTGAAGCCCTTTGGCGTCCGGATCGTCACGGTTGCCCCCGGCACCTTCCGCACCGCCATGACGCAGAAGGGCATCCTTCCGCGCGAGACTTATGGCTACAGCGCCTATGCCGCCGAGCAGTGCGCCCGCCATATCCGCGACATCGACGAAGGCCCGGACCCGGAACCCGTCGCCGACGCGATCGTCGCCGCAGCCCTGAACCCCGATCCACCCTTGCGCACCCTGGTCGGCCAGGGCCTGGACCGCTCCCTCGGCCCTGTCGTCGCCCTCCACGACAGTTTCCAGTCCTGGTTCGCCCCGACGGCGGAGCAACTGTCCTCACCCAATCCGACCTCATCCTGAAGTGCCCCGCAGGGGCCCCGAAAGATCGGCCGCCAGCGCTCGCGGCCCATCCTTCGAGGCTCGCTCCGCTCGCACCTCAGGACGAGGTGCAGAGGCTGGGCTAGTTCATATGTTAGCGCAGAAATCACCTGCAACCCACTGACCCCAAAAAGCTCTTGACGCGATCGTCGGTACCGGATTCTCCTGTTCCGAATTGGGTGCAGAAGTGGGACGCAATGCGCACACTCGTCCTTGTCCTGGCGGCGCTGGTCGTGGCCGGCTGCTCGACGATCTCGGGCGGGCCGACTTACGAGCAGTGCGTTCCCTATGCGCGCGACCGCTCCGGCATCGCGATCCGCGGCGACGCCTGGACCTGGTGGGACCAGGCGGCGGGCCGCTACCAGCGTTCGTCCAGCGCCCGCGTCGGCAGCGTGCTGGTCCTGGCGCGCAGCCAGCGCCTGTCGCGCGGCCACCTCGCCTTCGTCTCCGGCGTGGCGGACCGCCGCCACATCCTGGTCGACCACGCCAACTGGGGGACCGAGGGGGCGGATGACAACGTCCATACAGGCATGGGCGTGATCGACGTCTCCACCCGCGGCGACTGGACGAGCGTGCGCTTCTTCAACCCCGGCACCGGCGCCTATGGCGCCCCCTACCCCGCCCTGGGCTTCATCGAGCCCAGGCCGGTGCGCAGCGCCGTCTATACCGGGTCGTGATGCCATCCTATCCTGCGGCGATGCGCGTCTTCCTGCTCCTTGTCCCCCTCGCCCTCTCGGCCTGCACCACGCTGGCCGGGGGCGGTGGGCCGGTCGATGCGCAGGCGGCGCGGGAGGCGGCCTGCGCGCGGGCGGCGGACCAGGCCTGGGCCAGCGGCAATGACGGGCGCACGCTGCTGGGGCAGCCGGCCGACCTGCCCGGCCCGGACCTGACCCAGCCGACCCGCAGCGCCTTCTACGAATGGGCGGACCGCGATGCGCAATGGCAGGCGCGCTACTACACGTGCCTGAAGCAGGACGCACCCACGTCCTGACGGTTCACGCCGTTCACCGCCCGATATCGCGGAGCCGGCTCTGTACGCCCCCGCGGAAGCAGGTCTATCCTCTGCATACAGCGCGCAGCGGAGAACCGGCATGACCTATCAGGCGATCGACCGCAACCTGAAGACGGGGACCTGGCCGGATGGCGCCGGCTATGCCGACGGCCGGTTCGTGCCGATCGCGGAGTGCACCGTTTCGGTCCTCGACATGGGCTTCACCCGCTCTGACGTCACCTATGACGTGGCGCACGTCTGGGGCGGGCACTTCTTCCGCCTGGACCATCACATCACCCGGTTCCAGGCGTCCGTCGCCGGCCTGAACATGACCTTGCCGGTGGAGGCCGAGGGGCTGAAGGCGATCCTGCACGAGTGCGTGCGCCTGACAGGCCTGCGCGATGCCTATGTCGCCATGGTCATGACCCGGGGCAAGGTGCCGCCGGGCCTGCCGCGGCATCCGAAGAACGCTGTCAACCGCCTGATCTGCTACGCCATTCCCTGGGTCTGGGTGATGACGCCGGAGGTGCAGGAGCGCGGCTCCCACGCCGTGATCGCGAAGACGCCCCGGATCTCGGACCAGTCCGTCAATCCGGTCTTCAAGAACTATCACTGGGGCGACTTCACGCGCGCGCAGTTCGAGCCGGAAAGTGCCGGCGCCGACCATGTCATCCTGCTGGATGGCGAGGGCTATGTGACCGAGGGGCCGGGCTTCAACGTCTTTGCCGTGATCGACGGCACGGTGGTGACGCCCGACCGCGGCGCGCTGGAGGGGATCACCCGGCAGAGCGTGCTCGACCTCTGCGACATGCTGGGCATCCCGAAGAAGATCGGCCGCATTACCGCGGACGAGCTGCGCGACGCGGACGAGGTCTTCTTCTCCACGACCGCCGGCGGCGTCATGCCCGTCTCCCGCGTCGACGGCCGGATCAAGTCGAACGACCGCCCCGGCCCCGTCACGGCCCGCCTGAAGGAGGTCTACTGGGCCAAGCACACGGAAGGCTGGGACACGATCCCCGTCACCTACGACTGAGGCGCCGCGCCACGCGCGTTCAGGGCCGGGTGGCTGGGGTGGCGGTCAGGGTCGTGACCGACGGCGTCGTCTCCCGGTCGCTGCCCCCGGACAGGCCATCGACCAGGGGGCGGAGGACCCGCGCCGTGCCTGCGCCGACGACCGGCGCTCCCTCTGGCCCTTCGGCCTGGACCGGGGCCGCCAGGACCGCACGGCGCAGGGCCGCGACGGCGGTCAGGCCGCGCGCATCCTGGCTTTCCAGGTCCTGGCACAGCGCGCGCGCCGCCGGGTCGAGGTCCGCCTGAACCAGATGGCTGCCCCCGCGCGGCAGCAGGATCCGGCCAGGCGACGTCCGTTCCCCGTCGGAATGTACAGCTGTCCCATCTGTCGCGCTCAGGGCGGCGCTGCCCTGGCACAGGGTCAGGGAGAGCCCCGCCTGGGCGTCGAACGCAACCTGGGCGACCGCATCACGCAGCACGATTTCCCCCCACGGCGTCGCGACGCGGACCTCCGACGTCCAGGCCGGATCGGGCACCAGCGCGACCGTCCCCTGTTCCAGGCCAAGCCCGAGGCGGGACTGCCGCCCCTGGGGCAGGTCCAGCCGCTCCAGCGTCAGCACCGTTCCGCCCCGCAGCCGGACCAGGCTGTCGTCCAGCAGCCGGAACGCGACGGCGTCCTCCCCCTCCGGCAGCAGCACCTGCCCCACCTCCAGCGGCCCGGCCGCTCCGCCATCCAGGGCGATGCCAATGACCGGCTCGGACGCGGACGCCGGCCACGACAGCGGCAGGAAGGCGAGCAGGACCGCAAGGAGAAGCAGGTGCATGCCCCCTCTATCGCACGAAGCGCGGCTCAGGGCTCCAGCGATCCGGTCAGGTTGGCGCGCTGGGACAGTTCGATCCAGTTGCCGTGCGGGTCCCGGATCATGGAGATGCGGGCAATCTTGCCCAGCGTCACAGGAGCCATCGCCTCCTCGCCCCCTCCGGCCAGGGCCTTGGCATGCTCCACGTCGCAGCGCATGACCTGGACCGTGATGTAGCGCCAGCCCGGCCCCTCCAGGGCGGAGCCCGGATTGGTGGGCCCGCCATTCTCGACCAGCAGGACGCTGTCGCCGATGCGGAAGCCGCCATGCGCCGTGCGCTCCAGGCCCAGCGCCTGGGCGTAGAAGCGCTCCTGGGCAGCGACGTCCGCCACCTTGACCACGACGCCGATCCGCTCCACGCCGCGCGTGCCCGGCGGCACCAGGGACACGGCATTGCCGTCGGGATCGGCCAGGTCCTCGACCACCGCCTGGCCTTCGCGGGCGATCAGCAGGCGCGCATAGCCGGAGGGCGGCAGGGGTTGCAGCCCGCCCTTGGCATGGTTGACCTTGAGCACCGAGCCCAGCAGGTCGTGCCGGTGCTGGAACAGGCCATTGCCCATCGGCAGGATGTGGTCGAACGGGACGCCGGCGCGGTTCTGCCAGAAGTCGAGCAGCGGCTCGATGTTCGTCGTGAACAGGCCGACATCGATGCGCGGCTTGGCCAGGTCCATGGCGTTCCTCCATTTTCTGTATACTGGCCGGGGAGGATGCCATGGCACTGAAACAACTCAACCACGTCACGATCGCCACCGCCGATCTTGAGGCGACGCGCGACTTCTACCGGCAGGTCCTGGGTCTGGAAACCGGGCCGCGGCCGCCTCTGCCCTTTCCCGGCTACTGGATGTATTGCGGGGAGCAGGCGGCGATCCACCTGGTCCCGCACGCCAACAACCTGGGCGGTGGGCCGGACCGCGAGTCGACCGGGAACTTCGACCACGTCGCCTTCACGGCTGAGGATTTCGACGGCACCTGCGCCCACCTGGACCAGCTTGGCATCACCTATCGCCGGCAGGCCGTGCCCGGCGCGCCGATCCGCCAGATCTTCCTGACCGACCCCAACGCCGTCATGGTCGAGTTGAACTTCTTCGGGGTCTAGGAGAGACGACGGGATCCGCGTATTCCCGCGAAGGCCTGTCGACGGGTCGGCAGATGCTTCGAGACGCGTCGCATACCGCGCCGCTCCTCAGCATGACGCCGTTGCGTGGTTGGGAAAATCCTCCAGCGGTCGTCATCCTGAGGAGGCGCGGAGCGCCGTCTCGAAGGATGCCGGCGCATTCCTTCACGGGCTCGAACACCGGCATCCAGCGCAACCGGCTTTACCCTTGTCGCCCGTGGAGCCCCGCATTGCGGGGATGCGCGGACGTGGAGTCGTCAGGCCTTCGCGGTGTCGGCGGCGGCCGTGGTTGTGTCCTCGATGGCCGCGCCGGGGCCGTTCTTCTTGATCGACTCGATGGCCTTGAGGGCGGATGCCTTGCTGGCATAGCCCTCGGTTGCGAACATCACTTCAGAGTTGTACTTGAAGCGAACGCGGTACTCGCCCTTCTTGTCCTTGTAGAGCTCGAACTTGTGCGCCATGGCGCTCTCCCTTCGCGACTCACCCGCAACCTGATGGTCGCAGATGTGTCGCGCAGTGAACAGTGTCAGGGCCGCCCGGGGCCTTCACCCCACCTTGGCGGTCTTGTTGCCAAAGCCCGCGATGCGCTCGGCCGCGTCGGGACCCAGACCCTCCGTCCGGTGCACCTCCCAGGAGAGGCCCTCGCCCAGGGTCATGCCGTCGGTCGCGATCAGCAGGCGCTTGTTGGCGCGCAGGCTGAACCATGAATTGGCCACCATGGTGCGAGCCAGGCTGTCGATCTCCGCCTCGAACGCATCGTCGGCCACGCAGACATTGGCCAGGCCCATCGCCTCGGCCTGGCGGCCGGAATAGGTCCGGCTGGTCAGCATCATCTCGCGCGCCTTGTACGGGCCGACGCGACGCGGCAGGCGCTGGCTCATGCCCCAGACGGGCGTCAGGGCCCACTTGCCATGGGTGTCGGCGAACTTGGCCGACTCGGCCGCGACCAGGATGTCGGCGGCCAGCGCCAGTTCCAGGCCACCCGTATAGCAATGCCCGTGGACGCCGACGATCACCGGCTGCGGCAGGTTCGCCAGCTTCTCGATCGTGGTGCCCTGCAGGCGCGGATCGCGCGGCCGGTCGCCCGCCGCGATGGCCCCCAGATCATTGCCGGCCGAGAAGCACTTGCCCGCCCCCTTGAGCAAGACGACGCCGACCGTCTCGGTCTGGGTCGCCAGCGTCTCGACATGGGCGCGCAATTCCTCGAACAGGGCGACCGTCAGGGCGTTCAGCTTGTCGGGCCGGTTCAGGGTCAGCGTGGCGATCCCGTCCTGGTCGTGGCGCAGCACCAGCGTCATGGTCTTGTCCTCCCGTTCCGGATCGGCGTCCGGTATCCATGTTCCGGCGCGCATGTTCAGGGCGCGGCCAGCCCTTGTCCATCGCAGCGGCGGCTGATCGGCGTTCAGCGCCGCCAATGCGTCACGCGGTCGTTGCAGGACTTGCAGTCGGTCCCCCGCCCATGCTTTCTGCCACGCGACTATGAGGCACGCGCCCGGCAGCTGATCGCCGGCGCCCTTGGGAGGATCGAGAATGGCTGAAGCCTATATCGTCGCAGCAGTGCGCACCGCCGGCGGGCGCAAGGGCGGCCGTCTCAGCGGCTGGCATCCGGCCGACCTGGGCGGTGCGGCGATCGACGCCATCGTGGACCGCACGGGCATCGACCCCGCCGTGATCGACGACGTGATCTTTGGCTGCGTCGGCCAGGCCGGCGAGCAGTCGGTCAACATCGCGCGCAACGCGGTGCTGTCGTCCAAGCTGCCTGAGAGCGTGCCGGCGACCTCCGTCGACCGTCAGTGCGGCTCGTCGCAGCAGGCCCTGCACTTCGCGGCCCAGGCGGTGATGTCGGGCGCCATGGACGTCGTCCTGGCCGGCGGTGTCGAGAGCATGAGCCGCGTGCCGATGGGCCTGGCCGCCGTGCTGCCGGCCAAGAACGGCTTCGGCACGTACAAGGGCCCGCACATGGAAGAGCGGTATCCCGGCATCCAGTTCAGCCAGTTCACCGGCGCCGAGATGATCGCCAAGAAGTACGGCCTGACCAAGGACCAGCTGGACGAGTTCGCCTACAACAGCCATCGCAAGGCGATCGCGGCGACCCAGGGCGGCGCCTTCAAGAACGAGATCGTCCCGGTCGAGATTACGACCCATGACGGCAAGAAGGAGCAGCACACGGTCGACGAGGGCATCCGCTTCGACGCCAGCCTGGACGGCATCAAGGGCGTCAAGCTGCTGGCCGAGGATGGCCGTCTGACGGCCGCCACCTCCAGCCAGATCTGCGACGGCTCCTCCGCGACGCTCATCGTGAACGAGAAGGCGCTGAAGGCCCTGGGCCTGAAGCCGCTGGCCCGCGTCCACCACATGACCGTGATCGGCGCCGATCCGGTGATCATGCTGGAAGCCCCGATCCCGGCGACCAAGCGGGCGCTGGAAAAGGCCGGCATGAAGATCGACGACATCGACCTGTTCGAGGTGAACGAGGCCTTCGCCTCCGTTCCCGCGGCCTGGCTGCAGCAGACGGGTGCGGACCCGGAGCGGCTGAACGTCAATGGCGGCGCGATCGCGCTGGGCCACCCGCTGGGCGGCTCCGGCACCAAGCTGATGGCGACGCTGGTCCATGCCCTGCACGCCCGCGGCAAGCGCTTTGGCCTGCAGACGATGTGCGAAGGCGGTGGCCTCGCCAACGTCACGATCATCGAGCGTCTCTGATCGGCCCCCGCTCCCCCGCCATCCGGCGGGGGAGCGGACTCCGTTGCGCATGGTTGCTTAACCCTTTGCGGATCTGATCGGGCCCGTGCAGACCGCCCTCTCCATCCAGTACCTGCGTGCGCTGGCCGCCATGGCGGTGGTCCTGTTCCACGTCGCCCTGCACTTCGATCCGCTCGAAGGCTACTACGCGCACTATGAAGTGCTCGCCTATGGCGTGGATGTCTTCTTCGTCATCAGCGGCTTCATCATGTGGATCACGACCTGCCGGCAGCAGGGCGGGACCCGGCACTTCTATGCCAAGCGACTGGCCCGCATCGTGCCGCTGTACTGGCTGGTCACCGCCTTCATGGTGGGCGTGATGATCGTCCTGCCCCAGGTGGTGAAGAACAACCACTACGACCTTGGGCACGCGATCAAGTCGTTCCTGTTCATCCCCGCCCCCCATCCGGTCAAGGGGACGTTCGAGCCGGTGGTCAATGCCGGCTGGACCCTCAACTACGAAATGGCGTTCTATGCCCTGTTCGGCGCCATGCTGCTGCTGCCCGTCGCGATCCGGGCACAGGCAACAGTGGCGGTCCTGGTCGCCATCGCCGCCTTTGGCCTGCTGCCCTGGGCGCCGGGCTCGGTCATGGACTTCTACACGGCACCGATCATTCTGGAATTCGCCCTGGGCGTGCTGATCGGGCGCTGGGCGACCGCGCTGCCGCCTGTATCGGCCCGCGTCGGCTGGGCGCTGATGCTGGCGGGCGCGGCCGGCTTCGTGCTGGTAGCGCTCTTCCCCGGCGTGCTGCCACGCCTGGTTGCGGTGGGCCTGCCCTCCGCCGCGATCGTGCTGGGCGCCGTCGCGCTCGAGCGCGTCCGCCCCTTGCGCGAGCGGCCGGTGCTGCACCTGCTGGGCGACGCGTCCTATTCGATCTACCTGACCAACGCCATCGTGCTCTCGGCCCTGCGCCAGGCGGCGGAGCGGCTGGGCCTGTTCGACAGCGCGCTGGGCTGGGCCGTCTACGTGCCGCTGGCCCTGGGCGTGGCCGCCGCCGCGGGCATTGCCTGCTACTACTTGGTCGAGCGGCCGCTGATCGGCGTCTTCCGCCCGCGGCCGCCGCTCGGCGCTCAGCTGCGCGCGTAGCTGACCGCCATGCCGGCCCGCACATCCTGCTGGATGCCATATTGCGGGAACGGGTAGCGCAGGCCGTTCTTTGACAGGGCCGCCATCCCGGCCAACGCCTTGGGGATGTCGAGCGGCGGCAGCGCCATCAGCATCTCGTCATCCAGCACCCCGCCATAGCGCCGCTCGGCAAAGCACGGGATCGACAGGCTCGGCTGCCCCGTCGACAGCGCCCGCCCCCACGAATCGGCACAGGCCGACTCGCCCACCACGCTCCAGTCGAAGCGCTTGTAGCCCGACCATTGCAGGCCGTTGATGAAGTACATCATGGCGCCAGGCGTTGCGTAGAACAGCGCGATGTCCGGGGTGCCCAGGCGCCCCGAGCCGAGGGGAGAGACGGCCAGCGCCTCGAACTGCCCATCGGGGACACAGGTCATCGCCGCCTGGTGCGCGGCCGAGTCGGTCGGCGTCTCGTACCAGACGCCGGCCATCTGGCGGCCCGACTGCCAGTCCGCGTCCTTGGCCCGGCCCAGGCCGACGACCGCGCGGCACTGGGCCCCCACCAGGTCGTCGGCGGTGATGCCGACCGTCCAGCCCAGGCGCGCCGCCTGCCCCACGACCTGGTCGAGCGTGTGGACGGACTCCGGCCGCCGGATGCGGGGGATCGCCTCCATCTCCGCCCGGTCGCGGAACAGCTTCATGCCGAAGGGGATGGCCCTTAGGCGCAAGGTCCGCTCCAGCTCGGTCGAGACTTGCCCCCAATCGGGTGTCTGGCTGCTGCTCATGTGTCCTCCCAGGAATTGCAATCGTTCTTGCGTCGATCCTAGGCACCTCCGCCACGGCCGGCCAATTCTCCGTCGGGCGGTGCGCGACCCACGTGCGTGGCCAAACGGCTGGACCGGGTGCAACCACGCCACGCAGCCAGGGTGAAGCAGTGTTCTAGACCACCCTGGCGCGAAGCCATCCGCACCGGAACGGCGTTCATGCCCAATTTTGTGGCGCCACCACCCGCACCGCCCAGATTTTGGGCAAAGCGAGATTTGACCCCGCGCGGCTCGCCTTGGCTGTGGTGTGGCACGGTCCTTGCTGCCCCTGCTGTGCGTTGCAGGCGCACGCTGGGGAGCATGCGCCGGTTGGACGCCGCAGGCCGCGCGCACGCGGTGAGCCGTTGGGGAGAGGCACGAGAATGAAGCAAACGTGGATGGCACGCCTGGCAGGGGCCGCCGTGGGCGCCGCCATGCTGGCCGGTGCGACGGCCGCACATGCCGCCGACACGATCAAGGTCGGCATCCTGCACTCGCTGTCGGGCACGATGGCCATCAGCGAGACGACCCTGAAGGACGTCATGCTGATGCTCATCGAGGAGCAGAACAAGCGCGGCGGCCTGCTGGGCAAGCAGCTTGAGGCGGTGGTCGTCGACCCCGCGTCGAACTGGCCGCTGTTCGCGGAAAAGGCCCGCCAGCTGATCGCGCAGGACAAGGTCGACGTGGTGTTCGGCTGCTGGACCTCGGTCAGCCGCAAGTCGGTCCTGCCGGTGTTCGAGGAGCTGAACAGCATCCTGTTCTACCCCGTCCAGTACGAGGGCGAGGAAAGCTCCAAGAACATCTTCTACACGGGCGCTGCCCCGAACCAGCAGGCGATCCCCGCGGTCGACTACCTGATGGCCGAGGAGAAGGTCGAGCGCTGGGTCCTGGCCGGCACCGACTATGTCTATCCGCGCACGACCAACAAGATCCTTGAGGCCTACCTGCTCGCCAAGGGCGTGAAGCAGGAAGACATCATGATCAACTACACGCCGTTCGGCCATGCCGACTGGCAGAACATCGTGGCCGAGATCAAGGCGTTCGGCTCCACGGGCCGCAAGACGGCCGTCGTCTCGACCATCAACGGCGACGCCAACGTTCCGTTCTACAAGGAACTGGCCAACCAGGGCATCAAGGCGACCGACATCCCGGTCGTGGCCTTCTCGGTCGGCGAGGAAGAGCTGGCCGGCCTGGACACCGCGCCGCTGGTCGGTCACCTGGCCGCCTGGAACTACTTCCAGTCGGTCGAGAACGAGGACAACGAGGCGTTCATCGCCGCGTGGAAGGCGTTCATCAAGAACGACAAGCGCGTCACCAACGACCCCATGGAAGCCCACTACATCGGCTTCAACATGTGGGTGAAGGCGGTGGAGAAGGCCGGCACGACCGACCCGACAGCCGTCATCGACGCGCTGATCGGCGTCTCCGTCCCCAACCTGTCGGGCGGCTACTCGGCGATGATGCCGAACCACCACATCACCAAGCCCGTCCTGATCGGCGAGATCCAGGCGGACGGCCAGTTCGAGATCGTCTCCCAGACGCCGGGCCTGGTCGTGGGCGACGAGTGGTCGGACTTCCTCGAAGGGTCCAAGGACCTGATCTCCGATTGGCGTGCGCCGCTGTCGTGCGGCAACTTCAACGTCAAGACGGGCAAGTGCGGCGGGACCTGAGCCCGTCAGCGCGTACCCTGAAGAGCGGCAGGCCGGGCCTCGTGCCCGGCCTGCGTGCCCCAGGCCCCCTGCCCGCGCCTGCCGGCAGCCGTCCCGACGGCCCGCCCGCGAACGCACGATCCGACTCCTGATCCCTGAACCGCTGGTGCGATGACCCGTATCCTGACGTCGCTGCTCCTTGCCCCGATGCTGGCCCCGCTTCTGGCCCTGGCGCTGGTCCTCGCGGCCGGGACCGGAGCAGCCCGCGCGGCCCCGCTGGACGAGGCCTTTGCCAAACTCGCAGCCGGCGGTTCCGACAATGTCGAAGCCGGCATCCTGATGGTCGTCGCCAGCGGCGACAGCCGCAGCATTGAGATCCTGGAAGCCCTGGCCGACAATCGCCTGCAGGCGGGTCCGGCGGGTGCCGCGATCAAGCTTGCCAATGGCGACCTGGTCGACGCCGCGACCGGCCAGCCCTTTGCCGGCAGTCCGCCGCCCGGCCTGAAGCCGGTGCGTGCCAACAACCGCATCCGCCGCGCCGTGTCCGCGGCACTTGGCCAGCTCACCCTGCTGTCGCCCGACAAGGCCAAGCGGCTGGAGGCCGCGACGTCCGTCTTCCGCAGCCGCGACCCGACCTCCCTGCCCCTGGTCGAGGCGGCGCTGGAGAAGGAGCAGGACGGCCAGGTGAAGCAGGCGCTTGAACTGGCGCGCGCCGCCGTCCTGCTGCACACCGGCACCGACACCCAGAAGCTGGAGGCGATCCCGCAGATCCGCGCGCTGGCCAATGCCGATGCGCGCGGCCTGCTGGCGACGATCCCCAACCCGTCGCCTGCGGTCGCGGCGGCTGCGGACGAGGCCGTGGCCGGGATCGACAGCGCCATGGCCGCCTGGTCCATTGCCCAGAACGCGTTCTTCGGCCTCAGCCTGGGAAGCGTGTTGCTGCTGGCGGCGATCGGCCTTGCCATCACCTTCGGCGTGATGGGCGTCATCAACATGGCGCATGGCGAGATGGTGATGATCGGCGCCTATGTGACCTTCATGGTCCAGGAGGTGATCCGCAATCACGCGCCTGGGCTGTTCGACTGGTCGCTGGCGATCGCCCTGCCCATCGCCTTCGTCGTCGCAGGGCTGGTCGGCATGGCGATCGAGCGTGGCGTGATCCGGTTCCTTTATGGCCGGCCGCTGGAGACGCTGCTGGCGACCTTCGGCCTCAGCCTGATCCTGCAGCAGGCCGTGCGCACGATCTTTGGCCCCACCAACCGCGAGGTGGGCAACCCGTCCTGGATGAGCGGCTCCTATGAACTGGGCGGCATGATGCTGACCTGGAACCGGACCTGGATCATCGTCTTTTCGGCCGTCGTCTTCGTCCTGCTGCTGGTGATCCTGCGGCGGACCGCCTTTGGCCTGCAGATGCGCGCCGTGACCCAGAACCGGCGCATGGCGGCCGCCATGGGCATCCGCACCGCGTGGGTCGACAGCCTGACCTTCGGTCTGGGCTCGGGCGTCGCCGGCATTGCCGGCGTGGCGCTCAGCCAGATCGACAATGTCAGCCCCAACCTGGGCCAGGGCTACATCATCGACAGCTTCATGGTCGTGGTGTTCGGCGGCGTCGGCAACCTGTGGGGCACGCTGGTCGGCGCGCTGTCGCTGGGCGTCCTGAACAAGATCCTGGAGCCGTTCGCCGGCGCCGTCCTGGGCAAGATCATCGTCCTGGTCCTGCTTGTCCTCTTCATCCAGCGAAGGCCGCGCGGGCTGTTCCCGCAAAAGGGCCGGGCGGTCGAATCATGATGCGGCTTCTCTTCAGGGACCGCCTGACGCTCGGCTTCGTCGTCGTCGTCATGGGCTTTTCCATCCTGCTGGCGCTGGGCAACCTGCTCTTTCCGCCGGATTCGGCGCTGCACGTGCCGGCCTATATGCTGCCGCTGGCGGGCAAGTACCTGTGCTATGCCCTGCTGGCGCTCTCGGTCGACCTGGTCTGGGGCCAGGTCGGCATCCTCAGCCTGGGCCATGGCGCCTTCTTCGCGCTGGGCGGCTATGCCTTCGGCATGCACCTGATGCGCGAGATCGGGCCGCGTGGCGTCTATGGCAATCCGGTCCTGCCCGACTTCATGGTCTTCCTGAACTGGCAGGAACTGCCCTGGTATTGGCTGGGCTTCGACAACTTCCTTTTCGCCTGCCTGATGGTCGTCCTGGTGCCGGGCATCCTGGCCCTGGTCTTCGGCTACCTGGCCTTCCGCTCGCGCGTCACGGGCGTCTACCTGTCGATCATCACCCAGGCGCTGACCTTTGCCCTGCTGCTGGCCTTCTTCCGCAACGACATGGGGTTCGGCGGCAACAACGGCCTGACCGACTTCAAGGACGTGCTGGGCTTCAACCTGCAGGCCGATGGCACGCGGGCCACGCTGGTCATCCTGTCGGCCCTGGCGCTCTGCATCGCCTTCATCGGCGTGCGCGCGCTGACCCAGTCCCGCTTCGGCAAGGTGCTGGTCGCGATCCGCGACGCGGAGAGCCGGACCCGCTTCATGGGCTACCGGGTGGAGCAGTACAAGCTGGCCGTCTGGGTCCTGTCGGCGGTGATGGCGGGCATCGCCGGCGCCCTCTACGTGCCCCAGGTCGGCATCATCAACCCGTCCGAGTTCGCCCCCCAGAACTCGATCGAGGCGGTGATCTGGGTGGCCCTGGGTGGCCGCGGCACGCTGGTGGGGCCGGTCCTTGGCGCCTTCATCGTGAACCTGGCCAAAAGCTACTTCACAGGCGCCATTCCCGAGCTGTGGCTGTTCGCCCTGGGCGGCCTGTTCGTGCTGGTCACCGTGGCGCTGCCCTTCGGCATTGTCGGCCTGATCAAGCAGATGACGAAGCGCAAGGCGGCGCCTCCGCCAGCGCCGCCCGCACCCCCCGCCGCAACCGTCCAGACGCAGGCCGCCGAATGACCCCGGAAACCAGCCTGACGCCCAAGCCGCTGCTCTATGTCAGCGGCGTCACGGTCCACTTCGACGGCTTCCGCGCCCTCAACGCCCTTTCCCTGTTCCTGGAGGAAGGGGAGATGCGCGCGATCATCGGCCCCAATGGCGCGGGCAAGACGACGATGATGGACGTCATCACCGGCAAGACGCGACCCGGGTCGGGCGATGTCTTCTTCCGCGGCGATACCGACCTGACCAAGCTGGACGAGGCAGCCATCGCCCAGCTTGGCATCGGGCGCAAGTTCCAGAAGCCGACGGTGTTCGAAAGCCACACCGTCTACGACAACCTGGTCCTGGCGATTGCTGGCCCGCGCTCGCCCTGGAGGGTGCTGTCGACCCGCCTTTCGCCGCGCCAGCGGGAGCGGATCGAGGAAATCCTGGTCACGATCAAGATGATGCAGCATCGCGACCGCCTGGCCGGCGACCTCAGCCACGGCCAGAAGCAATGGCTGGAGATCGGCATGCTGCTGGCGCAGGAGCCGGCACTGCTACTGGTCGACGAGCCTGTCGCCGGCATGACCGATGCCGAAACGGAGGAGACGGCAATCCTGCTGCGCGAGATCAACAAGACCCGCTCCGTCGTGGTCGTGGAGCACGACATGACCTTTGTCCGCGCGCTGGGGGTGAAGGTCACCGTGCTGCACGAAGGCTCCGTCCTGGCCGAAGGGCCACTCGACACCGTCAGTGCGGACGACCGCGTCATCGAAGTCTATCTGGGTCGCTGAGCCATGCTGTCCGTCCAAGGCATCGACCTGTTCTATGGCGCGGCCCAGGCCCTGCACGACGTCTCGCTGGAGGCCAAGGTGGGCGAGGTCACCTGCATCCTGGGCCGCAACGGCGTCGGCAAGTCCAGCCTGCTGCGCGCCATCGTCGGCCACCAGCCCATCCGCAAGGGGGCGATCGTGTGGGAAGGGCAGGACATTTCCCGCCTTCGCCCCGACGACCGGGCGCGGCGCGGCATCTCCTATGTGCCGCAGGGGCGCGAGATCTTTCCGCTGCTGACGGTGCGGGAAAACATGGAGACGGCCTTTGCCGTCCTGCCACGCGCCAAGCGCCGCATCCCCGACGAGATCTATGAGCTGTTCCCGATCCTGAAGACCATGCTGCGGCGGCGCGGCGGCGACCTGTCGGGCGGCCAGCAGCAGCAATTGGCCATTGCGCGGGCGCTGATCATGCAGCCGCGCCTGCTGGTTCTGGACGAACCGACGGAGGGCATTCAGCCCTCCATCATCAAGGACATAGGCCGCGTCATTGATCTTTTGCGCCAGCGAGGCACGATGGCAATCGTCCTGGTCGAGCAGTATTTCGACTTCGCCCGCGAACTGGCCCAGCAGTTCGAGATCATGGACCGGGGCGAGGTGATCCTGGCCGGCCGGCCCGAGGACCTGGACGAGAACGAAGTCCGGCGGCATATGACGGTGTGACCCAGCAGACATGGCCTCCCCTGCCGACGTGCCCAGCCCAGCCTGCGCTCCAGCGGGCGGAGGGGCGGTTGCGCCTGGGCTTCAAGCAGCGCGACGGCGCCACCGTCCTGGCCGACCTCTATCAGCAGGGCTCGGCCCGCGTGAAGCTGCCCCGGGTCGAACGGGGCGAGCCGCAGACCGGCGTGCTGATCAACACTGCCGGCGGCCTGACCGGCGGCGATGTGCAGTCGGTCTCCGTCACCTGGGAGCGGGGCACGCGGGCGGTCGTCACCAGCCAGGCGGCGGAGAAGGTCTACCGCGCGCGGGACGGTGCCGCACGGGTGGACGTGACGCTGAACGTCGGACAGGACGCCCAGGCAGAATGGCTGCCGCAGGAGGCCATCCTGTTCGACCGCAGCGCACTCACGCGGAGGACCATCGTCACCCTGGCCCCGGGCGCATGCTTTCTGGGCGTCGAGATGCTGGTCTTCGGCCGGGCCGCGCACGGCGAGACGATGCGCCAGGGCCGCGTTCGGGATACCTGGCTGATCCGGCGCGGGAATGTGCCGATCTATGCCGATGTCCTGGCCCTGGACGGCGCTGTTGCCGACCGCCTCGACCGTCCGGCCCTGGGTGGTGGAGCACGGGCGCTGGCCAGCCTGGTGATGGTGGCGCCGGACGTCGCCGCCCTCCTGGACCCCGCACGGGCGGCGCTGGCCAATGCGGGCACCACGGCCGCCGCGAGTGTGCTGGACGGCGTCCTGGTAGCGCGCGTCGCGGCCCCGGATGGCGCCTCTCTGCGCGGCACGATCCTGGGCCTGCTCAACGTCTTGCGCTGTGGCCGGCCAGTCCCGAAAGTATGGCGCTGCTGATGAGAAAGAGGGTCTCGTGAACCTGTCCCCCCGGGAAAAGGACAAGCTGCTGATCTCCGTCGCCGCGATGGTCGCAAGGCGCCGGCTGGAACGTGGCGTGAAGCTCAACTATCCGGAGGCAATCGCCCTCATTTCGGACTTCGTGGTCGAAGGTGCCCGGGACGGGCGCTCGGTCGCCGACCTGATGGCGGCCGGCGCCACGGTGCTGACGCGCGACCAGGTGATGGAGGGGATCGCAGAGATGATCCACGACATCCAGGTGGAGGCGACCTTCCCCGACGGCACCAAGCTGGTCACCGTGCACGACCCGATCCGCTGAGGAGACGCATCATGATCCCCGGCGAAGTCATTGCAGCCGAAGGCGATATCGAGCTGAATGCAGGCCTTGACGTGGTCACGCTGACGGTTGCCAACACGGGCGACCGGCCGATCCAGGTCGGTAGTCACTATCACTTCTACGAAACCAACCCGGCGCTTTCCTTCGAGCGGGAACAGGCGCGCGGCCGTCGCCTGGACGTGCCCGCCGGGACCGCCGTCCGCTTCGAACCGGGCCAGACGCGCGAGGTCAGCCTGATCCCCTATCGCGGGACCCGCGAGGTGATCGGCTTCCGCCAGGCGATCATGGGCCCGCTCTAGGTCCGCCGCACCCAACAGACGTCCTTCCCCGCTTACGCCGCCTGAGGATTTCGATGCCCGTCCGCATTTCCCGCGCCGCCTATGCCGACATGTTCGGTCCGACCGTGGGCGACCGCGTGCGCCTGGCCGATACCGAACTCTTCATCGAGATCGAGGAGGACCGCACGATCTATGGCGAGGAGGTGAAGTTCGGCGGGGGCAAGGTGATCCGCGACGGCATGGGCCAGAGCCAGGCCAGCCGGGCGGCGGGCGCCGTCGATACCGTCATCACCAATGCCGTGATCATCGACCATTGGGGGATCATCAAGGCCGACGTCGCCATCCGCGACGGCCGCATCCACGCCATCGGCAAGGCGGGCAATCCCGAGGTCCAGCCCGGCGTCGACATCATCGTCGGTCCGGGCACGGAGGTGATTGCGGGCGAAGGCAAGATCCTGACCGCGGGCGGGATCGACGGCCACATCCACTTCATCTGCCCGCAGCAGGTGGAGGAAGCCCTGGCCAGCGGGATCACCACGATGGTCGGCGGCGGCACCGGGCCCGCGACCGGGACGGCGGCGACCACCTGCACGCCTGGGCCCTGGCACCTGGAACGCATGTTCCAGGCGGCGGAGGGCCTGCCCATGAACCTGCTCTTTGCCGGGAAAGGCAATGCCAGCCGGCCCGACGCCCTGGTCGAGATGATCCGCGCCGGGGCCGGCGCGCTGAAGCTGCACGAGGACTGGGGCACGACGCCCGCCGCCATCGACTGCTGCCTGTCGGTCGCCGAGGACCTGGACGTCCAGGTCATGATCCACACCGACACGCTGAACGAATCCGGCTTTGTCGAGGATACGATCGCCGCCTTCAAGGGCCGCACGATCCACGCCTATCACACCGAGGGTGCCGGCGGCGGGCACGCGCCCGACATCATCAAGGTGGCGGGCCTGCCCAACGTCATCCCCTCCTCAACCAACCCGACCCGGCCGTATACCCGCAACACGATCGAGGAACACCTCGACATGTTGATGGTCTGCCACCACCTGGACGCGAACATCCCCGAGGACGTGGCCTTTGCCGAAAGCCGCATCCGGCGCGAGACGATCGCGGCAGAGGACATCCTTCACGACCTGGGCGCGTTCTCGATCATCTCGTCCGACAGCCAGGCGATGGGCCGCGTGGGCGAGGTCATCCTGCGGACCTGGCAGACCGCGCACAAGATGAAGGTGCAACGCGGCTCCCTGCCCGGGGACAAGCCCGGCAGCGACAACCTGCGCGTGAAGCGCTATGTCGCGAAGTACACGATCAACCCGGCCATCGCGCAAGGCATCTCGCGCCATGTCGGCTCCATCGCGGTGGGCAAGCTGGCCGACCTGGTCCTGTGGCGGCCGGCCTTCTTCGGGGTGAAGCCCGACCTGGTGCTGAAGTCGGGGACCATCGCCATGGCGCTGATGGGCGATCCCAATGCCTCGATCCCGACGCCGCAGCCGGTGCACTATCGCCCCATGTTCGGCGCCCTGGGCACCGCACTCAGCGAAAGCGCCGTCACCTTCGTTTCCAAGATCGCGTTCGAGGACGGCCTGGCCGACCGCCTGGGCCTGCTGCGCCAGGTCATTCCGGTGGAGGGCACGCGCCGGATCGGCAAGGCCGACATGATCCACAATGACGCGACACCGGTGATCGAGGTCGATCCCGAAACCTATGAGGTGCGGGCCGATGGCGCGGTCCTGACCTGCGAGCCGGCCGACGTGCTGCCCATGGCCCAACGCTACTTCCTGTTCTGACCATGGTCATGCGCCGCATCACCGGGCTGGCCCATGCCGGAACCTTCGACGCCAGTGCTGCGGTCGACCGGGTCGTGCTGGACCACGACGCCCGTCATCGCCGCCGCATCCGCCTGGAAAGCGTCGGCGGCCGGGCCTTCCTGCTGGACCTGGCCCAGGCTGCACGGCTGCGCGACGGCGATGGCCTGGTCCTGGACGACGGCGCCGTCGTCGTGGTCGAGGCCGCGCACGAGACGCTGGCCGAGATATCGGCGCGCGACCGCGACGACCTGGTGCGCATTGCCTGGCACCTGGGCAACCGCCACCTGCCGACGCAGCTTCTGGGCGACCGCCTGCGCATCCGCGACGACCATGTCATCGTCGACATGGTGCGCGGCCTGGGCGGCACCGTGACGATGGTCCAGGCGCCCTTCGATCCCGAAGGCGGCGCCTATTCGGCACCCGCCACGCATGGTCACCACCACCATGATGGCGACGGTCACGACCACGACCACCCGCACGACCATGGGGGCCATCATCACCACGACTGATGCCGCCCTTTATCGCCTGCTGGCCTGGCTGTCGCCGTCCTATCCGGTTGGCGCCTTCACCCGGTCGCATGGCTTGGAGTGGGCGGTGGAGCAGGGCTGGGTGACGACGCGCGAAGGGCTGGCCGACTGGCTTGCCGACCTGCTGCTGGCGGGTTCGGCCCGCACCGATGCCGTCCTGTTCGCCTTCGCCTGGCATGCCGCGCGCGCCGGCGATGCCGCCGGCCTGCGCGACCTGGCACAGCTGGGGGCTGCCCTGGCGCCGATGAAGGAGCGCCGGGCCGAGACGATGGCGCAAGGGGCGGCATTCCGCCGGATCTCGATGGCTTCCTGGCCAGCCGCGACGCTTGCCCTGCTGGACGACCTGCGCGACGACGCCCTGCCCTACCCCGTCGCCGTCGCGGTGCTGGCCGCGGGTCACGGCGTGCCGCTGGGCCCCGGCCTGACGGGCTACCTCCATGCCTTCGCCGCCAACCTGATCTCCGCGGCGCAGCGGCTTGTGCCGCTGGGCCAGACGCACGCGCAGCAGGCCCTGGCCGACATCGCGGATGACGTCATCGCGACCGCTGCCTGGGCCGCTGGCCTGGACCCCGCCAGCGACCCGCTCGACCATGTATCGGGTGCCGCATTCCGGTCGGACATCGCCGCCATGGCCCACGAAACCCAGTACACGAGGCTGTTCACAACATGAGCCAATCCGTTCACGGCCCCTTGCGCGTCGGGGTCGGCGGGCCCGTCGGGTCCGGCAAGACCGCGCTGATGGACGCGCTGTGCAAGACGCTGCGCGAGCGCTACGATATCGCCGCCATCACCAACGACATCTACACCAAGGAAGACGCGGAATTCCTCACCCGCTCCGGCGCGCTTCCGCCCGAGCGGATCCTGGGGGTGGAGACGGGCGGCTGCCCCCATACCGCCATCCGGGAGGACGCCTCGATCAACCTGGCGGCGGTGGCGGAAATGCGGAACCGCTTCCCGGCCCTGGACCTGGTGCTGATCGAATCGGGTGGTGACAACCTGGCCGCGACCTTCAGCCCCGAACTGGCCGATATCACGATCTATGTCATCGACGTCTCGGCCGGCGACAAGATCCCGCGAAAGGGCGGCCCGGGCATCACCCGCTCGGACCTCCTGGTCATCAACAAGATCGACCTGGCGCCCATGGTCGGCGCCAGCCTGGAAGTCATGGACCGCGATGCCCGCAGGATGCGCGGCGAACGGCCCTTCCTGTTCGCCAGCATCCGTGGCGGCAACGGCGTGGCCGAGGTCGCCAGTTTCATCGAGACCGCCGGCGGCCTGTCCGCCGACGCAGCCTGAGGACGCAGCCATGATCCGCTTCAAGCATCTTGCCCTGCCGCTGGCCTTCTGCCTGGTGGCGGGTCCGGCCTTCGCCCATACCGGGGCCGGGGCGACCCACGGCTTCACGCACGGCTTCCTGCACCCGATCCTGGGGCTGGACCACCTGCTGGCCATGATCGCTGTCGGCCTGTGGGCGGGCCTGGCCGGTGGCCGGGCGCTGTGGCTGTGGCCGACCGCGTTTGTGGGGTCGATGCTGGCCGGCGGTGCGATCGGCATGACGGGGGCAGAGGTGCCATTCGTCGAACTGGCCATCGTCCTCTCCCTGGTCGCGTTCGGTGCCGCGATCGCCATGGACTACAAGCCCGCGCCTGCCCTGGCCGCAGCCGTCATCGCGGTGTTCGGCATCGCCCACGGCTTTGCCCATGGGGCGGAAGCACCCGCCGACGCCAGCGGCCTGACCTATGCCGCGGGCTTCGTCGCCGGAACTGCCCTGCTGCACGTGGTTGGCCTCGCCATCGCGGTGGCATGCAGCCGCACGATCGGCCGCCTGGCGGGTCGCGCGCTGGGGGCCGGCGTGGGCATCGCGGGCCTCGCCCTTCTCGCCGGCGCCTGACGCGCATCCCAGGGACATCCCCCGCCCCAGGCGGGGGAGACATGGACCGCAAGCGCCCCTGTGCCCAGGCGGTCAGTTCAGATCGGCTTGCCCTCGACCTCCTCGGCCAGGGCATCGACATGGGCGGCCGCGCCGGGCAGGTTGGGGTTCACCGCCAGCGCCCGGCGGAACGCGTCCAGCGCCTTGGCCTTGTCGCCCCGTTCCAGGTGGATCATGGCCAGGCCCGACAGCGCCCCGAAATGGCGCGGCTCCAGCATCAGGACGCGGGCGCAGTCGGCGATCGACTTGTCGTACTGGTCCAGCAGGTAGTACAGCGTCGCCCGCTTGTTCCAAGCCTCGGCAAAGTCGGGCTCCATCTCGATCGCGGCGTTGAACAGGGCCAGCGCGATCCCGCCCTGGCGCATCTGCATCGCGCGCGTGCCGCGCAGCACAAGCTGATCCGCCCTGGGATTGCCGCTGTGCATCCAGGCGTCCCAGATCCGTGCCTCGATCGGCGCGGCCTCGGCCGGGGAGCCGGCGGCCTTCAACTGGGCGAACAGGCGGTCGAGCATCTCATCCTCCCGTGCCTGGGCGGGCCATGCCGCCGCCGAGAGGGCCAGCACCAGCAGGACCAGCACGACCTGGGCCAGGGCGGGATGAGGGGGATGGACCATGCGTGTCCCCGCGAAGGGCTTGGCGTTCGCACACGCACAAAATGCTACAGCCAGCCGCGCCAGCGGAACAACAGGTAAGGCACCACCGCCGCAATCCCCATCACGCCCAGCGCCATGGGATAGCCCCAGGGCCAGGCAAGTTCCGGCATGTTGGCGAAATTCATGCCATAGACGGTGCCGACCAGCGTGGGCGGCATGAAGACGACGGCGACGATGGACAGGATCTTGTTGATCACGCTCTGCCGCAGCGTGATGGCGCCCATCGCGGTTTCCAGCAGGATCTGGATCCGCGTCGACATCCCCTCGCCGTGGCGCGCCAGGGCCGCGATGTCTCGGTCGAACGCGCGGATGCGCGTCAGGTGGCGGGGTTCGAACGAATGGCCGCTGACCTCGGTCAGGAATTCCGCGATGGGGTCCAGCCAGATCAGGGCGTCCAGCAGGACGGCGATCGAATCGCCTTCGCGGCCCAGAGCCCGGATCAGGGCCTGCAGCACCTGGTCGGCCCGTCGGCCCCGGCCGCCCAGTTCCGACGTTGCGGCATAGGCCCGCCGGGCCAGCGGCGCCACCTCGGCGGCCGTCCGCTCCAGTACGTCCGACACTTCGCCCATCACCGCCTCAACGAGGCCGATCAGGACGGATTCGGGGCAGTCCAGCCGGCTGGCGTCGATCTCCTCCACGAAGCTGCGAAAGGATGCGGGCGTGGTCGCGCGCAGCGTCACCAGCAGTTCGGGTACAAGGATGAAGCCCACCGGCTCGGCATGGGCATGGCCGGTCGCCTCCTGCACCAGCAGGGGCAGGATCAGGATGGCCGCGCGTCCCTTGCGCCGGAAGCGTCGGCTGGCGGTGATGTCGCGCAGCGATGCCATCGGCGGCAGGTCGACGCCGATCCAGGCCTCGACCGTCTGTTCCTGCTCCGGCGTGGGATTGACCAGGTCGACCCAGACAAGCCCGTCCGGCAGCGCTTCCCCCGGGACGAGGGCACGGGATTGGTAGCTGTCCTGGCGGCAGATGTGCAGGACCGCGGCAGGTTCATGCGCTGCCGCGCCCTGGATGCCCGCCATCTGGGTGCCCGCGCTTTGGCCTGTGGCCGGTGCGATGGCACTCATGACTGCCGCGCCCCCCGGATCTGGTCCTGGGGTCGGGCAGTCACGATTCTAGGGGTACGAAAGCCCCGGGGGCTCAGCCCTGGCGGGCCTTGTAGCGCTTCTGCGTCTTGTTGATGACGTAGATGCGGCCCTTGCGGCGGATCACGCGGTTGTCCCGGTGACGGCCCTTCAGCGACTTCAGCGAGTTGACGATCTTCATGGCCCTGGCTCCGGGGCCTCAACCGCCCCTCGACTGAACGAATCCGGCAAGGGCGGCACCGGCCACCCCTGTATTCAAGGCCGCGGAAGCTAGGCAAACAGCGGCGCCGTGTCAACCGCCGGGAGGCTCGCGCGACGCCGCCAGCGCCCGCTCCATCAGGGCATCCGGCAGCCACATCAGGCGCGGGCCGAATGTCCAGATCAAGCCGGCGCGCACCGGCCTGCCGGGATGGATCGCCTGGAGCAGCGCGCGGTACAGGGCCATCTGCAGGATGTAGGCGGGATCGACCTTCACCACGTCCAGCGGCGGCGGACGGCTGGTCTTGAAGTCGATGACCTGGATGCCGTCGGCGGCCACGCGCAGGCGATCCACCTGGCCCGTGACGAAGCGGCCATCGATGCGGCCGCACAGCGGCACCTCGGCCCGGCTGCCCGGACCGAACAGGTCTGCCGTCTGTGGGTCACGCAGCAAAGCCAGCGTCTCGCCCGCGATCTCGTCCTGCGCCGCGGCCTCCAGGCCATGGCCAGGCTCCGCCAGCCAGCGCCGCGCCGCCGGGTCGCGGGCACCGGGCTCCAGGTCGGGCAGGGTCTGTAGCAGGCGGTGGATCAGGCGCCCGCGCTGCCAGCGCAGCGCCCCAGCCTGTCCCAGGGGGCTGGCCGCGGCCGCCTGCGATGGCGCCAGCCAGTGCTCGTCCGGCGGCGGCGGGGCGGGCCGGCGGGCAAAGGCCGGCAGGTCGTCCACGGCGGCGGTTCGGGCCGGCGGTTCCGGTCGGTGCTGCGGCGGGCCGACCTGCTGATGCGCGAAGCGACGCACCACCTGCCCATCCTCGTCCACGACCTGCTCCGCCTCGGCGAAGGCGGGCTCGACGAGGCGGTACCAGGATTGCGCGTCCGGCTGGCGGCGGCCATGAAAGCCCGCGATGTAGAGCCGGTCCTCCGCCCGCGTCAGGGCGACATAGAGCAGGCGCCGCTGCTCCGCCTCGCGCGCCGCCTTGGCGGCATCACGCAGGGCGACCAGCGGGGGGATCTGCTTCGCGACCCCCGGCGCCCAGAGCGGCGGCCCATCGGGCGGCCAGACCAGCGCGCCTGCGATCGTGGGCACGGCGCAGGTGTCGGGCAGGATCACGATCGGCGCCTCCAGCCCCTTGGAGGCATGGACAGTCAGGACGCGCACCTCGTCGCGGCCGCGCTCCATGTCGCGCTTGGCTTCAGGCTCGTTGCGGGCGATCCAGTGCACGAAGGACTGCAGCGACGGCACCCCTTCCCGCTCGAAGGCCAAAGCCTGGGCCAGGAACTCGTCGATCGCGTCGATCGCCTCCGGCCCCAGGCGCCCGGCCAGGCGCGCGCGCCCGCACATGGGGCCCAGGACGTGGGAAAAGAACTCGAACGGCGGCACCCGGTCGGCCAGGGCCATCACCTCCGCCAGGATGCCGTGCGCCCGCACCAGGTCGGGCGCTGCCCCGTCCCCGGACGCGCGGGCCCGGAGCACGGTCCACAGGCGATCGGGGCCGCGCTCATGCGCCAGGGCGAACAGCGCCTCGTCGTCCCAGCCGATCAGGGGCCCCTTCAGCACGGTGGCCAGGTTCAGGTCGTCCTGCGGCAGAAGCACGGCGCGCGCCAGCGCCAGCAGGTCCATGACCGCCAGGTGGCTGGTCAGGACCAGCCGGTCGCTGCCGGCCACCGGCACGGCAAGGCCCTTCAGCGCGCGCACGATGGCCGGGCCGAACGGGTCGCGCCGGCGCAGCAGGATCATGATGTCGCCGGGGCGCACGGCGCGGCCGCGCGCGTGCAGGATCTCGCCCGTGTCCAGCCAGCGACGGATGCGCCGGGCAATGCGCAGCGCCAGGCGCTCGCACGGGTCGTCCTGGCGTTCCTGCCGTGTCGGCGCTTCGAAGCCCGACGCGGCGGCATCCGGCTCCTCGTCCGCATCCTCCTTGCGCGGTCCCTCCGGCGGCCACAGCTCGACCAGGCCGGCCTGTCCCTCCCGCGCGGCCTGGTGGGCCACGGCCTCCCGGCCCAGGCCGGCGCGCATCTCGGCCGGAGCAAAGACCCGGTCGACCAGATCCAGGATGACGGGGGCGGAGCGGAACGAGACATGCAGCGGCTGCTCGATGAAGGCCGTCTCCGCCGCGCGGGCGCGTGCCGCCAGGCGGTCGGCGCTGGCGGCGAAGGCGTCCGGATCGGCCCCCTGGAACGAGAAGATCGACTGCTTCAGATCGCCCACGGCGAAGATCGAGCGGCGCCCGGTGTTCGCCCCGCTGCCGGCGAAGAACTCGCCCGTCAGCGCCTCCACCAGGCGCCATTGCGCGGGGCTGGTGTCCTGCGCCTCGTCGATCAGGACGTGCTCCAGACCGTCGAGCTTGTAGAGCACCCAGGGGGCGATCCCCGGCCGTTCGAGCAGGTCGCGCGCACCCCGGATCAGGTCGTCGAAATCCAGGGCAGACAGCCGTCCCTTCGCCGCGCCATAGGCGGCCAACTCGTCCAGGGCCAGGCGCAGCAGGGCCGCGGTCGCGCGCAGCGCCGTCGCCTTGGCATGCGCCTCGCGCACCGCCAGCACCCGGTCGCGCTCCCCGGCCAGGACGTCCTCCAGCCAGTCATGCTTCTTCAGCACCGGCTTGGTCGCCAGGCTGGCGCGCGGGGCACCCTCCGCCGTCAGGTAGGCCAGGCAATAGGCGTCGAACGCGCCCAGGCGCTGGCCCTCCGCCGCCGCCAGGAAGGCGGCGATGGCATTGGCCTTGTCCTCGTCCGTCTTGCCGCCCAGCAGCAGGGCCTGCACGGCATCGCGCAGCCGCGCCCGCGGGAAGGCGCCCTCCGCCACCGCGGCGGCCAGGATCCCCTCCGGGTCGCCCGCGTCCGCCGCCTGGGCCAGCAGGGAACGGGCGGCGTCCAGCAGCGCGCCATGATCGGACACCGCGGCCAGGTCCGCCATGCGCAGGCGCCGGCCACCCAGGTCCGCCATCAGGCTGGCGAAGGGCATCTCGTCGGCCAGCTCGGCGATCAGGGCCAAGGCCTGCCCCAGGGGCGAGGCGCCCTCGGCGATGCCGCGCGCCAGGATCGCCTCCCGCACCTCCTGCGCGACGCCGGCCGCATCCTCCAGCGTTGCGAAATGCGGCGCCACGCCCGCCTCCAGCGGAAAGCGGCGCAGGAGGCCCTGGCAGAAGCCGTGCAGCGTGTCGATGCGCAGTCCGCCCGGCGTGTCGAGGACGCTGGCGAACAGCTTGCGTGCCTGGGCGATGGTCTCCGGCTCCGGCGGCTCGCCGGTCAGCGCCACCAGGGCGGCGCGCAGCTCCGCCTCCGGCATCGCGGTCCAGGATCCCAGGCGCTGCATCAGGCGATTGGCCATCTCTGCCGCCGCCGCCCGCGTATAGGTCAGGCAGACGATCCGCGCGGGCGAGACGCCCGCCAGAAGAAGGCGGATCATGCGGTTGGTCAGCACGGTCGTCTTGCCCGTGCCGGCATTGGCGCTGACCCAGACGGACCGTCCGGGATCGGCGGCGCTGCGCTGGGCCAGCACGGCCCGGTCGCGCGGCAGGCCGCTCATGTCTCGGCGTCCAGCAGCGGCGCCCATTCCGCGATGCGGGCCAGGTGCTCATAGTCGTTGGCCGTCGCATAGGCTGGGCGGGGCCGTGCAAGATAGGGCGTCTCCACCCGGTCGAATGCGGCGACCAGGTCGGTCAGCCGCGCCAGCGCCGCCGCGGCGTGGTCGGCCGGCGCGCCCTTCACCAGCGCGACGCGGTCCTTGCCCGTGGCACCCTTCAGCTGCCAGTACTCCAGCGCGGCAACCCCCTGCCCGCCATCCACGCCCGGAAAGCCGCCGCCCAGCGCGATCGCCGCCTCCAGCGGCAATTGCGGAGCGAAGCCCAGGTCGATCCAGTCCTGCTTGGGAATGCCGCCAGTCTTGTAGTCGATGATGGCCAGGCCGCCGGGGCCGGCGTCGATCCGGTCGGCCTTGGCCTTCACCGTGAAGCTGCCACCGGGCGCCGCCAGGTCCAGCGCACCTTCCACCTCGCTCACCAGCGGCCGCCAGCCCAGGGCACGGCGGCGCTGCTCCTGCTCCAGGAACCAGCGGGCGATCACCTGGAAGCGCGGCCACCAGAAGGCCCGCGCCGCGGGCCGGTCCAGCGTCGCGCCAAAAGCCCTGCGCCCGACCTCCACCAGGTGGCGATAGGCGTCCTCGCCCGCCAGCGGCCGCTCGCCCCAGTCGCGCAGGAACTGGTCCAGCGCGTCATGGATCGCGGTGCCGCGGTCGGCGGCGCTGGGATCGGCGTCCAGGTCGTCCAGGCGCCGCAACTTCAGGATCTGCCGGGCATAGAGGGCGTAGGGATTGCGCACCCATTGCTCGACCTGGGTGACATAGAGCACGCGCGGCCGCACCGACAGCGGCGGGCGGGGCTGCGGCGGCGGCGGCGGGGCACCCTCCGCCGGATCCAGGGCGGCAACCCAGCCGGATGCCGGGTTCGGCGGCGGCGGCCGTCCGGCCAGCGCCTCAAGCCGCGCCAGCCAGCGCGCCTGGACCGTGGGCGTCCCCTCAACCTTCGTCGCGCGCGACAGCACGACCTCCGGCCCGCTGGCGGCCACGGCGAAGTCGTGGGCCGACTGGCCGATGCGCCGCTCGGCCGGGGGCAGGCCCAGGTCCTGCCGCATCCGGGGCGAGAGCCACGGGTCGACGTCCGGCAGTGCGGGCCAGGTCCCCTCGTTCAGCCCGGCCAGGATCACGCGGTCGGCCCCCTGAAGCCTAGCCTCGATCGGGCTCCAGATGGCGATGCGGGGATCGGTGCCAAAGGTCGGGCGCACCACGCTTCCCGCCATCAGTTCGGTCAGCAGCGGCGCCAGGGCGCGCCCGGCCAGCGGCGCCAGTACCGCCGCCGCGCGCCGCGCCTCGTCCACGAAGCCCGCCAGCGCTTCGCCCTCGGCCCCGCGCCACAGGCGCTCGGACCCCGGCTCCTCGGCCGTCGCGGCCAGGGCCTCGGCCGCGGCGACGAGCGCGTCGATCAATCCGTCCAGCGGCGTCTGCGGGGCCGCCACCCGGTCCAGGAGGACGCCGCAGGACGCCTCGATCCGGTCCAGGATCGAGGCAAGGCGCGGCTGCTCGCCCCGCTCCGCGACCAGCGCGGCCAGGGCGCGGCGCAGGCCCGCCAGTCCGGGCGCCGGCCGCACGCCACGCAGCACCCGACGCTCTAGCTGGCGGACGTCGGACAGGTGGGTCCGGCGATCGACGCCCAGGCTTGCCAGCGGATGCTTCAGGCAGGCCAGCAACGGCACCGGGGCCAACTGGTGCACCGCCATCTCCGCCAGCAGGCGCAGGAAAACCGCCCCCTCGGTGCGGGCCAGCGGCCGCCCCGCGGAATCGTCGACCTTCAGGTCGAAGCGGCCAAGCTCTGCCGCCACCCGCCGCGCCAGGCCGCGATCGGGCGTCACCAGCGCGGTGCGGGCGCCAGGCACCTCAAGACCCTGGCGCAGCAGCAGGGCGATCGCCGCGGCCTCGTCCCGCGGCGAGGCCGCCTCCAGCAGGCTCAGGCCGCTATAGGCCGCGTCCAGGGGCAGGTGCCTGCGCGCCTCGGCCCAGTCGGCCGTGGCCCGGGCCGGGCGCAGCGCCACGGACAGCAGGTGCGCGCGGGGGCTGGGCGGCCCCGCGGTCCCCGGCCACGGCCGCACGTCCGCGCGGGACGCCCGCATGCGGCGCAGCAGCAGCGCCAGGCCCGCCTGCGGGTGGCCCGGGTCCAGCGCGTCGAAGGCCTCGTCGTCGAGGCTGAAGTCCAGGGCCGGCAGGACGACGGCACCACGCTCCAGCCGCGCCACCAGCGACAGCAGGTCCGCCGTGGCCGGGATCGAACCGGTGGAGCCGGCGGCGATCACCCAGCCGCGCGGCGAGGCATGGGTCCAGCGCCGGGCCTGCTCGCGTATCAGCCGGATGCGGCGGTCGGCAAAGTCGATCTGGCCCCGTTCGCCCAGGACCGCCGGCCATGCCCTGGTCAGGATCTCCAGGAATTCCAGACTGTCCTGCCAGTGCTGCGCCAGGTCGGCCGGCACCAGGTCGGCCAGGCGATGAAGATCGACCTCCTCCGTCGCCGCCTCGTCCAGCAGGTCGGCCAGGGCGCGCGCCAGCTTCAACGCCTGGGTCGGCTCCATGGCCGCGCCAGCCGGCCGACGCGCCGCGACCAGGCGCGACAGCAGCATCAGGCGCTCCAGTGGGGCGATGGCCGGCGGCAGGTCCAGCCCCTCGGCGATGACCAGTTCGTCCTCGTCCAGGTCGCCCAGGGCGGCAATGCGCGGCAGGATCAGCGCGGTCGTGCCCGCCGCCTTCAGGAACGCTTCCGTCAGGGCGCGGACAGCGCGGCGGTTGGGCAGCAGGATCAGCGTTTCGCCCAGGTCGTTCTCCTGGGGCGCGCCCGCCTGCCGCAGCAGGTCCAGCAGGCCGCGCGCCAGGGCGTCCAGGAACGGCGTGCCCGCAGGGATCGCGAACAGCCGCGGGTCTGCCATGGTGCGGGCGACGCCCTACCAGGCCTCGGCCAGGACGGCCTCGGCGGCGCGCACGCCGGCCGGCGTGCCGACATGCATCCACTGCCCCTCGAAGCGCTGGCCGAACAGGCGGCCGTTCGCCTCCGCCTCGTCAAAGACGCGGGCCAGGCCGAAATGACCAGGGGGGCGGGCCTCGACCAGCGTCCGCTTCAGCAGCGCCAGCCCGCCATAGACAAAGGGCGCGACCGTCGTCTCGGGCCGGCGCTTCAGGCGTCCATCGGGCGCCATCAGGTAGTCGCCCTGCCCCTCGTACCCGACCGCCAGCGGTGCCGGCACCGCCAGGAGCAGCACGTCCATCTGCGCCGGATCCCAGCGCTGGATGAACGACCGAACGGTGTGGCGCATCCCGTCGCGCCACATGGCATCAACATTCAGGACCAGGATCGCATCGCCCGCCAGCAGCGGCAGGGCCTGGCGCAGCGCGCCTCCCGTCTCCAGCAGGCGCTCCGTCTCGTCCGAGATCACGACCTCCGGCGGCCGGCCCACGCGGCCCGCCAGGTGGCTTCGGACCTGCTCCGCCAGGTAGTGGACGTTGACGACGGCGCGTCCCAGCCCCGCCTCGGCCACGCGGTCCAGCGCCCGGTCCAGCAGGGTGCGCCCGGCGACCTGCACCAGCGCCTTCGGCACCGTCTCGGTCAGCGGACGCATGCGGGTGCCAAGGCCCGCGGCCAGGATCATCGCGCCCATCTCTGCGGTGGCTTGGTCGCTCATTGCAATGCTTGCCTGTCTATCGACTTCCGGTTGAAGCGTCCATGCCCGCGTGCCGCCAGTCCCCGCGTTGCCGCGCGTGGGGCAGCCAGCGGTCGAACCAGGCGGCGACCGGGGCACAGGCCGGATGTGCCAGGTCGGCCTCCAGGTGGCGCCAGACGCGCGGCAGCAGGTCCAGGTACCAGGGCTTGCCGTCGCGCTCCATCAGGCGAACGAACAGGCCGACGATGCGGGCATTGCGTTGCGCGCCCAGCACGCGATAACCGCGCTCGAACGCCTCAGGGTCCAGTCCGCGCAGGGCCGCATAGGACGCGATCATCGCCGTCTCCAGCCCCACGCCGACGTCGCGCCGCGCATCCTGGAGCAGCGAGACAAGGTCATAGGCGGCGGGGCCCACGCTGGCGTCCTGGAAGTCCAGCAGGCCGACACGCGCCAGTCCCTGCCGGTCCGGCAGCCACATCAGGTTCATCGCATGATAGTCGCGCAGGACCAGGACGGGCGCCGCGGTTTCCACCTCGGGCCAGACCGCCGCCCAGGCGGCGCGAAAGCCAGCCATCGCCGCGTCGGGCATGGCCCCGCCCAGAACCGCCGGCAGGTACCATTCGGGGATCAGTTCCGGCCCGGCGCAGAATGTCGCGCGGTCATAGGCGGGCACGGTGAAGGTGCTGCCGTCGGGCAGGTTCGCGGGCTGCGGCAGCGGCCGCTCCGCCAGATCGGCCAGCAGGGCGACGGCGGCCCGGTACAGCGCCTCCTCTTCGCCCTCGCCCCGCGCCAGCAGTGCGGCGAAGGTGTCGTCGCCCAGGTCCTCCAGCAGCAGGAAGCCGTTGACGACATCGGCCGCCAGGATCCGCGGCGGGCTGTAGCCCTGGGCCAGCAGGTGCCGCGCCAGCGCCACGAACGGGCGCGTATCCTCCCGTCCCGGCGGCGCATCCATCAGCACCAGGCTGCCCGCCCCCGCCCCGATCCGCTCATAGCGGCGGAACGAGGCATCGCCCGAGATCGGCACCCGGGTTGCGCCGCCCAGGCCCTGTGCGGCCAGGAAGGCGCGAATGTCGGCGTCGCGCGCAGGCGTCATGTCAGGTCCTCCAGCCGCGCGGCCCAGCCGCCATGGCCCACAAGGCGGACCGTCCGCCCCTCGCCCGCATGGGCCAATTCGATGTCCAGGCGCTCCTCCGGCAGCAGCGGGCCCAGCCGGTCCGGCCACTCGATCAGGCTGATGCCGTGCGCCAGGGCCTCCTCCAGCCCCAGTTCCCAGGCCTCGTCCGGGCGCTTCAGGCGGTACAGGTCGAAATGCCAGACCGTCGCCGGGTCCACTTCATAGGTCTGCACCAGGGTGAAGGTCGGGCTCGGCACATCCTCGTCCACGCCCAGGGCCTCCAGCAGGCCGCGCGCCAGGGCGGTCTTGCCCGCCCCCAGGTCACCATGCAGGGCAAGCACGTCGCCTGGCCGCAGCAGGCCCGCCAGACGGGCGCCGAATGCCGCGGTTGCCTGCGGGTCGGCCAGGGTCAGGACGGGGGAATCACCCATGCACCCGTTCTAGCGGTCCCCCGATCCCAGGTCACGAACCTGATAGACGATGGTTGCACCGTGTCGGCACCGCCCGCATGGTGCGCACTCCTTCGCAAGGCAGAGCAGTCGCACGCCCATGTCAGAGCTTATCGAGACCGACGTCGCCATCATCGGAGCCGGCCCCGTCGGCCTGTTCGCCGTCTTCCAGGCGGGCATGCTGGGTCTGAAATCGGTCGTCGTCGACAGCCTGGCGGAAGTCGGGGGTCAGTGCACGGCGCTTTATCCCGAAAAGCCGATCTTCGACATTCCCGGCCACCCCCGCATCGGGGCGGAGGAACTGATCCAGCAGCTTGAGGCCCAGGCAGCCCCCTTTGCGCCGACCTTCTGCCTGGACCAGCAGGTGCTGAGCGTCGAGCCGCGCAGCGATCGGCCGGGCTGGCTGCTGGGCACGGCCAAGGGCACCCGCATCGCGGCCCGCGCCGTGATCCTGGCGGCCGGGGCCGGCGCCTTCGGCCCCAATCGGCCGCCGCTCGACCGCCTGGCTGAGTTCGAGGGGCGCGGCGTGCTGTACCTCGTGCGCCGGCGGGAGGATTTCCGGGGCAAGCGCGTCGTGATCGGGGGCGGCGGCGACAGCGCGATCGACTGGGCGATCAGCCTGGCCGAGGTCGCGGCCAAGGTTTCCGTGGTCCACCGTCGGGCCAAGTTCCGCGCGGCCCCCGGCACCGTCGCCCAGCTGGAGGCGCTGGCCGCCGCCGGCACGATCGATCTGGTCGTGCCCTATCAGCTCAGCGGGCTGGAGGGGGCGGACGGCGTGCTGGACGGGGTGCGCGTCGCCACGCTGGACGGGCAGGAAAAGGTGATCCCGGCCGATGTCCTGCTGCCCTTCTATGGCCTGGCCATGACGCTGGGCCCCATCGCCGACTGGGGCCTTGCGCTGGACCGCAGCCACATCCAGGTCGATCCCGCCACCATGGCCACCAATCGCGACGGCTTCTTTGCCGTGGGCGACATCGCGCACTATCCGGGAAAGCTCAAGCTGATCCTGTCGGGCTTTGCCGAAGCGGCGATGGCCGCGCACGCGATCTATCCGCTGGTGCACCCGGACAAGGCGCTGCACTTCGAGTACTCGACGACCAAGGGGCCGCCCGGCAGCGCCTGAGGACCGGCCAATCGACCCCTGGGTGATCGTGTTCACAGGCAGCGGCCGCACCGGGTGATGTATCCTCCGTAGCGGGAGGACCGCGATGATCGAGCTGCTGCTGGGGGAACCGTCCCGCGCCTTTGCCGTGGCGCTGTGCCTGGTCGCGGGCCTGGCGCTGCTGGAGGCGCTGCTGCTGGCCATCGCCGGCAGCTCGGTCGCGACCTGGCTGGACGGCTTCCTGCCCGATCATCTGGAGGTCGATCACGACGTGGCCGGCGCCCATGGGGGCGGCGGCGTGCTGGACTGGCTGGGCGTCGGGCATGCGCCCCTGCTGGTCGTCCTGATCGCCATGCTGACCCTGTTCGGCCTGGCCGGCCTGGGCCTCCAGGCGGCCGCCCTGGCGCTGGGCGGGGCAGCGCTGCCCGACTGGGCGGCAGGGCTGCCCGCCCTGGCGGTGGCGGCGTTCGGCACGCGCTGGCTGGCGCGCCGGCTCGCCCGGCTGCTGCCGTCGGTCGAAACCTCCGCCCAGTCGGTCGACGGGCTGGTCGGCGCCCGCGCCGTCCTGACCCTTGGCGCCGCGACCGCCGGCATGCCGGCGCAGGCCAAGCTGCGCGACGCGCATGGCCGCACCCACTACGTCCTGGTCGAACCCGAGGACGCGCGCGAGACACTGACCGAAGGCATGCCCGTGCGCCTGACCGCGCGGCGCAATGCCGTCTTCCTGGCCCGCCCCGACTGATCCCATCGCAGGAGCCCGACCATGGACCTTATCGCCATCCTGGTACCCACCGTCATCATCCTGGTGGCCCTGGTCGCCATCGGCTTCATCATCGCGCGCCTGTACATGCGGGCGTCCAAGGAGATCGCCTTCGTCCGCACCGGCGCCGGCGGCCAGACCGTAGTGGTGGATGGCGGCGCACTGGTCCTGCCCGTGCTGCACGAGGTCATACCCGTCAACATGAACACGCTGCGCCTGGAGGTGCGGCGGGCGGCGGAGCAGGCCCTGATCACCAAGGACCGCATGCGTGTCGACGTGCAGGCCGAATTCTATGTCCGCGTCCAGCCGACCAAGGAATCGATCGCCAATGCCGCCCAGACGCTTGGCCGCCGCACGATGCAGCCCGGCGCCCTGAAGGAACTGGTCGAGGGCAAGTTCGTCGACGCGCTCCGCGCCGTCGCCGCCGAGATGAGCATGGAAGAGCTGCACGAGAAGCGCGTCGACTTCGTCCAGCGCGTGCAGCGCGCGGTGTCGGAGGACATCCTGAAGAACGGCCTGGAGCTTGAATCCGTCTCGCTCACCGGGCTGGACCAGACCGCGCGTGAGTTCTTCAACCCCAACAACGCCTTCGACGCGGAGGGCCTGACCAAGCTGACCCAGGCGATCGAGGAACGCCGCAAGCGCCGCAACGACGTCGAGCGCGAGACCGAGATCCAGATCCGCACCCGCGACCTGGAGGCGGCCAAGCAGAAGCTGGACCTTGAGCGTTCCGAGGAGGAGGCCCGGATGGCGCAGCAGCGCCAGATCGCGGTCATGAAGGCCGAGCAGGACGCGCAGATCGCGCGCGAGCAGGCGACGCGCAAGCAGGAATCGGAGACGGCCCGTATCCAGGCGGAGCGCGAGACGCGCCTGGCCCAGCTTCAGGCCGACCAGCAGCTCAAGGAGCGCGAGATCGACAATGCGCGCCTGGTGCGCCAGCGCGAGATCGAGCGCGAGCAGGCGGAGGCCCTTGCCGCGCAGGGCCGAGACATCGCCGTCGCCGAACGCTCCAAGGCGCAGTCCGAGGCCAATGCCGAGGCCGAACGCGCCCGCGCCGCTTCGGTCAAGGCGGAGGAGGACGTGGTGACGGTGCGCGAGACGACGCGCGCCGAACGCACAAAGGAACTGGAGCTGATCGTCGCCCGGCAGGCGGCCGAGCGCGAGGCGATCGCGGTGCGCGTCAAGGCCGAGGCGGAGAAGCTGGCCGCCCTCGACGCGGCGGAGGCCGTGCGCACCCAGGCCCAGGCCGATGCCGAACGCGCCCGCATCGCGGCCCAGGGCGAGGCGGAGGCCGAGCGCGCCCGCGCCGACGCCGCCGCGCGCCGCTACGAGGTGGAGGCCGCGGGCCGCGTCGCCCTGAACGAGGCCGACAACAAGCTGAGCGCCGAGATCATCGCGATGCGCACCCGCCTTGCCCTGATCGAGCAGATGCAGGCGATCATTGCCCAATCGGTGAAGCCGATGGAGCGCATCGAATCGATCCGCATCATGCAGGTCGACGGCATGGCGGGCGGCGGCACAGGCCATGCCAACGGCACCGCGGCACCCACCTCGCCCGGCGACGCGGTGGTGCAGAGTGCGCTGCGCTACCGCGCCCAGGCCCCGCTGATCGACGCGCTGCTGGGCGAACTGGGCCTGACCCAGGACGCCACCGGCCTGCCCTCCCTCGCCAGCCTGGCCCAGCCACCCCAGACCAAGGGTTAGGCCGCAAGAGGATCAGACGGTCGCACCGGTCAGGAGGGCGCCCCAGCCGGTATCGACGAACGGCGCCCGTCGGACCTCAACCGCGCGGTCGTCCGCCTCGAAGCGCACGACCCAGCGCGAATACTCGTCCGTCTCTGCCTCATGAACGCTCAGCCACAGCCGGTCGTCCGCATCCACGATCACGCCCAGGATTGTCCAGCAGTCGAGCGGTGGACCGGCACGCCAGCCCAGGCGCGCCTGCCGGGCCTGGCTGACCGCGTCGACGGCGCGTGGCAGCAGCGTCGCCTCAAGCTGCCCCAACGCCGATTCGAGCCGCGCGACACCACCTGCGCGGGGCGGTCCGGCGGGGAACCAGGGCCCCTCCGCCTCGATCAGGACCAGGTCCGGCGCCCTCGCCAAGTGTCGCGCCACGCCGGTCCACATGGGGCAATCCACGGCCGCACGGAGCATGCCCAGAACCTCATGCCGGAACAGGCCCTCGTCCCCCTCGACCGGCCAGGCGTCTCTCACGGCGCTCCCCCGCGGCGCCCGACCGGACGCCGCGGGCGGGCAGTCATATTCGGTCGGTCAGACCGGATGGGCGGAATAGTGCGTCGCATGGGCCATGCCGATCGCGGTGGCGCGGCCCATCGAATCCTCTTCCTCGGCGATGATGCGGTCCAGCATCTCGATGTCGGCCTGCACCTCGCGCAGGGCAATCGCGCTGGTCAGCGCGCCGCGGCTACCGCAGGCAGGCGCCACGGCCATGTTGTGCAGCAGCTTGCGCCGATACCCGACCAGGGCCTCGCGAACCTTGCGTGCGGCGTCCAGATCGTCCATGGCGTTTCTCCCGTGTTGTTTCTCGCCATAAGCATACACACGGAACTTTGATCCCTGTAAACGGCGTTCAATCGATACCGACGGGATCTCTACGCCTCAGTCGCGGGACGGGGCAAGGAACGCGATCGTGACCAGCAGGGTCAGGAAACCCAGCACCACGGCCATCACCGCCTCCTCGCGCTCGCCGCGCATTTTCAGGAGCCAGATCGCATAGCCCGAGACGGCCACGGCAAAGACGAGCCCCCAGGTCACCGGCGGTTTCCCGGGCAGACGCATGTTCCAATTTGGAGGAGGCCAGGAGAGGTCCTGGCGGGATCAAGTCATGGACTTGAATGGTCGGGGCGAGAGGATTCGAACCTCCGGCCTCTTGCTCCCGAAGCAAGCGCTCTACCAGGCTGAGCTACGCCCCGACACTGTGTCCCGCATCGCCCGAAGCGGCGGGAGGCGCGTCTGATACACCGCACCACCGGCCGCTGCAAGCCCCTGGCGCACCGGAATGCACCGGGTGCCAGAACGCCGCACCAGGGCAACGACCCGGTGGCCGCACCCGGGGCGCCGGCGACGCCTCAGTAGCCGCGCTCGATCACGAACTCGACGGTGTCCGACAGGATCTGCTTCATCTCGCTGTCGGGGAAGATCGCCAGGGCATCGCGGGCCACGGCGCCGTAATGACGCGCCCGCTCCACCGTGTCGCGAATCGCGTTGTACTTGCCCAGCAGCGCCATGGCATGGGCCAGCGCCCCGTCGTCCTGCTCGCCCTGCTCCAGCGCGCGGCGCCAGAACGCGCGCTCCTCGTCCGTGCCGCGCCGGAAGGCCAGCACGACGGGCAGCGTCATCTTGCCCTCTCGGAAATCATCGCCGATGGTCTTGCCCAGGCTGGCTTGGCGCGCGGCATAGTCCAGTGCGTCGTCGACCAGCTGGAACGCGATGCCAAGGTTGCGGCCATAGGCCTCCAGCGCATCCTCCTCGACGCGCGGCCGCTCGGCCACCACGGCGCCGACCCGGCAGGCGGCAGAGAACAGGGCCGCCGTCTTGGATGCGATCACCTTGAGATAGGCATCCTCGGACGTGGACGTGTCGGCCGTCGTCATCAGCTGCATCACCTCGCCCTCGGCGATCACGCGCGAGGCGTTGCTGAGGATGGCGAGCACGGCGAGCGAGCCATCCTCCACCATGAGCTGGAACGAGCGGGTGAACAGGAAATCGCCGACCAGCACGCTGGCCGAATTGCCCCAGACCATGTTGGCGGTCGACTGGCCGCGCCGCATTTCGCTGGCATCGACCACGTCGTCATGCAGCAGGGTCGCGGTGTGGATGAACTCGACGCACGCCGCCAGCTTGATGTGGCGCTCGCCGCGATAGCCGCACAGCCGCGCCGCGGCCAGCAGCAGCATGGGCCGCAGCCGCTTGCCGCCGGAGGCGATCAGATGCCCGGCCAGTTCGGGAATTAGGGGCACTTCGCTGGTCATCAGGCGCAGGATCGTCTCGTTGACCCGGCCCAGGTCCGCTGCCACCAGGGCGGCAAGCTGGTCCAGCGCAGAGCGCTGCTGGCCCCGTTCGCCTTCCAGTGTGACTACGACACCCAAGATGACCTCACCCTCAGGACGACTGGCGGAATGCGCCATTCAGGATGGCCGACCGCGCAGTACTATTGCGGCTGCACACTAGGTGTGGCGCTTTGGACGGGTCAAGCCGCCGTGCTGCCACATGGCCGAACAGGCTGGGCAACCCGGGCCGGGTCAAGGCGCCCGGGCCGGCACCCCTGCCCGGCCGCCTGGCAGACCCGTTTGGCGTGCCAAGCATCTGCACTATACGCCTGGACCACAGGATGGGAACGCCATGGTCGAACTGCTCCGCACCAACGACATCGTGCTGCTCTCGTTCTGCGAGGCTTTGCTGCGCGATGCCGGAATCGAGTCGGTGGTGTTCGACAGCCACACGTCCGGCGTCGAGGGCAGCCTGGGCATCCTGCCGCGCCGCCTGATGGTGCTGGACGAGGATGCGGTCCAGGCGCGCGCGATCCTGCGCCAGGCGGAACTGCTGCCGCGGTGATGGACGCCACCACCACGCGCGACGCGCTGCACGATGGCCGGCTGCACCTGGACCAGCCCGGCCGTGGCTATCGCGTCGCGGTCGATCCCATCCTGCTGGCCGCGTTCGTCGCCCCGCGCGGGGCCGCGACCGTGCTCGACGCCGGCTCTGGCACCGGCGCCGCCGCGCTCAGCCTGGCCCTGCGCTGTCCGCACGTGCGGGTCACGGGCCTGGAGCGGGTGGCCGACCTGCGCGACATGGCCGTTGCCAGTGCCGCACGGGCGGGCCTGGCGGAACGGGTGGACTTCGTGCTGGCGGACCTCGCCGCCTTTCGCGCGTCCGCCCCGTTCGACGCGGCGATCTCCAATCCCCCCTATTACGATCCCGCGCGGAGCCCGCCGTCGCCGGAGGTGCTGCGCCGCGCGGGATCTTTGGAGACGATGCCCCTGGCGGCCTGGATCGACCTGATGCTGCGGCGCCTGCGCGGCGGCGGCACCTTTGCCATGGTCCACCGCGCCGAGCGCCTGGCCGAAATCCTGGGGGCCGTGGACGGGCGCTGTGGCGGAATCGACGTCCTGCCCGTGCTGCCGCGCGCAGGCGCGCCGGCCAGCCGTGTCCTGCTGCGGGCCGCCAAGGGGGCGCGCGCGCCGCTGCGCCTGCTGCCGTCGCTGGTGCTGCATGGCGCCGACGGCCGCTACACGCCCGCCGCGCAGGACGTGCTGCGCCGGCTCTGTCCGCTCGGCTGACCGTCCAGGCCTTTGCGCGGCCCGGCACCATGCCCATGTTGCACGGGACACGTTTGCAAGGACAAAGCCCCCCATGCCGATTTCCCGGATCATCGAGGCCCTGCCCTTCGAGAGCCTGAAGAGCAGCCCCCGCGTCAACCTGATCCGCCTGCACGGCAGCATCGGCCCGCAGGGGCGCTTCGACCAGCGGCTGAACCTGCCGGGCCTGGCGCGGGAACTGGACGCGGCGTTCCGGCTGCCGGGCGTCGCCGTGGGCCTGCTGATCAACTCGCCGGGGGGTGCTGCCGTCGCCTCCTTCCAGATCGCGCGCCGGATCCGCGCATTGGCCGAGGAGCACAACAAGCCGGTCTTCGCCTTCTGCGAGGACGTTGCGGCGTCGGGCGGCTATATCCTGGCGCTGGCGGCGGACGAGGTCTTTGCCGATCCGGCATCGCTGGTGGGCTCGATCGGCGTCGTGTCGGCCGGCTTCGGCTTCACGGAAGCGATCGACAAGCTGGGGGTGGAGCGGCGCGTCTACACCGCCGGCCGGCGCAAGGCACTGCTGGACCCGTTCCGGCCCGAGAACCCGGAGGATGTCGCCCGCCTGCGCACGATCCACCAGGACATCCATCGCATCTTCAAGGAGTTCGTGCGCGAGCGTCGCGGCGACAAGCTCAAGGGCAGCGACGACGAACTGTTCGAGGGCCTGGTCTGGTCGGGCACGGAAGCCCATGCCCTGGGCCTGGTCGACGGCCTGGGCGACCATCGCAGCGTGCTGCGCGCCCGCTTCGGCAAGGCCCTGCGCTTCCGCCTGATCGAGCCGCGCCAGCCCTGGTGGGCTAGGCGGCCGGGCGCCGGCGCCGTCGCGGCCCTGCCCGAGCGCACGCTCGCGGCCCTCGAGGAACGCCTGCTCTGGTCGCGCTACGGACTGTAGTGTAGAGGGCGCTACCGTCCCCGACGCAGGCGCTCCATGCCGAAGCTCTTCTTCGACCTCAAAGCCACGCACAATCCGCATCGCTGGTTCATGCCGGTGGAGCCGCACATCTGTGTGGGCCACCCGGACAGCCGCTTCATGTTCGGCGGCGTCGGCCTGGGCTCGTCCATCGCGGCGCTGGAGCGCACGACCGGGCGGCCGCTGGTGTGGGCGACGGCGCAGTACATGGGCTATGCCCGGCCGCCCTCGATCGTCGACATCGACGTCTGGACCCCGGTCCAGGGCAAGTTCAACACCCAGGCCAATGCCAAGATCCACATCGACGACCGCGAGATCATCACGGTGATGGCAGCACTGGGCAGCCGGCCCGGACCGACCGCCCGCCAGGGCCGCCAGATGCCGGAGGTGCCCCCGCCTGACGACTGCGATCCCGACTGGTTCCGCAGCGACGATGACCTCAACAGCCGGCTCGACGTACGCATCGCGCGCGGCTTCAAGGGACCGAAGCGCACCCAGCAGCTGGAGCCGGACGGGCGCACCCTGATCTGGGCCCGGCCCAGGGGCGACGTGGTGGTGGACGCGACCGTGCTGGCGATCCTGGCCGACTTCGTGCCGCGCGGTATCTCGTCCATGCTGGGCGCCTTTGCCGGCGGCAACAGCCTGGACAATACGCTCCGCATCCACCGCCTGGTGCCGACCGAGTGGGTGCTCTGCGACATCTGGCTCAGCGGCATGGCCGACGGCTTCGCCCATGGCGACGCCAACCTGTTCTCGCAGGATGGGGTGCTGATGGCGACGGCCAGCCAGTCGATGATCGTGCGCGCGCCGCGCGCCGCGGCGGACGGCTGATGCCGCTGACCCGTGGCGCCTGATGCCTCGGGACGCGTCTCGCGCGCTTGACACGCCTGCGACCCCGGCCCGCTTGACCCGGCCAGGGCGGGCAACCGACAGTCCGGCCATGGGTATGACGGCATGAGCGGCTTCCTGGGCAAGCTGGTCCTTCTGGTCCTGGTGATCGTCGGCGTGTGGCTGGTCTTCCGTGCCGCCACCCGCTCCGCCGTGCCGGGCAAGGCCAAGCCCAGGGCCAACCGCGCCGGGCGCCAGGCCGGGGCGGAAACAATCGAGGACATGCGCGCCTGCGCCCGGTGCGGCACCTATGTCCCGGCCCAGGGGGGCCAGGCCTGCGGTCGTGGCGACTGCCCCCTGCTGCCCCGCGTCTAGGCCGGGGCCGATTGGCGCATCTCGCACCTGCACAAACCAGCACTGCGCGCGCACCGCTTGCCCGGCATAAGCCTGGGCTATAGGGTCCCGCATCCTTTGCCAGCCTGCCCCATGACCACGACCGCACCGCCGTTCCAGGACCTGATTCTCCGGCTCCAGACCTTCTGGGCCAGCAAGGGCTGCGTGCTGCTGCAGCCCTATGACCTTGAAGTGGGTGCGGGCACCTTCCACTGGGGTACGACGCTGCGGGCGCTGGGGCCGAAGCCCTGGAATGCCGCCTATGTCCAGCCGTCGCGCCGGCCCAAGGACGGCCGCTATGGCAACAACCCGAACCGGCTCCAGCACTATTACCAGTTCCAGGTGATCCTGAAGCCGTCGCCCGCGAACGTGCTCGACCTCTACCTCGGATCGCTGCGCACCCTCGGCATCTCAACCGAGCTGCATGACGTGCGCTTCGTGGAGGACGACTGGGAAAGCCCGACGCTGGGCGCCTGGGGCCTGGGCTGGGAAGTGTGGTGCGACGGCATGGAAGTGTCGCAGTTCACCTATTTCCAGCAGGTCGGCGGCATCGACTGCGATCCCGTCTCGGCCGAGATCACCTATGGCCTTGAGCGCCTGGCCATGTACGTCCAGGGCGTGGAGAACATCTACGACCTGGACTGGAATGGCCAGGGCGTCACCTATGGCGACGTCTACCTTCAGTCCGAACGCGAATTCTCCGCCTTCAATTTCGAACACGCGGACACGGAACGGCTGTTCCGCCACTTCGCCGATTCGGAGAAGGAATGCGCCTTCCTGGTCGAGAAGAAGCTGCCTTTGCCGGCCTATGACCAGTGTCTGAAGGCCAGCCACCTGTTCAACCTGCTGGATGCGCGCGGCGTCATCAGCGTGACCGAGCGCGCCGCCTATATCGGCCGCGTGCGCGCCCTGGCCAAGGCCTGCTGCCAGGCCTGGCTCGAATCGCAGGTGGCCTGACATGCCCGACTTCCTGCTTGAGATCTTCGGGGAGGAGATCCCCTCCCGCATGCAGGCGCGCGCCGCCGCCGACCTGAAGCACCAGTTCGCCGAACGGCTGAAGGCACAGGGCATCGCGCACGGCGCCGTAACCACCTATGTCACCCCGCGCCGCCTGGCCCTGATCGCGCGCGACCTGCCCGCGGCCCAGGCCGACCAGACCGAGGAACGTCGCGGCCCCCGCGTCGGCGCGCCGGACAAGGCGGTGGACGGCTTCCTTGCCTCCGCCGGCATCACGCGTGACCAGGCGGAGGAGGTGGAGACCGACAAGGGCCGCTTCTACGTGGCCCGCCTGTTCAAGCCGGGCCGCCGCACCGTCGCCGTCCTGGGCGAGATCGTGGCCGGCCTGCTGTGGGACTTCGCCTGGCCCAAGTCCATGCGCTGGGGCGCCGAGCCGTCGACCGGCCTGTCGTCCAAGCTGAACTGGGTGCGGCCGATCCATGGCGTCATCGCCCTGTTCGACGGCGACGTCGTCACCCTGCCCCTCACCCGCGAAGGCGATGCAGGCCACGGCATCGCCGCCGGCCGCTCCACCCAGGGCCATCGCTTCATGAGCCGCGGGCCCGTGACGATCGACGACCCCCACGCCTATGTCGCCGCCCTGCGCGAGGCAAAGGTGATGGCCGTGGCGGACGAGCGGCGCGACCTGATCGCCCGCGCGGCCGCCGAACTCGCCTTCGCCAAGGGGCTGGAGATCGTGCCCGACGAGGGCCTGCTGGACGAGGTGACGGGCCTGGTCGAATGGCCGGTGCCCCTGATGGGCCGGATCGACGACGCCTTCATGGACCTGCCGCCGGAAGTACTGGCGACGGCCATGCGCACCCACCAGAAATACTTTGCCGTGCGCCCGCGCGGCGGCACGGGCCTGGCGCCCTGGTTCATCACCGTCGCCAACATCGCTGCACCCGATGGCGGGGCACGGATCGTCGCCGGCAACGAGCGCGTGCTGCGCGCGAGGCTTTCGGACGCCCGCTTCTTCTGGGACAGCGACCGGAAGGAGACGCTGGAGTCCCGCGTCGCCGCCCTGTCCGGCATCGTCTTCCACGCCAAGCTGGGCACCGTCGCGCAGAAGATTGAGCGGGTGCGGGCGCTGGCCAAGGCCCTTTTGCCCTACGTTCCCGGCGCCGACGCTGCTGGCGTGGACCGCGCCGCCCTGCTGGCCAAGGCGGACCTAGTGAGCGGCATGGTCGGCGAGTTCCCTGAGCTGCAGGGCATCATGGGCCGCTACTACGCCCGTCTGCAGGGCGAGAGCGACACGGTGGCCGAAGCGATCGCCGAACACTGGCAGCCGCAGGGCCCGGGCGACGCCTGTCCCACGGCGCCGGTCTCCGTCGTCGTCGCCCTGGCCGACAAGCTGGACACGCTGGCCGGCTTCTTCGGCGTGAACGAGAAGCCGACAGGCTCCAAGGATCCCTTCGCGCTGCGCCGCGCGGCACTGGGCGTGATCCGCCTGGTCCTGGAGAATCGCCTGCGCGTGGCCCTGCTGCCGGTCTTTGCCGCTGCGGCACGCGGTCATGGCCAGGACGGCGATACGGTCGCTGCCGACCTTCTGGCCTTCTTCATCGACCGGCTGCGCGTGCATCTGCGCGAGCAGGGCAAGCGGCACGACCTGGTCGCGGCCGTCCTGGGCACCGGGACGGAGGACGACATCGTGCGCCTGATCGCCCGGGTGGAGGCGCTGGCTGCCTTCCTGGGCACGGACGACGGCGCCAACCTGCTGGCGGCCCAGCGCCGCGCCGGCAACATCCTGCGCATCGAGCAGAAGAAGTCGGGCGAGCGTTTCGACCAGGACCCCGATCCCGCGCTCTATGCCCAGGACGAGGAGCGCGCCCTGGCGGCAAAGCTGGGAACGGCCAGTGCCGCGACGACTTCAGCCGTCGCGGCCGAAGACTACGCCGCTGCGATGGCGGCCCTGGCGACGCTGCGGGCACCCGTGGATGCCTTTTTCGACCGCGTGACGGTGAACGCGCCGGAAGCCCCCGTGCGGGCGAACCGGCTGGCGCTGCTGTCACGCATCAACGCGACGATGGCCCTTGTTGCGGATTTCGCCCGGATCGAGGGCTGAACCCCCGATTTGGTTGCGTCAGGAGTGGAAAGCGGACGCATGACGACACTCAAGCGCATCTATGCCTTTGGCGGCGGCAAGGCCGACGGCAAGGCCGCGATGAAGAACCTGCTGGGCGGCAAGGGCGCCAACCTGGCGGAGATGAGCGCGCTGGGCCTGCCCGTGCCCCCCGGCTTCACCATCACGACCGAAGTCTGCACCGAGTATTCCAAGGTGGGCGGCCTGCCCCCCGGCCTGATGGCGGAGGTCGAGCAGGCGCTGGGCGTGGTCGGCGACCTGACGGGCAAGCGCTTTGGCGATGCCGCGGACCCGCTGCTCGTCTCGGTCCGCTCGGGCGCCCGGGCATCGATGCCCGGCATGATGGACACCGTCCTGAACCTGGGCCTGAACGACGCGACGGTGCAGGGCCTCGCGGCCCAGGCCAATGACGCGCGCTTCGCCTATGACAGCTATCGCCGCTTCATCCAGATGTATTCCGACGTGGTGCTGGGCATCGGCCACCACCATTTCGAGGAACTGCTGGAGATCCACAAGGAAGAGCGCGGCGTCGACCTGGACACCGAACTGGGGGCCGAGGACTGGCAGACGCTGGTCGCGGCCTACAAAGCCAAGGTGCAGGAGGAATTGGGCCGCCCCTTCCCCGACGATCCGTTGAGCCAGCTGGAAGGGGCGATCAGCGCCGTCTTCGGCTCGTGGCAGAACGCGCGCGCCCAGACCTATCGCCGCCTGCACGACATTCCGGAGTCCTGGGGCACAGCCGTCAACGTCCAGGCCATGGTGTTCGGCAACATGGGCGACACCAGTGCAACCGGCGTTGCCTTCACCCGCAACCCATCCACGGGTGAGCGCGCGATCTACGGCGAGTTCCTGATCAACGCGCAAGGGGAGGACGTCGTCGCCGGCATCCGCACGCCCCAGCACCTGACGCGCGTCGACCGCGAAGCCTCGGGCGAGACCAAGCCCTCAATGGAAGAGGCGCTGCCCGAGGTCTATGGCGAGCTTGTGCGCGTGTTCGACCTGCTGGAGCGGCACTACCGCGACATGCAGGACATCGAGTTCACGGTCGAGCGTGGCCGCCTCTACGTCCTCCAGACCCGCAGCGGCAAGCGCACGGCCAAGGCAGCGCTGCGCATCGCGGTCGAGTTGGCGACCGAAGGCCTGATCGACCAGAAGACGGCGATCGCGCGCGTCGAGCCTGCGTCCCTGGACCAGCTGCTGCACCCGACGCTCGACCCCAAGGCCAAGCGCGACGTGCTGACCCGCGGCCTGCCCGCCTCCCCCGGGGCGGCGTCGGGCGTGATCGCCTTCACGGCGGAGGAGGCAGAGGCGATCGCCGCCGAACGGCGCGACTGCATCCTGGTCCGCGCCGAAACCTCGCCAGAGGACATCAACGGCATGCACGCGGCGCGCGGCATCCTGACCAGCCGCGGCGGCATGACCAGCCACGCGGCGGTGGTGGCGCGCGGCATGGGCCGGCCTTGCGTCTCCGGCGCCGGTGCCCTGCGCATCGATGCCGAGGCCGGCACCGTCAGCGTCGACGGCCGTACCCTGCGGCGCGGCGACATCCTGACCATCGACGGCTCGACCGGCGAGGTCATGGCCGGTGCCGTCGCCACCGTGCAGCCCGAACTGTCGGGCGAGTTCGCGACCCTGATGGGCTGGGCCGACGGCGTGCGCCGGCTCAAGGTCCGCTCCAATGCCGAAACGCCGCTCGATGCCGAGACGGCGCGCCGCTTCGGGGCGGAAGGGATCGGCCTGTGCCGGACGGAGCACATGTTCTTTGATGCCGACCGTATCATTGCGGTGCGCGAGATGATCCTTGCGTCCAACGCAAGCGGTCGCAAGGCGGCGTTGGACAAGCTGCTGCCCATGCAGCGCAAGGACTTCGTCGACCTGTTCCGCATCATGGGCGGCCTGCCGGTCACGATCCGCCTGCTCGACCCGCCGCTGCACGAGTTCCTGCCCCATTCGGAGGAGGAACTGGCCCAGGTCGCAAGCGCGGCCGGCGTCAGCGTCGCGACGCTTAAGGCGCGCGCGGCCGAGCTTCAGGAAAGCAACCCGATGCTGGGCCATCGCGGCTGCCGCCTCGGCATCTCGTTCCCCGAGATCTACGAGATGCAGGCCCGCGCCATCTTCGAGGCCGCACACGACGCCACCGAGCAGGGCAGCGGGGCAGCGGTGGAGCCCGAGATCATGATCCCGCTGGCGGCGACCCGGCGGGAACTCGACATCCTCAAGGCGCGCATCGACGCGATCGGCGCGGAAGTGGCCAAGGCGCGGGGCCGCACGCTGAAGTACCTGGTCGGCACCATGATCGAACTGCCGCGCGCAGCCCTCCGCGCGGGCGAGCTGGCCGAGACGGCGGAGTTCTTCTCCTTCGGCACGAACGACCTGACCCAGACGACCTTCGGCATCAGCCGCGACGATGCCGGCCACTTCCTGGACGACTACCTGCGCAACGGCATCTTCCCCAAGGATCCCTTCGTCTCGATCGACGAGGATGGTGTGGGCGAGCTGGTGCGTCTGGCGGCGGAACGCGGACGCAAGACCCGGCCCGCCGTGAAGCTGGGCATCTGCGGCGAGCATGGCGGCGATCCGGCCTCGATCGCGTTCTGCGAATCGGTTGGCCTGGACTATGTCTCGTGCTCGCCCTATCGCGTGCCCATCGCCCGCCTGGCCGCCGCCCAGGCCGCCCTGGCCAAGGGCTGAGGCTTTTGCCCAGGGTCTCCGCAGCGGCTCCTTCCCCCCTCGCGGGGGAAGGCTGGGATGGGGGGGGCCGTGACGCCTTTGGGCGTTAGTCGGTCGGCGCAACCCGACCGCTCTCGTCTTGATCGTTCATATGGCGGGACCGCCCCCCCCACCCTGCCCTCCCCCGCGAGGGGGGAGGGTTCTCAGCGGTGACCTGGCATGAGCACCATTCTCGACACCATCCGGGGCAACAAGGCGGCGCTGGCGCAGGCACTGGCGCGGCTGGAGCGCGAGCCTTGGGGGCAAGCCTCCACCGACCTCCTGAATGCCGCGTGGGAGGAACCGAGCGCGCAAGTCGTGGGCCTGACCGGCCCGCCTGGCGTGGGCAAGTCGACCCTGGCCGGCGCCGTGGTCGCCGCCTGGCGCGCGCAGGGGCGGACGGTTGGCGTGATCGCGGTCGACCCGTCGTCCAGCCGCTCCGGCGGGGCGCTGCTGGGCGACCGCGTGCGCATCGCCACGGCGGCAGAGGATCCCGGTGCCTTCGTTCGCTCCATGGCGGCGCGTGACCGCCTGGGTGGCCTGGCCAGCCTGACCTGGAGCGCCATGGTCCTGATGCGGGCGCTGTTCGACCGCGTCCTGATCGAGACGGTGGGCGTGGGCCAGTCGGAAACGGACGTGACGGGAGCCGCCGACACGGTCGTGTTCTGCGCCCAGCCCGCCTCCGGTGACAGCCTGCAGTTCATGAAGGCGGGCATCGTCGAGATTCCGCACATCGCGGTCGTCACCAAGGCCGACCTGGGCGATCCAGCGCAGCGCGCCGCCAGCGACCTGAAGGGCGCCCTGAGCCTGGCCGATCACGGCGACTGGATCGTCCCCGTCCTGCTGGCCTCGGCCGCCACGCGCAGCGGGATCGATGATCTGGTCGCCGACCTGGACCGGCATTTCGCCCATCTGGTGGCGACAGGCCAGCTGGCGCCCCAGCGCGACAGCCAGGCGCAAGCCTGGCTGCACGACCTGGTCCGGACGGAACACGGTCGGCGCGGTCTGGCCCGCCTGGGCGGGTCGCTCCGCCTGCGCGACGGCCAGTCGCCCTTCGCGGCCGCCCGCGCGAGCCTTCAGGCGCTGGACGCCTAGGGCCACAGCGGCCTAAAGCGCCTCCGCCCCGCGGCGGATCGCGACCACGCCGGTGCGCGACAGTTCCACCAGGCCCAGCCCGCGCATCAGGTCGATGAACGCGTCAATCTTGGTCGTGGCGCCCGTCGCCTCGAACACGAAGGACTGGCTGGTCGAATCGACCACGCGGGCGCGGAAGGCATCGGCCAGGCGCAGGGCCTCCACCCGGCGCTCGCCGGTGGAGACAACCTTGATCAGCGCCAGCTCACGCTCCAGGCTGGGGCCGTCGATGGTCAGGTCGGCGACCTTGTGCACCGGCACCAGGCGGTCCAGCTGCGCCTTGATCTGCTCGATGACCATCTCGGTGCCGGAGGTGACGACGGTGATCCGCGACAGGTTGCGCGCATCCTCGACCTTGGCGACGGTCAGGCTTTCGATGTTGTAGCCACGGCCGGAGAACAGGCCGATGACACGGGCCAGGACGCCCGCCTCGTTGTCGACCAGGACGGCTATCGTGTGTCTGCGTTCCGCGGACATGTGCACCCCCAAAGGCTCCGGCTGCCGCTCCCTCGCGGTGCGCCGGACGCCCCTTCTAGCAGAATTGGCGTGAGGTCAAAGGCATCTCCGCCCCGCGCACAGGCGCGGGGCGGCGTGCGCGATCAGACCAGTGCGAGACCTTCGGCCGAGGTGACGGATTCGTCGTCCGGCCCCAGCATCATCTCGTTGTGGGCCGCGCCCGACGGCACCATGGGGAAGACGTTCTCCGCCTTGTCCACCAGGCAGTCGACGATGACGAATTTCGGCGTCTCAAGCATCGCCGCGATGGTCGCGTCCACGTCCTCGGGCTTGGAGCAGCGCAGGCCCACGCCGCCGAACGCCTCGGCCAGCTTCACGAAGTCGGGCAGGCTGTCCATGTAGCTTTCGGAATAGCGGCTGCCATGGTTCAGCTCCTGCCACTGCCGCACCATCCCCATGTACTCGTTATTGAGGATGAAGACCTTGACCGGCAGGCGGTACTGCGCCGCCGTCGACAGCTCCTGGATGTTCATCAGGATCGAGGCCTCGCCCGCGATGTCGATCACGGTCGCGTCCGGATGCGCCAGCTGCGCGCCGATGGCGGCCGGCAGGCCATAGCCCATCGTGCCCAGGCCCCCGGACGTCAGCCAGCGGTTCGGCTCGTCGAAGCGATAGAACTGGGCCGCCCACATCTGGTGCTGGCCCACCTCGGTCGTGATGATCGTCTTGCGGTCCTTGGTGGCTTCCCACAGGCGCTGGATCGCGTATTGCGGCTTGATCAGCTCGCTCGACGGGCGATAGCGCAACGAGTCGCGGCTGCGCCAGCCGTCGATCTCGGCCCACCAGGCGGCAAGCGCCTCCTTGTCGGGGCGCATCACCTTGCTCTTCCAGACCTTGATCATGTCCTCGAGCACATGGGCGGCGTCGCCGACGATGGCCACGTCGGCGCGCACGTTCTTGTTGATCGAGGACGGATCGATGTCGACGTGGATCTTCTTGGAGTTGGGCGAAAAGGCGTTGAGCCGGCCGGTGATGCGGTCGTCGAAGCGGGCCCCCAGGCAGATCATGACATCGCAGTCATGCATCGCCATGTTGGCCTCGTACGTTCCGTGCATGCCCAGCATGCCCAGCCACTGCTTGTCGCTGGCGGGATAGGCCCCCAGGCCCATCAGGGTCGAGGTGATGGGATAGCCCGTCATGCGCACCAGCTCGCGCATCAGCTGGGCTGCCGCCGGACCGGAATTGATGATGCCACCGCCGGTATAGAAGACGGGCTTCTTCGCCTTGGCGATCAGGTCCATCGCCTCGCGGATGCGCGGCAGCTCGCCCTTCAGCTGCGGGCGATAGCTCTTGTGGTGCACATTGGCCGGCGGCACGTAGGAGCCAAGCGCCAGCTGCACGTTCTTGGGCAGGTCGACCACGACGGGGCCCGGCCGGCCGGAGCGGGCGACGTAGAACGCCTCGTGCAGGACGCGCGCCAGGTCGTTGACGTCGTTCACCAGCCAGTTGTGCTTGGTGCAGGGCCGCGTGATCCCCACGGTGTCCGCCTCCTGGAAGGCGTCGCTGCCGATCAGGTGCGTCGGCACCTGGCCGGTCAGGCAGACCAGCGGGATCGAATCCATCAGGGCATCGGTCAGCCCGGTCACCGCATTGGTGGCGCCGGGACCCGATGTCACCAGCAGGACGCCGACCTTGCCCGTGGAGCGGGCATAGCCCTCGGCCGCGTGGGCGGCACCCCCCTCTTCCCGGACCAGGATGTGGCGGATCTGGTTCTGCTGGAACAGCGCATCATAGATCGGAAGGACGGCCCCCCCCGGATAGCCGAAAATTACCTCTACGCCCTGATCAGCCAGTGCCTTGAGGACGATCTCAGCTCCTGTCATCTGCTTGGGCGTCATTGTGGTCATTCCATGGCTATACGGCCGGCCTTTGCCGGAGCCGCGCACCCTAGTGGCTCAAAACCCGGGGGTCAAGCGTCCTTTCGGCAGTTTCGACAAGATTTCAGCAGCATAGCTTTCCGAATGTTGCGCATCTATCCATGACCAGGGCAACATTCTTCCCCGGAACCAGGTCATCTGCCGTTTCGCGTACTGCCGCGTCGCAATTGCCACGGCCTCGATCGCCTGCGCCAGGGTCAACTCGCCGCGCAGGTGGGCCGCGAACTGCGCAACACCCAGCGCCCGCATGGCGGGAAGCGCAGGGTCCAGACGCAACGCCAGCAGGGCCATGACCTCCTCGCGGGCGCCTTCCTCCACCATGGCGACGACCCGGCGTTCGATCCGGCGCAGCAGGACATCGCGCGGCGGGGCCAGCACGAAGCCCAGCGCCGCGCCCGGCAGCGCGGGCAGGCCACCTGCCCGCTGCAGGTCCAGCAGGGACCGCCCGGTCGCCTCCCACACTTCCAGGCCGCGCAGGATGCGCTGGCGGTCGCCGGGCTCAAGCCGTGCGGCCAGGGCGGGGTCGCGGGCCCGCAACAGGTCATGCAAAGGTGCCCCCTCCTCGCCCCAGGCACGGACGCGGGCGCGCACCGGGGGCGGTATTTCCGGCACCTCGGCCAGGCCGCCCAGCAGGCTGCCGAAGTAAAGCCCGGTGCCGCCGACCAGGATCGGCCAGCGTCCGGCGGCGCGCGCCTCGGCAATGGCCTTCAGCGCGTCCGCCCGCCAGGACGCGACATTGGACACCTGCGCCGCCGGGACGCTGCCGTAGAGGCGATGGGGGGCGGCGGCCTCGTCCTGTGGCGGCGGCCGCGCCGTCAGGATGCGAAGCTCGCGATAGACCTGCATGCTGTCGCAATTGATGATCGTGCCGCCCAGGGTCTGGGCCAGCACCAGGGCGGTGCGCGACTTGCCACTTGCGGTGGGCCCGGCCAGCAGGATGGCCGGCGGCCCGGCCGCGCCCTGCGAGTTGTCCGGATCGCCGGTCCGGGGCAGAGTGCCCGCCACCAAGGGAACTCCCATCAACGGATCATCGGGCGGGGAAGCATTCATGGACCTGGGACTGAAGGGGTTGAGGGCGGCCGTCACCGGCGGCACCCGCGGCATCGGCCGCGCGATCGTCGAGACACTGGCCGCCGAGGGCTGCTCCGTAGCACTTTGCGCGCGCAAGGGGGACGAGGTCGAGGCAACCGTCGCCGCGCTGAAGGCCCGGGGCGCCACCGCGACGGGCCAGGCGGTCGACGTGGCCGACGCGGCGGCGCTGAAGCGCTGGGTCGATGCCTCCGCCCAGGAGCTGGGCGGCCTCGACATCCTGGTCGCCAATGTCTCGGCCCTGGCCGCCGGCACCTCGGAGGAGGCGTGGAAGGCCGCCTTCCAGGTCGACCTGATGGGCACGATCAACGCGGTCGAGGCGGCGCGCCCGCACCTGCTGGAATCCAAGGCCGGCTCGATCGTGGCGATCAGCTCGATCTCGGGCGTGCAGGTATTCGGCGGGGCCGACGCCTATGGCACGTTCAAGGCGGCCCTGCTGTTCTATGTGAAGGGGCTGTCCGACGAGCTGACGCCGAAGGGGATCCGCGTCAATGCCGTCAGCCCCGGCTCGATCTTCTTCGAAGGCGGCGTCTGGGACATGATCAAGACCCACATGCCCGACCGCTACAACCACATGCTGTCGCTGAATCCGATGGGCCGCATGGGCACCCCGGAAGAGGTCGCCCGCGTCACCGCCTTCGTCTCCAGCCCGGCCGCCTCCTTCGTCTCGGGCTCGAACTTCGTGGTCGACGGCGCCGTCACCAAGCGCGTGCAGAATTGAGCAACATCCTGACCCTGGCGGGTCCGGGGCTGAGCCCCGGACTTGCCGAACGCGTGCGCGCCGCGGTCGGTGGTGCGCCCCTGGTCTGGCTGGGCAGCCATGCCTGCGACATGGTCGTCAATGACGTCGTGCCGGTGATCGAGGATGGCGCCCGCCACGCGCTGAAGGGGGCGTCCGTCGACCTGCTGGCGCAAAGCCTGGCGCACCGCCGCAAGAAGCTGCTGATCGCCGACATGGACTCGACGATCATCACCTGCGAATGCCTGGACGAGCTGGCCGACTTCGCCGGGGTCAAGGCCGAGATCGTGGCGATCACCGAACGCGCGATGCGGGGCGAGCTCGACTTCTCCGCGGCCCTCCGCGCCCGGGTGGCCAAGCTGCAGGGCCTGGCCGAGAGCGCATTGGAACAATGCTATGCCGAACGGGTGCGCCTCAATCCGGGTGCCTCCACCCTGGTGCGGACAATGGCCGCGCACGGGGCGGCGACGGCGCTGATCTCGGGCGGGTTCACCTTCTTCACAGAGCGCGTCGCACGCCTTGCCGGCTTTGCCGAGCATCGCGCCAACGTGCTGGACGCGGCCGACGGCGCCCTGACCGGCACGGTGGCCGAGCCGATCCTGACGGGCGAGGCCAAACTTGCCGCGCTCAACGAACTGGTCGCGCATCACGGCCTGGACATGGCGGAGGCGATGACGGTGGGCGACGGCGCCAACGACGCCCCCATGCTGGCGGCGGCCGGCCTGGGCATCGCCTATCGCGGCAAGCCGGTGGCCCAAGCCGCGGCCCGCGCCCGCCTGGACCATGCCGACCTGGACGCCCTGCTCCATTTCCAGGGCTACCGCACGAGCGACTTCGTCTCCTGACCGCAGGCCGTCCCTCTTCCTCCCCGGTCCCGCCGGGGCGGGAGGCGGGACCAGGGCAGGAACGGGGACCTGGCGCGGGTCCCCGTCCCTCCCGCGGTCAGCGCGCGCGCTCGAAGACGGCGGCGATGCCCTGGCCGCCGCCGATGCACATCGTCTCCAGCCCGTACTTCCCGTCGCGGCGCACCAGTTCGCGCGTCAGGTTGGCCAGGATACGCCCGCCGGTGGCGCCGATCGGATGGCCCAGCGAGATGCCGGAGCCGTTGACGTTCAGGATGTCGTGCCGGCTGTCCTGCGGCCCCCAGCCCCAGCCCTTGAGGCAGGCGAGCACCTGCGGCGCGAAGGCCTCGTTGAGCTCGATCACGTCGATGTCGTCCCAGCCCAGGCCATTGCGCGCGAACAGCCGCTCGACCGCGGGTACCGGGCCGATGCCCATGCGGCTGGGATCGCACCCCGCCGCCGCCGCGCTGTGGAAGAAGGCGATGGGCTCAAGGCCCAGCTCCTCCAACTTGTCTTCGGCCACGACCAGGCAGGCGGCGGCGGCGTCGTTCTGCTGGCTGGCATTGCCGGCCGTCACCACGCCGCCCTCGATCGGGCGCAGGCGGCCCAGCGTCTCCATGCTGGCATCGGCGCGATAGCCCTCGTCATGGCTGAAGACGAACGGGTCACCCTTCTTCTGTGGGACCGAGACCGGCACCAGCTCGTCGTCGAACAGGCCCTTGGCCCAGGCGGCGGCGGCGCGCTGGTGGCTGCGCACGGCATAGGCGTCCGCGTCCTCGCGGCTGATGGCATAGTCCTTGGCCAGGTTCTCGGCCGTCTCGATCATGCCGCTGATGACGCCGAAGCGCTCGATCGGCTGCGACATCAGGCGGCCCCGGGTCAGGCGGTCGTGCAGGGTCAGGTTGCCGGCGCGCACGCCGCCGCGCACATCGGTCGTGTAGTGCTCGACATTGGACATCGACTCGACGCCGCCGGCGACGACCACGTCCGACATGCCCGTCTGGACCATCATCGCGGCATTGACCACGGCCTGAAGCCCCGAGCCGCAGCGCCGGTCCAGCTGATAACCTGGCACCTCCAGCGGCAGGCCCGCGGCCAGCCAGGACCAGTGGCCGATGGCCGGGGCCTCGCCATTGCCATAGCCCTGCGAGAAGACGACGTCGTCGACGCGCGCCGGGTCGATCTTCGTGCGCTCCATCAGCGCCTTCAGGATGACGCCGCCCAACTGGCCAGCGGACATCGAGGCCAGGCTGCCACCGAACTTTCCCACGGCAGTCCTGATGGGCGTCACAATCGCGGCACGGCGCAGGGTCATTGATCTTCTCCCATGCGGGCACCGGCGCTGGCGCCCGTTCTTGTCGTCTGGTGGGTCCGGTCGAACTGGATGGCAAGCGCGTAGCAAGGCTGGCCGCCGAAAGCTAGTCGCTTGGACGCGTCCAACCACGCGCCACCGGTTCGCAAGGGGGACCGCGATTGCGCGGAACTCCAGGGCGCGCAGTTCGTTGGGCAGCCCAGCCTGGAGGTTGCTGATGCTTACGGAACAGCGTGACTTGAGGACGGGGCGACCATGCTGGTCGGACCCGGACGGCGCGGCCCTGCCATCGGCCGCGGCGCCGGGCCACGTGGACGTGGCAATCGTCGGCGCGGGCGTCATGGGCGCGATGCTGGCGGACCGGCTGGCCGGCAGCGGGGCGCGGGTCGCCCTGTTCGACCGCAGGCCACCCGCGGCCGGCAGCACGGCGGCGTCGACCGCGCTGGTCATGTGGGGCATGGACGTGCCGCTGACCCACCTTGCCCGCGACATCGGCGCCGAGGAGGCAGCCCGGCGCTGGCGCCGTGTGTACCAGGCGGTGCAGCGCCTGGCGCGGCATGTCGACGAGGGCGGGCTGGACGCGCGGCGGATCGACCGTCCCGAGCTGTACCTGGCGGGCACGCTGCTGGATGTGGAGGCCCTGGCGGCGGAGGGCGCAGCGCGGCAGGCCGCGGGCCTGCCCTCGACCTTCCTGGACGCGGCGGACGTGGGACGACGCTTCGACATCGCGCCCCGGGCGGCCCTGCTCTCCGGCGGTGCCTGCGAGGTCGATCCCGTGCGCCTGACCCACGCGCTGCTGCAGCGCGCGATCGCTGCCGGGGCCACCATCACCTGGCCCAGCAACGTGATCGGGCTGGATGAGGACGCGCAGCGCGTCCGGCTGTACCTGGAGGATGGCGGCAGGGTCTCGGCCGACCACGTGGTGATCGCGGGCGGCTATGAGCGCGCCCTGGCCTTGCTGCCCGACGACTTCGAGCTCCTCTCCAGCTTCGCGATCGCAACCCCGCCCGGCACGGCGCCGCTGTGGCGCGAGAACGCGCTGATCTGGGAAGCGTCCGACCCCTACCTCTACACCCGCGCCACGGCGGACGGCCGTGTCATCGCGGGCGGCGGAGATGAGGAGACGACCGACCCACAGGCGCGTGACGCGCTGATGGACGCCAAGACCCGGATGCTCCGCCGTCGCCTGGGCGAGCTCGCCGACACGCCGGAACCGGTGGTCGATTGCGCCTGGAGCGCGCTGTTCGGCACCTCGCCCGACGGCCTGCCGGCGGTCGGCCGTGCCCAGGGCCAGGCACGCACCTGGCTGGCCAGCGGCTTTGGCGGCAACGGCGTCAGCTTTGCGGCGTTGGCGGCCGAGCTGATCGCGGCCGAGCTGGAGGGGACGCCGGACCGCGATGCCGCCTGCTTCGATCCCTATCGCTTCCAGGACCTCAGCCGTCGGTGATCGCCGTCCAGTCCAGGCCGAAGCGGGCCAGGTACTTGCGCAGGCGATCGGCGTCGTTGGCGCTGGCCCGGCGCGTGCGCGAGACGGCGAACAGGGCGCGCCCGGCCTCCGACAGCGACCGGCTGGCGCGGCAGACCCGGACCACCTCCGCCAGCTGGACGCGGTCGAACGGGTCCAGCGCCGCCACCGCTTCGGCCGGAAGCACGGCGCGCAGGTCGGCTGCCGGCTGTGCTGCCTGGCCGGACCACAGCCGACCCAGGCGCGCGATCTCTGCCTCCACGCAGTCCAGGTCGATGCGGCCCTTCGGCGACAATGTCGCCATGCGCGTGACGCTGGCGGCCAGGTCGCGGAAATTGCCGGGCCAGGATGCCTCCGGCCCGGTGGCAAAAGCCAGGTAGCGGGTGCGCGCCTCGCGGTTGAAGCTGACGTGCTCGCCCTCCCGCTCGGCGAAGCGGTCGAGTTCGTAGTCCAGGTTGGGCTCGACGTCCTCCCGCCGCTGGGCCAGGCCCGGCAAGGCAAAGGTCCACAGGTTCAGGCGGGCGAGCAGGTCGTCGCGAAAGGCGCGGCGCGCGACCGCGTCGCCCAGGTCGCGATTGGTCCCGGCGATGAGCTGGAAATCCGACTCCACCTCGCGGTCCGAGCCCACGGGCAGGAAGCGCCGGTCCTCGATCGCGCGCAGGATCATCGCCTGCTCGTCCAGGCCCAGCTCGCCGATCTCGTCCAGGAAGAGCATGCCCTTGTCGGCCGCGCGCAACAGGCCCGGCCGGTCGGCCACGGCACCGGTGAAGGCACCCTTGCGGTGCCCGAACAAGGCCGACATGGCGCCATCGCCCCGCAGCGTCGCGCAGTTCACCTCGACAAACGCGCCGCCCACCTGATGCTTCTGGCGCTTCAGTTCGAAGATGCGGCGCGCCAGGTGGCTCTTGCCCGCACCCGTCGGCCCCATCAGAAGGATGGGCGCGCGCGAGCGCAGGGCTACCTGCTCGATCTCGTCGATCATGCGGTTGAAGGCGGCACTCCGCGTCTCGATCCCCGACTTCAGGAACGAGGTCCCCTCCGCCCTGGCGACGGCGAAGCGGGTCGCGATGCTGTCATAGCGCGACAGGTCCAGGTCGATGACGGACCAGGTGCCAAGTGGTCCGCGTTCCCGCTTCCGCGGCGATGTCTGCAACAGCCGCCCCGGCAGGTAGCGTGCCTCGGTCAGCAGGAACAGGCAGATCTGCACGACATGGGTGCCGGTCGTGATGTGGATCAGGCAGTCCTCGACCTCCGGGTCGAGGGCCTGCCCCCGCGCGAAGTCCAGCAGCTTGCCGTAGACCTCCTCGAAGTCCCACGGGTTGGCAAAGTCGATGACCCGCAGCTCCACCCGCGTCTCGGGCGAGACAGAGGCGATGTCGGCGGCCACGAACTCCGCCAGCCGGCGATGGGGCGAGCCATGCAGCAGGATCAGGCGGTCGACGCGCAGATCCTCGTTCATGACCAGGCTGACCGTCGGCCGCCAGCGCTCCCACCGGCTGGGCTGGAATGCGCTGGCATCCAGGGTCGAACCCAGGAAGCCGATGACGACGAGGGGCTTCATTCCTATACGATAGGATAAAGTACGATCCTGTGCGATCAACTTTACTTCTGCCCGCTTGCCGGGCCTCTCGCGCCAAAGCCGCGGCATTCCTGGGCAGGGCCAGAATGGCCAGCGCCGGGGCTGCGGTTGGCACGCTCCCTGCTATGGAGGGCATGTCCGGCGCAGCGGCCTATCCGCGGATGCAGCCGGCCAGGTGGTGCAGGGGCGGCCGGAATGGGCTGGCCGCCCCCAGGGTGCGGATGGGCAAGCCGCCCCGGTGCCACCGAACAGGGTGAAGGACAGGTCAGCATGTGCGAACGAAATCATGACATCCAGCACGTGGAGGGCGGCGTGCCGATCCGGCTGTGGACGCGCGGCGTCCCGGTGGAGGACAAGGCCCGCGCGCAGCTGGTCCGGGCCGCGCAGATGCCGTTCGTGTTCAAGCATGTGGCGGTGATGCCGGACGTTCACGTGGGCATCGGCGCGACCGTCGGTTCGGTCATCCCGACCCGCGGCGCCATCATCCCGGCGGCGGTCGGTGTCGATATCGGCTGCGGCATGATGGCGGCGCGCACCTCGCTGGTCGCGGCGGACCTGCCCGACACCCTGGAGGGCGTCCGCGCGGCGATCGAGCGCGCCGTGCCGCATGGCCGCGAGGTGAACCGCGCCAAGCGCGACAAGGGCGCCTGGGGCGAGCCCCCGGCCGAGATCGTGGAAGCCTGGGCCACGCTGGCGGAGCGCTTTGCCCGGATCACGGAGAAGTACCCACGCCTGAAGAACACCAACAACCTGGTGCACCTGGGGACGCTGGGAACCGGCAACCACTTCATCGAGCTGTGCCTGGATACGGAACAGCGCGTCTGGGTGATGCTGCACTCGGGTTCTCGTGGGGTCGGCAACGCGATCGGCACGTTCTTCATCGAACTGGCGAAGAAGGACATGCGGACCTGGTTCGTGAACCTGCCGGACGAGGACCTGGCTTATTTCCCGGAAGGGACGCAGCACTTCGCCGACTATGTCGAGGCGGTGGGCTGGGCCCAGGACTTCGCGGCGCTGAACCGGCGCATGATGATGACCAACGTCATCCGTGCGCTGCGGACCCAGGTCGACAGGCCGTTCGAGGCCGAGCTGGAGGCGGTGAACTGCCACCACAACTACGTGGCGCGGGAACACCATTTCGGCGAGAACATCCTGGTCACGCGCAAGGGGGCGGTGCGCGCGGCAAAGGGCGCCTTGGGGATCATTCCGGGCTCGATGGGGGCGAAGTCCTTCATCGTGCGCGGCCTGGGAAACCCGGACTCGTTCGACAGCTGCAGCCACGGCGCGGGCCGCGTGATGTCCCGCACGGCGGCCAAGAAGCTGGTCACGCTCGCGGAGCACGTGGCCGACACCCAGGGCGTGTCGTGCCGCAAGGATGAGAGCGTGATCGACGAGACGCCGCGCGCCTACAAGCCGATCGAGGCGGTGATGGCCGCCCAGGCCGACCTGGTCGAGATCGTCCATACGTTGAAGCAGGTCGTGTGCGTGAAGGGGTAGCGCCTGCTGCCCCTTCCGTCACCCGGCGGAGAGAGTGTCATGATCGTCATCGACGGATCGGAGGGCGAGGGCGGCGGCCAGGTCGTGCGCAATGCGCTGGCCCTGTCGCTGGTCACCGGCCAGCCGTTCCGCATCACCAGCATTCGCGGCCGGCGACCCAAGCCTGGGCTGATGCGCCAGCACCTGACCGCGGTCGAGGCAGCCTGCGCCATCGGCGGCGGCACGTGTGACGGTGCCGCCGTCAACGCAACCGAAATCACCTTCCGGCCGGGCCGCGTCCGGGCCGGCGACTACCACTTCGCCGTGGGCACTGCGGGCAGCACCGGGCTGGTCCTTCAGACCATCCTGCTGCCGCTGGCCCTGGCGGACGGCCCTTCCCGCCTGGTGCTGGAAGGCGGCACGCACAACGACATGGCGCCGCCCTTCGACTTCCTGGAGCGGGTCTTCCTGCCGGTCGTCAACCGGATGGGGCCATGTGTCGAGGCCCGCCTTGTGCGCCACGGCTTCCATCCGCGAGGCGGCGGCCGGATAGAGGTCGCGATCACGCCGGCACCATTGCGCCGTGTCGAGTGCACGGCGCGGGGGCCGCTGGTCTCCGTCGCGGCGACCGCGCTGTTCGCCGCCCTGCCCTTCGACATCGCCGAGCGCGAGCTGAAGGCGGCACGCACCATCCTGGACTGGCCGGAGGACGCCTTCCGCGTGCGGCAGCTGCCCGGCGACCAGGGTCCCGGCACGGTGCTTCTGCTGGAGGCGCAATTCGCGCACGGGGCCGAGATCGTGACCGGCTTCGGCCGCTTTGGTACGCCGGCGCACCAGCTGGCCAGGAAGGCGGCGCGGCGCATGGCGGGCTACATCGCGGCGGGTGCCTTTGCCGGGCCCTTCCTGGCGGACCAGCTTCTGCTGCCTCTGGCACTGGCGGGCGGCGGCGCCTTCACCACCGTGAAGCCCAGCCAGCACAGCCGGACCGCGGCCGACATCATCGCCCGCTTCACAGGCCGCCACTGGCACTTCGTCCCCCAGGCCGACGGGACGCACCTGGTGTCGCTGGCCTGACTCGGCGCAGGACAGCCACCTTGAGCTCAGCGCAGCTGGCTGTCCTTGCTGCCCCGCCGGTTGAAGCCGGCGGGGCGGAGCTTGGCATCGCGCTCGGCCTGGCAGGCCACGCAGGTGCGCGTCGACGGCAGGGCGCGGCGGCGCGCCTCGGGGATATCCTCGCCGCAATCGTCGCAGGTGGGCGAACCGATGCCGCCGGCCATGCGGGCGCGTGCGGTGTTCACCCCATCACTGACCGTGTCGTCGATCTGGTCCTGGATATTGCCGTCGCGCGTCCAGCCACCGGCCATTGCGTGTTCCCTTTCCCGGTCCTGTCGGGCTTCGTATCGTGCCGCCCTCAACACCGGGCGGTCCAGACTGGTTCGCGCGGATCAGCCCTGGAGTGTGCGATGGGCCTGGCCCTGGACGGCTGGATGGTGGAGTGGGACCCGGGCGATCCCACCTCGGTCCGCGTGGGGCCGTGGCCCGACCGCACGGGCTGGACCCGGAACTGGACGTTCAAGACCGGCGCCTATGACCAGGACGGCAGCGCCACCACCCCGGCCGAGCAGTTCGGCGCGATGATGACGATCTTTGCCCTGCTGGTCGTGCGCGACGGCCTCGACCCCGCCTTGCTTCACCGCGAGTTCAGGAAGATCGATGCCTACCGCGCGCAGGTCGGCCACCGCATCGACGGCGACGCGGAAGGCTAGTCAGGACCAGGTCAGCCATTCGCGCAGCAGCGCCGTCGTCTCCTCAGGGCGTTCCATCGCCGGCAGGTGTCCGCAATCCGGCAGGACGTGCAGGCGCGAGCCGGCAATGCCGCGGTGGATCTCCTCCGCCTCGGCCACCGGCGTCAGCTGGTCGTTGGCGCCGACGACGACCAGCGTGGGCACGCGGATCGTGCCCAGGATGGGCCGCGAATCGGCGCGGGCCAGGATTGCCTCCTGCTGCCGCACGAAGGCGGCGCCGCCAACCCGCCGCGCCATCGCCTTCAACGCGGCACCAACCTCCGGCGGCACGTTGCCCACGTCGATCAGGTAGGGCAGCAGCCGGTCGGTGACGCCGGCAAACCGCCCGCTTTTGAGCGAGGCTATGGCCGCCCGCCGCTTGGCCTGGCGGGCCGGGTCGTCGGGTCCGGCACTGGTATCGAACAGCGCCAGGCGCTCGACCCGCTCAGGTGCCTGGCGCATGATCTCAAGCGCCACATAGCCCCCCATCGACAGGCCGGCCAGGGCGAAGCGGGGCGGCGCCGACGCCAGGCAGCGCGCGGCCATGGCGGCGATCGTGTTGTCCTGGCTCAGGTCCCCGACCGTCGCCTCGACACGGCTGCCGAGCTCCTCGACCTGTGCCGCCCACAGGCGTGCGTCGCACAGCAGGCCCGGCAGGAGCAGCAGCGCCGTCGCACTCACCGGCGAAGCGCGGTCAGGATGCCGTCCGCCCATACCACGCATTCAAAACGTTGTTTTTGACGCTGGACAGCGCGCATCGCCCCCCCTATCCCCATGGCGGCGCGTGGGGCGGCCAGGACCGGCCGCCCGCGCCGCCAGCCGACCGCCCGGGGGTGATCCGGGCCGGGGAACCACAAGGGGAGCATTCATGAGCGCCTATGTCGTGTTCATCAAGGACCGCGTCCGCGATGCGGAAGAGTTCGCCACCTATGGCAAGAAGGCCGGCGCCTCCATGGCCGGACACACCGTGAAGCCGCTGTCGGTCTACGGCAAGTGCGAGACCCTGGAAGGCCCGCCCATCGAGGGTTCGGTCATCGTCGAATTCCCGAGCATCGAGGCGGCCAAGGCCTGGTACAACAGCCCCGCCTACACCGATGCGCGCAAGCACCGCTTCCTGGGCGCCGACTACCGCGTCTTCATCACCGAAGGCCTCTGATCCGGCCGGGCCCGTCTTCCCGTCACGGGGACGGGCCCGCTACACTCAGGCGGGATCGGTCGGCTCGTCCTCGTCGATCATCTCGTCGATCAGGCCCAGGGCCACGGGTTCGCTGGCCTCGAGCACTTCGACCTCGCGCAGCTTGCGCGTCACCGCGCGGGTGCGCTTGCCGGCCTCGTCCACCGTGCGGCGGGCGGTGTCGAGCTGCTTGCCCAGCTTCTCCCAGACCTGGCCGTACTTCTCGAACTCCGCCTTGGCCGCACCCAGGACCTTCCACACCTCGCTTGAGCGCTTCTCGATCGCGAGCGTACGGAAGCCCATCTGCAGGCTGGTCAGCAGGGCGCCCAGCGTCGTCGGCCCCTGGACCATGATGCGGTGCCGGCTCTGCAGGTCCTGCGCAAGCCCGGGCCGGCGGATCACTTCGGCAAACAGGCCCTCGGTCGGCAGGTAAAGGATCGCGAAGTCCGTCGAGTGCGGTGGGTGGATGTACTTCTCGCCGATCGTCTTCGCCTGCAGCCTGACCGCGCGCTCCAGGGCAAGCCCCGCCTTCTCGACCGCGTCCGCGATGCCTGTTTCCTGTGCCGCCAGCAGCCGGTCATAGTCCTCGTGCGGGAACTTGGCGTCGATGGGCAGGAAGACCGGATCGTCGCCATTGCGTCCGGGCAGGCGAATGGCGAATTCCACCACCTCTCCCGCCCCCGGCACGATGCGGACGTTCGTCGCGTACTGCTCGGGCGTCAGCATGTCCTCCAGCAGGGCGCCAAGCTGCACCTCGCCCCACGAGCCGCGGCTCTTGACGTTGCTCAGCACGCGCTTCAGGTCGCCAACGCCGGTCGCCAGCGTCTGCATTTCGCCCAGGCCCTTGTGCACCTGCTCCAGACGGTCGCTGACCAGCGCAAAGGACTCGCCCAGGCGCTTTTCCAGCGTGCCCTGCAGCTTCTCGTCCACGGTCGCCCGCATCTGCTCCAGCTTTTCCGCATTCTCCGTGCGCAGGCGGTCCAGGTTATCGGCCATGGTGGCGCGCAACTGGTCCTGGCGTTCGTCCAGCCGGGCGCGGCCCTGTTCGGCTTCACGGCGCAGAGCCTCCAACTGGCCCAGGATCGCCCGGTCCAGGCTTGCCGCCCGCGCCTCCAGCGCCTGGGCCTGGGCGGTCAGGCTGCCGAGCGCCAGGTCCAGGCCCGGCGGCACCGCCATCGGCTGCGCCTGACGCAGCAGGATCGCCAGGCAAAGCCCCGCCACAATGAGGAGAGCGACCAGCACGGCCGCAAGCATCGGATCCATCCGTCCTCCCTGGCGATTCGTGTGAACCGCAGTTGACTATGGCGCTGCCGGTGCTGGAAACAGGGACCCACAACAAGGGAGGAACGACGCATGGGTCCGCTGTCCGGCGTGAAGGTGATTGAGATTGCAGGCATCGGGCCCGGCCCGTTCTGCGCCATGATACTGGCCGACATGGGGGCCGATGTGCTGCGCATCGACCGCGCCGGCGCCAAGGGCTCGCGCCTCGACCTGCTCAACCGCGGCAAACGCTCGATGAGTGCCGACCTCAAGAACCCCGCGGCAATCGAGACGGTGCTGAAGCTGATCGAGAAGGCCGACGTGCTGACCGAGGGCTTCCGCCCCGGCGTGATGGAGCGGCTGGGCCTGGGGCCCGACGTCTGCCTCGCCCGCAATCCGAAGCTGGTGTACGGCCGCATGACGGGCTTTGGCCAGACGGGTCCGATGGCCAAGGCAGCGGGCCACGACATCAACTACATCGCCATGGCCGGCATGCTGCACATGATCGGCAACCGCGGGGGAAAGCCGGTGCCGCCGGTCAACTTCGTGGGCGACTTCGGCGGCGGCGGCATGATGCTGGCCTTTGGCATTGCCTGCGCCCTGCTGGAGGCGAAGGCCAGCGGCAAGGGCCAGGTCGTCGATGCCGCCATGGTCGACGGGGCCGCGGTGCTGGGCACCTTTGCCTATGGCGCGCACAAGGCGGGCACGTGGAAGGACGAGCGCGGCGCCAACGTGATCGACTCGGGCGCGCATTTCTACGACACCTACGAGACGAAGGATGGCCGCTACATCTCGATCGGCTCGATCGAGCCGCAGTTCTACGAGGAGCTGATCCGCCTCGCCAACCTGGACCGCGAAACCTACAAGCCGCAGATGGACCGCGCCCAGTGGCCGGTGCTGAAGGAGAAGATCGCCGCCGTCTTCAAGGAAAAGACCCGCGACGAATGGTGCGCGATCATGGAGAACTCGGACGTCTGCTTCGCGCCCGTGCTCTCGCCGTTCGAGGCGCCGAACCATCCCCATAACGTGCACCGCGGCACCTTCATCGAGGTCGACGGCGTGGTCCAGCCGGGCCCGGCCCCGCGCTTCAGCCGCACGACGCCCGAGGTGCGCGGCCCCGCCCCCCTGCCCGGCGAGCACACCGACGCGGCACTGGGCGAATGGGGCTTCAGCGCGGACGAGGTGGCCAGGCTGAAAGCCTCCGGCGCCATCGCCTGATGGGTCAGGGCGGGGCGCCTGTCCCGTCCGATCCCCCTGCGGCGACGCGCTCGGCGACATAGCCGCGCCACAGGGCGGCGATCAGGTCGGTCTGCGTGATCATGCCGGCCAGCCGTCCGTCCGCTTCCACCACCAGGGCCACATGGTGGACGCCGTTGGAGAGCAGCGGCAGCAGTTCGTCCACCGGCGTCCGGGGCGTGGTGCGGCAGGTGGCCGGCGCCATCACCGTTTCCACCCGGCGTCCCATGCCGGCCAGCAGCTCCGCATGGCTGACCAGGCCGAGCAGTCGGCCATCGTCGTCGACGACCGGCATGGCCGCCAGCCGGTGCTCCAGCATGCGGTCGCGCGCGTGGCCCACGCCTTCGTCGGCGCGGGCCACGATCAGGTCGCGCGACATGATCGCGGCACAGCGGATCTCGCCCTGCAGGCGGCGATGGGCGCGTGCCTCCACCTGGCGGAACACCGCGTCCAGGTCCTCGCGCGAGACGTCCAGCAACTCGTCATAGCGGGCCAGCACGGCGTCGATGTCGGCGGCCGTGTAGCCGATGCGGTCCTGCGGGGCGGGATCGGCGGTGCCGTGCGGATTGGCCGGCACCGCGGCCACGCGATGGGGATAGCGATGCCCGGTCGCGTTGTTGACGGCCCACGCCATCGCCAGAAGCACAGCGGAGTTGAGGCCGACCGGCGCCAGCGCGAAGCTCCAGCCGGCATGGCTGACGGTGGCCCCGCCAATGACGCAGGTCAGGGCAACCGCCCCGCCCGGCGGATGCAGGCAACGCGCCAGGCGCATCACCAGGATCGCCAGGCCGACCGCCGGTCCCGCCGCCAGCAGCGGATCGGGGATCAGCTTGGCGCAGGCAATGCCCGCGAAGGCCGACAGGACATTGCCGCCGATCACCGACCAGGGCTGCGCCAGCGGACTGGCCGGCACCGCGAAGAGCAGCACGGCCGAGGCCCCCATCGGCGCCACCAGGATCGGCAGGCTTTCCATGGAGCCGAGCGCCACCCAGCCCAGCAGGGCGGTGACCAGAATGCCGGCGACGGCGCCCAGGGCAGGCCGGCCGTGGTCCAGGCGCCGCAGCGCCTGGCGCGCGAAGGATGCATCGCTCAAGGAGAAGGACCCGCTGCATACGCTGTTCAGGGGGCGGCAGGCTAGCCGGAACGGGACCGGCCGCCCATCGCCATCGTGACCGTCGCCATTGCCTGTCGTCAGGCGGCCAGAACCTCGTCCGCGGGGCCGAAGAACTCATAGTGGATCCGGTCGGACGACACGCCCGCACGGGCCAGCGCCGGCACCATGGCCCGCAGGAAGGGGCGCGGACCGCACAGGAAGTAGTCCGCCTCCGCCACCGGCGTCTGCTCTGCCAGCCACGCGCCCCCGATCAGGCCGGCATGATCGTAGTCGCGTCCGGCGACATCCTGCGGGGCCGGCACCTGGTAGAAGGTCGTGACCCGCGCCGTGGCGCCATGGCGGGCGGCCAGGCCCCTCACCTCCTCCCCCAGTGCGTGGCTGGCGCCGTCCAGCGTGCCGTGGACGAAGTGCACCGCCGCCCCCGGATGATGCTCGACCAGGGCGTGCAGCATGGCGACCATCGGCGTCAGGCCGACGCCCCCGGACAGCAGGACGATGGGCCGCTGCGGCGCCTCGGGCAGGACGAAGTCGCCAGATGGCGGCGCCACCTTCAGGACCGTGCCGACCGTCGCCGTGTCATGCAGCCAGGTCGACGCGACGCCGCGCTCCTCCCGCTTCACGCTGATGCGGTAGGTCCGACCGTCATGCCCCCCGGAAATCGAGTAGGTGCGCTTGACCGGCGGCTGGCCCGGGACGTCCAGCCACAGGGTCAGGTACTGGCCCGGACGCGCACGCAGCACGGGACCATTGTCGACGGGGCGCAGCACGAACGAGGTGATAACGGCGCTTTCCCGCGTGATCCGCTCGATCGCGAACGGACGCCAGCCGCGCCAGCCGCCCTCCGCCTCCGCCAGCTCCCGATAGAGCGCGCGTTCGCGCCCGATCAGCACATCGGCCAGCACCTGGTAGGCCCTGCCCCACGCCGCCAGGATGTCGGGTGTCGCGGCAGGTCCCAGCACATGGGCGATGGCACCCAGCAGCGCCTCCCCGACAAAGGCATAGTGGGCGGGCTGGATCTGGGCCCCGACATGCTTCTGGGCGATCCGCTCCACCGCGGGCAGCAGGGCGGCCAGATTGTCGATGTTCGCGGCATAGGCCAGGACCGCGGCGGCCAGCGCCTTCTGCTGCGGGCTCTCGCCGGCCTGATGCGACTGGTTGAACAGGGCGCGGATCTCCGCGTTGCAGAACAGCCGGGCGTACATCTCCCGCACGATGTCAGCGCCGTGCGCCTGCAGGGCCGGAACGGTTGCCTTGACGAGGGCGATCGTGGACGCGTCGAGATTCTGTGCCATCGGGATCATCCGGGTTGGAGACTGTGGGCCGGCCTGCGCGAGGCCAGTAATCATGCATGTGCAATGCATCTATCCCGTCGCCTTGAAAGATGCAACGGCAATGCATATTATGTCGCACAGAGGCTGCCCCCTCGGCCCCCTTGGGAACCCGCCATGCGCCTGACCCTGTTCACGGACTATGCGCTGCGTGTGCTGCTGTACCTGGGCACGCACCAGGATCGCCTGTGCTCGATCGCCGAGGTGGCGCGGGCCTATGCCATTTCGCAGAACCACCTGATGAAGGTCGTCAACGACCTGGCCCGCAACGGCTATGTCGAGAGCGTGCGTGGGCGGGCGGGCGGCATCCGGCTGGGCCGCGCGCCGGCGACGATCAACATCGGCGCGCTGGTCCGCCACACGGAGGACAGTTTCGACCTGGTCGATTGCGGATCCTGCGTGGCCGCCCCGGCCTGCGGCCTGACGGGCATGTTCCGCGAGGCCCTGGCCGCTTTCCTGGCCGTGCTGGACCGCTACACGCTGGCCGACCTGATGACGCGACGCGGCGACCTGGCCGCCCTCTTCATCCTGCCCGAGGCGGCGCCTCAGCCACCCTGAGCCTCAGCCACCCTGAGCCTCAGGCGGCCCTGGCAAGCGGAGGTTGAGCGGCGGCGCTCGGCCGGCCTTGTCCTCGCCCATGTAGAGGGTGATGTGGGGGAACGGTATCTCGATCCCCCGGCGATCGAAGACGTCCTTTATGAGTTCGTTGAAGGTGCGGCCGATGCCCCACTGCTTGCCGGCCACGGTCTTGATCCGCGCCCGCACGGTCACGGCCGAGTCGCCCAGTGCGGTCACCCCCTGGATGTCGAGCGGCTCCAGGATATTGTCCTTCGCGTCCGTCGCCATCAGCAGGTCGAAGGCCTCCCGCATTGCATCCTTCACCTCGGCGATGTTCTCGCGATAGGCGACCCCGATCTCGGCCACATGATAGGAAAAGCCCTTCATCATGTTGGACACCAGGCCCACCGACGAGAACGGCACAAGGTGCACGGTGCCGTCGAGCGAGCGGATCGAGACGGAGCGGATGGTCAGGCGCTCGACCACCCCGGACTTGCCCCCGGCTTCGACCACGTCGCCTTCGTTCATCACGTTCTCAAGCTGGATGAACACGCCGGTGATGATGTCCTCGACGAACTTCTGGGCGCCGAAGCCGATCGCCAGGCCCAGCACGCCGGCACCGGCCAGTAATGGCCCGATATTGATGCCCAGCTGCGCCAGGGCCAGCATGATGACGAACACCGCCAAGACGACGGTGAAGGCATTGCGCCCCAGGGCCAGCAAGGTCTTTTCCCGCGCTGTTGGCACCGTCCCGAAATTGGGGTTCAGGCGGTACTCGACCCACGATGACATGACCAGGTAAAGGACATACCCGACGAGCAGGATCAGCCCAGCACTGATCACGGCATAGATCACCTGGCGCCCCGCCTCGCTGGCCAGCCAGGCCTGCATGTCGACCAGGCCCCAGACATGGGCGATCGCGACAACCACCGCGATCAGGACCAGGGTGCGGATCACCTGCATCACGCGCGGCACCACCGCCAGCAGTCGTGCCTCAAGCAGCGGCAGTCGCTCGCGGGTGCTGGCCGGCAGGCGGACACCGGCCCGCATTGCGCGCGAGATCAGGGTGATGGCCAGCGCGCCGATGGCGACCGCCAGGACCGACTGGGCCGAAGCCGCCAGCATGAAGGGCAGCGCGCCGGCCGGATTGGCCAGCCAGACGACCAGGATCGCCAGCAGATAGGCGATGGCCACGACATGCCAATAGGTGCCAAGAAAGGCCAGTGCGCGGGACAGCGGGTCGCTTCGGCCGTGCCCGGCGCGGGACTGCATAGCCTTGCGCACCGGCTCGCGATTGCGCAGGACCAGGACGATGGCCAGGATCGTCGCGGCGATCATTGCAGTGGCCCGCAGCGCCTGGGCCGTGGCGGGCCCGACATGCCCCGCCACCACGGGCGCCGCAAACATGAACGTGTAGCCCACTAGGCCGATCAGGCGGGCGCCCCAGAAGTACCAATAGGCGGCCGTCGTGTCGGACATGGGTGGCAGCCGCAGGGCCAGTTCCCGCGGCGACAGCAGCACGCGGAGCGCGACCTTGACCAGTTCGACAACCAGGAACGCATTCAGCAGCAAGGCGTGGTCGATGCTCATGACACCGACCGGTCCGGTCAGCAGGTACAGCGAGACGCCATAGCCCGCCACCCAGGCAAGCACGATACCGGCGACATCCAGCGTCAGCGCGCCGATGATGCCAATGGCCAGCACCACGACACCCCGTCCTTGGGCGTGGCGTCCCAGGGCGTGCCGGGCAACGCGCACCACGCGGCCCAGCATCAGCCGCGCCAGGAGCAAGGCCAGGGCAAGGCCGGCCAGGTTGGCCAGCCCCAACGCCACCGGGTCCAGGCCCGCCGCCTGGGCCCGTTGCAGGGCGGCACGCCCTTCGCCCGCGATCGTGCCCACGGCCCCGATGGCCGCGGCGCCGCTTTCGGCGACGGTGCGGGTATAGTCCGCGATCTGACGCGCGACGGTCGGCTCGACCTCGTCCCTGGTGGCCTGCGGCACCGGGGCGGCGCCGTCTCCGGCCCGCAGGCGGGCCAGAAGCTCCGCCCGCGCGCCCTCGTCCTCCAGCACGCGGATCAACTCGTCGACGGCGGTGCTCCGCGCGGCAGCGTTCTCGCTGGCAGCGTTCTCGGCCTGGGCGGGCTGGAGTCCCGGAACCTGCGCTGCGGCGGGGGTGACGAGGATCGCCACAAGGATCAGGACTCGGGCGACGAAATGCATGGGCGAACGGCTCTCGGTCTGGGACAGGCTCCGGGATGAAGAGCCAAAGCATGTCCGACCGATCCGTCAGATCAACCCTTGCGGCCAGAATTGCTGTGCATACGGCCATGCGCGCAACCTTTGGCCAATCCCCGCATTTACGCCCGGTTGACCTTCAGGCTTGGTGGATCTGACGTGCAGAATTTCCTGTCACGCGCTTTCCTCATGCCGTCTGCGGGAGAGCAGACAGCACCGCTCATCCCCGCCTTCGCAGGGATGAGCGGATGGACGCAAGCGCGTGAACTGGGCTGCGCGACGAAAGCGTCGAGCAGGCCCGGAAGCCTGGGGCCGCGCGGCCGCTGCTAGCCCTCTTCCCTCACGGCCGGAAGCCCTGCGCGCGGGGAACCAGGCGGCTTGGCTGGCTGACGATGCGGTAGGCGTTCTCGGCCCAGTCGCAGATCAGGGGCCGGCTGTCGCGGGGATCGATCATCTCCTCCATCTGGAAGCGGTTGAGCGGGCCGACGGGGCCGCGCGCGCTTTCGATCCGGGCATTGATCTCGGCCCGCAGGGCGGCCGGGTCCGCCGCCTCGGCCAGCTGGCGCTTGTAGGCGGCCTCGATCCCGCCTTCCGGCGGAATGCCGCCCACGTCGGCGGAGGGCCAGGCGACGCGAACGCTGGCGCCGGCCTTGGGCGTCGCGAAGTTGTTGCCGGCAACCCCGAAGCTGCGCCGCATGATGATGGTGAAGATCGGCACCTCGACCTGCGCAAAGGCGATCATCCACTCCCCGCCCTTGCGGATGGTCGCGGCGATCTCGTGCTCCAGGCCCACGGCGAACCCCGGATTGTCGATCAGGTTCAACACGGGGATGTGGAACAGGTCGCACAGGTCCAGGTGGCGGCGCAGCTTGTCACAGCCGTCGGCCGTCAGCGCGCCGCCATTGGCATGCCGGCTGTCGGACGCGATCACGCCCAGCGGATAGCCGTTGAACCGGACGAAGCCTGTCACCTGGTCTGTGCCCCAGTGCGGCCCGATCTCGAAGAACGACCCCCTGTCCGCCATCAGGCGGATGGCCCGACGGATGTCGAACGTTTGGGTCCGCTTGCGCGGGACCAGCGTGAACAGCTCCTCCTCCCGCCGGTCGGCCGGGTCGGCCAGGTCGGGCGCCAGGACCGGCGGTGCCTCCCACGCGCTGGACGGCAGGTAGGACAGGAAGCGGCGGCCTTGGGCGAAGGCGTCCTCCTCGCTCTCGGCCAGGTTGTCCACGGCGCCGTTGCGGCAATGGATGTGCCAGCCGCCCAGGTCCTCCTTGGTAATGTCGTATCCCATGGCGTGGCTGACGACCGGGGGCCCGGCCACGAACAGCTGGGCGATGTCGCGCACCATGACCGAGAAATGGCCCAGCACTGCCTTGGCGGCGCCGATGCCGACGACACTGCCGAGCAGCAGGTTGACGACCGGCACCTCGCCCAGCTGGCGGGCATACATGGAACTGCCCAGGTGGCCGGGTAGGAACGAGCCGCCGCTGCCGGCGACCCGGGGGCGCCCGGCCTTGATGGCGCCCTCGCTCTCCTGCGCCGTGCTCTCGCCCGATTTCTGCTGCTTGGGCACCATGGCGGCGACGCTGCCGCCGCCGGACGAGCCGTCGAGCAGGCGCAGCGAGGGACAGCGCAGGTCCAGCGACAGGCGGTCCAGGTACTGGCTCTTTTCCCCGATGGCGCCATCGGCGTGGCCCCCGCGCGAAGTGAAGTCGTCGGCGCAGACGACGGCCTGTCGCCCGGCCAGCCGGCCCCAGCCGCCGACATGGTTGGCCGGCGTGAAGTCCGCGATGCGCCCGTCCTCGTCATAGGAGGCAAAGCCGGTCAGGCTGCCCACCTCGCGGAAGGTGCCGGGGTCCAGGACCAGGTCGATGCGTTCGCGGCAGGTCAGCTTGCCCCGGTTGCGCTGGCGGATCACGCCGGGGTCCCGGGTTTCCGGCCCGAAGCGCGCATGGGCGATGGCGCGCAGGGCGTTCACCTCGGCCAGCAATGGCGCCCAGCTGTCGGCGCCGTATTCCCGCGTGGCAGCGCCAGTCGCCGCCGTCGCGTCCGGCCGCAGCAGCGCGACCACCTGGCCGGCGGCGATGCTGGCGCCCGGCTCCAGCGCCTGAAGCTCGACCACGGTGCCGGCCACATGGGCAGTGACGGCCGTCTCCATCTTCATCGCGCTGACGATCATCACGGGGTCGCCTGCCTGGACCGCTTCCCCTTCCCGCACCAGCACCTCGACCACCGCGCCCGCCATGGGGGCCTCGACACCCTCCAGCCCCTCGGTCACCGTCAGGCCGCCGGCTGCGACTGGCCCCGTGGGCGCTGCGAACGTGGCGCCACGACCGCCGCTCAGGCTGGCGGCCTGCTGCTCCAGCAGGGCCAGAGGCGGCGCCTTCTGCTGCACCCCGGCGGGGGGCAGCGACAGCTCAGGCCGCTCCGCCAGCAGCGTGGTGCGCGCGTCGCCGGCCCGGACCGACGGTTCGGCCAGGATCGCGCGCAGCTGCGCCAGGTTGGTGGGCACGCCGCCGACATGGAACTCGTCCAGCGCACGCATGGCCCGGTCCAGCGCCGAATGGAGCGTCGCGATCGAATTCGACTGCACGATCAGCTTGGCGAACATCGGGTCGAACTGCGGCGGCGGGGTCAGGCCAAGATAGCCGCAGGAATCGACCCGGATGCCGGGCCCGGCGGGCTCGCGATAGCTGACCAGGGTGCCCGAGCCCTGGGCCACGATGCGCGCCTGCACGGCAAAGCCGCGCGGCTCACGCACGGCGGCCTGCTCGCCCAGGCCAAGCTCGGCCAGGGTGGCGCCCGCGGCGATGCGGAACTGCGCCTCCACCAGGTCGATGCCCGTCACCTGCTCGGTGATCGTGTGCTCGACCTGGATGCGGGGATTGCACTCGATGAAGTAGTGGGTGCCCTCTTCCGGGCTCACCAGGAACTCGACGGTACCGGCATTCACATAGGCCGCCTCCCGCGCGAGGCGCACGGCATCGTCGAGGATGCGCTGGCGCAGGCCGGGCTCAAGGCCCGGCGCCGGGGCGATCTCGACGACCTTCTGGTTGCGCTGCTGGACCGAGCAGTCCCGCTCGTACAGGTGAACGATGCCGCCCTGCGCATCGGCCAGGATCTGCACCTCGACATGACGCGGCCGGCGAACCAGCTTCTCCAGGAAGACGCTGCCGTCGCCGAATGCCGCCTCCGCCTCGCTGCGACAGCGGGCAAAGGCGGCGTCCATGTCCTCGGGCCGCTCGACCGCGCGCATGCCACGGCCGCCGCCGCCGGCCGCCGCCTTCATCATCACGGGATAGCCCAGGCGGGCGGCCACCTCCTGCGCCTGGGCCACGCTTGTAACGGGACCGTCGCTGCCGGGCACGACGGGAATGCCCAGGCGGGCGGCCAAGTCGCGGGCGCTCGTCTTGTCGCCGAACAGGCTCAGCGTTTCGGGCCGTGGGCCGATGAAGGCGATCCCGGCATCGGCGCAGGCCCGGGCAAAGGCCGCATTCTCAGACAGGAAGCCATAGCCGGGATGCACGCTGTCGCAGCCGGCATCCTGGGCGATCCTGACCAGGGCGGGCACGTCGAGATAGGCGCGCACCGGATCGGTGGGCGTGCCGCCCGGCAGTTCGCGCGCCTGGGTCGCGATCCGCGTGTGCAGGCCCAGGGCATCGGCAGGTGCGAAGACGGCCACCGTCTCGACCCCCAGGCCGCTGGCGGCCCGGGCGATCCGGATCGCGATCTCGCCCCGGTTGGCAATCAGCGTGCGCTTGAACACGTGCGTCCTCTCCCTTGTCTTGTGCTCCCGGGTCGACGCCCAGGTTTGTCCGATCTGTACACTGTTCGATCAACCAGGCGGTAGGGCAGCCTTCACGCTGGCCAGGTCGGCCTGCAGCCCGACCATCATGGCGCGCAGGTCGTGGGCGACGTTGATGACCTGGAACCCCTGCTCTGCCCGGCGCGCTGCGATCCCGACGTGGGAAAAGACGGCGGCCGGCTTGCCGGCGCGACGACAGGCGGCAACGACGCGCGCCATGGCGTCGTCGAAGGCCGGTTCCCCGTCATTGTCGCGGGGCGGCAGGCCCAGGGCGACGGACAGGTCGGCAGGGCCGACGAACACCGCGTCCACCCCCGGCACGGCCAGGATCTCGTCCACGCTGGTCAGGGCGGAAGCCGTCTCGATCATCGGGATCACCGCCACGCGGTCGTTGGCGGTCGCCGGATAGCCGGGCCCATCGCGCAGGATCGGCCGCATCGGCCCGAAGCTGCGCCGCCCGGCCGGGGGATACAGGCTGGCATCCACCGCGGCCTTGGCGTCGGCCGGTGTCTGGATCATGGGCACGATGATGCCAAGCGCGCCCGCGTCCAGGACCCGGCCGATGATGCCGGGCTCGTTCCACGGCACGCGCACGATCGCGGGCACGTTGGCCAGGTCGCAGGCCCGCACCATCGCGCAGACGCTGGCGAAGTCGGGCAGGCCATGCTGCATGTCCAGGCATACCCAGTCGAAGCCGCTGCGGGCGACGACCTCCGCGGCCAGGGCGCTCTCCAGCATGCACCAGCCGCCGAGCAGCGGGCGCCCCTCGGCAAAGCGTGACTTCAGGTCGGCGATCATCGGCTCCTCCCGCTCTTCTTGTCTGGCGCGTGATTGAGCCCGCTGGCCACCGGCCTGTCGACCCTGGTCGGTGTGAACTGTCTTGCGGATCAGCAAATTGCTGGCTGTGTCCGGGCACGGAATGTTGATACTGGTGGGACGGGGGATCGCATCGCATGGCACAGGACATCGGCATCGCTGCGGCCACGCCTGAACCGGCTCCGGTCCAGGCGGCGCGCCCGGACGATGGTCCGCTGCTGGCGCTGCTGTTCCGCCTGGGCGAGCTTCGCCTGGGCCTGCCGGTCGGTTCTGTCGAGACCGTCGTGCCCGCCCCCCGCCCCGCCGCCCTGCCCCAGGCGCCGGCTGTCGTGGCGGGCCTTGTCGACGTCCATGGTGCCGTCCTGCCCTGCCTGGACCTGCGCCGCCGGGTAGACGGCGCAGCGACCGCGATCGGCGCGGAGACGCGCCTGATTCTGGCCCGGACGGTGGCGCGGCGCGTGGCAATCCTGGCCGACAGCGTGCAGGGGGTAGAGGTGCTGCCCGCGCGCGGCGCCATGGCCCTTGTGCCGCTGGCACCGGGCGCCGGCCTGCTCCGCGCGGCCGCGATACCAGGCGACGGCATCGTCCTGCTCCACGATGTGGAGGCCCTGCTGAGCGCTGCCGAGGAGACACAGCTGGCGGCGGCACTCGCGGCCCTGGCCAACCACACGGCAGAGCCATGACCCCGCCCGCCGCAGACCCCCTGGCGGAATTGCGGGCCGTGGTCGCCCGGCGCCTGGGGCTGGAGGTGACGGAGGCCCAGGGCGACCGTCTCCGCCTTGCCCTTGCGGCGGCGGAAGCAGCGACCGGCCTGCCGCCGGGCCAGGTTGCGGCCGGCCTGCTTCACCGCCATTGGGGCGAACCCGCATGGCAGGCGGCGATCAGCGAACTGACGGTGCAGGAAACCTGTTTCATGCGGCACCGGCCCTGGCTGGACCGCATTGCCCAGGTCGTGCGCGCCCAAATCGCCCCGCGAGGCGAACGAACCTTGCGCGTCTGGAGCGCCGCCTGCGCCACGGGAGAGGAGGCGTGGTCCCTGGCCATGCTGGGCCGCCAGGTTGTTGACGACACGGGTGGCGGCACGGTCGACGTCACGGCGACCGATCTCAGCACCCGCGCACTGGCTGCCGCCCGTAAGGGTTGCTATGGCGCGTGGACCATGCGCGACCTGCTGCCCGTCGAACGCGCGCGCTGGTTCCGTCCCGATGGCCGGCGCTGGCAGGTGGGGCCGGACCTGCGCGCCATGGTCCGCTTCGCCCCCTTCAACCTGGCCCAGCCCGAGGATCCGCACGCGCCGTTCCCGCGGGGGCCGTTCGACCTGATCGTGTGCCGCAACGTGCTGATGTACCTGACACCGGCGGCGCGCACGCTCGCCATCCGGCACCTGCTGGCGGCGCTGGCGCCGGGCGGCATCCTGGCCGTCAGCCCGGCCGAGGCGGTGGCCGCATGGTACCGCCCCCTGACCCCGTTGAGCTTCCCCGAAGCGATCCTGTTCCAGCGGGACGTGGCCGCCCCGATCCCGGCCGCCCCGCCCGCCGCGGCCGTCCAGCCGCCCGTGGCGCCTGTGGCGCCCGGTCCTGTGGTGTCCCGGCCGATTGCCGCAAGGCCATCCGCCAGCCCTCCGCCCGACCTGCAAGCGATCCGCGCCCTGGGTGATCAGGGCATGCTGGACGCCGCGCGCCTGGCGCTGGCCCCACTTGCGGCAGGCGACAACCTGGATGCAAACCTGCTTCTGGCGATGATCTGCAGCGAGGCGGGCGCGCTGGACGAAGGGATGGCGGCGGCACGCCGGGCCGTCTACCTGGCGCCGGGATCGGCCGCCGCGCAATTCGCGCAGGGGCTGCTGCAGGCCCGGCGGGGTGCCACGACGCGGGCGCGCCGCAACCTGGACGGCGTCCTGGCCCTGCTTGAGGGCGAGGCGGACGAGACGATGCTCTGCGCCGTCCTGGACCTGGATGCGGGCACGATCCGGCAGGCCGCGCGCCGCCTGCTGAATGAACTGGCGGGTGATGACCGTGGGGCCGGGATGGCTACCGATGCCGCCTGACCCCCCTGCCCGGCAGGTGCTGGACTGGGCCGGTGCGAAGGCCCGGCTGGACGCGATCGAGGCGGCGATCGAAGGCAGCGCCGCCCCCACCAGTACGGCGCTGGATGCGATGCTCGAAGCCCGGGCGCGGGACCTGGCGCGACCGGTCCCGGGCGCGTCGACACGCCCCTCGATCGACCTGGTCGCGTTCCACCTGGGGCAGGATCGCTTGGGCATCGCCGCCGGCCTGGCCCTGGCCGTGGTGGAACTGACTGGCCTGACACCGGTGCCGGGTCTGCCCCCGCACTATCCCGGCATCGTCCTGCACCGCGGCTCGGTCTATCCCGTGCTGGACCTGGGCCTGCTGTTCCGCCGGCCGCGCGTGGCCGGGGCCCCGCGCCCGGCCTATGGCATCCTGGTGCGCCAGGCAGGCTCTGCCCTGGCGCTGGCAGCGGATGCCATTGCGGGGATCGAGCGGGTGGACGCCGGGGATTTCGCGCCTGCAACGGATGCGGGTATCTGGCAGCATCTGGTCGACGGTGTGGTGCAAGGCGGAACGCTCGTCCTGGATGTCCACCGACTGTTGGCCGATCCGCGCCTTGTCGTTCATGATAAGCAGTAAGTGACCCTGTTAAATTCCTGATAAAAAAGAGAAAGCAAGACATGGCGCTGGTGGCGACACGACGCATGAGCATCGGCCGGGCGGTGCTGATCGGCGCGGTGGCGACGGCCCTGCTGCCGGCCCTGGTCCTGGGCGTCGGGCTGACGATGGAGGCCCGCGCCCTGATGGTGCGCGAACTGCTGGAGCGCAACCTGACGGCGGCGCGCGGCCTTGCCGGCTATCTCGACATGACGGTGACCGACCACCGGCAGGCACTGGCCGTGCTGGCCAGCCGAATCGCCCGGATGCCGCCGGACAACGCCTTCGCGATCGACCAGGAACTGGACGACGTCCACGACGCATTCCCGCTGTTCGCGCGCGTCTCGCTGACCAATGCCGCGGGCGTAGTGGTCCAGGCCGCGCCGGAGGTGATCGACAACAGCCCGACGGTCATCGGTGTCGATCTCAGCGACCGCAGCTTCATCCGCGCGGCGGTCGAAACCCGTCGTGCCGTGGTCGACCACGAAGTGGTGATCAGCCGGACCACGGGCCAGGCCCAATTCGTCATCGCGGCGCCGGTGATCAGCGCCGACGGCGTGCTGCGCGGCGTCCTGACCGGCGCGATCAGCCTGACCAACACCAAGACGGTGGTCGACGCACAGGATTTTGGTCGGACAGGCCGTACCACCGTCGCCACCCAGACTGGAACGCCCATTGCCCAGGACGACCGGGACCCCAGCCTGGCCGGCATCAACTACAGCCGGCTGTCGATCTGGCCCAGCCTGACCGCAGCGGACCGCGGGGAGATTGCGTCCTATCGCGACCATGCGGGGGAAGAGCGGCTGGCCAGCTTTGCCACCGTCGACGCCACGGGGTGGAAGGTCTGGTCCAGCGTCACGATGGCGGAGGTGGACGAGATGATCGCCGACACCTACCGCTCGATCCTGCTGTGGGTGCTCGGGGCGATCGGCCTGGCGCTGGTGATGGCGATCCTGTTCGGACGCGCGGTGGCGCGACCCCTGCGCGCCCTGGAGGCGACGGCATTCCGCCTGGCGGACGGTCAGCTTGACGAGCGCGCGGCCGAGGACGGGTTCCAGGAACTGGCCCGTGTGGCCCAGGCATTGAATGTCCTGGCCGGCAATCTTCAGAAGACGCTTGAGGATGAACGTACGGCACGGCAGGCCCTCAGCAGCGGCGTCAGCGACTACAGCGCCCTGGCCGAGCGGGTCGCGGCGGGCGACCTGTCCGTGCGTGTGAACGCCGAGGGCCGCGGCGACCTGGGCCGTCTGGGCCTGGCCCTGAACACGATGACGGAGTCGCTTGGCCGCCTTGTGTCGGAGATCCAGGGCGCCGTCTCGCGCCTCGCCTCCGCGAGCGCGGAGATCCTGGCGTCGACAAGCCAGCAGGTTTCGGCAACGGCGGAGGAGGCAAGCGCCGTTCGCCAGACGGCCGCGACCGTGTTCGAGGTCCGCCGCACGGCCGAGACGGCGGCGCGCAGCACCCGGCACGTCACGGAACTGGCGCAGCGGGCCGAGAGCATCGTGGCAACCGGCCGGCAGTCCGTCAGCGAAAGCATCGCCGGCAGTGTCGACGCCAAGGAGCGGATGGAGACGCTGGCCGAGCGCATCCTGGCCCTGAGCGAGCAGACCCAGGCAATTGCCGAGATCAATGCCGTGGTCGGCGAACTGGCGGAGAAATCCAACCTGCTGGCCGTCAATGCCGGGATCGAGGCGGCCAAGGCAGGCGAGGCCGGACGCGGCTTTTCGGTCGTCGCCATGGAGGTCAAGGATCTGGCCAACCGGTCCAAGGAGGCGACGAGCCAGGTCCGCCGCATCCTGCTGGCCATCCAGAAATCGGCCCAGGCCGCGGTGATGGCGGCAGAGCAGGGTGTGAAGGTCGCAGGCGGCGGCGCCAACCTGGCCCGCCAGTCCGGCGACGCGATCGCCGCCCTGGCCGACAGCGTCATCCAGGCGTCCCAGGCGGCGCAGCAGATCTCAGCCTCTGCCTCGCAGCAGGAAGCGGGCATGGAGCAGATCTCGCTCGCCATGCGCAATATCGAGCAGTCCTCGGCGCAGACGGCGGCGGCGACCAAGCAGGTGGAGCAGACGGCGCGCGACCTGGACACCCTGGCGCAGACCCTGTCCGAGCTGGTCCGCAACATGCTGACCGACCGCGCCGGGCGGCGGGGCTGAGCGCCGCCAACGCATACGCGGACACCCACCCATGGTTGCTCGCCAGGCCGAATTGCGGCGGCGTCTCCTGGCCATGTTCGTGGTGGAGGCGGCCGGTCACCTGCGCACGATCGACGCCGACCTCGATGCGCTGGAGGACGCGACACGGTCGGACGGAAGCGATGCGGAGCGGCTGGAATCGCTGTTCCGGGCGATCCACACGCTGAAGGGGGCCGCGCGCTCGGTCGGCATTGGCCCGGTCGAGGAGATCTGCCAGCGGGGCGAGACGCTGCTGAGCAACCTGCGGCGGGGCAGTACCGTTCTGGACGGCTCCGTCGTGCGGACGTTGCGCGACCTGGGCGACGCGGTCGCCCACGCCGTGGCCGCCTCGCGCCAGGCCGGCCAGGAGCCAGAGGGCGCGCCTGTGGCCGACGCCCAGACCGCGCCGATGCCCCCGCCGGCACCCCCGCCGGATGCCGCCCCGTCTGCCCCCCCGCCGCCGGCCCAGCCGGTCGACGACCGGGCGTCCGTGGCGAGCGAGCCGCTCCGCATCGACGGCGCCAAGCTGGAGGCGCTGAGCCATGTGGCGGAGGAGTTGCTGCTGCCCCGCCTGGCCGTTTCCGATCGGCGGCGGGAGGCCCAGGCCCTGTCCCAGGCGGTCAGTGCCCTGCGCGCGCGCCTGACCCCAGATGTCCGCAGCCCTGCGGAGCGGGCGCTGGAAGCCGACCTGCGCGAGGTCGAGCAGGCGGCGCGCCGGCTGTCCCAGTCGCTGGCGGGGGACCATGTCGCGCTGGAGACGCTGGTGGGCGACCTTGCGCTGGCGGTGCGCGACATCCGCATGACGCCGGTCGCCGACCTTCTGGCCCTGTTCGGTCCGATGATCCGCGACCTGTCGCGGGAGACAGGCCGGGCAGTCGAGTGGCAGCCCAGCGGCGGCGACCTGCTGATCGATCGCCGGGTGATGGACGCGTTGCGCGGGCCGCTGATCCACCTGGTCCGCAATGCCGTCGACCATGGGATTGAAGCGCCGGCGGAGCGCGAGGCACAGGGCAAGCCGGCAATGGGGCGCGTCACCATGAACGTCGCGCAAGGGGAGCGCGGTCGCATCGCGATCACCATTGCCGACGATGGACGCGGCTTCGACACGGAGGCACTGCGCGATGCCGCGGTGCGCGCCCGCGCGTTGAGCGTGGAGGAGGCAGCGGCCCTGGACGAGGAGGCGCTGCGCCGCGTTGCCTTTGTCTCGGGCGTCAGCACCAGCCCCGTCATCTCGCGGATCTCCGGCCACGGCCTGGGCCTGGCCATCGTGCGCGAGCAGGTCGAGCGGATCGACGGCACGGTCGCGGTCGACAGCCGCAGGCGTCGTGGCACGACGATCCGGATCGAGGTGCCGGCCTCGATCAGCACCTATCATGGCCTGCTGGTGGAGGTGGACGGGCAACTCCTGCTCTGCCCCCGCGACGCCCTGGAGCGGACCGTGGGCGTGCCGCGCGCGGCGGTGGCGGAGACCCTGGCGCGTGGCCTGCTTGTCCATGGCGGCTGGAGCCTGCCGGTGGCGCCTTTGGGCGACCTGCTGGGCCTGCCCCCCGCAGCCATGCCCGAGGACGCCGAGGCGCCCAGCCTGGTTCCGGCGATCGTCGTCCGCTCGGGCGAGCGTCGCGGCGTGCTCCTGGTCGACCGCGTCCATGGCGAGGCGGAGGTGGTGGTGAAGGAATTCCCCTCCCCCATCCGGCGCCTGGGCGGGATCCTGGCGGTCGGCCTGCTGGGCACGGGGCAGTTGGCGCTGATCCTTCGCGTGGCCGACCTGCTGGCTGCCTGGCACGCACCGCGACGTCAGGCGCACACACAAACAAAGCGCAATGCGACGGACCCCTTGCGTATTCTGGTTGTCGATGATTCCCTGACGACCCGCGCCATGGAGCGGAACCTGTTCGAAACGGCGGGGTACTCCGTCAGGCTGGCCTTTGACGGGCTCGATGCCTGGGAAATCCTGCAGACCGAGGGGATCGACCTGGTGGTGTCCGACATCGACATGCCGCGCATGGACGGCTTTGCCCTGACGGAGCGGATCCGCGCCGATGCGCGCCTGTCCGACCTGCCGGTGGTCCTGGTGACCGCCCTGGAGTCGCGCGAGGACAAGGAGCGCGGCATCCGCGTCGGCGCCAGCGCCTATGTCCTCAAGTCGGGGTTCGACCAGTCGAACCTGCTCGACATCGTCGCCCGCCTGATCTGACCATGATCCGCATCCTGCTCGTCGAGGACAGTCCCCTGCAGCGTGCCGTGCTGGCCGACATCCTGGGCCATGCCGGCGACATGCTCGTGGTGGGCGAGGCGGCAGACGGGCTGGAGGCCGTGCGCGAGGCGGAGCGCCTGCGGCCGGACCTGATCCTGATGGACTTCCACATGCCGGGCCTGGACGGTGCCGGCGCCACCCGCCGGATCATGGAGGAATGCCCGACCCCCATCGTGATCTGCAGCGCAACCCTGGTGCCGGGCGACCTGGAGCCCGGGTTCGAGGCGCTGCGCCGCGGCGCGCTGGCGGTGGTGCAGAAGCCGGTGGCACCGCACGTCCCGGGTTTCGACAGCCTGGCCGGGTCCCTGGTGCGGACCGTGCGCCTGATGTCGGAGGTGAAGGTCGTCCGGCGTTGGCCGGAACGCAGTGCCGGCGCCCATCCGGCAGGCGAGGCCATCCTCCGCCGACGCCGCATCATCGCCATCGGCGGCTCGACCGGGGCGCCCGGCGTGATCGCGGAAATCCTGGGCAGCCTGGCGCCGGCGCTGAGCATCCCTGTACTGGTCGTGCAGCACATGTCCAACGGCTTCATCGATGGCTTCGCGCGCTGGCTGGGCGAGACGGCGCGCCTGCCGGTCAGCATCGCCGACCAGGGCGTGCGGGTTCAGGGCGGCCATGTCTACCTGGCGCCTGACGACCGTCACCTGGGGATCGCCGCCGACGGCACGCTGCGCCTGGCCGACGACCCGCCGGAGCATGGGTTCAGGCCCTCTGTCTCGTACCTGTTGCGATCCGTTGCGTCGGCCTATGGCGCACAGGCGATCGGCGTCGTGCTGAGCGGCATGGGCACCGACGGGGCCGAGGGCCTGGCCATGGTGCGGCGCCAGGGTGGCCTGACGATGGTGCAGGATTCGGCCTCCAGCGTGGTCTTTGGCATGCCGGGCGAGGCGATCCGGCGGAATGCCGCGATCCATGTGCTGAATCCTGCGGCGCTGGCGGATACGATCTCAGCCGTGCTGCCGGTCAAGGAGACCACACGATGAGTTTCAACCCTGCGATCCCGCGGCCTGGCCACCCGCCGGCCCGCGTGCTGATCGCGGAGGACAGCCCGACCCAGGCGGCCCAGCTCACCTTCTACCTGGAGAGCAACGGCATCGAGGTGATCGCCGCGCGCGATGGAGAGGAGGGCCTGGCCCTCGCTGCCAGCAGCAGGCCCGACCTTGTGATCAGCGACATCGTCATGCCCGGCATGGACGGCTATGCCCTGTGTCGTGCGATCAAGCGGACTGCCGGCCTGGCGGATGTGCCCGTGATCCTGGTCACCGCGCTGTCCAGCCCGCACGACGTGTTCAAGGGGCTGGATGCCGGCGCCGACAACTTCATCGTCAAGCCCTATGACGAAGACCTGCTGCTGTCGCGGGTCAACTACCTGCTCAACAACCGCACGCTGCGCAAGCTCGGCAAGCTGCAGGTCGGCGTCGAGATCGAGCTGTCGGGCCAGCGGCACTTCATCACGGCGGAGCGGCAGCAGATCCTGGACCTGCTGATCTCGACCTATGAACAGGCTGTCCGCCTCTATGACTCGCTGGAGGAGCGGCAGCGCGAGCTGTCCCATTCCTACGAGACGCTGAACGCCCTCTATGACATGGCGGAAGGGCTGAATGCCTGCCGCACCCTGGCCGAAGTAGGCCAGACGGTGATCGAGCGGACCTTGCGCCTGCCCGGCCTGACACATGGCTGGATGCACCTGTACGAGGGCGGCAGCTTCCGCCTGGTGGCTTCGGATGGCCAATCCGACGACGATGCGGCACTGGCGCAGTGCCAGGCGCGGTTGCGTGACGGCGCCCTGGGCCAAGCGACCCGCATCGGCAGCGGCCAGGCGACGCGCATCGCCATTCCCTTGTTGGCGCGTGGCCAGGCCATCGGCCTGCTGACCCTGGTGCCGGACGATCCGGACGTGCTCACGGACGAGGTGCTGCGCACCCTGTCGGGCGTCGGCAGCCAGGTCACGGTCGCCACGGAACGCGCGCTGCTGCACGAGGAGCTGGAGCGCAAGGTGGTCGAGCGCACCGCCGACCTGCAACTGGAAGTGGCCGAACGCCGCCTGGCCGAGCGTGCCGCACGACGCGCCGAGGGGCGCCTGCTGGAAGCCATCGAATCGCTGAGCGACGGCTTCGTCCTGTTCGACCGGGAAGACCGCGTCCAGTTCACCAACCGCCCCTATCGCGAACGCTATCCGACGATCAACGACGTCCGGAACGAGGGCCGTCCCTTTGCCGAGCTGATCGGCGAGTCGGCTGTGAACTGGCCGGGCGGGGACGAGCCCGCCATTGCCGAGCGCTTCCGTCAGAGCCGGCTGGAGCAGCACGCCCGCGCCGACGGACGGCCCAGCGTGTTGCAGTTCGGACCGCACTGGCTGCGCATCACTGAGCGGCGCACGCGCGACGGGGACATTGTCGGCGTCCATACCGACGTGACCGAGCTGAAGGAAGTCCAGCAGGCGCTGGCCATCCACGCCCAGGAGCAGGAGGCGGTGGCCGCCCTGGGCCGGCTTGCCCTGGGCGGCGTGGCGCTGCAGGACCTGGCGGCCCAGGCGGTGAGCCTTGTGGTCGAGACCCTGGGGATCGACTGGGCGGCTGTCCTGGAGATGGCCGCCGACGGGCAGGCCATGACCTGCCTCGCCTCACATGACTGGCCGCTGATCGCAGCCGGGACGGAAGTTCCGGTGCGCGGCCTGGGCACGCTGTGGGACCAGGCCCAGCGCGAACGCGTCGCGCTGGTGCTGGAGCAGGACGGGGGCGCCCATGGCCGCGCGACGCAGGCCTATCTGCAGGAGAACGGCATCGCCTCTGCCGTGCTGGTGGCGATCCAGGGGACCCTCCAGCCGTTCGGCCTGCTGGCGGTGGGGGCCGCCCGTGTCCGCGCGTTCAGCAGCGACGACCTCAACTTCCTGGAAGCGGTGGCCAATGTGCTGGGCACCGCGGCGGCACGCCTGAAACAGGACGAGACGCTGCGCCAGGCCAACGAGATGATTTCCGCCATCCTGGACGCATCGCCCAATGCCATCGTGACGGTCGACGCCGCCCTGTCGGTGCTGAGCTGGAACCGGACGGCGGAGCGCCTGTTCGGCATTGCCGCGACAGATGCGCTTGGCCGGCCGATGCCGATCGCCCCGGCGGAGCAGCGCGTGGCACTGGCCGCCCTGGTCGACGACCTGCGTGCAGGCAGCCCGGCCGAGCCGATCGAGCTGCGCCTGGATCGTCCTGCGGACAAGGGCGCCATCCTGAAGATCGCGGGCCATGCCCGCTTCGCGCAGGACGGCACGTTCCGCGACACCGTCCTGACGATCGAGGACGTGACCGAGCAACGCCAGATCGCGGAACAGCTGCGCCATTCGCAAAAGCTTGAGGCGATCGGCGAGCTGACCGGCGGCATCGCCCACGATTTCAACAACATCATGACGATCGTGATCGGCAATATCGACCTGCTGGCCGACCAGATCGACGAAGCGCACCCGGGCCGCAGCCTGGCGCAGGACGCATTGCAGGCGGGCCTGCGCGGCGCCGAACTGACACGCCAGCTGCTGGCCTTTGCCCGGCGGCAGACGCTGCAGCCCGAAGTCACCAACGTGAACCACCTGATCCGCAGCCTGATCCGCATGCTGGAACGGACGCTGGGCGGCAATATCCGAATTCGGCTGATCGAGGACGCAGGGACCTGGCCCGTCCTGATCGATCCGGCGCAGCTGGAATCCGCCATCATCAACCTGGCCATCAATGCCCGCGATGCCATGCCGGAGGGCGGGACACTTGCCATCGGCACACGCAATCAGGTCGTGGACGATGTCTATGCCGCGATCCGGCCCACGCTGGAGCCGGGCGACTACATCATGATCCACGTCACCGACACGGGGTCGGGCATCCCGCCCGACCTGATCGGCCGCATCTTCGAGCCGTTCTTCACCACCAAGGAAACGAACAAGGGCACGGGCCTGGGCCTCGCCATGGTCTATGGCTTCCTGAAGCAGTCGGGTGGCCATGCCTCTGTCTATAGCGAGGTCGGCGTCGGGACGACGTTCAACCTCTATCTGCCGCGCGCGCATCAGGTGGACATTGCGGACGCAGTGCCGGACGCGGGAACGACCAGCACCCCCCATGCGCGCGACGAGCGGATCCTGGTGGTGGAGGACGATGCCGCCGTCCGCACGACGGCCGAGAAGCAGATCCGTTCGCTGGGCTATGCGGTGGAGGCGGTGGAGTCGGGGGCCCTGGCGCTGGAGCGGCTGCAGGAGGACGCACGGTTCGACCTTGTCCTGTCCGACGTGATGATGCCGGGAGGGGTCGACGGCCCTGCATTGGCCCGGGCCATCGCCGCGCGCTGGCCCCATATCCGCGTCCTGCTCACCTCCGGCTTTCCCGGCAGCGCGATCCAGGAGTTCGCCGACACCGACAGGTTGCAGCTGCTGGCCAAACCCTATCGCCGCGCCGACCTGGCACGCGCGCTCCAGGACCTGCTCGACCAGCCCATCACCGCCAGCTGACCGATCGCAAAAACACCGTCGGTCACTGGAGAATCTTATTGCGATCAAACCCTATTTACTAAGTAGGGTTTCGCCAGCACGATCCCGCCATATCCGCTGGACACGCTGGATCCATCCATGATCGCCCTTCCGCCTGCCCCTGCCCCACGGTGTCGCCACCGTGCCGCGGCGCGCGCGTCGCGGGCCTGGGTCACGGCGCCACCGGCGCGATGTTGCCGCCGCGGCTGACGCCGCCGGCCTGACCAACCCAACCACACGCATCCGTAGTTTGACCGGCGCGCTCGGCGCGCGCCGGCCGAGGGAGACTTTGCCCATGCACAAGCTCATTGCCGCAGCCGCCCTTCTGGCAGCCAGCGCCCTTGGCGCACCGGCCCAGGCGGCCGACCAGAAGGTGGTCGTCGCCTACCAGACCGACCCCACGCCCTTTGTCCGGGCCGTTGCCTCCGGCGAACTGGAGAAGGCCACCGGCTGGCAGATCGAGTTCCGCCGCTTCAACTCTGGCGCCGAGATCTTCGCCGCCATTGCGTCCGGCGACGTCCAGATCGGCGATGTCGGCTCCAGCCCCTATGCGGCCGCGACCAGCAAGGGCATCGACGTACGCGCCTTCTACATCAGCGCAGGCGCAGGCGATTCCGAGGCACTGGTCGTGCGGGACGGCTCCGGCATCGAGACGCTGGCCGATCTGAAGGGCAAGCGCCTGGCGGCGGCGCCGGTGTCAACCGATCACTACATGCTGCTGTCGACCCTGAAGCAGGAAGGCATTGCCGCGAACGAGGCCGAGGTCTTTGCCATTCCCCAGCCAGAGATCGTGGCCGCCTGGTCGCGCGGCGACCTGGACGGCGCCTTCGTGTGGGAACCGGCGCTGGGCAAGCTGAAGGAAAACGGCAAGGTGCTGCTGACTGCTGGCCAGGCGGCAGAACGGGGCGCCGCGACGTTCACCGCCCTGGTCGCCACGGGCGCATTCGCCGAGGCCAATCCGGAGTTCCTGCAGGCCTTCACCGCGACGGTCGACGGCTTCTACCGCGACTATGCCGCGCATCCGGAGGCGTGGAACGCGACCTCGGAAAACGCCCGTGTCCTGGCCGACTTCACGGGGGCGAAGCAGGAGGACGTGCCGGCCCGTTTGGCCGGGTCCATCTACCTGCCGGCAGCGGTCCAGGCCAGCCCCGCCTGGCTGGGCGGGGCCAAGGACTCGGGCGTGGCCAAGGTCCTGTCCAACACGGCTCAGTTCCTGCTCGAACAGCAGAAGATCACTGCCGTCGCCGACGACTACAGCCCGTTCGTCGATCCGCGCTTCGTCGTCGCCCTGCCGGCCACGAACTGAGCGCGGCACGCATGACGGAAGGCGCCGGACCATGAGCCTTGTCATCGCCCAGGCCGGCGTCACGTTCCAGGGTCGCGACGGCCGGACGCTGCGCGCGCTGGACGATGTCTCCCTGGAAATCCCCCCGGGCGGCTTCACCGTCGCCCTGGGGGCGTCGGGTTGCGGCAAGACCACGCTGCTGAACGTGATCGCCGGGTTCCAGCCGCTGACCGACGGCAGCGTCACGCTGGACGGCGCTCCGGTGCGCGGGCCGGGGCCCGATCGCGGCGTGGTGTTCCAGAAGGACACGCTCTATCCCTGGGCCCAGGTCCAGGACAACGTCGCGTTCGGCCTGCGCATGGCCGGTATGGCCAAGTCCCTGCGGCGCGCCCGCGCAGCCGAACTGCTGGCCATGGTGGGGTTGGAGGGCTTTGCCACGAGCTACCCCTACGAGCTGTCGGGCGGCATGCGCCAGCGCGTTTCGCTGGCCCGGGCCCTGGCCACGCGGCCACGCCTGCTGCTGATGGACGAGCCGCTGGGCGCGCTTGACAGCCTGACGCGGGAGGCGATGCAGGAACTGATCGCCGACCTGTGGGCGCGCACGAACGCGCGGGTCTTCTTCATCACCCACTCGATCGAGGAAGCGCTGTTCCTGGGAACGGAGCTTCTGGTCATGTCGCCGCGCCCGGGTCGCATCGTGGCGCGCTATCCCCTCGACTTCGTTCATCGCTGGCTGGCCACGCGGGACGCCCGCGCGATCAAGTCAGACCCCGCCTTCGTCCGCCTGCGCGAGGAGATCCGCGACCTTGTCCACGCAACCGGGGAGCGCGACCATGGCCGTCCTATCGCCCGCAGCGCCTGACCCCACGCTGCGCCGGCGATTCCTGCAGCACCTGGGGTGGCAGGCCCTGCGCCAGGCCGGTTCCACGCCGATCAGCGTCGTGTCGGCCGGCGTGCTGCTGTTCGCCTGGTGGCTGACGGCGGCGCTCAAGCTGGTCCCACCCCTGTTCCTGCCACCGCCGGAGCTTGTCCTGTCGCAGGCCTGGGTCGTGGCCACCCGCGGCTTTGCGGATGCAACGCTGGCCGAGCATGCCGCGACGAGCCTGATGCGGGTCGGCAGCGCGTTCGTCATCGCCACGTCGATCGCGATCCCGCTGGGCCTGGCGATGGGCATCAGCCGGGTGGCCAAGGGGATTTTCGATCCCCTGATCGAGTTCTACTGGCCCCTGCCGCCCCTGGCCTACCTGCCCCTGGTCATCATCTGGCTGGGCATTGGCGAGGTGGCGAAGGTCACGCTGATCACCCTCGCCATGTTCGCACCCCTGTGCATCGCGGCGCAGGCGGGGGTGCGTTCCGTCTCGGCGGAGCGGATCCAGGCGGCGCGGACCCTGGGCGCCAGCCGTCTGCAAGTCCTGCTGCACGTGATCCTGCCGGGTGCCCTGCCGGAGGTCCTGACCGGTGTGCGGATCGGCGTGGGCACAGGCTGGTCGGTCCTGGTGGCCGCGGAACTGGTCGCTTCGACCCGCGGCCTTGGCTACATGACGCTGTCGGCCGCGCACTTCCTGGTGACAGAGGTGGTGTTCGTCGGGATCTTCTCGATCGCCTTCTTCGCCATCGGCTTCATGCTGGCCGTCCGGGCGCTGGAGCGCTGGCTGACCCCCTGGAAAGGCCGGTCCTGAACGGGCAGTCTGCGCGCATGGACACGGACACGGCCGGGCTGCAGGACCTGGCAGGCCAGCGAATCCTGGTCGTCGGGGCGGGCTCGGGCATTGGCCGCGCCGTTGTCGATGCCGCCCTGGCGGCCGGCGCCATGGTGGCCGCCTTTGGCCGCCCCGGACCCAGCCTGGACCGCCTGGCCTCGCAGGCGCTGCCCGGCGTCCGGGTCGCGCCCCTCGACCTTGCCGATGGCACCGCGATCGCCCCGGCATTGGCCGAGGCTGCGCCGTTCGACCATGTCGTGTCGACGGCGGCACATGCGCTGCGCCAGCCGTTCGGCGAAATCGCGCTGGATGCCGCGCGCGCGGCATTTGACGTGAAGTTCTGGGGCCAGGTCGCGCTGGCCCAGGCGGCCGCCCAACGCCTGCCGGCGCATGGCTCGATCGTTCTGGTGTCGGGCATTTCCAGCCGGCGCGGCCTGCCGACCCATGCGATCCAGGGTGCGATCAACGGCGCGCTGGAAGCCCTGGCACGCAGCCTGGCGGCGGGCTTGGCGCCGATCCGCGTGAACGCGGTGGCACCGGGCTACATCGACACCCCACGCCACGGCAGTGCCCCCGACCAGGCAACCCTCGCCCGCATCGGCCAGACGCTGCCCGTGGGCCGCGTCGGGCGGCCCGAGGAAGTGGCCGCAACCATCCTGCATCTGATGGCCAATCGCTTCCTGAACGGCACCGTCATCGACATTGACGGCGGCCACACCGCCACCTGAACCGGCTGGCGGACGGGGATGCAGCCGCACGGCCGCATCCCCATCTCGCCTCAGACGACCAGGGTCAGCAGGGCGTTGACCTGCTCGGTCGACATCGACTGGATCTGCGTCGTGGTGAACGCATTGCCCTGGGTCGTTGTCAGGGCGGCGATGTCGTCGGTGCCCACATAGTCGATCTGCGCCGTGGTCAGGCCCTGGATCGCCGTCGTGCTCAGACCCGCAAACTGCGTCGTGGTCAGGGCGCTGACCTCGGTGCTGGTGAAGCCCTTGACCTGCGTTCCGTTCAGGACGCCGATCTGCGTCGTGGTCAGGATCCCCAGCTGCGTCGTGGTCAGCACGCCGATGTCGGTCGATTCCAGGCCCGTGATCTGCGTCGTGGTCAGGACGCCGATCTGGGTCGTGGTCAGGCCCGTCACCTGCGATGTGCTGAGGGCGCCGATCTGGGTGGAGCTGAAGCCGCCGACCTGCGTCGTCGTCAGCGCGCCGATCTGGCTGGACTTGAAGCCGGCGATCTGGGTCGTGGTCAGCGCCGCCAGGTCCGTCGACTCGATGCCCTGGACCTGCGTCGTGGTCAGCGCGCCCAGCTGCGTCGTCTTGAAGCCGCCGAACTGCGTCGTGGTCAGCGCCGCGATGTCCGTCGTCTCCAGCCCGCCGATCTGGGTCGTGGTCAACGCCCCCAATTGGGTCGAGCTGATGCCACCGAACTGGGTGGTGGTCAGCGCCGCAACCTCGGTCGTGGTCAGGCCGCCGATCTGCAGCGTCGACAGCGCGCCCAGCTGGGTCGAGGTCAGGCCGCCCAGCTGCGTGGTCGTCAGCGCCCCCAGGTCGGTCGACTCGATCCCCTTCACCTGGGTCGTGGTCAGGCTGCCCAGCTGCGTGGTCGTCAGGCCGCCAACCTGTGTCGTGGTCAGGCCCGCAACCTGGGTCGAGGCCAGGCCACCGACCTGGGTCGTCGTCAGCGCGCCGACCGAGGTAGAGGTCAGGCCACCGATCTGCATCAGGGTCAGCTTGCCCACCTGGGTGGAGGTGAGGCCGCCCAGCTGCGTGGTGGTGATCGCGCCCAGCTGCGTCGACTTGACCCCGCCCAGCTGCGTGGTGCTCAAAGCCCCCAGGCTGGTGGAGGTCAGCCCACCGAACTGAGTCGTGGTCAGCGTCCCCACCTGGACGGAAGTCAGGCCCCCCAGCTGGGTCGTCGTGAGCGTGCCCAGCTCGGTCGTGGTCAGGCCGCCCAACTGCGTCGTGGTCAGCGCCGCCAGCTGCGTCGACTTCAGGCCGCCGAACTGGGTCGTGGTCAGGTTGGTCAGTTGCGTCGTCGTCAGGCCGCCCACCTGCTGGGTGGTCAGGCCGCCCAGCTGCGTGGAGGACAGACCGCCGACCTGCGTCGTCGTCAGCGCCTTGACCTGGGTCGAGGTGACGCCGCCGATCTGCGTGGTGGTCAGGCCGCCCAGCTGCGTGGTGGTCAGGCCGCCGACCTGCGTCGTCGTCAGCGCGCCCAGCTGCGTCGACTTCAGGCCACCCACCTGGGTCGTGTCCAGGCTGCCGATCTGCGTCGTGTTGAAGCCACCCAGCTGGACGACCGTCAGCACGCCGACCTGGGTCGAGGTCAACCCGTCGATCTGCGTGGTCGTCAGGTTCGCGACCTGCGTCGACTTGATGCCGCCGACCTGCGTCGTCGTCAGGGCGCCCAGGCTGGTCGAGGACAGGCCGCCCACCTGCGTGGTCGTCAGGACCCCCACCTGGGTCGAGGTCAGGCCACCCAGCTGGGTCGTGGTGATGGCCCCCAGCTCAGTCGTGGTCAGGCCGCCCACCTGCGTCGTGGTCAGCGCGCCAAGCTGCGTCGACTTCAGGCCACCGAACTGCGTGGTGGTCAGGTCGGTCAGCTGCTGCGTGGTCAGGCCACCGACCTGAAGCACAGTCAGCGCCCCCAGCTGCGTGGAGGACAGGCCACCCACCTGGGTCGTGGTCAGCGCCTTGATCTGGGTCGAGGTGACTCCCCCGATCTGCGTCGTGGTCAGGCCGCCAAGCTGCGTCGTGGTCAGGCCGCCCACCTGCGTGGTGGTCAGCGCCCCCAGCTGCGTCGACTTCAGGCCACCCACCTGGGTCGTATCCAGGCTGCCGATCTGCGTCGTGTTGAAGCCGCCCAGCTGGACGACCGTCAGCACGCCGACCTGGGTCGAGGTCAACCCGTCGATCTGCGTCGTGGTCAGGTTCGCGACCTGCGTCGACTTGATGCCGCCGACCTGCGTCGTCGTCAGCGCGCCCAGGCTGGTCGAGGTCAGGCCACCCACCTGCGTCGTCGTCAGCGTGCCAACCTGGACGGAGGTCAGGCCGCCCAGCTGGGTCGTGGTGATGGCCCCCAGCTCGGTCGTCGTCAGGCCGCCCACCTGCGTCGTGGTCAGGGCACCAACCTGGGTCGACTTCAGCCCGCCAAACTGCGTGGTGGTCAGGTTCGTGATCTGCTGCGTGGTCAGGCCGCCGACCTGCAGCGTCGTCAGGCCGCCCAGCTGGGTCGAGCTGAGCCCGCCCACCTGCGTCGTCGTCAGGGCCTTGATCTGGGTCGAGGTAACGCCGGCCAGCTGCGTCGTCGTCAGGGCGCCAAGCTCGGTGGTAGTCAGGCCACCGACCTGTGTCGTGGTCAGAGCCCCCAGCTGCGTCGCCTTCAGGCCGCCCAGCTGCGTCGTGGTCAAGGCACCGATCTCGGTCGTCGTCAGGCCGCCCACCTGCACCAGGCTGAGCGCGCCCAGCTGGGTCGAGGTCAGGCCACCCAACTGAGTCGTGGTTAGGTTGGCGATCTGGGTCGTCTTCAGGCCGCCCACCTGCGTCGTCGTCAACGCGCCCAGGCTGGTCGAGGACAGGCCGCCCACCTGCGTCGTGGTCAGCGTACCGACCTGGACGGAGGTCAGGCCGCCCAGCTGGGTCGTGGTGATCGCTCCCAGTTCGGTCGTGGTCAGTCCGCCGACCTGCGTCGTCGTCAGCGCGCCGACCTGGGTCGACTTCAGCCCACCGAACTGGGTCGTGGTCAGGTTGGTGATCTGGGTTGTCGTCAGGCCGCCCACCTGCACGGTCGTCAGCCCGCCCAGCTGCGTGGACGACAGGCCGCCGACCTGCGTGGTCGTCAGGACGTTGATCTGGGTCGAGGTGACGCCCCCGATCTGCGTCGTGGTCAGGCCACCCAGCTGAGTCGTGGTCAGGCCACCGACCTGGGTCGTCGTCAGGGCGCCCAGCTGCGTCGACTTCAGGCCACCCACCTGGGTCGTGTCCAGGCTGCCGATCTGCGTCGTGTTGAGGCCGCCCAACTGGACGACCGTCAGCACGCCAACCTGGGTGGAGGTCAGGCCGTCGATCTGCGTCGTGGTCAGGTTCGCGACCTGCGTCGACTTGATGCCGCCGACCTGCGTCGTCGTCAGCGCGCCCAGGCTGGTCGAAGTGAGGCCGCCCACCTGCGTCGTGGTCAGCGTGCCCACCTGGATCGAGGTGAGCCCCCCCAGCTGCGTGGTGGTGATGGCACCCAGTTCGGTCGTGGTCAGGCCGCCGACCTGTGTCGTGGTCAGCGCACCAAGCTGCGTCGACTTCAGGCCACCGAACTGGGTCGTCGTCAGGTTGGTGATCTGGGTCGTGGTCAGGCCGCCCACCTGCAGGGTGGTCAGGCCGCCCAGCTGCGTGGAGGACAGGCCACCCACCTGGGTCGTGGTCAGCGCCTTGACCTGGGTCGAGGTGACGCCGCCGATCTGGGTCGTGGTCAAGCCGCCCAGCTGCGTCGTGGTCAGGCCACCCACCTGCGTGGTGGTCAGCGCGCCCAGCTGCGCCGCCTTCAGGCCGCCCACCTGGGTCGTGTCCAGGCTGCCAATCTGCGTCGTGTTCAGGCCACCCAACTGCACCGAGGTCAGCACGCCGACCTGGGTCGAGGTCAGGCCGTCGATCTGCGTGGTCGTCAGGTTCGCGACCTGCGTCGACTTGATGCCGCCGACCTGCGTCGTCGTCAGCGCGCCCAGGCTGGTCGAAGACAGGCCGCCCACCTGCGTCGTCGTCAGCGTGCCCACCTGGAGGGAGGTGAGGCCCCCCAGCTGGGTCGTGGTGATCGCCCCCAGCTCAGTCGTGGTCAGGCCGCCAACCTGGGTCGTGGTCAGGGCCGTCAGCTGCGTCGACTTCAGGCCGCCGAACTGCGTGGTGGTCAGGTTGGTGATCTGCGTCGTGGTCAGGCCGCCGACCTGGACACTGGTCAGGCCACCCAGCTGGGTCGAGCTGAGCCCGCCCACCTGCGTCGTGGTCAGCGCCTTGATCTGGGTCGAGGTCACGCCCCCGATCTGCGTGGTGGTCAGGCCGCCCAGCTGCGTGGTGGTCAGGCCGCCGACCTGCGTCGTCGTCAGCGCGCTCAGCTGCGTCGCCTTCAGGCCGCCCACCTGTGTGGTGTCCAGGCTGCCGATCTGGGTCGTGTTCAGGCCACCCAACTGCATCGAGGTCAGCACGCCGACCTGGGTCGAGGTCAGGCCGTCGATCTGCGTCGTCGTCAGGTTTGCGACCTGCGTCGACTTGATCCCGCCAACCTGCGCGGTCGTCAGTGCCCCCAGGCTGGTCGAGGACAGGCCGCCCACCTGCGTCGTCGTCAGGGTACCGACCTGGACCGCCGTCAGGCCGCCCAGCTGCGTCGTGGTGATCACGCCCAACTCGGTCGTGGTCAGGCCACCCACCTGCGTCGACGTGAGTGCCGCAAGCTGGGTCGACTTCAGGCCCCCGAACTGTGTCGTGCTCAGGGCACCGATCTGCGTGGTGGTCAGGCCACCGACCTGGACCACGGTCAGGCCACCCAGCTGCGTGGAGGACAGCCCCCCCAGCTGCGTCGTGCTCAGGGCCTTGACCTGGGTCGCGGTGACGCCGCCCAGCTGCGTCGTCGTCAGGGCGCCCAGTTCGGTCGTGGTCAGGCCACCGACCTGCGTCGTGGTCAGCGCCCCCAGCTGCGTCGACTTCAGGCCGCCAAGCTGGGTCGTGCTCAGGGCCCCGACATTGGTGGAGGTCAGGCCACCCAGCTGCACCAGGCTCAGCGCCCCGACCTGGGTCGAGGTCAGGCCACCCAGTTGCGTGGTGGTCAGCACGCCGACCTGGCTCGACGTCAGGCCCGCGAATTGCGTCGTCACCAGCGCGCCCAGGCTGGTGGAGGTCAGCCCGCCGACCTGCGTGGTGCTGAGGGCCCCGACCTGCGTCGCCATCAGGCCGCCGACCTGCGTCGCCGTCAGGGCGCCCAGGTTCGTCGTGCTCAGCGCCTTGACCTGGGTCGTGGTGAGGACGCCCAGCTGCGTCGACTTGACCCCGCCCAACTGCGTCGTCGTCAGCGCCCCCACCGCGGTGGAGCTGAGGCCGGGCACCTGGGTCGTGGTCAGCGCCCCCAGCTGGGTGCTGCTGACGCTGCCCAGCTGGGTCGTGGTCAGGCCGCCCAGCGTCGTCGACTTGAAGGCCGAGAACTGTGTCGTGGCCAGCGCGGCGATGTTGGTCGTGGTGAAGGCGGCCAACTGCGTCGAACTCAAGGCCGCGATCTGGGTAACCGCAAGCGCCTGGATGTCGGTCGTCTTCAGGTTGCTGATGACCGTGGTCGTCAGACCAGCGATCTGTGTCGTGGTCAGACCCGAAATGATCGAGGCCATCAGACTGTAACTCCAGCGGAAGCGGTTGCGGCGGGACAATGGGCAGTCAGGGGGGCCATCCACCGCGCTTCGGCCGGCACCCGCCTCGGTTGCTTTCGCAACTGCCGCAGGATTCCGGGCGCGCGCACGGCGTAACCCCCTCTGGTTCGCATGCACAGTGCGCGTCCAAGAATTGAGAACACGTAAACAGCGTCACGAACCGTGACTTTCGGGCGATGGGCGGTCACGCTGGCGTCATGGCCCTCATCCGCACGATCGACGCTTCCGCCTGGTATGAGACGGTGCGGCAGGCGGACGATGTCACCCTGATCCACGAGCCGTGGATCAAGCCGTTCTACCGGTGCAACATGTGGCACGTCCGCGGGCGCGACTTCGACCTGCTGTTCGATACCGGGCTTGGCGCCGTGCCCCTGCGACGCAGCGTGCCGCTGCTGGCCGGGCGGCCGGTGATCTGCGTCGCCAGCCACGCGCATTTCGACCATGTCGGCGCGATGCACGAGTTCGCGATCCGCTGCATCCACTGCGCGGAGGCTGGCGTCCTGTCCCGGCCGGATCGCCGGTCGACGTTGGCCGATCCCTATGCCTGCGATGCGATGTTCGATGCCGCTCCGTCCGGATGGGACGCTGCGACCTATGCCGTGACTGCGGCACCGGCAACCCGGACGCTAACCGATGGCGACGTCATCGACCTGGGCGACCGGGCCTTCACCGTCCTGCATGTGCCGGGCCATTCGCCAGGCGGGATTGCCCTGTGGGAGGCCCGGACGGGAATCCTGCTCTCAGGCGACGTGATCTATGACGGCCCGCTGATCGACGATGGCTTTGGCAGCGACGCCAGCGCCTATGCGACCTCGGTCAGGCGGTTGGCCGCCCTGCCCGCCACGATCGTGCATGGCGGGCACTTTCCCAGCTTTGGCGGGACCAGGCTGGGTCAGCTTGCGGACGAATACCTTGCGGGGCGGCGACAGCCAGGCTGCCCCGCCCCGCCAGGATCCTAGCGGTAGCCGTAGCTGGGCTGCGCCAGCAGCGCGCCCAGCAGCGCGCCCGCGGCCAGGCCTGCAATGCCCGCGGCCAGGGCGTCGTCGTCATTATTGTTGCGATAATAGTAGCCGCCCCCGCCATAGCCGCCGTAATAGGCTGGCGGCGGCGCGTAGTAGGCGCGCGGCGGCGGTGCGTAATAGCCCCGGTTCCAGTTGCGATGGCCCCGCCACTGGTTGCCGCGCCAGCCGTTGTCGCCATGGCGACGCCACTCGCCGCGGTTCCAGTCGCGACCCGGCCCACGGTTCCAATGCCGGCCCCGGCCATCCCAGTCGACCTGCGTCACCTGGGCGCCCGGCATGGCCTGGGCGGCGACGGCCTGAACGGCAACGGCCGGGGGCGTGAGGCCGGCGGCGGCGGCAGGGGCCACCGCACCGGCAAGGGTCGCGCATGCCACCAGTCCAGCGACCACGGACCTCGTCCACTTGCGCACGATCGATTCCTCCTGGATCCGCTGGGCAACCGGGCCAGCCGGGATTGGCTGCGTGGTACCGGGATCCGCTGCTCTGGCCTGTTCAACGGCTGGAGCAGTGGTTTCCTGCGCTCGCCATCGGCCATCGCCGTCGTGAACCTATCAAGTGGGCGCCGCTGCTTGCGTCTCAAGCGACAAGCCTGTGACCGCTGCCACAACGCCGTGTGGTGGGGCGCCGCCGGGCGGTGCCGGCGCCATTCCTTCGACGGCACACCCGGCCAGCCCGCCCCCGCACAGCAGCAGCACAGGCCGGGCGCGCCGGGTGGATCCCGTCAGGCGGTCTGCGACTTGCCGCGCTGGCGAATCGCCTCGCGCCGCGCCTCCACGTCGGCGGCGGCGACGGTCGTGTTGGCCGACTTGGAGCGCTGAAGCTCCAGCGCCATGGCATCGCCGAAGCCGACCGCAAAGCCGTCGTCGATCAGCCGCTTGTAGTTCAGCAGCATCTCCGGCACCAGGCTCAGCATGTCGGTGGCGAGCTTCCGCGCCGCGGGCAGCAGTTCGTCCGGCTCCACCACGCGATTGACCAGGCCCCAGGCCTCGGCCTGCGCGGCAGAGAGGAAGTTGCCGGTCAGCGACAATTCCTTGGCGCGATAGATCCCGATGGTGCGCGATAGACGCTGTGACAGGCCCCAGCCCGGCATGATGCCCACGCGGCCATGGGTGTCGGCAAAGCGCGCATTGGTCGAAGCCAGCAGCACGTCGCAGGCCAGTGCCAGTTCGAACCCGCCGGTGATGGCGACGCCATTGATGGCGCCGATCACCGGACCCTTGAAGGCGCCCAGCGCCCGAACGGGATCGCGCACCTCGACCGCGGCAGAGATCGCATTGCCACCGCCGGAGCCCAGCTCCTTCAGGTCCAGGCCCGCGGTGAAGGCTCGGCCGGCACCGGTCAGGATGATGACGCGGACGGCGGGATCCGCCTCCAACGCATCGATCGTGTTGGCCAGTTCGGTGCGCAGCTGGGTCGACAGCGCGTTCATCGCGTTCGGCCGGTTCAACGTCACGACGGCATAGCCTTCTGCGGCCTTCTCGACCAGCACCACCGGTTCTGACATCTGCCCTCCCCTTGTTTCATCTGTCCGCGACGCCTGTGACGCGTCCGGCTCGATCGTTCGGCGCCACCATAAGCGAACGCGACACCTCGTCCAGCCTTGGCGTGGCATGTCGGCATGGTTGCAGTGCTGAAGGTGCAAACGCACTATCATCCCCAGGCCTGACTGAGGGGTTCATGCCGAGGCATCCTGCTGGTCTGATCGTTGCCGTCCTGATTGGCCTGCTGCTTGCGATCGCGCTCGGCCCGGGGGATTCCGTTGCGCGCCCGGGCGAACTCCTGGCCGTCGAAGGCGGGACGCAGTGGCTTGAACTTGGGCCGCACCTGATGCTGCTGGAAGACCCGGCGCGGACCCTGTCGGACCAGGACGTAGCGACTCTGCCCGACAGCGCCTTCACCCCGGCGACCAGCGAGATCCCGACCATCGGCGTCACCCGCAGCGCGTGGTGGGCGCGCGTCGCGGTCCGGCCCCCGCCCCGCGCGGACGATTTCCGGATCGTCTCAGCCGATCCCGAGGTCTTTCGCATCGACCTGACCCAGTTCGATGCGACCCTGGCCCGGGTAGGCCAGGCCTCGACCGGCATCCTGGTCGAACCCTGGCAGCGGATGTCGGGCGGGCGACGCTTCATCCTGCCGGTCTGGCTGAAGCCGGGGCAGGACGCGATCCTGGTCTTTCGCATCGAATCGCCCGCGGCCCTTCAGCTCGGCTTCGCGCTGGCGACGCGGGAGGCGATGGAGGACATCGCGCAGGACGACTGGCTGCTGCTCGGCGCGTTCTTCGCCACCCTGCTGACCAGCGGCATCTATATCGCCGTTGCCTGGCTCAGCCTGCGCGAGCGTGCCCTGCTGGTCCTGCTGGCAGCGCTGGGCTGCCTGTCCGCCTGGCTCGCGGTGTATGACGGCATGGTGCGCGAGCTGGTCACGCCCGATTATGGCCCGCTGTTCTTTGACCTGGGCACCTGCGCCCTTGGCCTTGGCTCGCTCCTCCTGCTCGAGTTCGTGCGGGAGTTCCTCGACCTCAGGCGGCAGGCGCCCGACCTTGACCGGTGGCTGTCGCTGGCGCGCGCCGGTCCCATCGCGACCTTTGTCGCCGCGGCGTTGGACCGCCACCTCCTCAGCTTCGTCTCGGCCCTGGCCGCGACCACCCTGCTGATCCTGATCCTGGTCGTGGCGGCGCTGTGCTGGCGCCGCCGCCTGCCGCTGAGCGAGGTCTTCCTGGCGGCCTGGAGCCTGCCATCGCTGACCTCGATCGCGTTCGGCCTGTCCCACCTGGGCATACTGCCGGGGACGACCTGGACCTATGAGGGGGCGCACCTGGGCATCGCCGCGTGGGCGATGATGTCGGCCGTCGGCGTCGCCTACATGCTGGCCACACGCCAGGCCGATCGCGAGCAGCGGCTGCGCAGCCATCGCGACGTCCTCGAGCAGCGTGTGGCCGACCGGACTGAGGCGCTGCAGGCCGCCCTCCAGGCGGCGCAGCAGGCGGACATCGCGAAGTCCGCCTTCCTGGCCACGATGAGCCACGAGCTGCGCACGCCCCTCAACGCGATCCTGGGCTTCTCGGAGATCATCCGCGACCAGTCGATGGGGCCCAACGCGATGGGGCAGTACCGCGAGTACGCCACCCACATCCACGACGCCGGCAGCCACCTGCTGAACCTGATCAGCGATATCCTGGACCTGTCGAAGATCAGCGCCGGCCGCCTGGAACTGCACCCCGAGCCCGTCGACCCGGCGGAACAGGTGGAGGCGGCGATGGAGATGTTCCATCGCGACGCCGCACAGCGGGGCATCAGCCTCAGCGGTCCTGCCTGGCCGCAGGGCGCACCGGCGGAGCCCCTGCTGTTCCAGGCCGACCGCCGTGCAATCCGCCAGATGCTGCTGAACCTGATGTCGAACGCGCTGAAGTTCACCCCGCGCGGCGGCAACGTCCGGGTCGAGATCGAGCGCCTGCCCGATGGCGAGGTGACGCTGGCCGTGATCGACACAGGCATCGGCATGGACGCGGCGGGCCTGGCCAAGGCGCTTGAGCCGTTCGGCCAGGTCGACGGTCCCATCTCGCGCTCGGAACCGGGGACGGGCCTAGGCCTGCCCATCGTCAAGGCGCTGATCGAGGCCCATGGCGGGCGTCTGATCGTGCGGACGGCGCTGGGCCATGGCACGGCCATGGTGCTGGTGTTTCCGGCGGCGCTCGTGGGCCCGGCCCGCCCGGCACAGCCCGCACCGGCCGCTGCCTGAACGGCCCCAGGCCCGATTGGCCGCGCGGGCCGCCATGAAAAGATTGGTCGGGGCGAGAAGATTCGAACTTCCGACCTGCTGTACCCAAAACAGCCGCGCTACCAGGCTGCGCTACGCCCCGAGGCCGGTGAACCTAGTGCCAGCCGCGCCGGGTTTCAACTGCGACGGCCAGTCCCGCCCGGTTCCCCCGCCATGACCAAGCGAGCGGAACCGCCGCCGCATGCGGGGTTAGAGGGGACGAAAGTCCTACCGGCGTCTGGGCAGCTTTTCGGACCAGAACAGTTCGAGCGCGCGGAGGCCGCCGTTGAGGTTGTCCAAACCCTGGTCGTCGAGGCCCGGGCGGCGGGCGAGGTTCGCCACCTGGCGGTCGTAGAGGACCTCGACCAGGCCGGCGATGGCCTTGCCTTCCTCGGTCAGCTTGATGCGCACGGCGCGGCGGTCGCGCGTCGAGCGCTGGTGGTCGATCAGGCCGTTCTCGACGAGCTTCTTCAGGTTGTACGAGACGTTCGAGCCAAGGTAGTAGCCGCGCGTCATCAGCTCGCCCGCGGTCAGCTCATCCTCGCCGATATTGTAGAGGAGGAGCGCCTGAACGGCGTTGATCTCCTCCCGCCCCGACTGATCGAGCTCGGCCTTGATCAGGTCGAGCATGCGACGGTGCAGTCGCTCGATCAGCGCAAGCGATTCGAGATAGAGCGTCTTGCGCTCGTTCGTATCCTGCTCAGCGCTCATCTGACGGCCGCTCTCCTGAAGAATCCCTGTTCGTGGGACTCAGGGCCTGCTCAGGCCTTGCCCCGAATCATCTGAATGATGCCAGAGAAATCGACGCCACCATTCCCGGCAAGGTCATAGAGGCCATAGAGCGCGGCCGCCTCCGCCCCCAGCGGGGTGGCCGCACCGGCCTTCGAGGCCGCTTCCTGAGCCAGGCGCAGGTCCTTGAGCATCATGGCGGCCGTGAAGCCCGCCTTGTAGTCGCGGTTGGCAGGCGAGGTCGGCACCGGGCCGGGAACCGGGCAATAGGTCGTCAGCGACCAGCACTGGCCGGACGCGGTCGAGGAGATGTCGAACAGCTTCTGGTGATCCAGGCCCAGCTTCTCGGCCAGCACGAAGGCCTCCGAGACGGCGATCATCGAAATGCCCAGGATCATGTTGTTGCAGATCTTGGCCGCCTGTCCGTTGCCGGCGCCGCCCGCATGGACGATCGTCTTGCCCATCTTCTCCAGGAACGGCCTGGCCTTGGCAAAGGCGGTGTCGCTGCCGCCGACCATGAAGGTCAGCGTGCCCGCCTCGGCCCCGCCCACACCGCCGGAGACAGGCGCATCGACCATGTGATGGCCAGCGGCCTCCGCCGCGGCGATCACCTCGCGCGCAGTCGCCACGTCGATCGTGGAGCAGTCGATCAGCACGGTGCCCTTCGGCGCCTTGGCGATCAGGCCGTCATCGCCCAGGTAGACCTGGCGGACATGCGCCCCGGCCGGCAGCATGGTCACGATGACCTCTGCCCCGCTGGCCACACCGTTGGCCACGTCGACGACCGCGGCACCGGCAGCCTTGGCCGTGTCCTTGGCCGCCTGGGCAAGGTCGAAGCCGGTCAGCGAATGCCCGGCCTTGAGCAGGTTGCGGGCCATGGGTCCGCCCATGTTGCCAAGCCCGATGAAGCCGATCTGCGCCATGTCCCTCTCCCTTGTTCGTATTCTACGTGCCGCCGATCTCTGAGCCAGACCGGAAGCAATCGGTACCTCATCCTGAGGAGGCCGCAGGCCGTCTCGAAGGATGAGCCACCGGCGCACCGGCGGCCAATCCTTCGAGGCTACGCTTCGCTTCGCACCTCAGGATGAGGATGCGAGGGTTTTGGCGGCGGCGTTCTGCGCGTTCCGTCAGGGCAGGCGCAGTTCCCTGTCGCCGATCGGCGCGAAATAGCCGTCGACCGTGGCGTCGTCGACCGCGCCCAGGCGATCGGGGTTCCACTTCGGCTTCTGGTCCTTGTCGATCACGACGGCGCGCACGCCCTCATAGAAGTCGACGCCTTCGATGATGCGCTGGGTCATGCGGTATTCCATCCGCATGCAGTCCTCGAACGACAGGTCGGCACCCCGGCGGATCTGCTGGAACGTGACCTTCAGGCTGGTCGGCGACTTGATGGCGATCGTCTGGGCTGCGTCCTTGGCAAAGTCGCCGCCGTCGCGCTCCAGCGCCACCAGTACTGCCTCGACCGAAGACTCGGCGAAGCAGCGGTCGATCACGGCGCGGTGCGGTGCCAGCGTCTCCGCCCCCGGATCCTGGGCATGGGCCCTCAGGATCGCCTCGACATCACCGCCCTGGGCCAGCGCGGCGCGCAAGGCGGGCAGTCCGGCGCTCGGCACGAAATGGGTGCCCACGCCGATCGGTACCAGATCGCCCGGGCCCTTGAGCCGCGCGCCCGTCAGGCCCAGGTACATCCCCACCTGCCCCGGCAGGCGCGGCAGGAAATAGCTGCCCCCCACGTCGGGGAACAGGCCGATTCCCGTCTCCGGCATGGCGAAGAGGGTCTTCTCGGTGACCACGCGCCACGTCCCGTGGACCGAGACGCCGACCCCGCCGCCCATGCAGATGCCGTCGACCAGGGCCACATAGGGCTTGGGATAGCGCTTGATCTGCGTGTTCAGGCGGTATTCGTCGGCATAGAAGGCCGCGGCATAGCCGTCGCCCGCCTTGCCCGAGTCGTGCAGGGCGCGGATGTCGCCCCCGGCACAGAACGCTTTGTCCCCTGCCCCCACGACCACGACCAGCTTCACGCCGTCGTCCTTGGCCCACAGCTCCAGCTGCTGCGCCATCAGCAGGACCATGTCGCGGGTCAGGGCGTTCAGCGCCTTTGGCCGGTTCAAGGTGACGATGCCGGCGACGCCGTCCTGCGCGAAAGTGACCTCAGGCTCGGCCACCAGGCTTGCCGTGCTCATGCGCTGGCCTGTTCCAGCAGGCGCCGCGCGATGATGACGCGCATGATCTCGTTCGTCCCTTCCAGGATCTGGTGCACCCGCAGGTCGCGCACCAGGCGCTCCAGCGGATAGTCGCGCAGGTAGCCGTAGCCGCCATGGATCTGCAGCGCCTCGTTCACGACGTTGAAGCAGGCGTCGGTCGCGAAACGCTTGCCCATCGCGCAATAGAGCGAGGCATCGGGCGACTTGGCGTCCAGCTTGGCCGCGGCGCGATGGACCATCAGGCGCGCGGCCTCAAGCTCCGTCGCCATGTCGGCCAGCTTGAACTGCAGGGCCTGGAACGAGGCGAGCGGCTTGCCGAACTGCTGGCGCACCGTCAGGTATTCCTTGGCGACGGCCAGGGCGGTGCGCGCGCCGCCCAGGCTGCACGACGCGATGTTCAGGCGCCCGCCATCCAGGCCCATCATCGCAATCTTGAAGCCGTCGCCTTCCTCGCCGATGCGGTTGGCGACGGGCACGCGGCAGTTCTCGAAAATGACCTGGGCGGTGGGCTGGGCGTTCCAGCCCATCTTCACTTCCTGCTTGCCGAAGGACAGGCCCGGCGTGCCCTTCTCGACCACGACGCAGGAAATGCCGGCCGGCCCCGGTCCGCCGGTACGCACCATGCAGACATAGACGTCCGACACGCCGCCGCCCGAGATGAAGGCCTTGGTCCCGTCCAGCACGTATTCGTCGCCGTCGCGCACCGCCTTGGTCCGCAGTGCCGCCGCGTCCGAGCCGGAACCGGGTTCGGTCAGGCAATAGCTGGCGATCCGGTCCATGGTCAGCAGGCTGGGCAGGAAGCGCTGGCGCTGCTCGTCATTGCCGAAGCGGTCGATCATCCACGACGCCATGTTGTGGATGGTCAGGTAGGCCGCCGTGGGCACGCAGCCGGCCGACAACTCCTCGAAGATCAACGAGGCGTCCAGGCGGCTCAACCCGGTGCCGCCAATGTCCTCCTGGATGTAGATGCCGGCAAAGCCCAGGGCCGCCGCCTCGCGCAGGCGATCGACCGGGAAATGGTGCTTCTCGTCCCATTCGGCGGCAAAGGGCGCCAGGCGATCGGCCGCGAAATTGCGGGCCACTTCCTGGAACGCGCGCTGCTCCTCGCTGAGCTCGAAATCCATGCAGCCTCCTGTGAACGCCGGCTCGCCCTTATGCCTGGGCCATACGCATGCCGCAGCGTCATTCCTGGCCGCGCTGATTAGCCGCCGCAAGCGTTTACTGTCAATTCGCGGCGACTCCGATACCCTCCGCGGCCATGGGTTTTCCGGCACTCAAGCCGCGCCAGCGCCTGACCTTCGTCGCGCATGCCGTCAAGGCGGCCGCGCGCCAGCATCATCGCGACCTTTATCCGCTGGTCCGGCGGCTGGTGCCGGCCGACGGCATCGTGGTCGATGTCGGCGCCCATGCCGGGCAATACACCAAGCTGTTCGCCAGGGCCGCCGCGCGCGGCCAGGTCCTTGCCTTCGAGCCGGGATCCTATGCAAGACGCATCCTGGAGGGTGCCGTCGCCTGGAACAACCTGCGCAATGTGGAGATCCTGCCCCTGGCCTTGGGTGAGGGCGACGGCTCGGCGGTGCTGTCCGTCCCGGTGAAGGCGCGCGGCAGCCTGGGTTTCGGCCTCAGCCATATCGGGCCCAGCGACCGGCCCTCCATCTCGGAGGAGGTGGCGACCACCAGCCTGGACGCGCTGTGGGCCGCCCGCCGCCTTGCCCGCCTGGACCTGATCAAGATCGACGTGGAAGGGTACGAGCTGTCGGTTCTGCGCGGGGCGCAGGGGGTGATGCGCCGCTTCCACCCCGCCCTCATCGTCGAACTGGTGGACAGCCATCTGGCCCGTGCCGGCTCGACCCCGGCCCAGGTCTTTGAACTGATGACCGGCCTTGGCTATGCCGCCCTGCGGATGGATGCGCCGGACGTCGACCGGTCGTCGACGGCGCTGCTGAGCCGCTTTGCGGGCGACGGCGACTACCTGTTCCGCGTACCCTCCCCCGCGCGCCGGACCTGACGGACCGGGCCGCTCAACCGCTACCTGCACCCGGGACTTCGCCATGGGATATCCGTTCACCCGCCTGCGCCGCCCGCGGGCCCATGGCTGGAGCCGGCGCCTGGTGGCGGAAAACCGCCTGTCCAGCGACGATCTGATCTGGCCGCTGTTCGTGACGGACGGCGTGACCGGCCCCGTCGCCACCATGCCGGGCGTCAGTCGCATGACTCCGGACGAGGCAGGCGACGCCGCGCGGGAAGCGAAGCGGCTGGGCATCCCGGCAATCGCCCTGTTCCCGCAGACCGATGCGCTGCTGAAGACGCCGGACGGGCAGGAATCCTGGAACCCGGACAACCTCGTGTGCCGGTCGATCCGCGCCATCCGCGCCGCCACCGGCACGGACGTCGGCATCATCTGCGACGTGGCGCTGGACCCCTATACCAGCCATGGCCATGACGGCGTGCTGGAAGGCGGCCGCATCGTCAACGACGCCAGCGTCGAATTGCTGGTCAGGCAGTCGCTGGTGCTGGCCGATGCCGGCTGCGACGTGCTTGCGCCCTCGGACATGATGGACGGCCGCATCGGCGCGATCCGCAAGGCGATCGAGGGGGCGGGCCATCACGACCTGCAGATCATGGCCTATGCCGCCAAGTATGCGTCGGCGTTCTATGGCCCGTTCCGCGATGCGGTCGGTTCGGGTGCCGTGCTGGTCGGCGACAAGCGCACCTACCAGATGGACCCCGCCAATGGGGACGAAGCGCTGCGCGAGGTCGGCTTCGACATCGAGGAAGGCGCCGACATGGTCATGGTCAAGCCTGGCCTGCCCTATCTCGACATCGTGCGGCGGGTGAAGGAGACGTTTCACGTCCCGACCTTCGCCTATCAGGTGTCGGGCGAGTACGCGATGATGCGCGCCGCGGCCCTGGCCGGCTACCTGGACGGGACGCGCACGATGATCGAGGTGCTGACCTGCTTCAAGCGGGCGGGCGCCGACGGCATCCTGACCTATTTCGCGCCAGAGGCGGCCAAGGTCCTGAACGGGGTTCAGTAGGCTCGCCCGCTCTGCCACACTCCCCGCCAACGACAAGACGGGGAGGACCGCATGATCGAGCACCAGTTGGAGATCGCGACCGCGGACGGCGCGATGGACACCTTCATCTGCCATCCGGAGCGCGACGGGCCGCACCCCGTCATCCTGTTCCTGATGGATGCGCCTGGCATTCGGGAAGAACTGCGCGACATGGCACGCCGCCTGGGCACGGCCGGCTATTACGTCATGCTGCCCAATCTCTACTACCGCCAGGGCGTGACCGAGCTTGGCACCTTCATCGGGCCCGGCAGCGAGGCCGTCCGGGAAAAGATGTTCGGCCTGATGGGCACGCTGAGCATTTCCGTCCTGAAGCGCGACATCGACAGCCTAATTGCCCATGCCGACGGCGATGCCGCAGCGGCGGCGGATCGCGTGGGCGCTGTCGGCTATTGCATGAGCGGCCAGTACGCCATGACCGCCGCCGCCCACCGGCCGGACCGGGTCCGGGCCGCAGCCTCGATCTATGGCGTCCGCCTGATCACCGAAGCCGCCGACAGTCCCCACCGCGCCGTCGCCAACAGCCCGGCCGAACTCTATGTCGCCTGGGCCGAGACTGACCACTACGCGCCCATCGAGGAGCTTCAGCCCTTCGCCGACGCCCTGAAGCAGGCCGGGGTCAAGGCGGAGGTCGAACTCTATCGCGGCGTCGAGCACGGCTTCGCGTTCCCGCAGCGCCCCGCCTATGACAAGCCCGCCGCCGAACGCCATTGGGAGCGCCTGTTCGCCCTGTTCGGGCGTAACCTGGGCTAGCGAACGCGGCTGCCGCACCAGGGAGTGGGTGGACACGTCCATTTCTTCCAACGTCGCCCGGTCTATCCGGGTGACGCAGGGGTGGAGGCAGGAGGGTCACGTTGGAAGCTGTCCAGCACCCTCTATCGCAGCACCCCATCCAGGACCGGCAGGCTGACCAGGGCGCTGGTTGCGATCATCGCGTAGCAGATGCGGCGGAAGGCAACCTCGCTGGCACCGGGGACGGCGCGGGCGCCGAGCAGGACGCCCAGGCCGAAGGCTGGCGCGGTGATCAGGCCCGGGGCCAGCAGGTCGGCCGTGACCAGGCCCCCGGCACCATAGCTGATGCCGGTCAGGACTGTGGCCACCGCAAAATAGAGCACGATGCTGGCCCGGGCCTCCCGCACCGGGAGGGCGCCGCCCAGCCAATAGGCGACGACCGGCGGACCGCCGGTCTGGGCCGCCCCGCTGCCGAAGCCGGCCAGCACGCCCACCCCAACAGTCGCCGCCGCGCGCGGTTGCCCCCTGTAGCGCCAGCCCGACACCAGCAGGGCCAGCATCGCCAGGACCAGGGCGACCACGAACCAGCGCAGCGCCAGGGGATCGCCATGGGCGAGCAGCCAGGTGCCGGCCGGCACCCCGACGAGGGCGCCCAGCGTCATCAGCGCCGCCGCCCTCCGGTCGCCCAGGCGCCAGGCATTGGGGATCAGCGGCATGGTGGTCAGCGCGTCGATGACGAGGAGCAGGGGTGCGGCCATTGCCGGGCCGATCAGGGCGCTGCCCAGCGGCATGAAGACCAGGGCCGCCCCAAACCCCGAAAAACCGCGGGCCAGGCCGGCGGCCAGGGCCGCCAGCGCCAGCAGCACCATCGTCATCAAGGCCCGTAACGCCTCAGATCCCGCCGCCGACCTCGACCACGGTATCGCAGTAGAAGCCGTTGAAGTGGGAGGCCAGCGCATTGGAGTACGCGCCGACCTGGCCGATCGCGATCCAGTCGCCTTCGTCCACGTCGTCGGGCAGGACGAACGGCTCCGGCAGGACGTCGGCCGAATCGCAGGTCGGACCGAAAATGCGGAACGGAATGGGCTCGCCCTCCCCGTCCCTCCGGCGACGGATCAGGCGCACCGGCGGGGTCAGCTTGCCCACGTTGAGTTCCGACAGGGAGCCGAAGACCCCGTCGTTGACATAGAGGCTGTTGCCACGGCGCAGGTGAACCTGAACCACCAGCACGGCCGCCTCCACCACCAGCGCGCGGCCCGGCTCGCAATAGAGTTCGCAATCCGCCCGGACGTTGAGCCTGGCAGCACCCTTGCGGATCGCGTCGAAGAAATCGGCCAGGGGCGGGATCTGCGTGCCACGATAATGCGCCGGAAAGCCGCCGCCGACATTGACATAGCGCGGCTGCACACCGGCCGCCTCGATCACCCGGCCGACTTCCGCCAAAGCCAGGGTATAGGCCTCCGGCGTGCGGCACTGGCTGCCGACATGGAACGAGATGGCAGGCTCCAGCCCCGCAGCCTTGACTTGGCGCAAAAGCTGAACGGCCTCAGCCTCCTTCGCGCCGAACTTCAGGGACAGGTCGAACGCGGCATAGCCGCTGGCGGTGGCCAGCCGCACCTGGACCGTTGCACCGGGGCCGGTTTCCGCGACCAGCTTCTCAAGCTCCTCGGGGCTGTCGACGACATAGTCCTCGATCCCATAGACGTCATGCGCCGCCTGGATCGCCGTGCGGCTCTTCACCGGATGGTTGAAGCAGCAATGCGCCTCGGGCAGCAGCTCCTTCACCAGCGCGATCTCCGGCAGGGACGCGGTATCGAAGGAACGGATGCCCCCCTGCCAAAGTCCATTGAGAACAAGCGGATGCGGGTTGCACTTGACCGCATACAGGACCTTGCCCGGAAAGCCCTTGTCAAAGCGCTGGGCTGTCCTGGCCAGGACGTCGGGCAGGATGCACAGCACGGGGTAGCTGGGGTCCAGGGCCTCCACCATGCGGTCGACGCTTTCGAACCGGTTCCTGCCACTGCGCATGGCCTACCCTCCCTCCGGACCTACCGGCGCAGGCGCGCGATGAGACTGGATGTGTCCCACCGGCTGCCGCCCATCTTCTGCACCTCGGCATAGAACTGGTCGACCAGGGCGGTGACCGGCACGCTGACGCCGATGCGGCGCGCCTCGTCCTGGACGATGCCCAGGTCCTTGCGCATCCAGTCGACGGCGAAACCGAAGTCGAACTTGCCGTCGATCATCGTGTTGCCGCGATTCTCCATCTGCCAGGACTGGGCGGCCCCCTTGGAGATGACCTCCACGACCGCCTTGGCATCCAGGCCGGCTGCCATGGCGAAGTTCAAGCCTTCGCCCAGCGCCTGGACCAGGCCCGCAATGCAGATCTGGTTGACCATCTTGGTAAGCTGCCCCGCACCGGCCGGGCCCAGCAGGCGGACGGACCGGGCAAATGCCTTGATCACCGGCTCCGCCCGGTCGTAGGGCGCCTGCTCTCCCCCCACCATCACGGTCAGGACGCCGTTCTGCGCCCCCGCCTGGCCGCCGGAGACGGGGGCGTCCAGCGACTCGAACCCGGCCGCCTTGGCCGCGGCGGCAAGCTCCCGCGCGATGCCGGCCGATGCGGTCGTGTGGTCGACGAAGACCGTGCCGGGCGCCATCGCCTGGAAGGCGCCGTCGGGCCCCAGCGTCACCTGGCGCAGGTCGTCGTCATTGCCGACACAGGCAAAGACAATCTCGGCACCCTGCGCAGCCTGGGCCGGGGTCGGGGCCGAGGCATGGCCGTGCTCGGCCACCCAGGCCGCCGACTTGGCGCCTGAGCGGTTATAGACCGTCACCTGGTGGCCCGCCTTGGCCAGATGCCCGGCCATGGGATAGCCCATGACGCCCAGTCCGATGAAGGCCACCTTTACCGACATGAAAACGTCCTTCCGACTTGCTCAATACTTCAGGTCTGCGCCGTGGTGTGCGGTGCGGGACTTTGCCATAGTCGGAGGATGACAGTCTCCCTTGACGACATCCGCCGTGCGGCAGACCTGATCCGGGGTCAGGTCGTGCGCACGCCCTCGGCGCATTCGCGCACCCTGTCGCGCATCACCGGGGCCGAGCTGTGGATCAAGTTCGAGAACCTGCAGTTCACGGCCAGCTTCAAGGACCGCGGTGCCCTGGTGAAGCTGTCCAGCCTGACGGCAGAGGAGCGGGCCCGCGGCGTCATCGCGATGTCGGCCGGCAACCATGCCCAGGGCGTGGCCTATCACGCGAACCGGCTGGGCATCCCGGCAACCATCGTGATGCCGGCGACAGCACCCCATGTGAAGGTGCGACAGACCGAGGAGCACGGCGCCCGCGTCGTGCTGGAGGGCGACACGCTGGCGGAGGCGGAGGCCGTCGCCCGCCGCCTGGTGGCGGAACAGGACCTGGTCCTGATCCACCCTTATGACGATCCCCACATCATCGCAGGCCAGGGCACGATCGGCCTTGAGGTGCTGGGCGACCATCCCGAGCTGGACGTCCTGGTGGTCCCCGTGGGCGGCGGCGGCCTGATTGCCGGCATCGCCATCGCGGCCAAGGCGCTGAAGCCGGGGATCGAGGTGATCGGCGTCGAGACCCAGCTCTATCCCTCGATGTACGCAGCGCTGCGGGGCGAACCGGACGCCTGCGGCGGCAACACGATCGCCGAGGGCATCGCCGTCAAGAACGTGGGCAAGCTGACGCTGGAAATCGCGCGCGAGCTGGTCGACGACGTGGTGCTGGTCAGCGAGGCGGACCTGGAACGGGCGGTCGGCCTGTTCCTGGGCGTGGAGAAGACGGTGGCAGAGGGGGCGGGCGCCGCCGGCCTGGCCGCCGTCCTGGCCAATCCGGAACGCTATCGCGGCCGCCGCGTCGGCACCGTGCTGTGCGGCGGCAATATCGACGCGCGCCTGCTGGCCTCCGTCATCACGCGCAACCTGGCGCGAGAGGGGCGCATTGCCGGCCTGAGAGTCAAGATCAGCGACCAGCCCGGCACCCTGGCGAAGGTGGCCGGGATCATCGGCGCCGCCGGCGGCAACATCCTGGAGGTCTCGCATCAGCGCCTGTTCCTGGACGTGCCCGTGAAGAACGCCGACCTGGATTTGGTGATCGAGACGCGCGATCCCGCCCACCTGGACCGCATCGTCCAGAACCTGGCCGCCGCCGGCTATACGGTGCGACGGCTGAACGCCTATCGCGAAGCCTGAGGATTGGACCGTGCATACTGAGTACCGTTAATGCGCCCTTAATCGCCTCAAGGTAGTACAGACCCAGGAGAGGCGCCCGCGTGGTGTGCAGGGCAACGGGTCGATGGGGAGAGGCACGCATGACGGTGAAGCAACGGCTGGTCCTGCTGGGCTGCCTCACTCTGATCCTGGTCGCGGCACTGGTGGCGGGCATGGCCTGGATGACCAGCCGGGCGATCGACAGCACGCGTGAGAGCCGGGCCGACACTGCGGACCTGGTGCACATGCTGGCGGCACGCAATGCCGTGGGCCAGGCCGTGCTGGGCGCCATGGACACGATCGTCGACCGGGGCGACCGTGACATCGCGGCCGAGCGCCAGGCCGAGATCAATGCCGGGCTTGTCGAGGTGGAACGGGCAAGCACCCTGCCCGGCCATGCACCGGCATTCTCCAACGCACTGCGCGATGGCGCCGCCAATCTGCGACGGCTGATCGAAACGGACCTCTACGGCGCCGTCCGCAATGGCGCGTCGGATGCGGATTTCGACCGGCTGGATGACCTCATCGATGGCCAGGGCGGTGACCTGACGACCGTGATCGACCGCGAGATCGCCGAGCGCGATGCCCGCACCCAGGCCTCTGCCGCGGCGCTGACCGCCGACCTGGATCAGACCCGCATCATCGCCTGGACCGGCGGCGGCATCGGCCTTGTCCTGATCCTGGGCCTGGTCGCGCTGACCGGACGCAGCATCCTGGGCCCGCTGTCGGCCTTGCGCGCAGCAATGGAGCGGCTTGCCCAGGGCGATACCGACGCGGTCGTGCCGCGGACCGAGGCGCAGGACGAACTGGGCGCCATGGCGCGCACCGTCGCGGTGTTTCGCGAGAATGCCATTGCCCGCGCCCGCCTGGAGGCCGAAGCCGAGATTGCGCGCGCGGATGCTGCGGCCCGTGCCCAGGCCGAGTCGGAGCGCCAGCAGCGCGAGGCGATTGCCGCTGCCGCGGCAGAGGCGGAGCAGGAGCGCCGTGCCTCGGCCGAGCGGATGGCCGAGCGCGTCCGCCTGGCGGGCGAGTTCGAGGCGCGGATCGGCCAGCTGGTCCAGTCCCTGACCCAGGCGGCAGGCAATCTGACGCGCAGCGCCCAGTCGGTCGCCGAGCAGACCGAGATCACCACGGGCGAAGTCAATGAGGTTGGCCAGGGATCCGAGCGGGCGCTGCTGCATGTCGATGGCGCAGCCGCGGCGGCCGAAGAGCTCTCCGCCTCGGTCACGGAGATTTCGCGGCGCGTCGCGCAGTCGGCGACGGTCGCCGGCAACGCCGTCCGCCAGGCGGGCGAGACGGACACCATGGTGCAAGGCCTGTCCAACGCCGCCCACCGGATCGAGGAGGTCGTCCAGCTGATCAACTCCATCGCCGGGCAGACCAACCTGCTGGCGCTGAATGCCACGATCGAGGCCGCACGGGCGGGCGAAGCAGGCAAGGGCTTTGCCGTCGTGGCAAGCGAGGTCAAGTCGCTGGCCAACCAGACGGCGCGGGCGACCGACGACATCGCCGCCCAGGTCAACGCGATCCAGGCCGCCACGGCGGACGCCGTGCGCGCGATTGCCGAGATCACCCGCACCATCGGCGCCATCGACCAGGACACCGCCGCGATCGCCGCCGCGGTCGAGGAACAGGGCAGTGCCACGGCCGAGATCGCCCACAATGTCAGCGACACCGCGCAGATCACCCGCGGGTTGAAGGCCAATGTCGACCGGCTTCAGGATACCGCCGCGCGAACCGGCGTGGTGACCGGCGAGATGCAGGTGGCGACCAGCGTGCTCAATGGCGACACCACCCGCCTGCAGGAGGAGGTTCGCGCGTTCGTCAGCAGGCTGCGCGCCGCCTGAGCGGGCGCAGCCGGAGCGGGCACAAGCCGCCCCCGGCACTCAGGCCGGATCGGGATGCTGGGGGCGGAACAGCCGGCCGCGCTCGGTCCACAGGATGACCAGGACGGCGGCACCGCCCAGCAGGAAGTAGCCCAGCGCCAGCGGCAGCACGGTCCCGTCATAGGACTGGCCGATCGACGTCCCGACGATCACCGCCAGCACGGTGGTAAAGGTGCCGATGAACGAAGAGGCAGTGCCTGCGATGGCGCCCAGCGGCTCCATCGCCATGGCGTTGAAGTTGGGCATGGTCATGCTGAACAGGAACTGCGCCAGCGACAGCAGGCCGACGAAGAGCCAGAGCGGCGGCACACCGTCGAAGAGCAACGCCAGCGCGACATGCAGGCCCGACACCGCGGTGAAGCCCAGGATCGCGCCATGGCTCAGTCGACGCGTGCCCAGGCGACGCACCAGCCGCGAATTGACCAGGGAGGCGATCCCCATCACGCCGGCGACCACGCCGAACGCGACCGGGAACAGCGCGCCCAGCTTGTACACCCCGGCCTCGCTGCCCAGGATCTGCTCGGCGGAACCGATATAGGCCATGAGGCAGCCCATCATCAGGCCCATCGCCACCGAATACCCGAACGATGCGCGGGTCGTGATCGAGAGCGCGATGCCGCTGCCGATCCGCGCGAACGAGAACGGATGACGGTACTCGGGGTGCAGCGTCTCGGGCATGCGCAGCCAGAACCAGGCCAGGACCACCAGGCCCAGCAGCAGCATGGCGATGAAGATCACATGCCATGAGCCCAGCAGCAGCAAAAGGCTGCCGACCGCAGGCGCGAATACCGGCACCAGGATGAAGACCATCATGGTCAGCGACATCACCCGCGCCATCTCGCGCCCGGCAAAGCGGTCGCGCACGATGGTGACGACCAGGACGCGGGCCGCGGCACTGCCGATGCCCTGGATCACGCGCGCCACCAGCAGCATGGCGAAACTGTCCGCCAGGATCGCGACGATGCTGCCCACGGAGTAGATCAGCAGTCCGGTCAGCAGCACGGGCCGCCGGCCGATCACGTCGGCCAGGGGGCCATACACGATCTGCGTGACGGCAAACGCCGCCATGTAGGCATAGACGATGAACTGCAACTGGTTGGCGTCGGCGATTGCGAAATCCGCACCGATCGGACCGAAGGCAGGCAGCAGGTTGTCGATGGAAAAGGCACCCATGCCCATCAGCAGCGCCATCAGCGCCACGAACTCGACAAAGCCGGGCCGGGTCGCCGGGCGGGCTGCTGGGCCAGAGGAGACAGAGGTCACAGGCGTACTTTCAGGACAGGGGGAGTGGCGAACCGCAGCCGTGCCCCAGGAAACGCGGCGGGACGGCGCCGGTTCACGCCCGCGGCAGGCAGGCAGGCATGCGCTGGCCGCTCATCAGGCCGGGCTGCGCTTCAGCGCCGTCAGGACCCCGGCGCCGAACAGGGCAACGGCGCCGCCACGGTTGAACCAGCGCAGGAAGCGGGGCGAGGCCAGCCGCTCGCGGAAGCGGCCGGCCAGCAGCACATAGGCCGCCGTGGCCAGCCCGGCCAGCGTCACCATCGTGACGCCCAGCACCAGCATCTGGGGCACCGCGGGCACGGATGGCGACAGGAACTGCGGCATGAACGCGACATAGAAGATGATGCTCTTGGGGTTCAGCGCGGTGACGACAAACGCCTGCACCATCATGCGGCGTCCAGGCACGCCGTGCTCGACCGCGATCTGCTGCTCCGCGACCGGCGCCCGCCAGGACTGGATCGCCATCCAGATCAGGTAGGCCGCCCCCGCCAGCTTCAGGATCGTGAACAGCGTGGCCGAGGTCGCCAGGATGGCGCCGACGCCCAGGAAGCTCATCGTCATGGCGAAGGCGTCGCCCGCCATGACGCCCGGCACCACCCAGAGCGCGCGGCGCCCCCGGTTCAGGTCATGGCCCACGGCCAGAAGTGTCGTCGGCCCCGGCGTCAGGATCAGCGCCAGCGCCGCCGCGACAAAGGTCAGGTAGACGGTCAGGGTCATCGGCTCAGCTTGCGGCGACGGCGGCCCCGGCGCCGATCAAGGCGGCCCCGGCACTGCGGTTGAGGATGCGCACGGCCCGGGCATTGACCAGCAGGCGGCGAACCCTGACCGCCGCGAAGGCATAGGTCCAGGTCACGACCAGCAGGACCAGGATCGTTGCGATCGCCAGTTCGAAGGCCGCCAGGGCCGTCGGGTGACTGGTATCGACGATGGTCGGCAGCAGCGCGAGGTAGAAGGCCATCGCCTTGGGATTGCCCAGCGACAGGGTCAGCCCGGACAGGAAGCTGCGCCAGGGCGCTTCCCTCAGCACCGGCGTGTCGGCGATCGCGTGCGCCGGCGCACGCCACAACTGCCAGCCCAGCCAGGCGAGATAGAGGCCGCCCAGGACCTTGACCACCATGAACAGCTCGCCCATCTGGCTGGCCAGCAGGGCCAGGCCGAACAGCGATGCCATCAGGTAGATCAGGTCGCTGACGATCAGCCCAAGCGACATCATCAGCCCGGCGTTCAGGCCAAAGCCCAGCGTTCGGGCGACGATGCCCACCACGCCGGGACCCGGCGACGCCGCCGCCAGTCCCAAAGCCAGCGCATAGATGATCACGGATTCGAGCGACATCCCCAGACCCTGCAAAGACAGGACAATGGACCGCCGCCGAACTTTCTACGGATCGGTTCAGAATTCGAGAAGATTGTCCCTGAACTGCTCGAACGCATAGCTGCTGCGCACCAGGCGCCGCTTCTGCAACGCCGGCACCAGGCCGTCCGCGATATCGGCAACCGAACGCCGGCTGGTGTCCGGCTGGGTGATCAGGAAGCCGTCGCCACCTGCCTCCGCCATGATCTCGCCCATGCGGTCCGCCACCTGCTCCGGTGTGCCGACCAGGCGGATAGAACGGCCGCCTCCGTCAAAGCCGGCCATCGCCTCGCGCAGGGTGCGGTCGCCGGCAAAGCGGCGAAACTCGTCCAGGCTGGCCTGGTGGCCATTGGTGCGCAGGTCCAGCTGGCTGACCGGCGTGTCGCGGTCCAGCGCGCCAAAGTCGATGTTGGTGATCTTGCCAAAGAAGGCCAGCTGAACGTCGACCTGGGCGGCGCGTCGCTCCAGCCGCTCCTGCTCCAGGCGCAGCGCCTCCGTCTCGGACCCCGCGACGATGGGGGTTACCAGGAAGAGCAGCTTGCACGAGGCGGGATCGCGGCCATGGCCCTTCAGCCGGCGACGCACGTCGTCGCGATAGGCCCTCATACCCTCGACCCCCTTGGCACTGGCCACGATGGTGTCGGCGTGCGCGGCGGCAAAGGCCCTGCCCCGGTCCGACCCGCCGGCCTGCGCGATGACCGGACGCCCCTGTGGGCAAGGTCCGGCATTCAGGGGGCCGCGGGACTTGAAGTATTTCCCGGCGAAGTCGATCGCCTTGACCTTGTCGGGATCGACCAGGACGCCGGTCTCGCGGTCGGCCACCATGGCGCCCGGCTGCCAGCCGTCCCACAGGCCATAGACCACCTCCATGAACTCCTCCGCCATCTCGTAGCGCAGGTCATGCTCGGGCATGCCGTCCAGGCCGAAATTGCGCGCAGCAAAGTCCGAGGAGCCGGTGACCATGTTCCAGCCGATGCGCCCGGCCGAAACCTGGTCCAGTGTCGCCACCAGGCGCGCCAGCAGATAGGGCGGATAGGCGAAGGTGGCAAAGGTCGGCACGATGCCGATCCGGCTGGTGGCATTCGCCATCAGCGTGGCGATCACGGACGGATCCTGCCGCGGCACCGCGATGCCGTTCCTGAGATAGATGTCGCGACGACCCTGGAAGCTTTCGCCGATATAGGAGCTGTCCTCGATCAGGACATAGTCGAAGCACGCCCGTTCCAGCGCGCGTCCCAGATCGATGAACAGGTCCGGCTTCATCCACTCCTGGCCGATGTTTCCGGTCCAGTCCTGGTTCCAGGCCTGGACGCTGGAGCCCTGGAGAAACCAGCCGAGATGGAACCGCCGATCCTGCGTCATGCTTTCATCGCCCCCAGATGACGGAGTCGACTCCGCCTCAACCGCTAAGTCGATGTTAACCAACCCCGCCCCATCCTGCACAAGGACGCGAAGGGCCAGCCCCCGTGTCGCATCGGCGCAGGCAGCGGAACGGTCATGGCAGCGGCCAACGACGCAAGACCCATCATCGTCAAGAAGGTCAAGAAGATCGCGGGCGGTCACCATGGTGGCGCCTGGAAGGTGGCCTATGCCGACTTCGTGACCGCGATGATGGCCTTCTTCCTGCTGCTGTGGCTGCTGAACGCGACGACGGAGGAACAGCGCAACGGCATCGCCAACTATTTCGCGCCGGCAGCACCCACCGCCTCGCCCTCGGGCTCCGGCGGGGTCGGCGGCGGCCAGTCGATCAGCCAGGAAGGCTCCAACAACGCCGGCGGCCAGCCCGTCGTCGTGATGGCCCTGGCGCCCGAGACGCCGGCCGAGAGCGGCGAGGAAGCGACCGGCGAGCAGAACACGGGCCAGGCGAGCTCTGGCGAGAATTCATCCGCCGTCGCGACGCCAGCACCTGGCGACGCAAATGCGTTGAGCGACGAGCAGCTCCAGATGGAAATGGCCAAGCGCGAGCAGGCGCGCTTCGAGGCCGCGGCCCAGCAGATCCGCCAGGCCATCCAGGACATGCCTGAACTGGCCGCGATCTCGAACCAGATCGCCGTCGACGTGACGCCGGAGGGCATGCGCATCCAGCTGGTCGACAACGAGCGGTCGTCGATGTTCCAGTCGGGCAAGGCCGTGATGTCTGGCGCCACGCGGGCCCTGATGGACAAGGTCGCCGCCATCGTGAACCGCCTGCCTAACCGCATCTCGATCGCAGGCCACACCGACAGCTCGCCCTATCGCACGGACGCCGGATACTCCAACTGGGAGCTGAGCGCCGACCGCGCCAACGCGACGCGGCGCGAGCTGCTGTCCGCTGGCGTGCCGTCGAACCGGATCTACCAGGTTACGGGCAAGGCCGACTCCGAGCCGCTGCTGCCCGACAGCCCCCGCGACCCCAGCAACCGCCGGATCTCGATTGTCCTCCTGCGGGAGGCGCCGGTCGCACCGCCGGCCCCTGCCCAGGAGACGGGTCCGGCCCCCGGGGTCGGCGCCGCGCCGCCCGTGCCGCGCTAGAGCGTTTTGAAGTCAGGTGGATTCACCTGACGACTCGCAAAACGCGGCAAATCAATAATTTAGAGCGAACTGCGTGAACGGAAGCGAACGCAACTCGCTCTAGGAGCCGAACGTTCCGTCGGTGTTCTGGGTGAACTGCGCCTCCGCTTCCGCCATCGGAATCCGGCTGACCAACGGGCACTCCCAGACCTCCAGCCCGATCGCGGCAGAGCGCTCGATTGGCAGATCCGGCCCGGTCTCGTCTTCCATGCTCGCGGCTTTCGGTTGTTCCGTCCCGAGATTAGTCAGGGGGCGTGGCACGTTCAATTGCCGGTGCAGCCTGCGACATCGTGAAAGCGCAGCAGGATGACGCGGTCGTGGATCACCTTCGGCACCGGGCGGAAACCATGGGCGAGGTAGAAGCCCCGAACCTCATGGTCGATGGCCAGGACCAGCATGGCCAAGGCTCCCTGCCCTGCGCCAAGCGTCGCAGCCTCGGCAATCGCATGGCGCAGCAGCCGGGCACCCAGGCCCTGGCCTTGGCCGCTTCGCGCCACCGCCAACTGGTTGAGCCAGACGACCGGAATCGCGGGCCCGCCCCCCCTGCCCACGTCGGCGGCCTGCACGATCCCCGTCCCCAGGCCATAGAAGCCGAGCGGCCGGCCATCCTGAACCACGCGGTATGGCCGCCTGATATGGCCGTTCTCCTCAGTCGCTCCTTTGGCGCAGGCCTTGGCATGGGCCTTGTCCAGCACCGGCACGCCGCAGGTGAAGCCGTCCGGGTCGGTCCCCGCGCGGAGCGGCTGTGGCCCGTCCGGCCCCGCCCAGGGCGGTGTCGCCAGGAACCGGCGAAGGGCGTCCGGCGGCGGCAGGGGCGCGCGGAGCAGCGCCTGAAACAGCAGCCAGCCAGGCCGCGCCAGCGACAGGACGCGATTGGGGGGCACGGCCGGCTGGGTCACGACGCGTCCGCGAAGTGGTCGCCGATCCGGCGTGCCTCATGCTCCAGCACGTCGAAGCCCCAGGCGCGCTGCGCGCGATACATGTCCATGTGCCGCAGGGCACCCGTGACCTGACGGAACAGGGCCTGCTGCAGGCCCAGCGGCGCCACGAACTGGTTGCGGTAGCACTGCGCGAACAGCGTCGAAAAGGCCTCTCGACCGGAAAGGCGATGCTGCCCCGGCGCAGCGCCCGTCTCCGCACGATCCAGGATGTAGATGCGGCGCAAGGGGTGCGGCCCGCCCTTGACTGCAACCTGAAGAGGCAGCTGGTACTTGGCCAGGCTGTCGTGCACCGGCTCCAGCGTCGCGGGGTCGTGCCCCAGGGACAGGGCAGCATCCGCCCACAGCTTGATTCGCGGCAGCCCTGGCCAGGCCCAGGGCCGGCCGTCGGCATCGAAGGAGATGACGCAGACGTCGTCGCACAGGATGGGATAGCCGCTGCGCTGGAAATGGGCAGCGAGCGTCGACTTGCCGGCGCCCGACGGCCCGGCGAAAGCGATGGCCTGTCCTGCGGCCACGATCGCATTGGCGTGCAGCGGCAGCAGTCCGCGGAGATAGCACAACGCCCCCAGGGCAGAGCCGAGCAGGTGCAGACGCAGGTTGCGCCATGAAACCCCCGGCACCGGGGTTACCACGATCGCCCCACGCGTGATCAGGAAGTGGCCCAGGCCCTCAAGGGCAAAGGCAGCGCCCCGCCCTGCCGGTGCAAAGCGGACGCTGGCGCAGGGTGCCGCGGGCGCCAGGCTGACGGTCACGTCCGCGGCGGCATCCGAGTGCTCTGCCGCTTCGGCAATCTCAGGCAGTTCCAGGTCCGCCTGGATCACCAGCCCGAAACAGCGATAGCGCCAGTAACCCTCGACCTCAGATGGGGGCAAGGTCGCGCATCCGGGAATAGAGCGTCGCGGCGACCAGCAGCGGCATGCGCAGGGCACGGCCGCCGGGAAAGTTCCGGTGGGGAATGCGGGCAAAGACGTCGAAGCGCTCGGCCGTGCCGGCGATCGCCTCGGCCACCAGCTTGCCGCCCAGGTTGGCTAGCGCGATGCCGTGTCCGGAATAGCCTTGCGCGAAATAGACGTTGGGTGCCGCCCGGCCGAAATGCGGCAGACGGTTCATGGTGATGGCGACAAGTCCGCCCCAGACCGAGTGCACGCGCACGTCGCGCAGGCTGGGGAAGGTGTTCAGCATGCGCCGCCGCATGGACCGCGCCAGGCTCAGCGGCTCCGCCGTCGAGTAGGACACGCGTCCGCCAAACAGCATCCGCCAGTCCGCCGACAGGCGGAAATAGTCAAGCACGAAATTGGTGTCCGAAATGCAGACGTTCGACGGCAGCAGGTCTAGCGCCCGCTCCTGCCCCAGCGGCTCCGTCGCCAGGACATAGGTGCCGACCGGCATGACCTTGGGCCGGATACCGGGGTCCAGGCGGTCCAGATAGGCATTGCCGGCCAGCAGTGCATGGCGCGCGCGGACCACGCCGCCCGCCGTGCGCAGCGTCACCACCGGTCCCGCCTCGACCCCGGTCACGCGGCTGTGCTCGAACACCCGGGCGCCCGCGGCCTCGGCGGCGGCGGCAAGGCCGAGGGCGAGGTTCAGGGGGTGCAGGTGGCCGCTCAGGCTGTCGTACCAGCCGCCATGGAACCGCTCCGTCCGCACATGGGCCGCCAGCGCGTGGCGGTCGAGCATGGTTCGGCCCTGATGGTCATAGCGGGTCGCCAGAAGTTCGGCCTCCGCCCTCAGCCCCGCGAGGTGGCCGCGACTGGTCGCCGCAAGGACCGCGCCGGGATGGAAGTCGCACGCAATCGCATGGCGCGCGATCCGCTCGCGGACCAATGTCACCGCCTCGACCGACATGTCCCACAGCGCCCGCGCATCGGCGCGGCCGACCAGGGCCTCCACCTTGCCCATGCCGGGATTGAGGCCGTCCAGCATCTGGCCGCCATTGCGCCCCGATGCGCCCCAGCCGGCGCGCTCGGCCTCGAGCACGGCGACGGAATAACCGCGCTGCGCCAGTTCAAGCGCCGCGGAGAGACCCGTATAGCCGCCGCCGACGATGCCGACATCGACGTCGAGCGCCTCCTGAAGGCTCGGCCGGCCACAGACACCGACGGCAGAGTCGGTATAGTATGATGGCGTGTAGGCGGACATGCTCATGCTCTGGCGACCATAGGATGACGCAGATCCTGGTCAAGGCGTTGACATCTGCCCGCCCCAGGCCGTGAATCGCAGGCGGACAAGACCCGATCCCCGTGACGCAGCATACGATCCGCTTTCCCTATTTTTTCGTGACCGTGCCGGCGCCGTGTCCGTACCTGCCCGGCCGGATGGAGCGCAAGGTCTTCACGCGCCTGACCGGGGACGACCCCCGGCAGTTGAACGACGCCCTGACCCATGCCGGCTTCCGCCGCAGCCAGGGCATCGCCTACAAGCCCGCCTGCGAGGGCTGCCACGCCTGTGTCTCGGTCCGCATTCCGGTGGAGCGGTTCCAGCCCTCGCGCTGGATGCGCCGCGTCATGCGGCGGAACGATGACCTGCAGATGCAGTCGGCGCCGCCCGTCGCGACGGTCGAGCAGTTCGACCTGCTGCGGCGCTACCTGGGCCACCGTCACCCCGGCGGCGGCATGACGGAGATGGACGACGGCGACTATGCCGCCATGGTCGAGGACAGCCCCGTGGACACGCATGTCGCCGAGTATCGCGACACTCACGGCACCCTGGTCGCATCCTGCCTGACGGACGTGCTGGGCGACGGGCTGTCGCTGGTCTACAGCTTCTTCGACGCCGACCAGCGCGACCGCAGCCTGGGCAGCCATGTCGTGCTCAGCCAGATCGCACTGGCCCGTGCGCGGGGCCTGCCGTTCATCTATCTGGGCTACTGGATCGAAGGCTGTCGCAAGATGGTCTACAAGAGCCGGTTCCAGCCGCTGGAGGGGCTGACCCCCGACGGATGGCGGCCGATTCGGCCCCCTCCCTTCCCGGCCGATGAGGCGGCCGAGCCCGCGGCCCCCACGACGGCCGACCCGTGCGAGGCCTGAGGCGACCGACCTGAGGCGACTTACCAGAAGTGACCCGACTGCCCCAGGGTCAGCCGACCCAAAGGAGATCGATGTTGAAACGCGTAGTTGCCTTGATGGGCCTGGTCCTGCTGACCGGGTGCGAGACCCTGAACGACATGGGGGCCGACCTGGGCCTGTCCGGCGGCTCCGCCGGCAGCCAGGCAGCGGCAGCGCCGCCTGCGGCGGAAGCGCCGCCGCCGGCACCCGATCCGGGGCCGGTGGCTGCGGCCACCCCGTCCACTCCGGCCGTGCCGAGCACGCCGGGCCTGACCGCGCGCATCACGGCGCCGCTTGAACTGGCGGCAGGCAGCACCAGCGTCGCGCTGGAGGCGACGATCACCAACGACACCGGCAGCGCCACCACGGTCACGGCCGCGACACCGTGCGACGTCCATCGCTGGCGCATCCTGGACAGCGCGGGCCAGGAAATCGCGCGGCAGCCCGAGCAGATGTGCGCCCAGGTCGTCGAGAGCCTGCCGCTGGAAGCCGGCGAGACGCGGGGCGAGCCGTTCACCATCGACGTGCCGGCCGGCGCCCTGGCGGCCGGCCAGACCTATCGCATCGACTACCGCTTCTGGGGCGTTCCCGCCGAGGCCGCGATCGGCGTGCGCTAGGCGTGGTCGCGCGGGGCTCAGGCGCCGCGCCGATCACCCCTGCTTGCGGAAGACGATGCTGATCTGCCCCAGCGGGATGCCGAACTTGCTGATGCGGACCTGGTTGATCACCGTCTCCGCATCCTGGCGCAGCATCACCTGATCCAGATCAAGGCTCGACAGGAACAGGCCGGTGTCGAGCGGCAGGGCGAAGCGCCAGGCCAGGGCATTGCCCACGGCCCGGCCAGCGCCGCCCGCCGGGACATCCGCCGCCGTCCCCTGGTAGAGGCCGTCCGGCGTGAAGCGGATGGTCCAGATGCGCTGGTCGCGCGCGCCGCTGCGATAGGTGAAACGCTCGTCCATCACCAGCAGGCCGTTCTCGATCCGCCCGGCCACGTCCTGGCGGAACTCCTCCCGCACGATGCCGAACGGGTCGGTGACCACGCCGAAGCCGACAACCGTGCCGACGAAGTATTCCTCGGGGCGGAGCGCCGGTTCCAGCCGCGCCTGCTGGTCCAGGGGCGGCGTCAGCAGGTTGGCCGCCAGGACCCAGAGGATCGGCAGGGCCAGCAGGCACAGGATCCGCCCCAGGAAACGCATCAGCCGCCCTCCTTCACTGGAACCGGTTCGATTTGGGGAAGCCCGTCGGCGCCATGGCGCCGGCGCTGCCCCGCTTGCCCTGCCAGCGGCGCAGGTCGGTCTCGCTGCGGACGCGCTCGCCCGACTGCCAGCGCAGGCCCTCGGCCAGGTTCAGTACCTTGGCCGAGGACAGGCCGCCGTCCTTGTAGGACTGCAGACGCACGCCCTGCCCGCGGGTCATCACCGGTACCTCCTCCAGCGGAAAGACCAGCATCTTGCGGTTCTCGCCGATGACGGCGACCGTATCGCCGACCGCCGGGATGCAGACCAGGGCCTCGGCATCGCCGACCAGGTTCAGCACCTGCTTGCCTGCCCGGGTCTGCGCCACCACGTCCGATTCCTCGACCACGAAGCCCTTGCCGTCGGTCGCCGCGACCAGCAGCTTGCGCCCGGGCTGGTGGACCATCAACGCCACGATCTCCGCCTCGTTCGCCAGGTCGACCATGAGGCGGATCGGCTCGCCCATGCCGCGCCCACCCGGCAGGCGATCGCAGGGCAGCGTAAAGAAGCGCCCCTGCGTCGACAGCAGGACCAGCTTGTCCGTCGTCTGCGCGTGCAGGGCAAAGCGGGGGCCGTCACCTTCCTTGAACTTCAGGTCGGGACCGGGCGTCACATGCCCCTTCAGCGCCCGCACCCAGCCCTTGGCCGAGCAGATCACCGTGATCGGCTCGCGTTCGACCAGCGCCTCCAGCACCTCGGCCCCCGCGACCGGGGCTTCGCCCAGGCTGGTGCGGCGCTTCCCCAGCCTGGTCTCGGGACCAAAGGTCTTCGCAATGCCGCCGATCGCCTTGGCGACTGCGCGGGCCTGGCGCCGGGGATCGCCCAGCAAGCGGTCGATCTCTTCCTTCTCCCCCAGCAGCGCCGTCTGCTCGCGACGCAGCTCCATCTCCTCCAGCTTGCGCAGGTTGCGCAGCCGCATGTTCAGGATCGCCTCGGCCTGGGTGTCGGTCAGGTCGAAGCGCGCGATCAGGGCGGGCTTGGGCTCCTCCTCCTCGCGGATGATGCGGATCACTTCGTCCAGGTTGAGATAGACGATGATGAAGCCGGCCAGCAGTTCCAGCCGCCGCTCGATGTCGCCGCGGCGCTTCTGTGTGCGCCGGACCAGGACTTCCACCTGATGATCGAGGAAGGCCTGCAGCGCATCCTTCAGCGACATGACGCGCGGCGTGTGCCCCCCGTCCAGGACATTGAGGTTCAGCGGGAACCGCACCTCAAGGTCGGTGAGCTTGAACAACCCTTCCATCAGCACGCCGGAGGGCACGGTGCGGGCGCGCGGTTCCAGCACGATGCGCACCGTGTCCGTCGACTCGTCGCGCACGTCCTCCAGCAGGGGTGCCTTCTTCTGCTCGATGAGTTCGGCCAAGCGCTCGATCAGCTTGGACTTCTGCACCTGGTACGGGATCTCGGTCACGATGATCCGGTACTGGCCACGGCCCGTTTCCTCCGTGGTCCAGCGCGCGCGCAGGCGGAAGCCGCCGCGCCCCGTCTCGTAGGCCTCCTCGATCGCGGCCGGACTTTCGACCAGGATACCGCCGGTGGGAAAGTCGGGCCCCTGGACGAAGCGCATCAGGTCGGCGGTGGTGGCGGCCGGATGATCGATCAGGTGGAGCGCCGCCTGGCACAGTTCATAGGCATTGTGCGGCGGGATCGAGGTCGCCATGCCGACCGCGATCCCGGACGAGCCATTGGCCAGCAGGTTGGGAAAGCCCGCCGGCAGGACGACCGGCTCCTTCTCCTCCCCGTCATAGGTCGCGCGGAAGTCGACCGCTTCCTCGTCCAGACCATCCAGCAGCAGGGCGGCGACCGCCGTCAGGCGCGCTTCCGTGTAGCGCTGGGCGGCCGGGTTGTCGCCGTCGATATTGCCGAAGTTGCCCTGTCCGTCGATCAGCGGATAGCGGACCGCAAAGTCCTGGGCCAGGCGGACCAGCGCGTCATAGACGGCATTCTCGCCATGCGGATGAAACTTGCCGATCGTGTCGCCCACCACGCGGGCCGACTTCTTGAAGCCTGAGCCGGGGTCCAGGCGCAACTGCCGCATGGCGTAGAGCAGCCGCCGATGCACCGGCTTCAGGCCGTCGCGCACGTCGGGCAGCGAACGGGACATGATGGTGCTGAGCGCATAGGTCAGGTAGCGGTCGCCCAGCGCATTGGTGAGGAGGACGTCGCGGATGTCGCCGCCGTCGGGCACGGAACTCATGCGCGATCAGATAGCAGATTCCCGGATGCGTGGCCCCTGCCTGCCTCGCGCGCCAGACGCGCCGCCAGGCGCACGCGCACGGCCGGCACGCTGCGCTGCTGCGGCGCCAGGACGTGCCGCTCCAGGAAATGGCCGGTCAGGACCATCCCGTCGACCACGTCGCCGCCGTCGACCTGGGCCAGGCCCGGACGCACCAGGAAATCAGGCAGCGGCAGCAGGCGCTCGGCATAGGGCTCTGCGGCGGCGGCACTGACGGCCCTGCCCGTCCGCGGCGAGACATGGGTGAGGTGGTCGTTGCGCCCGGTGACCGCACACGTGCCCAGGTCCAACCCGAAGCCAAGGACGCTGAGCAGTTCAAGTTCGAACCGGACCAGCAGGGCCTGCCAGGGACCATCGTCGGCAATCGCCTGCAGCAGGACCAGGAAGCCATCATAGAGCGCCGGATGGGCCTCCCGCTCGGGCAGGCAGGCGGCCGCCATGGCCAGGGCGGTGGTCATGCCTTCAAGGGCGCGCGGCTCGTCCAGCACGGCCGCCGCCCGGGATCGCAGCGCCTCCACCTGGAACGCGCCCAGCTGCTCGGCCAGGCGGGCACGCCAGCGGAATGCCGCCTCCGTCCCCGGCTCCAGCGCACCGGCGCGACGGCTGGCGCCGCCGCGTACCAGGGCCCGCCACAATCCATGCTCGCGCGTGAACGCCTCGACCAGCAGCGCCGCCTCGCCATGGCGGCGGGTCGAGAGGACGATGCCCTGGTCGCTCCATTCCATCGGTGCAGCCTTGCCCGCCGGGCGCCGCACGGCAAGCCCGCCGCCCGCCAATGTGCGACGCAGCATCGCAGGGCCACGCGGGTGATTTGACGTGTGCGTCGCAACATTCCTAGCATTCAACATGAACGGAACGTAGTTCCGATAACTGGAATGCCATGCCCGACGCGCTGCCGACCGACATCCCGCTGGAGCGCTATCTGAGGGTGATGGAGACGCTGGCCCCCCATCCGGACGGCCTGTCCCTGTCGGAACTGGTCGGCATCATGGGCCTGCCCAAGACGACGGTGCATCGCCTGCTGGGCACGCTGGCGCGGACCCGTGCCATCCGGCCCAGCCCCCGCCGCCCGGGTGCCCATGTCCTGGCGCCGCGCATGCTGGGCCTGCTCTATGCCGCGGCGCCCGACGACTGGCTGGAGGCGCTGGCCCGCCCGATCCTGACGGAACTGGCCGACCAGACGGGGCTCAGCTGCTTCCTGGCGCGGCTGTCGGAGCGCACGGTGCGCTCGGTCGCGTCGATCGCGCCGGAAACAGCCACGATCCATGCCTTCGTGAAGCCGGGCCAGGCGTTCTGGCCGCATGCCGCGGCGACGGGCAAGGCAATCCTGGCATTCCAGCCGGGAGAGGCGCGGGCCCGCATCCTGCCGCGCCCCCTGCCCCGCCTGACCGACCGCACCAACACCGATCCCGCCATCCTGGCCGCGGAACTGGAGGCGGTGCGGGCGCAGGGCGTTGCCTTCTGCCGGGGGGAGGATGTGCCAGGCCTGGGCGGCATTGCGTGCCCGATCCACGTCCCCGGTCACGGTGTCGCCCATGCGGTCGCCCTGGGCAGCACGGTCGAAGTCCTGTTCGACGACGACATCGAGCAGCGAATCGCGCGCCTCCGCCTGGGCGCGCGGCGCCTGGGCAATGCCATCTCCGCGCGCCTTTCGGTGCGCGGCGACGCCCGGCCGATGCCGCTTGAGGCCTGAAGGCGGGCTTCGGATCCGCCGCATGCCCCCACGATTGCCCACGCGGTAGCCGTCATCACGTTTGGCCCGGCGCGCCGCGTGCTATAGTGCGTGCATCGTTGCGGGAGGGAGTACGCATGTCGAGAATCGTCCTGGCGCTCATCCTGTGCCTGTTCTCGACCAGTGCGGCATTGGCGGAACGACGCGTTGCCCTGGTGATCGGCAATTCGGACTATCCGACCTCCCCCCTGCGCAACCCGGTGAACGACGCGCGCGCCATGACGGCGAAGCTGAAGGGCCTGGGGTTCAGCGTCATCTCGCGGGAGAATGCGACCTTCCGCGACATGCAGCGGGCAATCCGCGAATTCAGCTCGCAGCTTTCCGCGGGCGGCGAGGTCGGGCTTGTCTACTATGCCGGCCACGGCATCCAGAGCATGGGCCGCAACTACCTTGTGCCGGTCGACGCCCAGATCGCCAACGAGGGCGACATCTCGGTGGAGGCGGTCGACCTCGACATCGTCATGACCCAGCTGTCGCAGGCACAGAACCCGATCAACATCGTGATCCTGGATGCCTGCCGCAACAATCCGTTCGAGCGCAGTTTCCGCTCCGGCGGGGGCAACGGCCTCGCCTCCGTCAACGCGCCGACCGGCACGCTGATCGCCTATGCGACGGCGCCGGGCAAGGTGGCGGCCGATGGCGACGGCAGCAACGGCCTCTATACCGAGCAGCTCCTGACCGCGCTGTCCGAGCCGGGGCTGAAGGTCGAGGATGTGTTCAAGCGCGTCCGCTCCAACGTCATGCAGAAGAGTTCGCGGGCGCAGATTCCCTGGGAATCCTCGTCCCTGACGGGCGACTTCTACTTCTCGCCGCCAACGGCGCAGCCGGCCGTTCTCAGCGTGCCGCAACCCCAGGTGCCGGCACCGGGCGGGACCACGGCCGAAGTCGTGTTCTGGCAGACGATCATGCTGAGCCGGAATGCCGCCGACTATCAGGAATACCTGCGGCGCTATCCCCAGGGCCAGTATGTCGGCCTGGCGCAAAGCCGGCTGGCGGGCCTCAACGCGGCACCGCAGCAGACCGCCCGGCCGCCGTCCGGCGGCGACGCGGGAGGCGAGGTCGTGTTCTGGCAGACCATCATGCTGAGCCGGAACCCCGCCGACTATGAGGAATACCTGCGCCGCTTCCCGCAGGGGCAGTATGCCGGCCTGGCGCGCAGCCGCCTGGACGGGCTGCACAGCCGCAGTGCCGAGGCGCCCGCCCAGCAATCCGCCCAGCAGCAGGCGGCCCTGGCCGCCGATCCCACCAATGCCTATACCCAGGGCACGGCCGAGAAGAGCGGCGTGATCGGCGGCGTCAGCAGCAGCGCCGGGACCCAGGTCGCGGCCGCCGCCGGGCTCAGCCGCATCCAGGGCATCTATCGCCAGCGCGGCGGCACGTGCGAGAAGCCGGACTATGTCTGGACCCAGGTCAACGGCACCCGCTTCAACTACCAGTGCATCCCGACCGACCTCGGCTCCTGCGACTTCGAGCGTGCGGACGTGACGGTCACCCCGGAATCCGGCGGCGCCTACAAGTTCGACTATCCGGGCGGCATCTGGGAGCGCGCGCGCATCAGTGGCGATACGCTGGAATTCTTCGAATCCAGCGGCGGCTACCGCTACACGATCGAGCGCTGCGAATAGGGCGAGGCCGCGCCGGCCGGCGCGACCGCTCCCCGCGTCGCGGCAGCCAACTGTCCTAGAAGCCCCACTCCGCGACCTTGCGCAGGAGGAAGTCGCGGAAGACGGTCACGCGCTTGGTCTCCCGCAATTCCTCGGGGTAGACGAAGTGCGTGTCGAAGGTGGGGCCACCGATCTCGGGCATCACCTTCACCACCTTGCTGTTGCCACGCATGGCATAGTCGGGCAGTGCCGCCAGGCCCATGCCCTGCTCCACGGCCAGCGCCAGGGCATAGACATTGTTGATCGTCAGATAGGGATCGCGCCGCCGCTCGGCCGACCCGGCTTCCAGGATCCAGTTGACGTCGCCGATCGCCGTCGGGGCCGAGTTGCCATAGGCCAGGACCTGATGGTTCTTCAGGTCGGCCAGCGTCTCAGGCGACCCGAAGCGCTTCAGGTACGCGGGTGCCGCATAGATGTGGTAGGTGACCGGGAACAGCTTGCGCTGGATCAGGTCGGGCTGGACCGGCGCGCGGAAGCGTATCGCGATGTCGGCCTCGCGCATGCCGAGGTCCAGCTCATCGTCATCCAGGATCAACTGCAGCCGGATGTCGGGATAGAGCTCGGTGAACTCGCGCAGCCGCGGGGTCAGCCAGATCATCCCGAACGTGACGGTTGTCGTCACGCGCAGGTCGCCGCGCGGCGTGTCCATGCTGTCGGTCAGCATGGCCTCGGCCATGGCCAGCTTGGCGAACACCTCGTGCGCGGTGCGATAGAGCAGTTCGCCCTGCTCCGTCAGGATCAGGCCGCGGGCATGTCGATGGAACAGGGGGACATGGAGGCTGTCCTCGAGCGCGCTGATCTGACGGCTGACCGCCGACTGGCTGAGGCCCAGTTCCTCGCCGGCATGGGTGAAGCTTCCCGCCTCCGCAACAGCGTGAAAGACGCGCAGCTTGTCCCAATCCATCACGGCCCATGCCCCCTTGACCGGTCATGGGCCTGTCCGCGCCGCGGACGCCTGGACCGATTCCTGTGCCGCCGATCATAGCAGAGACGCACGGGAAGCGTCTCATTTCCCACCACCGGCATGGGACTTGCGGCATCGCTCCGCACTGCCTGCGCCCCCTCGGCCACAGGCAGCGGCGGCGGCGCTATTCCGCGGCTTCGGCCGTGCCCTCCGAGCCACCACCCTCGGCCTCGCCCATCGCGGCCAGGAAGCGCTCGGCCTCAAGTGCCGCCATGCAGCCCATGCCGGCGGCGGTGACGGCCTGGCGATAGACCTTGTCCTTGACGTCGCCGGCCGCGAACACGCCCGGGATGTCCGTCGCGGTCGAATCATGCGCGGTGATGAGGTAGCCCTCGTGATCCATCGCCAGCTTGCCCCGGAACAGTTCGGTCGCGGGATCATGGCCGATGGCCACGAAGAAGCCGTCCGTCTCGATCTCCTGGGTCTGCCCGGTGACGACGTCGCGCAGGCGCACGCCCACGACGCCAACCGGGTCGCCGCCGCCAATCACCTCGTCGACAGTGCTGTTCCAGATCACCTTCACCTTGGGGTGGTTGAACAGGCGGCGCTGCATGACCTGCTCGGCCCGCAGGCTGTCGCGGCGATGCACCAGCGTGACGGAGGTAGCGAAGTTGGTGAGGAACAGCGCCTCCTCCACCGCCGTATTGCCGCCGCCGACGACGACGACCTTCTTGCCGCGGTAAAAGAAGCCGTCGCAGGTGGCGCAGGCGGACACGCCAAAACCCTGCAGCTTCTGCTCGGACGGCAGGCCCAGCCAGCGCGCCTTTGCCCCCGTCGCGATGATGATCGAATCGGCGGTATAGACCGTCCCGGAATCACCCACCGCGCGGAATGGCCGACCCGACAGGTCCACCTCGGTGATGATGTCGTCGATCAGGCTGGTTCCGACATGGGCGGCCTGCGCCTCCATCTGCTCCATCAGCCACGGACCCTGGATCGCCTCGGCGAAGCCGGGATAGTTCTCGACCTCGGACGTGATGGTCAGCTGCCCGCCCGGCTGCAGGCCGCGCACCATGACGGGCTCAAGGCAGGCGCGCGCGGCATAGATGGCGGCGGTACACCCGGCCGGGCCGGAACCGATGATCAGGACCTTGGCATGCTCGCGTTGCGCCATTTCCAACATGTCTCCCAATACGGCGCCGGGCCGATCGGCCCCGCCCAGTGCTGCATGTGGGCGACTTGACCGGAAAAATCAAGTGCTCACGATTAAATCGCGCTCGCCTTAAACTGCTCAGAAGCCGAACATGTGATCCAGGCTGAAGCCGCCGCGGTCGTCGATCAGGCCGTGGAAGCCGAACAGGCGGCAGGTCCGATCGTCCACCACAACATGGCCGTTCGGTCCCGCGCGGTCCAGGGCCGCTGCACCAAACAGGGCGCGCATGCGCAGGTGGCTGGAGCCACCGCAAGGAATGGCGATCCGTTCGCGCGCCACGATCGCGCCCTCGCCGTCGCGCAGCACCAGCTCGGTGCTCGACACCGGATGCCAGGGGGTCGAGGCGGGATAGATCAGATGGCACAGCGTATCGTCGGCCACGGCGTTCAGGCGGAGGAACAGCCGCGTGGTCAGGCCGGGCGGCCGGCCGGTATAGGATTGCGGCTCGTCGCGGTAGACGACGGCTGTGTTGTAGACGTGGGCTCCGAAACTCGTGTCCGCGGCGTGACCGCTGCGCCGATCCTGGACGCGGGCAATGGCATGCAGCCAGCCATCCCCCTCCCCCCCTGCGCTGAAATCATAGACCAGCTCGACATGGCCATGGCCGGAGGGCAGACCGGTTGCGATATCCAGCGCGGCGATGGCGTGGCGCTGCTGCCGCCCCAGCGGGATCTCCGCGACCAGCGTGCCGTCGGCATCGTGCACCAGGGCCTTCAGCGGCAGTTCGGCCTGGGTGGTCGCCATCGGCGTGGGCAGGATCGTCGTGGCGAACTCCGCCTGCGGCAGGATGGGCAACGGCAGGACGTAGCCCTTGCCCAGCAGCGGAGCGAGGGTCGCCAGCTCCGGATTGGGCTTCAGGTCCATGCGCTCGACATTGGCATGGGCGATCAGGCGGTGGCCATTGACCGCCTCGTAGCGCGGCCGCACGAAATGCCGCCCGGCGCGGATCTCGATCTGCTGCGGCCAGCGGGCCTGGGGCAGCAGGCTGGCCACGTCGATCGCCTGGCAGGCAAAGGGCGGGATCGCGGTGTTCAGCCGGGCGACATCCTGGCTGCCCATCAGGTTGAGGCCGACCGCACCGGACGGGATCGGCACAGGGTGGCTGTTCTGGACCCAGAGCAGCACCTGCTCGCCTGCGCGCGGCGCGGGCAGGCCGGCATAGAAGTCCGCGGGCCAGGCATTGGCGTCGTGCGTGCAGGACAGCAGTTCCGGCGCGTCGCCATAGGTGTCGAGCGCGTACTTGATCACTTCATGCCCGGCAATGCGCGTGGCGTGGAGGAACAGCGAGCCGCAGAACTCGGCCAGGCCAAAGCGGGCGCGGATCTCGCGGCTATCCAGGCTGAAGGCAGCACCGGCAGGCGGCAGGTCCTGGCTCCACGTCGCCAGTTCCGTGCCGTCCGCCGCCATCAGGCGCAGCCACAGCCGTGGCTGGGCGGCACCATACAGGCTCCAGTAATTGGCTCCCGTCAGGCGCGTCGACAGGCCGTCGGCATCCCGGAACAGCACGAAGTTGGTCGCGAAGTTCAGCGGGTCCAGATAGTCGGCGGGCCTGGTCAGCAGCGCGTCGGGGATGCGAATCTCGTCGAAGCTGGCGACTGCCGCCGCTGCCGGCAGGAGCGGCCCCAGGACAGTGCGCTGGCGCGCCGCGTCAAAGGTGGCGACCAGGACGATGTCGGCCGTGCTGTCACGGAGCGCGCTGACCGGCAGCGCCACCCGCCCCAGCACGGTCGCGCCGACGCGCTCCACGCGCTGAACATAGACTTCGTCCGCCTCCAGGCCATAGAGCGCGGCAAAGGCCTCCGCCTGGTCGAACGGATCGAATACGGCCACGCGCCCGGCATTCGCCAGGCGCTGCGAGAGTGCGCGCCCGGCCGGCGCGGTAAGCGGATGGCCCAGCGCCTTGAACAGCGTGGCGCCGCCAGCGGCCCCCGACACCCCGGTCTTTGGCCCGGCCGATGTCGGCGTGAAGGTCTGGATCTCTAGCGCCATGGTCGGCAGCTCCCCGCGCAACGCCCGCTCAGCTCAGCCAAAGGGGTGCATCCACTTGGTCAGCTGCGACAGGCGATGACGGCGGATTTCACGGTCGACCCAGCGCTGCTCCGTCACCCAGTTGAACTGCAGGACGCGGCGCGGCCCCTCGAACGCCTCGTGCCCATGCCAGGAATGGTCGTTCCTGCGGAACGCCAGCAGCGTGCCGGCGACGGGCGGAACTTCGTCCGCATAGTCCAGCATGTCGGACGGGCCGCGCAGCACGCGCAGCCGGCCGCCCGCCGCTTCCCAGTCGGAATTGAGGTAGATCAGGATGGTGATCAACTTGGACGCACTGTCGGTATGGATCTTGCCGTCGCGCAGGCGGCACTGCGCCCGCACGGTCGTGATCGTCGGCAGTCCTTCCAGCGCGACGCCGAACTTGTCGGCCACGGCGTCCTCGAACGCATCGCCCTGCAGCGCGTCGAGCAGTTGCTGGAACCCCGCGCCATAGCGCAGGAATTGTGCGGGGAACGAGCCCGGCTGCGTCAGGTCGGGATAGTCGCGATTGGCGGCGGCGCAGCCAGTCGCCGTGACGAATCCCGGCACGATCAGGTAGTCGAACGGCTCGCGCTTCAGCGGCGTCGCCCGCAGCGCCTCCAGGTCGAGAATATCAGGCATCGCTCAACTCCAGACCATCACGCAGGCGCCAGGCCGAGCCGCCGGCGCACCTCGGCCGCGATCACGGCGGTATCATCGGGCACGGGGTAAGTCCAGTGCTCGACCTGCCCGGCAAATCGTCGCGTCAGACCCGCCGCCTCCAGCGCATCGTGGAAGCGCGCGAACTTGGCGCTGCCACCTGGCAGGTGGATGACATGGACGGGCTTGCCCGTCGACAGCGCCTCTGATGCCATTGACACTGAATCGCATGTCACAAGCACGGCCTCGGCCAATCCCAGCATCGCGAAATAGGGATTTGGCCCTGCTCCGTCCCACAGCCAATGGGGCCTTCCGATCAAACCTTTTTGCAGTTCCGCAACCGCCTCTGGTGCCGTCCGCCTGGATGGCGTGACCAGCAGCGATCCCTCCACCTGGCGGAGCTGGGCCGCAACCGACCGCGCCTCCCCTGCGCCAAAGCGGAACGCGGCATTGGTGCCGCCGACCAGTACCGCGGTCCAGGGCCGTGGCAGGCCGTCGAAGGTCCCGGCAAATGCCTGGGCCTCCGCAGCCAGGCGCTGCGGCGTCACACGGTGCAGCGCGCCAAGCGTCGCCCGGACATTGGCGCCTGCCAGGCGGTCGTGGCGCGGTGCCACGATCAGGTCGAAGCGGCCACGGCCGGCGACCGGGTTCTGGATCTGCACCGCAAAGGTTGCATCGCCCGCCGCACGCTTGATGGCCAGGGCTGGCGCCACGGTCGGCCGGCCGGTGGCGATCAGCAGGCGCGGCCAGGGCGGTGCCAGCGCGTCCCCCGCCGGATCAATCCCCGCCAGGCCACCCAGGTTCACCGTGGGCTGCAGCCATTTCCAGGGCGCGCGGACCTTGATCCGCTTCACGACGAAGGGCAGGCCCACCGCCTCGGCCAGGCCCAGGCACTGGTTCTCCATTCCCGCCTTGCCGTCGCTTACAACCCAGGTCATGGCGCCATCGTGGCCGGGAATGTCGCTGGTTTCTTTGCGGTGCATCACAGCCTTGTTCCTGGATCGGCCGGGGGCGACGGACGATACTGCACGCGAGACGGGAGGGTGCTGGTGAAGGCCAAGCTGGACGCGATCGATCGCCGCATTCTGACTCAGCTTCAGGACGACGGCCGCATCACCAATGTCGAGTTGGCCAGCCGCGTCGGGATCTCGGCCCCACCCTGCCTGCGCCGCACGCGGGAGTTGGAAAGGATCGGCGCGATCCGCGGCTATCACGCCCAGCTCGACCCCAAGGTGCTGGGCTACGAAGTCACGGTCTTTGCCATGGTACGCCTGGTGAGCCAGGCCGAGCACGAGCTCCAGGCGTTCGAGAGGTTGTGCGCCGACTGGCCGCTGGTCCGCGAATGCTCGATGCTGAACGGAGAGATCGACTTCATGCTGCGCATCGTCGCCCGCAGCCTGGAGGAGTTTCAGGGCTTCCTGACCGGCTCCCTCACCTCGGCCCCCAATGTGGCCAGCGTGAAGACCAGCTTCACGATCCGGACATCAAAGCAACTCCCCGGCGTCCCGGTACCGGAGAGCTGAGGCGCCGGACCGGGCCACGGCCCGGCCCGGCGCCCGGTGCTCAGACCCAGTTGACGGCGACGATCTCGTAGGACTTGTGGCCACCGGGCGTCGACACCTCGATCTCGTCGCCGATCGTCTTGCCGATCAGCGCGCGCGACAGGGGCGAGCCCACGGAGAGGCGACCGGCCTTCACGTCGGCCTCGTCCGCGCCGACGATCTGGTAGACCTGCTCCTCGTCCGTGTCGGTGTCGATCACCCGCACGGTCGCGCCGAACTTCACCACCTCACCCGACAGGCGACTGAGGTCGATCACGTCCGCGCGGCTGATCTTGTCCTCAAGCTCGATCACGCGTGATTCGATGAAGCTCTGACGTTCCTTGGCCGCGTGATATTCCGCGTTTTCCGACAGATCGCCGTGTTCGCGCGCCTCGGCGATGGCGCGAATGACGTCCGGACGATCGACGGTCTTCAAGCGCTTCAGTTCCTCCTCGAGGGCCTGAAAGCCGCGGGCCGTCATGGGTACTCTTTCCATGCGCGTCGGAACTCCTGCGTCCTATCGGGCCGAAGTCGCGGCCCGGACCGTCAAGTGTAGGTTTGCAGCGGGGCCACTTCAAGGTTGCCAGCCCGCATCGCTGCAATGGCCCGCACCGCGGCCACGCACCCCGCCACCGTCGTGTAGTAGGGAATGCGCAAGGTCAGCGCCGCCCGCCGCAACTCGAAAGAGTCGGCGATCGACTGCGCGCCCTCCGTCGTGTTGAAGACCAGGTGCACCGCACCGTTCTTCATTTCGTCCACGACATGGGGGCGGCCCTCCAGCACCTTGTTGACGCGGGACACGGGCACGCCGTCCTGTTCCAGGCGGTCGGCGGTGCCGCCCGTCGCGATCAGGGTGAAGCCCAGCTCGACCAGCGTCCGCGCCGGCGCGACGATCAGCGGCTTGTCCCGCTCCCGCACCGAGATGAAGACGGTGCCGCCCTGCGGCAGGCGCGTCCCACTGGCCAGCTGCGATTTGGCAAAGGCCATGTCGAAGCTGCGATCGATGCCCATGACCTCGCCCGTCGAGCGCATCTCGGGGCCCAGCAGAATGTCGACACCGGGGAAGCGGGCGAAGGGGAACACCGCTTCCTTGACCGCGACATGCGCATTGCTGGCCGGCTTCAGGCCGAAGCTGGCCAGTGCCTCCCCCGCCATGACGCGCGCCGCGATCTTGGCAACCGGCACGCCTGTCGCCTTGGCGACGAAAGGCACGGTACGGCTGGCCCGGGGGTTCACCTCCAGGACAAAGACCTCGTCCCCCTTGACCGCGAACTGGACGTTCATCAGGCCGACCACGCCCAGGGCGCGGGCCATCAGCTCGGTCTGCCGGCCCAGTTCCGCGACCAGGTCGGGCGACAGCGAGTGCGGCGGCAGGGAGCAGGCGCTGTCGCCCGAATGGACGCCCGCCTCCTCGATATGCTCCATGATCCCGGCGATGTGCACCGTGTCGGCATCGGCCAGGGCGTCGACATCAACCTCGATCGCGTCCGACAGATAGGAATCGATCAGCACCGGATTGTCGCCCGAGACCACGACCGCCTCGCGCATGTAGCGCTCCAGCGACGCCGTCTCGTGCACGATCTCCATCGCCCGGCCGCCCAGCACATAGGACGGGCGGATGACGACGGGGAAGCCGACCCGCGCCACGATGGCGCGCGCTTCCTCGACAGAGGTCGCGATGCCGTTCTCCGGCTGGCGCAGGCCCTGCTCCTGCAGCATTTCCTGGAAGCGCCTGCGATCCTCCGCCCGGTCGATGGCGTCGGTCGAGGTGCCCAGGATGGGGATCCCCGCTTCCGCCAGGGCATGGGCAAGCTTCAGCGGCGTCTGCCCGCCGAACTGGACGATGGCGCCCAGCAGCGTGCCCTTGCTGCGCTCCAGGTCCAGCAGTTCCAGCACGTCCTCGGCCGTCAGCGGCTCGAAATAGAGGCGGTCGGACGTGTCGTAGTCGGTGGAGACGGTCTCCGGATTGCAGTTGACCATGATCGTCTCGTGCCCCGCTTCCGACAGGGCATAGGCGGCATGGACGCAGCAATAGTCGAACTCGATCCCCTGCCCGATCCGGTTGGGCCCGCCGCCCAGGATCGCAACCTTGGTCCGGTCGCTGGGATGGGCCTCGTTCTCGGGCGCACCAAAGGCCGGCGCCTCGTACGTCGAATAGAGGTAGGACGTCTCGGACGCGAACTCGGCGGCACAGGTGTCGATGCGCTTGAACACCGGGCGCACGCCCGCCTCATGGCGCCTGCGCCGCACCTCCTGCTGCTTCAGGCCCGCCAGCTTGGCCAGCCGCGCATCGGACAGGCCCGCCGCCTTCAACCGCCGCAGGCCCTTGGCCGTGGTGGGCAGGCCGTCCTCGCGAACCTCCGCCTCCAGCGCCAGGATCTTCTCGATCTCGCGCAGGAACCACGGGTCGAACGCCGCCGCCTTGTTGACCTCGGCCACACTCATGCCCATGCGCATGGCCTGCGCCGCGACCAGAAGACGGTCGGGCGTGGGCTTGCCCAGGGCCGCGCGCAGGGCGTCGCGATTGGTCTTGAAGTCGGCACCCTCGACCGTGCCGGGAATGGCGATCTCGTCGAAACCGGTCAGGCCGGTCTCCATGCTGCGCAGCGCCTTCTGGATCGATTCGGCAAAGCTGCGGCCGATGGCCATCGCTTCGCCCACCGACTTCATGCTGGTCGTCAGCAGCGCCTCGGCCCCCGGGAACTTCTCGAAGGTGAAGCGGGGGATCTTGGTCACGACATAGTCGATCGTCGGCTCGAACGAGGCCGGCGTGACCTTGGTGATGTCGTTGTCCAGCTCGTCCAGCGTGTAGCCGACAGCCAGGCGCGCCGCCACCTTGGCGATGGGAAAGCCCGTCGCCTTGGACGCCAGGGCGGACGAGCGCGATACGCGCGGGTTCATCTCGATCACGACCATGCGGCCATCGGCCGGGTTGATCGCGAACTGGACATTGGAGCCCCCGGTTTCCACCCCGATCTCGCGCAGCACCGCGATCGAGGCATTGCGCATGCGCTGGTATTCCTTGTCGGTCAAGGTCAGCGCCGGGGCCACGGTGATCGAGTCGCCCGTGTGGATGCCCATCGGGTCAACGTTCTCGATCGAGCAGATGATGATGCAGTTGTCCGCGCGGTCGCGGACCACCTCCATCTCATACTCCTTCCAGCCGAGGACGGATTCCTCGACCAGGACCTCGTCGATGGGAGAGGCGTCGAGGCCGCTGGCCACGATGCGCTCGAATTCCTCGCGGTTATAGGCGATGCCGCCGCCCTGGCCGCCCAGCGTGAAGGACGGCCGGATGATCGCGGGCAGGCCGACGTCGGCCAGCGCCTCCTGCGCCTCCGCCATCGTCTTGACCACGCGGCTGCGCGGCGATTCCAGGCCGATCGCGGTCATCGCGTCGCGGAACTTCAGGCGGTCCTCGGCCTTGTCGATCGCCGCCCGGCTGGCACCGATCAGCTCGACCCCGTACTTTTCAAGCGTCCCATCTGCGGCAAGGGCCATCGCCGTGTTCAGCGCCGTCTGCCCGCCCATGGTCGGCAGCAGCGCGTCGGGCCGCTCCTTCTCGATGATCTTGGCGACCACCTCGGGCGTGATCGGCTCGACATAGGTCGCATCGGCCAGGCCCGGATCGGTCATGATCGTGGCCGGGTTCGAATTGACCAGGATGATGCGGTAGCCCTCCTGCTTCAGGGCCTGGCACGCCTGGGTCCCCGAATAGTCGAACTCGCAGGCCTGCCCGATCACGATGGGCCCAGCGCCCACGATCATGATCGACGAGATATCAGTGCGTTTGGGCATCTCAGATCCGCCCTCCGACGGCAGCCATCACGACCGCTTCCCCATGGTCTGGCGGATCAGGTCGGCGAAGCGGTGGAACAGGTAATGGGAATCCTCCGGCCCGGGGGACGCCTCGGGGTGGTGCTGGACCGAGAAGACGGGCTTGTCGGTCAGGCGGAAGCCCTCGTTCGTGCCGTCAAAGAGCGAGACGTGCGTCACCTCCGCGATCGGCGGCAGGCTTGCCTCGTCCACGACGAAGCCATGGTTCTGGCTGGTGATCTCGACCTTGCCCGTCTGCAGGTCCTTGACCGGGTGGTTGGCGCCGCGGTGGCCGCGCTCCATCTTGCGCGTGGCGGCACCAAGCGACAGGGCCAGCATCTGGTGGCCAAGGCAGATGCCGAATGTCGGCACGCCCGAGGCCACGATGCCCTGGATCGTCGGCACGGCATAGACGCCGGTGGCGGCCGGATCGCCCGGCCCGTTCGACAGGAAGACACCATCGGGCTTCAGCGCCAGGATCTCCTCCGCCGTCGCCGTCGCCGGCACGACCGTCACCCGCGCGCCGATGGCGGCCAGCGAGCGCAGGATGTTGTGCTTCACGCCATAGTCCACGGCAACGACATGGCACCAGGCATCGCCTTGCGTCGCGTAACCCTGGCCCAGGCTCCAAAGGCCGCCGTCCCAGGTCATCGTCTGCGTGCGCGACACCGTCTTGGCCAGGTCCATGCCTTCCAGCCCGGGCCAGCCCTGCGCCTGGGCCGTGAGCGCCTCCAGGTCGAAGCGGCCCGCTTTGCTATGGGCGACGACCGCGTTGGGCGCACCGCCATCGCGGATCAGGCGGGTGATGCGGCGGGTGTCGACGCCGGCAATGCCGACCAGGCCGCGCAGGTCCAGCCACCGCTCCAGGCTCTCTGCGGCGCGCCAGTTCGACGGCTCCGAGATCGGGCAGCGCAGCACGCAGCCGCGCGCCGCGGGCGTCACCGTCTCCACGTCCTCGTCGTTGACGCCGACATTGCCGATATGGGGGAAGGTGAAGGTGATGATCTGGCCGGCATAGGACGGATCGGTGAGGATCTCCTGATAGCCGGTCATGGAGGTGTTGAAGCACAGTTCGCCGACGGCACTGCCTTCCGCGCCGACGCCCTGGCCCCAGAACACGCTGCCATCGCCCAGGACCAGGACGCCGGTGGCGCCTTCCTGGGCTTCGTCCGCCGCCCGCCCGGGTGCGCGCGACTCCTCGGCCGGCCCAGATGCCGGCTGTGACGGTTTGTGCAAGGTCATGGGAATGCTCCTGCGCGAATGCAGGACTCGCGCGTTGGCCGCGGACCATAGTGACCAACGCCGCCCCCGTCAAGCACAGGATATTGTGCTTTGACAACGGCTTAGCCCACACCATAGGATGGGCGCTTCTCCCCAAGCACGGTTTGCAGTCATGTTGCGCGCAACGATCTCGGACGCGTTGAAGGACGCCATGAAGGCCAAGGACGCGCGCCGGGTGTCGACGCTGCGCATGGTCCAGGCCGCGATCAAGGACCGCGACATCGCCGCCCGGACCGAGGGCGATGGCGGCCCCGTGGCGGACGAAGCGATCCTGCAGCTCCTCGCCAAGCTGGTGAAGCAGCGCCGCGACTCGATCACCGCCTTTCAGCAGGGCGGACGCGAGGACCTGGTCGCCCAGGAGGAGGCGGAGATCGCCGTGATCGAGGGCTTCCTGCCCCAGGGCCTGAGCGATGCCGACCTGGACGCGGCCGTGCGCGCCGCGATCGCCGAGACGGGTGCGGCGGCGATCAAGGACATGGGCCGCGTGATGGCCGTCCTGAAGCAGAAGCACGCAGGGGCCATCGACCTGGGCAAGGCCAATGGCATCGCCAAGGCCCTGCTGACCCCCGGCACCTGACGGGCGGGCGGTGATCCGTGAGTGTGGATCACGATCCCGACAGGATCCTGAGCACGCTCATCGGTGCGGAACGGCCCGCGTGCTTCCTGCGCGGACCTACGGTCAATGGTGTGGCGATCACGTGGAAGGGCTACCCGGCCTCTGCTGACCAATCGAGCATGATTGCACTCCATGTCCAATTTGCCCGCAACCTGGCGGAAGAACTGATCGGCGATGCGCGCAACGCCGACCGTTCGGTGCGGCGAAAGCCAATTGATGCGGGGGTGAACATTCCACACATCCCAACGCGCAACCGGACGCCGTGAAGTTCACGCCTGCATTTCTGGACGAACTGCGCAGCCGCATCCGGCTGTCGGAAGTGATCGGCCGGAAGACCAAGCTGATCCGCAAGGGTTCGGAATATGCCGGGCTTTGCATGTTCCATGGCGATCGCAGCCCGTCCCTCAACGTCAACGACCAGAAGGGCGTGTATCTCTGTCGTGCCTGCGGGGCGACCGGCGACCTGTTCAAGTTCGTTCAGGAGACCGAGTCGCTCTCCTTTGCCGAGGCGGTGGAGCGCCTGGCCGACGAGGCGGGCATGGAGATCCCCCGCGCAACGGCAGCCGAGGCCCGGCGCGAGGAACAGCGCGCCGGCTTGGCGGAGGCGATGGAGGCCGCCTGCGTCTTCTTCCAGGCGCAGTTGGCGGCTCCCGCCGGGCAGCAGGCCCGGGCCTATCTTGAGCGTCGGGGCCTGGGGGCGGAGACCATTGCCCGCTTCCGCCTGGGCTATGCGCCGGTCAACCGCCAGGCGCTGTCTCAATACCTGGCCGCGCGCGGCTTCACCCCTGCTCTGCTGCTCGAAGGCGGGCTGACGCGCAAGCCGGACGACGGACGCAGTGCGTACGATTATTTCCACGATCGCGTCATGTTCCCGATCCTGGATCGCCGCGGCCGTGTCGTTGCCTTTGGCGCCCGCGCGCTTGGCGATGCACAGCCCAAGTACCTGAACTCTCCCGAAACTCCGTTGTTCAGGAAGGGTGAGACACTTTTCAACCTGTCCCATGCGCGGGAGGCCAGCGCCCGCAACCAGGCCCTGGCGGTGGTCGAAGGCTATATGGACGTGATCGGCCTGGCCCAGGCCGGTCATGGCGCCGCAGTGGCGCCGCTGGGTACCGCCCTGACCGAGGCGCAGCTGGCGCTGGCCTGGCGCATGGCGCCGGAGCCGGTCCTGTGCTTCGACGGCGATGCGGCCGGGCAGCGCGCCGCCTTCCGCGCCATCGACCGCGCCCTGCCCCTGCTGAAGCCGGGGCATTCGCTGCGCTTTGCCGCCCTGCCCGCTGGGCTCGACCCCGACGACCTGGTCAAGCGCGACGGGATCGCCGCGTGGAACGCCGTCCTGGCTGCCGCCCGGCCGCTGGTCGAGGTCCTGGTGACGCGCGCCGCTGCGGCCACGGGCGAGGACACGCCCGAGCGCCGGGCCGCCATGGCGGTGAAGCTGGACGAGGATTGTGCCGCCATCGGTGACGAGCGCGTCCGCCGCTTCTACAAGGACGCGGTTCGGGACGCCCTCTACCAGCGCTTCCGGCCCGCTCCCCGCGTCCGCCCGGGCACTGGCCGGCCGAGTTCTCGTCCCGGCTTTCGCGCCGGCGGCCCCGGCCGCTTCGACGCGCCGCCGGACCAGGCCGGCCCGCTGTCGCCCGAGATGCGCGCCCTGGCCGCGGCGCCGCAAAGCCAGCTCGACCGCCTGATCGTCGTCGCCATGCTGAGCCATCCCGACCTGGCCGACCGCCTGAGCGAGGACCTGGGGGCACTCCACCTGGCGGACGCTGTGCTCGATCGGTTGCGGCTTGAAATATTGCGACAGGTGGCGACGCATGAGCATCTTGACAGCGAGTCCCTGTCGCGCCACCTCATGGGGCACGGCTGGGCCGAGCAACTCCACCGCCTCAAGTTCGATAGAACACTGCGCTGCATCTGGGCCTTGAAGGCAGACAGCGACCCCCGGGATACGGAGATGCTCGTGCGCGATGCCCTGAACCGCCAACGGCGCCTGGTGCGCCTGGAGGCGGAACGGATTCGCGTGGGTGAGGCCCTGGCTCAGCATTACACGGTGGAGCAGCTGGACGAGCTGACGGCCCTTCAGTCGGAGATTGAGGCTGTGGGCAGGATCGACGGGCTGATCCGCGAGTTCGGGACGGCATCAGGGCGCGAGGCGCTTGGCTGACGCCACCGGACTGTCGAGGACTTGAGGCGTTATTGACGGTGCCGCCGGGATTTCGCGATCTCGCGGGCGGCACAGGAGACCAGAGCATGGCAAGCAAGGCTGCGGAAACCCAGGATGCTCCCGACGCGCGCGAGGAGCAGGGCGATGGTCCCCTGCTCGACGTGACGGTGGTCGCGGTCAAGAAGATGATCGCCAAGGGCAAGGAGCGCGGATACCTCACCTATGACGAGCTGAATACGGTTCTCCCCCCCGACCAGACATCCGTCGAGCAGATCGAGGATGTCATGGCGATGCTCAGCGAGATGGGCATTACCGTGGTCGAGAACGAGGAGAGCGAGGACTCCAACTCCGACGAGGAGAAGGAGGAGGGCGAGGTCGCGACGACCGGCAAGCCCGAGGCCGAGGAACTGGACCGCACCGACGATCCGGTGCGCATGTACCTGCGCGAGATGGGCAGCGTCGAGCTGCTGTCGCGCGAAGGCGAGATCGCCATCGCCAAGCGGATCGAGGCCGGCCGCGAGACGATGATCGGCGGCCTGTGCGAGAGCCCACTGACCGTCAACGCCCTGCTCGGCTGGCGCGACCAGCTGCTGGCCGGGCGGATGCTGCTGCGCGACGTGATCGATCTTGACGCCACGATGGGCGGCACCGCCGGCGAAGCGGAAGCCGAGGGCGAAGGCGAGGAAGGTGACGGAGCGGAGGCCGAGGAAGCCGAGCTGCCCCCCGTCGGCGAGGACGAGGACGAGGATGGCGACGACGGCGGCATGTCGCTCTCGGCGATGGAAGCCAGTCTGAAGCCTCAGGTCCTGGAGATCTTCGACAACATCGCGGCCGCGCAGAAGAAGCTGGTCAAGATGCAGCAGGCCCGCCTGGACGCGGCCCTGGGCAGCGGCGAGAACACGGCGGCGCAGGAGAAGAAGTACCAGAAGCAGAAGCAGGAGCTGGTGGCGCTGGTCAAGAGCGTGCACCTGAACAACGCGCGGATCGACGGCCTGGTCGAGCAGCTCTATGCGCTCAACAAGAAGCTGATGGGCATGGAGGGCAAGCTGTTGCGCCTGGCCGAGCGCCACCGCGTGACACGCGAGAGCTTCCTGTCCGAGTATTTCGAGAACGAGCTGGACCCCAACTGGCTGACCCGCGTCAGCACGCTGAAGGCCAAGGGCTGGAAGGATTTCGCCCGGGTCGAGGCCGAAGAGATCAAGACGATCCGTGGCAACGTCGCCGTCGTCAGCCAGGAAGCGGGCCTGCAGATCACCGAACTGCGGCGCGTCGTCTCCACCGTTCAGAAGGGCGAGCGCGAGGCCCGGCAGGCCAAGAAGGAAATGGTCGAGGCCAACCTGCGCCTCGTCATCTCGATCGCCAAGAAGTACACGAACCGCGGCCTGCAGTTCCTGGACCTGATCCAGGAAGGCAACATCGGCCTGATGAAGGCGGTGGACAAGTTCGAGTACCGCCGCGGCTACAAGTTCTCGACCTATGCCACCTGGTGGATCCGGCAGGCGATTACCCGATCGATCGCGGATCAGGCCAGGACGATCCGCATTCCCGTGCACATGATCGAGACGATCAACAAGCTGGTGCGCACCTCGCGCCAGATGCTGCACGAGATCGGGCGCGAACCCACGCCGGAGGAACTGGCCGAGAAGCTGGGCATGCCGCTGGAGAAGGTGCGCAAGGTCCTGAAGATCGCCAAGGAGCCGATCAGCCTGGAGACGCCGATCGGCGACGAGGAGGATTCGCACCTGGGCGACTTCATCGAGGACAAGAACGCGGTCCTGCCGCTGGACGCCGCGATCCAGTCAAACCTGCGCGAGACGACGACGCGGGTGCTGGCCTCCCTCACCCCGCGTGAGGAGCGCGTGCTGCGCATGCGCTTCGGCATCGGCATGAACACCGACCACACCCTGGAAGAGGTGGGTCAGCAGTTCTCGGTCACCCGCGAGCGCATCCGCCAGATCGAGGCCAAGGCCCTGCGCAAGCTGAAGCACCCGTCCCGCTCGCGGAAGCTGCGCAGCTTCCTGGACAACTGAACCCGACGACTGAGCCCTCCCCCGTCCGAAGGATGGGGGAAGGGAGCAGGCCAGCGCCGCCGCTTGGCGGCCGCGCTTGAGCGCCGTGCCGCAGGTCAGGCCCCCAGGGCATAGGTGCCGCCCCGCTCCAGCGCCCGCTTGTAGGCCGGCCGCGCGTGCAGGGCATCGATATAGCGTCCAAGGCCCGGATAGGGACCGAGGCGGCCAAACGCCCGGCCAACCTCCACCACGAAGCTGAGATTGATGTCGGCGGCAGTCAGGCTGTCGCCCACCAGGAACGCGCGGCCCTTCAGCGCACCGTCGATATAGCCAAGATGGTTGGTGATCTCGCTGTCGATGCGGGCGTGCAGGGGCACGCCACCATGGCCCAGGCGCATCACGTAGAGGTTCAGCATCAGCGGCAGCATCGCCGACCCCTCCGCATAGTGCAGCCACTGCTGGTAGCGGTCGAAATCGGCCGTGGCCCCATCGGGGGCCAGCCGGCCGCCGCCATGGCGCCGCACCAGGTAGTCGAGGATCGCTCCCGACTCGTGAACGATGAAGCCGTCGTCGTCCAGCAGGGGCGACTTGCCCAGCGGATGGATGGCGGCCAGTTCCGGCGGCGCCAGGCGCGTCTCGGCATTGCGGCTGTGGAACACTACCTCATAGGGCAGGTCCAGTTCCTCCAGGCACCACAGGATCCGCTGCGAGCGGGACTCGTTCAGGTGGTGAACCCTCAGTGCCATTGTGTCCTCCCCATCGTCGTGGCGCCGGGCGGCGCTACCCGGACCTGTCCGGCACGGCGCGTTGCGCCGACGATACGCCAGTCCCGCGACACGCGGAATGTGGGCCGTGCGACGGCCTGGATGCCGGCGTGGATGGCGCGGCCGTGCATCCACCGCTTGCGCCCCCGCCATCGCGCGCCATAGAAGCGATGCAGTCCCCCGTCCCTCGTGGAAAGCCGGCATGACCGACAGCCCCTCCCCCGCCCAGCCCGGGCACAGCGTCGAGGTCCTGGCGCGCGAGGTTGCCTACCAGGGCCATTTCGCGGTCCACACGGTCCGCTTCCGCCACAGCCTGTTCGCGGGCGGCAGCAGCGGGCCGGTGACGCGGGAAGTCTTCCTGTCCGACGATTCGGTGGGCCTGCTGCCCTATGACCCGGTCCGTGACGCCGTCCTGCTGATCCAGCAGGTCCGCATCGGCCCCATGGTCCACGGCGATCCGGCCTGGCTGATCGAGATCATCGCCGGCCGGATGGAGCCGGGGGAGTCACCGGAGCAGGTCGCCGTGCGCGAGGCCGAGGAGGAGGCAGGCTTTGCCGCGACCGAGCTGGAGCGCATCGGCACCGTCTTCCTCAGCCCCGGCTGCGCCAGCGAGCGCATGCACCTGTTCGCGGCGCGCGCCGACCTGGGTACCGCCGGCGGCACGTTCGGCCTGGCCGACGAGCACGAGGACATCGAGGCCCGGGTCCTGGCCCTGGACGAGGCACTGGCCGCGGCAGAGGACGGGCGGATCGTCTCGGCACCCGCTGTGCTGGCGCTGCTGTGGCTGGCGCGTCACCGTGACCGGCTGCGCACGGCATGGCGGTGACGCCCCGCACGGATCGCTCCGCGGGCGATGCTCCGGCGTTGAATCCGACCCGGTGCGCGGCTAGGGTCGGATGATCATCAGAATGGGTCCCATGGACATTCGCGACGGCTTCCTCGGCACGATTGGCAACACGCCGCTGCTCAAGCTGCACCGGGCATCGGCAGCCACGGGCTGCACGATCCTGGGCAAGGCGGAATTCCTCAACCCCGGCGGGTCGATCAAGGATCGCGCCGCGCTGGCGATCGTCCGCGACGCCGAACGGCGCGGCCTGCTGCGGCCGGGCGGCACGATCGTCGAGGGGACGGCCGGCAATACCGGCATCGGCCTCGCCCTGGTCGGCAATGCGCTGGGCTACCGCACGGTGATCGTGATGCCCGAGACGCAGAGCCAGGAAAAGAAGGACATGCTGCGCCTGTGCGGCTGCGAGCTGCGCCTGGTTCCGGCCGTGCCCTACAGCAATCCAGACAATTATGTGCGCTTTTCCGGCCGCCTGGCCGAGGAGTTGGCGCAATCCGAACCCAATGGCGCCATCTGGGCCAACCAGTTCGACAATGTCGCCAACCGCCAGGGCCATTACGAGACGACCGGTCCCGAGATCTGGGAGGAGACCGAGGGCAAGGTCGACGGCTTCGTCTGCGCGGTCGGCAGCGGCGGCACGCTGGGCGGGGTATCCATGGCGCTGAAGGAGCGCAACCCGAAGGTGCAGATCGCCCTGGCCGATCCGCCGGGCGCCGCCCTCTTCGAGTACTATACGAACGGCGTGCTGAAGTCGGAAGGCACCTCGATCACCGAGGGGATCGGCCAGGGCCGCGTGACCGAGAACCTGAAGGGCGTCGTGGTCGACCGCGCCTACCAGATCCCGGACAGTGAATCGCTGCCCATCGTCTTTGACCTGCTGCAGCACGAGGGCCTGTGCCTGGGCGGCTCCAGCGGCGTCAATGTGGCGGGCGCCATGCGCCTGGCCCGCGAGCTGGGCCCCGGGCACACGATCGTCACGGTCCTGTGCGACGGTGGCCAGCGCTACCAGAGCAAGCTGTTCAACCCTGCCTTCCTCAAGGAGCGCGGCCTGCCCGTGCCCGCCTGGCTGGAATCCTGATGTCCACTCATCGCAGCGACGCCGTCGTCTCCACCGAATGGCTGGCCCAGCGCCTGACCGCCCCGGACGTGCGCATCATCGATGCATCCTGGTACCTGCCCCAGGAGGGGCGGAGCGGTCGCCAGGAATACGAGGAGGCGCACATTCCGGGTGCCCAGTTCTTTGACCTGGACGATCTCTCGGACGAGGCAAGCCCCTATCCGCACATGCTGCCGGCGCCCGAGAAGTTCGCCTCGCGCATGCGGCGCATGGGCCTGGGCGATGGCTCGCTGATCGTGATCTATGACGGTGGCCCGCTGCTCGGCGCCGCGCGCGCCTGGTGGATGTTCCGCGCCTTTGGCCATGGCGACGTGGCGGTGCTGGACGGCGGCCTGGCCAAGTGGAAGGCTGAGGGCCGGCCCCTGACCGACGAGCGCCCGCCGTCGCGCGAGCGCCATTTCACCGCCCGCCTCAACAGCCTGATGGTCCGCGACCTGGACCAGATGCACACCAACCTGAAGACGGGGCGGGAACAGGTCGTCGACGCCCGCGCGCGCGGCCGCTTCGAGGGGACGGAGCCGGAGCCCCGCGCCGGCCTGCGCCCCGGCCACATCCCCGGCAGCGCCAGTGTGCCCTATAAGAGCGTCCTGGCGCCGGATGGCACCCTGCTGCGGGGCGACGACATGCGCGCCGTCTTCCATGACGCTGGGATCGATCCGGTCAAGCCGCTGGTCGCCACCTGCGGCTCGGGCGTATCGGCGGCGGTGCTGCTGCTGGCGCTGCACACGATCGGGGCACGCCGGACCGCACTCTATGACGGCAGCTGGGCCGAATGGGGCGCGCAGCCCTGGACGCCGGTGGCCGTGGGGCCTGCCGGCGGCGAGAGCTGAGCACGATCCTCCCGGCCGCCCGTGTGGCCGGGGCTGGGACCGGGTCTACCGGGTCCCGTTAGCGACAGGGCCTTCTGACCCCGTCATAGCCGACGAACGTGCCGCTATTGGGGTCGAAGCTGCGATAGCGCTGGCTGCAGTACTGGTACCATTCCTGCGATCCGGGGGCATAGCCGCCGCCCGAATAGGCCGGCTGGGCCGGGGCGGCGGGTTGCGACAGGGCTCCGCCCAACAGCGCGCCGGCCGCAAGGCCGAACAGGGCCGCGATCGCCGCATCGTTGTTGTCGTCGTCATGCCGCTCGCGATACCAGCGCTGGTAATCGTTGTCGCTCCAGCGGTTGCCATTGCGGTGCCAGCGGCGATAGCCGTCATCGTGCGGGTGGCGCCGGTAGTAGTCCTCGACATAGCGATAGCGGTCCTGATGCGGTCCCCGCGCGTGGGCCGGGCCGTGGCCCGGACGGCCACGATGCGACCAGGCGGGCGGCGGCGGCACGCGCGAGCCGATCGTGGGATCCATGTAGCGATTGTGCGCGCCGGGGCCGGTCTGCCGCCGGTCGCCACCTTCGGCGAACGCCGGCAAGGCACTTCCCAGCACCATGACACCCATGACAATTGCGCTTACCGTCTGGCGAGCCGTCACGATCCACCTCCCAGCGGGCCCGTCGGGCACCGCGCTTGCGCGCCTGGCACGGGTGCCAGACGGTTCATCCTCGTATAGAACGCTGGAATGCGCGATCCCCTGCGCCGGTTCCGCGGGCCCAGTCCGCTTGACGCTTGCGCGCAGGGGCCGGGAGGGAATATGAGACTTGCGTTCTACCTTCCGGACGGCATACCGCCGATTCAAACACTTCCGATCTGACAAAGGGAAACGCATGACGGACGTTCAGGGCCGCGTCGGCTTCATCACCGGCGGTGCCAGCGGCATCGGCCTCGGCATTGCCCGCGCCTTTGCCAAGGCCGGCGCCAAGCTTGCCCTGGCGGACATCGACAAGGCCCGGCTTGAGGAGGCGCGCACCGAGCTGGCCGAGTTCACGCGGGTCGAGACTTATGTCCTCGACGTGCGCGACCGCGACGCCTTCACCAAGGTGGCCGACCAGGTGGAGCACGACCTGGGTCCGGTCAGCCTGGTATTCAACAATGCGGGCGTGGGGGGCGGCGCGCCGCCGGCGAAGCTGACCTATGCCATGTGGGACTGGGTCATGGGGGTCAACCTCAACGGCGTGATCCACGGCGTGCAGACCTTCCTGCCGCGCATCGCGGCGCGCGGCCAGGGCGGCCACATCGTCAACACCGCATCGGGCGCGGGCCTGGTCGCCGTCGGCACCGGCGTGCTCTACCACACGTCGAAGTTCGCCGTAGTCGGCATGTCGGAAGCGCTGCACGCCGAACTCCAGGCCGACGGGATCGGCGTCAGCGTCCTGTGCCCCGGCCCGGTCGCCACGCGGATCATGGACACCTCCGCCACGCTGCGGCCGGAGGCGCCGCCGGCGCTGACGCCCGAGCAGCAGGCCCTTGCCGAGCAGAGTGCCGCCTGGTTCCGCAAGGCGCTGGCCGAAGGCGTGCACCCGGACGAGGTCGGCCGCATGGTGCTGGACGCGGTGCAGAACAATCGCCTGCACATCCTCACCGACCGCGTGATCGAGCAGGCGCTGGAAGCCCGCACCAAGGCGCTCTTCGCCGCCCTGCCCGCGGCCCAGGCCTGAGGCGACGCGGTCCCGTCCCGCCGGGACGGGACCGCCCCCCTGTCAGTGCGGCAGGATCTGGCCCAGGAAGGTGCGGGTGCGCTCGCTCTGCGGGTTCGAGAAGAACAATTCGGGCGGGTTCTGCTCCACGATCTCGCCCCGGTCCATGAAGATGACGCGGTCCGCGACCGAGCGGGCAAAGCCCATCTCGTGCGTCACGCAGAGCATCGTCATCCCCTCCTCCGCCAGGCTGATCATCACGTCCAGCACCTCCTTGACCATCTCGGGGTCGAGGGCGGATGTGGGCTCGTCGAACAGCATGACCTTCGGGCTCATGCACAGCGAGCGAGCGATCGCCACGCGCTGCTGCTGGCCGCCCGACAGCTGGCCCGGGAACTTCCGCGCCTGCTCGGGGATGCGCACGCGCTCCAGGTACTTCATGGCAATCGCCTCCGCGTCCTTGCGCGGCATGCGGCGCACCCACATCGGCGCCAGGCACAGGTTGTCCAGCACGGTCAGGTGGGGGAACAGGTTGAAGTGCTGGAACACCATGCCGACCTCGCGCCGCACCTCGTCGATGCGCTTCAGGTCGGCGGTGAGCTCGATCCCGTCGACCACGATCGAGCCGGACTGATGCTCTTCCAGCCGGTTGATGCAGCGGATCAGGGTCGACTTGCCCGAACCGGACGGGCCGCAGATCACGATCCGCTCGCCCTTGTGCACGGTCAGGTCGATTTCCTTCAGGACGTGGAAGGCCCCGTACCATTTGTTCATGCCGGTGATCTGGATCATCACCTCCGATCCCGGCCGGTGGCCGCCCGGGCGCGCGTTGGCTGAGGTTTGGCTTTGAGTCTGCGCCATCGGTGTCTGCCTATTTGCGTCGGTGGCCGGTGTCGAGCTTGCGCTCGAGCGCCAGGCTGTAGCGGGACATGCCGAAGCACATGGCCCAGAAGACCAGGGCCGCAAAGGCATAGCCCTCGGTCGTGAAACCCAGCCAGGCCGGGTTGGAAGCGGCGGCCTGGACCCGGCCCAGCAGGTCGAACAGGCCGATGATCGACACCAGCGTCGTATCCTTGAGCAGGCTGATGAAGGCGTTGACGATGCCGGGGATCACCAGCTTCAGCGCCTGCGGCAGGATGATCAGGCGCATGCCCTGCCAATAGGTCAGGCCCAGCGCGTGGGCGGCTTCGAACTGCCCCTTTGGAATGGCCTGCAGGCCGCCACGGATCGTTTCCGCCATGTAGGCGGCCGCGAACAGGGCGACGCCGATCAGCGCGCGCAACAGCTTGTTGATGGTGATGCCGTCCGGCATGAACAGCGGCAGCATGAACGAGGCCATGAACAGCACGGTGATCAGGGGCACACCGCGCACGACCTCGATGAAGACCACGCAGACGGCGCGCACCGCCGGCATGTCCGAGCGCCGGCCAAGTGCCAGGATGACGCCCAGCGGCAGCGACGCGACGATGCCCACCATCGACACGATCAGGGTCAGCATCAAGCCGCCCCACTGCGCCGTCTCGACCAGGGGCAGCCCCAGCATCCCGCCCTGCAGCAGGATGAAGGCAACGAGCCAGTGCACGAACAGCAGATAGACCATGATCTGCCGCACGTACCACTTCCAGCCAAAGGCCAGGATCACGAGCACGGCAACCGGGGCGAACACGGCAAGGTCGACGCGCCAGCGCTCGTCCACGGGATAGAAGCCATAGATGAACTGGCCCAGGTTCATCTTGACGAAGGTCCAGCAGGCGCCTTCCGCCCCCTGGCAGGCCGACTTGTCAGTCCCCGACACGACGCTGTCGAAGATCAGCCAGTTCAGCATCGGCGGGATGGTGAGCCACAGCAGATAGATCGCCAGGACCGTCAGGAGGGTATTGCTCCACGACGAGAACAGGTTCTGGCGCGTCCAGGTGATGCCCCGAGTATGAAGCGGCAGCCGGGGGACGCCGACATCGTCCATGCTCATCGTTCCACCAGCTTGATGCGGGCGTTGTACCAGTTCATCGCGGCCGAGATGATCAGGCTGAGCGACAGGTAGATCGCCATGGTGACTGCGATCACCTCGACCGCCTGGCCGGTCTGGTTCAGCACCGTCCCGGCAAAGACCTGAACCAGGTCGGGATAGGCGATCGCTGTCGCCAGCGACGAGTTCTTGACCAGGTTCAGGTATTGCGAGGTCAGCGGCGGCACGACGACCCGCATGGCCTGGGGCACCACGACCAGGCGCATCGTCTGGCCACGGGTCAGGCCCAGCGCCTGCGCGGCCTCCGTCTGGCCGCGACTGACCGACAGGATGCCGCCGCGCACCACCTCCGCGATGAACGAGGCGGTGTAGAGGCTGAGCGCCACGACAAGGGCCACAAGCTCCGGCAGCAGGACGAAGCCGCCCACGATGTTGAAGCCCTGCCCCGGCCCGGGGATTTCCGGCGGGGACAGGTTCAGCGGCACGCCCATCGCCAGCCCGGCCAGCAGGGGCAGGCCGACCACCAGGCCAAGGCCCACCCAGAACGACGGGAAGGGCTGGCCGGTGCGCAACTGCCGCGCCCGGGCCCAGCGTCCGATCGCAAAGGCCGCGACCAGGGCCACCAGGCCCGCGATCCAGATCGCGTCAAAGCCGGGCAATTGCTCGATCCGCGGCACATAGAGGCCGCGATTGTTGATCAGGACGCCCGGCAGCAATTCGACGCTCTGCCGGATGCCTGGCAGCGAGCGCAGCACCGCGAAGTACCAGAACAGGATCTGCAGCAGCAGCGGCGTGTTGCGCAGCGTCTCGACATAGACGGTGGCCATCTGGGCCACGAGCCAGTTGGACGACAGGCGGGCAATGCCGACCAGGAAGCCGATCACCGTCGCCACCACGATGCCGATCGCCGACACCAGCAGGGTATTGACCAGGCCAACCAGCAGCGCCCGCCCATAGGAGGCATTCTGCGGGTAGTCGATCATCGACATCGAAATGTCGAAGCCGGCATGGCGATCCAGGAAGGCAAAGCCGGAGGCGATGCCCTGCTTGGCCATGTTGTCGGTGGCGGTCTTGAACAGGATCCAGCCGGTCCCCAGCACGACGACCAGCAGCACCGCCTGAATGATCAGGGAGCGGATGGTCGGGTCGCGCCAGAAGGGAATTGCTGGCGCCCGGCCGGCCGTCTGGTCGGTCATGAAGGGGCACCATCTGTTTGGGGCCCCGTACCGCAGGATGGGCTGGGCGCCGCCGGGTCACCCCCCGCCTTGGGCGGCGGGGGGCTGTCTGTAAGTGGGACGGGATGCGGTCCGGACTGGTTCATCGAACCGGACGGGCAGACAGCATCCGCGTCGGTCTGAATGCGTCAGCGGCCGATCAACGGAACGGCGGAGCGTATTGCAGGCCGCCCTTGTTCCACTGCCCGTTGACCCCGCGGGCGATCTTCAGCGGCGAGCCTTCGCCCACGTTGCGGTCGAAGCTTTCGCCGTAATTACCGACGTTCTTAATGATGTGATAGGCCCAGTCATTGGGCAGGCCCAGGCCCGCGCCCAGTTCACCCTCGACACCCAGCAGGCGCTTGATCTCGGGGTTGGTGCTGGACTTCATCTCGTCGACATTGGCCGACGTCACGCCGTATTCCTCGGCGCCGACCATGGCGTAGTAGGACCAGCGCACGACGTCGCCCCACTGGCTGTCGCCATGGCGCACGGCCGGGCCCAGCGGCTCCTTGGAGATGATCTCGGGCAGGACGATGGCGCTCGCGGGATCGGCCAGCTTCAGCCGATTGGCATAGAGGCCCGACTGGTCGGTGGTATAGGCGTCGCAGCGCCCTTCGGCGAAGGCCTGCACGGCTTCGTCGTTCTTGGCGAAGACGACGGGCTTGTATTCCAGGTTGTTGGTGCGGAAGAAGTCGGCGAGGTTGAGCTCGGTCGTCGTGCCCGTCTCGGTGCAGACGCTGGCGCCGGCCAGTTCCATGGCGCTCTTCACGCCCAGCTCGGCCTTCACGATGAAGCCCTGGCCGTCATAATAGTTGACCGCCACGAAATCGAGGCCCAGCGACGTGTCGCGGCCCAGCGTCCAGGTCGAATTGCGGCTGAGGATGTCGATCTCACCCGACTGCAGCGCGGTAAAGCGGTCCTTGGCCGAAAGCGACGTGTACTTCACCTTGCTCGCATCGCCGAAGATGGCCGCCGCCACGGCCCGGCACACGTCGACGTCAAGGCCGGACCAGTTGCCGCTCTCGTCCGGGTTGGAGAACCCGGGCAGGCCCTGGCTGACACCGCATTGGACGAAACCCTTTGCCTTGACGTCGTCGAGCGTCGCGGCCTGCACGGCGCCGGCGGCCAGGAAAGTCCCGGCAACGGCCGCGGTAAAGCGGACCAAGGTCATTGGCAATCTCCCTGTCTTGAACCGGACCCCCCGGCCCGGCGATGCCTGCCGCATCGCAATCAAACCGTAGCATGAGGCAAGCGCGGGGCGTCAAGGCAATCCCCTCAACACGAGCAGGGCGATACGGGTCTTTCCCGGCCCGCCAGAAGGTCGCGTCCGCAAGCCTGCTTGCCGATTGAGCGGCCTGCGACAAGTCTGGGCACGGTGCATGAATACTGGCCATTCCTGCAGCGCAAGCGACGGCCTCCGCGCTTGGGCGGTTCCGCCAGGCCCGGGCATGCGGTAATCAGGCAGACCTTCCTGTCACGGCGCGGCCCCCATGAGCGATTCCTCGACGTCGAAGCCGGGTTCACCCGCAGCCGGTCCCGCCCCCCATGGCGGCCGCGATGCAACCCTGGCGGTGCATGCCGGGCGCGATCCCCAGGCCCATGGCGGGGCGGTCAACACACCCGTCTATCACGTGTCGACCGTGCTCTTCCCGAACCTGGAGGCGATCGAGAACATCCCCAGGATGCAGGGCCGGCGGATGCGCTATGGCCGGCGCGGCACGCCGACGTCCTGGGCGTTCACCGATGCCGTGACGGCGCTGGAGCGCGGCCACGATGCCGTCGCCGTGCCGTCCGGCGTCAGCGCCATCAGCGTGGCGCTGCTGGCCTTTGTCCAGGCGGGCGACCATGTCCTGGTTGCCGACAGCGTCTATGGCCCCACCCGGATCCTGTGCAACGGCCTGCTGAAGCGCTTCGGGGTGGAGACGACCTACTATGACCCGCGCATCGGCGCCGGGATCGCTGCGCTGATCCGGCCGAACACACGCGTCGTCTACATGGAAAGTCCAGGCTCCCTCACCTTCGAAGTCCAGGACGTGCCGGCCATCGCCGCGGCCGCGCGGGCGGCCGGTGCGGTGCCCGTGATCGACAATACCTGGGGCGCCGGACTGGTGCTGAAGCCGCTGACGCTGGGCTGCGCCGTCTCCCTCCAGGCGGCGACGAAGTACCTGGTCGGTCACTCCGACGCGATGCTGGGCGTGATCGTGGCGGACGAGGCGACCTTCCCCGCGATCCGCGACATGGCGGGCGACCTGGGCCTGGCCGCGGGCCCCGACGACCTCTATCTCGGCACCCGCGGCATCCGCACCCTGGACGTGCGCATGCGCCAGCACCAGGCGACCGGCATCGCGCTGGCCCAATGGCTGGCCGCCCGGCCGGAAGTGGCGCGCGTCCTGCACCCTGCCCTGTCCGATGATCCCGGCCATGCCCTGTGGGCGCGCGACTTCACCGGGGCGTGCGGCCTGTTCGGCTGCGAACTGAAGCCCCTGCCGCATGCCGCCCTGGCCGCCCTGCTCGACGGCCTGCGCTATTTCGGCATGGGCTATTCCTGGGGCGGCTTCGAGAGCCTGGTCATTCCCGCCCATCCCGAGGGGCAGCGCAGCGTCGTGCCCTGGCAGTCGGCCGGCCCCCTGCTGCGCTTCCATGCCGGGCTGGAGGCGGTCGAGGACCTGATCGCCGACCTGGACGCAGGATTCGCCCGCGCCGCCGCCATCCCAGCGTGATGCCATGTCCGACACCTATGAATCGATCCTCTCCCAGGTCCGCTACGACGCCGATGGCCTGGTCCCCGCCATCGCCCAGGACGCGGACGATGGCGCCGTCCTGATGATGGCCTGGATGAACGCCGAATCGCTGCGGCTGACGCTGGCGACGGGCCGCGTCGTCTACTGGTCCCGCTCGCGCCAGGAATTGTGGCGCAAGGGCGATACGTCGGGGCACGAGCAGCACCTGCGCGAACTGCGCCTGGACTGCGACGGCGATACGATCCTGATGCAGGTCAGCCAGAAAGGTCCGGCCTGCCATACCGGCGCCCGGTCCTGCTTCTTCCGGGTCGTGCGCGACGGCGTGCTGGTCGCGGAGGAGACATCCTGATGGCCAGCATCAAGGTCCGGTCCGAGGTGGCCGGAAAGGTCTGGAAGATCGAAGCGGCGCCGGGTGCGAGCCTGGGCGAGGACGACACGATCCTGATCCTGGAATCCATGAAGATGGAGATTCCGGTGCCCACCCCGCGGGCCGGCACGCTGATCCAGATCCTGGTGGTCGAGGGCGACGCGGTGACCGAGGATCAGGTCGTCGCCATAGTGGAGACCTAGATGACGCCGATCAGCCGTTTCCCCGTGCCCGACGTCCTCGACCTGCCAGAGGACCTGCGCACCCGCATCCTGGCGGTCCAGGAAAAATCCGGCTTCATTCCCAACGTCTTCCTGGCGCTGGCTCACAGGCCGGCCGAGGCGCGGGCGTTCTTCGACTACCATGACGCGCTGATGGAGAAGGACGGCCCCCTGACCAAGGCCGAGCGCGAGATGATCGTCGTGGCCACCTCCGCCGCCAACGAATGCCAGTACTGCGTGGTGGCCCACGGCGCCATCCTGAGAATCCGCGCGAAGAACCCGCTGATCGCCGACCAGGTCGCCGTCAATTACCGCAAGGCCGACCTGACGGATCGGCAGAAAGCGATGCTGGCCTTCGCGCTCAAGGTGTCGAGGGAAGCGCAAGCCGTTGGCGATGCAGACTTCGAGGCACTCCACGCCCATGGCTTCGATGACGAGGCCATCTGGGACATCGGTGCCATCGCCGCCTTCTTCGCGCTCAGCAACCGCATGGCCAACCTGACCTCCATGCGGCCCAACGGCGAGTTCTATGCGATGGGCCGCCAGCCCCGCTGAGCGGGTCTGGGACGTCGATCAAGCCCCTCCTTCAGGTTATTGGGGCGAGGGCTCGGATGAGGCCGCCGCCCCGACGCCCTCACAGGGTCTGGGCCAGGGCCTCCAACTGGTCGGCGCAGATGCCCCAGCCGTCGTGGAAGCCCATCGCCTCGTGGTTGCGGCAATCCTCCACCGTCCAGTGGCGCGCGGTGGCGACATAGCGCGTGGTGCCGTCGCCCAGGTCCTCGAACGTGATGATGCCAGTGAAGAACGGCTTTTCCGAGGGCACCCAGCCGACCGAATAGGCATCCGTCACCACCAGCCTGCGTTCCGGCACAACCTCAAGGTAGACGCCCGAATTGGGCATCACCTCCCCCTCCGGCCCCCGCATGGTGAAGGCATTGGTGCCGCCTGCCCGCACGTCCAGCACGGCGTCGGTCACTTGCCACGGCTTGGGGCAGAACCATTGCTCCAGCAGCGCCGGCTCCGTCCAGCAGCGCCAAAGACTTGCCACCGGCGCCTTGAGGATGCGGGTCAGGACCAGGTCGCGTTCGCCCGTGCTGCTCATCATGCGTCTCCGTTTCATCGTGGTCGCGTCTCAAGGACGGCGCGGCATGGCGCGGGCCGACAGATCCGGGGGCAGAAAATCGTGGGGCTCGGCGGTGGCGGGTGCGACCGGCTGTCGCTATGATCCGCGGCCCCTCCGGTTCCAGGTCCTGCGTAAATGAGCACCTCCGCCGTCATGACCCCTGCGCCAGCCGCCTGGCGGCCAGAGATCCGGGCCATGCTGGCACTGGCGTGGCCACTGATGCTGACCAACCTGGGGCAGCTGCTGATCGCCACGACCGAACTGGTGATCCTGGGCCACATGCACCCCGACGCGCTGGCCGCCGGTTCCCTGGGCGCCATGGTCGCGCATGCCTTCTTCGCCCTGGGCTTCGGCCTGGCGGCGGCGACGGCGCCCATGATGGCGCAGGCCGTGGGGGCGCGGCGCCATACCTTGCGCGAACTGCGGCGCACGGTGCGCAAGGGGCTTTGGCTGTGCGCCCTGCTGGGCGTCCCCACCATCCTGCTGCTGTCCCAGGCCGAGGCATTCCTGCTGCTGGCCGGGCAGCAGCCGAAGCTGGCTGCCGATGCCGGGCTGTACCTGATGGGCTATGCCTGGGCCCTGCCCCCGGCCTGGGGGTTCATGGTCCTGCGCTCGCTCCTCGCGGTGCGGGAGCGGCCCAAGGCGGCCATGGTGATCTCGATCATCGCGCTGATTCTCAACGCCTTCATCTGCTATGGCCTGGTCTTCGGCGCCTTTGGCCTGCCGCGCCTGGGCATCCTGGGGGCCGGCATTGCCGGGGCCAGCGCCAATTGGCTGAGCTTCCTGATGCTGCTTGGCTTCGTGCTGGTCGAGCGGCGGTTCCGGCGGCATGCGATCCTGGGCCGCTGGTGGCGCGCGGACTGGGCCCGCCTGGGCGAACTGATCCGCATCGGCCTGCCGATGAGTGCTGCCATGCTGATGGAAACCTGCGTGTTCGGCGGCGCCGGCCTGCTGATGGGCACGATCAGCACGGCCAGCGTGGCGGCGCACGCCATCGTGATGCAGGTAGCCAGCCTGACCTTCATGGTGCCCCTGGGCATCGCCCAGGCGGCGACAGTGCGGGTCGGCATTGCCGCGGGGCGGCGTGACCGGGCCGGCGTGGGCCTGGCGGGCTGGACGGCACAAGGGATCAGCGCCGTGTTCATGGGATCGATGGGCCTGGTCCTGTGGCTGGCGCCGGTGCTGCTGATCGGGCTGTTCCTGGACCTGTCGGACCCCGCAACCTGGGAGGCGGCACGCATTGCCACGGGCTTCCTGGCGCTCGCCGCCCTGTTCCAGCTGGGCGACGGGGCCCAGGTGGTGGCGGCCGGTGCCCTGCGCGGCCTGAAGGACACGCGCGTGCCGATGGTGCTGACCGGCATCGGCTATTGGGGCCTGGGCTTCCCCGCTGCCGCGGCCCTCGGCCTGTGGGCGGGGCTGGACGGCTTTGGCATCTGGATCGGCCTGGCCGGGGCGATCATGGTGCTGGCCTGCCTGATGCTGCATCGCTGGTCGCGGCGCGAGCAGCTGGGCCTGGTCTGAGACCGGTCGGGACTGTCTTGAACATCGTTCGACCTATCCATTCGGGCTGGTCCTGAACGGCGCCATCCTGTGATGTCGAACATTGTTTTCCCGATCCTCTTCCCGCAGACTTTTGTCGATAAACGACACGCGGGGAGGGTCGCGGATGCGTCGGTGGCTCTGGGGCATGATACTCGGCCTGGGCATATTGCAGACCCAGGCGCCGGCCTATGCCTGTGGCGAGGCGGACGACCTCTACAAGCGGGGCCTGTATCCCGAATACATCGAGCAGTTGAAGCAGTTGAGCGAGAACGGTTTCGTCGAGTGCACGTTCACGCTTGGCACCGTCTATCGCGACGGCATCCTGGTGCCGCAGGATTACGAGCAGGCGCTGGCCTGGTACAGCTATGCGGCCGAGCAGGGCCATGCCTTTGCCCAGTTCGACCTGGGCACGATGTTCGACAACGGCAACGGCGTGAAGCAGGACTATCTGGAGGCCGCGCGCTGGTACCAGCGCTCGGCCGACCAGGGCTTCAACATGGCGCAGTACAACCTGGGCGTGCTGTATGCCGAGGGCCTGGGCGTGCCCAAGGACGAACGCAAGGCGCAGATCCTCTTCGCGCTGTCGACCCGTCCCTCCGAAAAGCCGCTATGAGCAACCGCCCGCGCCCTGTTCGGGGCGCGGGCGGACGCACGGCCCTTGATGCGGGCGGGGTCCAAGCCTATACGTCCGGCTTTGATGCCTGACCCAGCGCCCCCCGCCCCCTCACCCTATCCGCACCGCCACCTGCTCGGGATCGAGGGCCTGTCGGCCCAGACCATCGCAGGGCTGCTGGACCTGTCCGAAACCTATGTCGAGCTGAGCCGTCAGGTCGACAAGAAGCGCGCCGTGATGCGCGGCCGGACCCAGATCAACCTGTTCTTCGAAACATCGACCCGCACCTCGACCTCGTTCGAACTGGCGGGCAAGCGCCTGGGCGCGGACGTCATCAACATGGCCGTCGCCCGCTCGGCCGTGCAGAAGGGCGAGACGCTGCTCGACACCGCCCTCACCCTCAATGCCATGCACCCCGACGTTCTGGTGGTGCGGCACGGCGATTCGGGCGCGGTCGAACTCCTGTCGCAGAAGGTCGATTGCGCCGTCATCAATGCGGGCGACGGCGCCCATGAACACCCGACGCAGGCCCTGCTGGACGCCTTGACCATCCGCCGCCGCCTGGGCCGGCTGGACAACCTGATCGTGGCGATCTGCGGCGACATTTTGCACAGCCGGGTCGCGCGCTCGAACATCCACCTGCTGCTGGCCACGGGCGCACAGGTCCGCGTCGTGGCACCGCCCACGCTGATACCCAAGTTCGTGGACCGCCTGGGCGTCAGCGTCTTTCACGACATGCGCGAAGGCCTGCGCGATGCCGACATCGTCATGATGCTGCGCCTGCAGACAGAGCGGATGCAGGGTGGCTTCGTGCCTTCCTTGCGGGAGTATTTCCACTTCTGGGGCCTGGACCAGGCCAAGCTGGAAGCGGCCAAGCCCAATGCCCTCATCATGCATCCTGGCCCAATGAACCGCGGCGTGGAGATCGACAGCGTGGTCGCCGACGACATCAACCGCAGCGTCATCCGGGAGCAGGTCGAGATGGGCGTCGCGGTCCGCATGGCCTGCCTCGACGTCCTGACCCGCAACCTGCAGGACGTGGGCGGGGTGTCGCCGTGACCGCGCCCGCACCGGCCGACGGCCGCCGCATCGCCTATGTCAACGCGCGGCTGCTGGATCCCGCCACGCGGCTGGACGCACCAGGCGCTCTGCTGACGCAAGGGGGCGAGATCCTGGACGCCGGGCCGCGCCTGTTCGCCGACGGCATTCCCGCCGATGTCGCGGTGATCGACTGCGGCGGCGACTGCCTGGCGCCCGGCCTGATCGACATGCGCGTATTCATCGGCGAGCCCGGCGCCGAGCACATGGAGACGATCGAGAGCGCGAGCAAGGCGGCCGCGGCCGGCGGCATCACGACCATGATCATGATGCCGAACACCGAGCCGCCGATCGACGAGCCCGCCCTGGTCGACTATGTCGAACGCCGCGCCCGGGTGACCTCGGACGTGCGGGTGCATGCCATGGCCGGCATCACAAAGGGCCTGGCCGGCAAGGAGATGGCCGAGATGGGGCTGCTGAAGGCGGCGGGCGCCGTCGCCTTCACCGATGGCCGGCACGCCGTGGCGGATGCCCTGGTCCTGCGCCGGGCGCTGTCCTACGCCACCGGCTTTGGCATGCTCGTCGTGCAGCATGCGGAGGAGCCGCGCCTCTCCACCGGCGCCATGAACGAGGGCGAGGTGGCAACCCGCCTGGGCCTGCCCGGGATCCCGGCCGCGGCTGAGGCAATCCAGATCGAACGCGACGTGCGCCTGGTCGCCCTGACGGGTGCGCGCTACCACGTCGCCCAGGTCAGCTGCGCCGACAGCCTGGAGGTCATCCGCGGGGCCAAGGAACGCGGCCTGGCGGTCACCTGCGGCGTGTCCCCCCACCATTTCGCGCTGAACGAGACCGCGGTCGCGGAGTATCGCACCTTTGCCAAGACCTCCCCACCGCTGCGGGCAGAGGCGGACCGGCTGGCGATCGTGGAAGGGCTGCGGGACGGGACGATCGACGTGATCTCGTCCAGCCACGATCCCCAGGACCAGGAAAGCAAGCGCCAACCCTTCGCCCAGGCCGCTTCAGGCGTGATCGGGCTGGAGACGATGCTGCCGATCGCGCTTGAACTGCACCTGAACGGCTACCTGTCGCTGCTTGACCTGCTGGCCCGCATGACGATCAACCCGGCGCGTCTGCTGGGGCTCAATCGCGGCGTGCTGAAGGCCGGGGCGAAGGCCGACTTCTTCGTCTTTGACCCCGAGGCTCCCTGGATCATCCGGGCCGAGAAGCTGCGCTCCAAGTCCAAGAATTCGCCCTATGATGGGCGGCCGATCCAGGGCCGTGTGCGGCGCACTGTCGTGGCCGGCCGCACCGTGTTCGGGGGCTGAGGCGATGATCCTGGACCTGGTCCTGGCGCTGGTTGGCGGCTATTTCCTGGGCTCCGTCCCATTCGGCCTGGTGCTGACCCGGGCGGCCGGCCTGGGCGACATCCGCAAGATCGGCTCCGGCAACATCGGCTTCTCCAATGCCCTGCGCACGGGGAACAAGCCGCTGGCCTTTGCCGTCCTGATCCTGGATTCGGGCAAGGGGGCGATCGCGGTCGGCCTGTTCTGGGCCCTGCTGTCGCGCGATGCGGCAGCGGTTGCCGGCGGGGCCGCCTGCTTCGGCCATTGCTTTCCCGTCTGGCTCGGCTTCAAGGGGGGCAAGGCGGTCGCCACGTTCCTGGGCACGATGCTGGCCATCGCCTTCCCCGTAGGCCTTGCCTGCTGCGCCGCCTGGGCCGTGATGGCGGCCATCTTCCGCATCTCGTCCGTCGCCTCGCTGACGGCGGCGCTGGCGGGGCCGATCGCGGCGTACTTCCTGGACGGGCCTGCCATCGTGGCGCTGGCCGCCTTTGGTGCCGCCCTGATCTGGTCCATGCACCACGGCAACATCCGCCGCCTGCTGTCCGGCACCGAACCGAAGTTCGGCGCCCGCCACAAGGCCCCCCCGGCCTGACGGACGGCAACCGATGACGGCCCGGCTGGAAGTCTTCGAAGGCGACATCACGGGTCTCGATGTCGACGCCATCGTGAACGCTGCGAATACAAGCCTGCTGGGCGGCGGCGGTGTCGACGGGGCCATTCATCGCGCGGCCGGACCAGGGCTTCTCCAGGAATGCCGCACGCTGAACGGCTGCAAGACTGGACAGGCAAGGATCACCGGCGGGCACCGCCTGAAAGCCCGCTACGTCATCCACACGGTGGGACCGGTCTGGCAAGGTGGGGCGCACAGCGAGGACGCGCTGCTTGCGTCGTGCTACCGCGAGTCCCTGGCGCTTGCCGGCCGGCACGGCATTGGCTCCGTTGCATTTCCCGCGATCTCCACGGGCGTCTACCGCTTTCCGGTGGACCGGGCGACGAGGATTGCGATCGCCGCCGTGCGGGAAGGCCTGGTCCAGGCTGAGTCGTTGCGGCAGGTGATCTTTGCCTGCTTCAGCAGGGACATGGCCGAGCACTATCGCGCCGCCCTCGCCTGACACGATGGGGCACGCGCATCTTGCGTTTCGGCTGGGCGTGTCCTAGGTCCGTCGGCGCATTCAATGCGGCAGTGCTGTCCCCGGAACTCGATCCATGCCCGCACGAAATCCCCGCAAGACCGAACCGGAAACCCCGTCCGCCCCCGACCCGGCGCTGACGTGGTGGCGGGGGGCGGTGATCTACCAGGTCTATCCCTGGAGTTTTCGCGACTCGAACGGGGACGGCATAGGCGATCTGGCAGGGGTGACGGCCAAGCTGCCCTATATCGCCTCGCTCAATGTCGACGGGGTGTGGCTGTCGCCGTTCTTCACCTCGCCCATGCGGGACTTCGGCTACGACATCTCGGACTTCTGCGGGGTCGATCCGCGCTTCGGCACGATCCGCGATTTCGAGCGGCTGGTCGCCCGGGCCCACGGCCTGGGGCTGAAGGTCATCATCGACCAGGTCTATTCCCACACGTCCGACCGCCATCCCTGGTTCCAGGAAAGCCGGGGCAGCCGCACCAACCCGAAGGCCGACTGGTATGTCTGGGCGGACCCGCGGCCGGATGGCAGCCCGCCCAACAACTGGCTGTCCATGTTCGGCGGCATGGCCTGGGAATGGGACACCCGGCGGCGGCAGTACTACCTGCACAATTTCCTGCGCGAGCAGCCCGACCTCAACCTGTGGAACCCGGAGGTGGAGGCGGCGGTCTTCGATGTGGCCCGCTTCTGGCTGAACCATGGGATCGACGGGTTCCGCCTGGATGCGGCGAACTTCTATTTCCACGACCGGGACCTGCGCTCGAACCCGCCGCGCAAGGTGGCGACACCGGTCAAGGCGGTCGACCTGCAGGAGCAGATCTACAACCGGTCCAGGCCACAGACCCTGGACTTCCTGAGGCGGCTGCGCGCGTTGATGGAACAGTGGCCCGGCACCTTCGCGGTGGCCGAGATCGGCAGCCACGAGGCGGTCGAACGCATGCGCGAGTACACGTCCGGCCCGATCCACACCGCCTACAGCTTCATCTTCCTGAAGGACACGTTCGACGCCGCCCATATCCGGGACGTCGTCGAGAAACTGGCCGGCGAGGATGTCTGGCCGTCCTGGTCGTTCGGCAACCATGACGTCGCGCGCGTCGCCACGCGCTGGGGCGGGGCGGAGCCGCCGGCGGCGTTCCACGCCCTGATCCTGGCCCTCCTGGTCACGCTGCGCGGCACGCTGTTCCTCTACCAGGGTGAGGAACTGGGCCTGCCAGAGGCCCGCGTCCCCTTCGGTCGCCTGCGTGACCCCGACGGCATCCGCAACTGGCCGGAATGGAAGGGACGGGACGGCTGCCGCACGCCCATGCCCTGGGCGGCCGAGGCGCGCCATGCCGGCTTCAGCGACGGCGAGGCCCAGCCCTGGCTGCCGGTGGAGCCGCGCCACCGCGGCCTGGCCGTCGACCAGCAGGAACGCGATCCCGCGTCGACCTTGAGCTTCGCCCGCCGCCTGCTGGCCTGGCGCCATAGCGTCCCTGCCCTGGTAACGGGCAGCATCCGCTTCCTGGACAGCGTGGACGGCACGCTGCTGATCGAGCGGACCGAAGGTGCGCAGACCGTGCTTGCCGCCTTCAACCTGACGGACAAGGCCCAGACCGTGACGGCGGCCGGGTCACGCCGCGTGCTCCCGCCTTACGGCTTCCTCTTCCTGGACCCTGTCGGCCACCGCCTGTTCGAGTAGCGGGCCACGCATCGCGCCACCGGGTCCGTCGACGCCGTCTAACCCCCCGCCTCCCACGCCTTGACCAGGCGGCGGGGGGCCTGGGCACGCCATGCGGCGATCAGGACGGCGCGCAGGGTCTGGGGCTCCACCACGTCCAGGCGCACCAGGACCATGGGATAGCCCTCATAATGCGGCGTCGTGAAGAACACGTCCGGCTCTGCCGCCAGGTAAAGGTCGCGCTCGGCAAAGCCCACCTTGGCGGCCAGCGTCGTGCCGTCCTCCCGCAGGCGGGCCAGGAAGGCCTTTCCGGCACGCAGGGCGGGGGTGCCGTAGGAGGTCCCTTCCTCCACCCCGAACAGGCCTTGCGCCGCGGACCGTACCTTGGCCCAGGCGGGCGATTGGGCCATTGTCTCGCTCATGACCAACCCTACCCCGACCGCCACCGGAATCCGCTGCTTCAAGGCGTCCGAGCGACATTTCGAACCCTATATCGGTGATCCGGCCGACCCCTTGCGGGGCGAGGCACGCATTGCCCGCCTGGTGGGGCCGGAGATCAGCCGCTCCATGGGCGGGGGGATCGTCATCTATGGCCGGCAGACGGCCAGCTGGGCGCTGCCCTTCGACGAGTTCGTGGTGATCCTGAAGGGGGCCATGCGCGTCGTGTCCGGGGGTGTCACCTACCAGGGCGAGGTCGGCGACGTGCTGTGGTTCCCGGCCCACACGCCCCTGACCTATGAGATCGACGACGAGGTGACCGTCTTCTATGCGAAGCACCCGGTCGACGCCACCCTGGGTTGATGATTCCCACCCGCCGACCTTGACGACCCCGAACAAAAATCGAACACTGCGACTGTCGGGGAACCCTACAACAGGACGGTCGGCGTGCCGGCAGCGCAAGCACAGGTGATCCAGGACGATGCGCGCAGGCAGCTGCAGCGGCAGGACGCGCTGCGCCTGATTCGCACGCCGGGCGTTGGACCCGTCGCCTTCCGCCAATTGCTGGCGCGCTACCGCACCCCGTCCGCGGCGCTCGCGGCGCTTCCCGGCCTCGCCCGGCGCGGCGGCCGGCGCGAGGCCCCGGCGGTGCCCCCGGTCGCCGCAGCGCAGGCCGAGATGGAGGCCAACGAGCGGGCCGGGGCGCGCCTGCTGATCCAGGGCGACGCCGAGTATCCGGCGGCCCTGGCCAGCCTGGAATCGGCACCCCCGGTGCTGTCGCTGCGCGGCCGGGCCGAGCTCCTGGCCCGTCCCACCGTCGCGATCGTGGGCGCCCGCAACGCCTCCGCCGCCGGCCTTCGTCTGGCGGAGCGGATGGCGGCGGACCTGGCCCAGGCGGGTCTGGTCATCGCCTCTGGCCTTGCCCGCGGCATCGACACCGCCGCCCACCGGGGCAGCCTGGCGGGTGGCACGATCGCCGTCATAGCCGGGGGTATCGACACGGTCTTTCCGCCCGAGAACGCCCAGCTTCAGGAACAGATCGCGGAGGAGGGCGTGCTGCTGGCCGAGATGCCGCCGGGCAACCGCCCGATGGCGCGCCACTTTCCGCGCCGCAACCGCATCATCGCCGGCCTGTCCCTGGGCGTGGTGGTGGTGGAGGCGGCGGCCCGCTCCGGCTCCCTTGGCACGGCGCGGCTGGCCCTCGACGCAGGGCGGGAAGTGCTGGCCGTGCCCGGCTCCCCGCTCGACCCGCGCTGCGAGGGGACCAATGGCCTGATCCGCGAGGGGGCGACGCTGACCCGCCATGCAGCCGATGTGATGGAGGTGGTGGGGGCGCTGGCCCAGACCCGCATCGGGCCCCTGCCCCGCCATGCGCGGCTGCTGGAGGAGCTGCGCCAGGCGCCGGACGAGGCCTTCGACGCCGATGGCGGCCAGGCGCGGATTGCGGAGCTTCTGGGCCCGACGCCGGTCAGCGTGGACACCATCGTGGAACACTCCGGTTTGACACTCCCCATCGTCTTGACCATTTTGCTGGAGTTCGAGTTGGCCGGCCGCGTGACCCGTCAGTCGGGCAACCGCGTATCCTGGGCCTGATCGGCGGGCCCTGGCGGCGAGCGGCGTGGTGCTGGCGTGTCGTGGGAGCCTGACAATGGACATGTCGTATGCCCGGCCGGACCCGACGCCGCTGTTTCAACCCCTTGATGTCGTGACATTTCCGGCCCTGGCCGCCCGTTCCGGCGGCAGTCCGAGTTTCTAGAGGCGCAACCGAACGCATGGACGTCGTCGTCGTCGAGTCGCCCGCCAAGGCCAAGACGATCAACAAGTACCTTGGTCAGGACTATGTCGTTCTCGCCAGCTATGGCCATGTCCGGGATCTGCCGGCCAAGGATGGCTCCGTGCTGCCCGACGACGACTTCGCCATGCTGTGGCAGGTCGAAAGCGACAGCGCCAAGCGCATGAACGACATTGCCCGCGCGCTGAAGGGGGCGGGTCACCTTTATCTGGCGACCGACCCCGATCGCGAGGGCGAGGCGATTTCCTGGCACGTCCTTGAGATCCTGCAGGCCAAGGGTGCGCTGAAGAAGATCCCGGTCAGCCGTGTGGTCTTCAACGAGATCACGCGCAACGCCGTGACCACGGCCATGCGCAATCCCCGCCAGCTGGACCAGGAACTGGTCCAGGCCTATCTGGCGCGCCGTGCGCTCGACTACCTGGTCGGTTTCACCCTGTCGCCCGTGCTGTGGCGCAAGCTGCCGGGCGCGCGTTCGGCGGGCCGCGTGCAGTCGGTGGCGCTGCGCCTGATCTGCGAGCGCGAGATCGAGATCGAGGCGTTCCGCGCCCGCGAGTACTGGACGGTCGACGCACTGGTCGCGGCGCAAGGGGGGCAGAGCTTCACCGCCCGCCTGGTCGAGCGCGACGGCCGCAAGCTGGACCGCTTCGACCTGGCCAATGCCGAGCAGGCCCACGACGCCAAGGCGCGGATCGAGGCGACAAGCTTCAGCGTGACCCGCGTCGAGACCCGGCCCGGCAAGCGCCATCCGGCACCGCCGTTCACCACCTCGACCCTGCAGCAGGAAGCCGCGCGCAAGCTGGGCTTCGACGCCAAGCGGACGATGCAACTGGCCCAGCGCCTGTACGAGGGCATCGACCTGGGCGGCGAGACGGTCGGCCTGATCACCTACATGCGGACCGACGGCGTGCAGATGGCGGGCGAGGCGATCGCCGGCTGCCGGCGCGCGATCGAGGCGCAGTTCGGCGCGAAATACGTCCCCGACGTGCCCCGCGCCTACAAGGCCAAGGCGAAGAACGCGCAGGAAGCGCACGAGGCGGTGCGCCCAACCGACTTCTTCCGCACGCCCGAGCAGATGGCGCGCTATCTCGACGGCGACCAGCGCCGGCTCTACGACCTGATCTGGAAGCGGGCCATGGCCAGCCAGATGCCGCCCGCCGACGTCGAACGGACGACCGTCGACCTGGGCGATCCCGCCCGCAGCCTGGGCCTGCGGGCGACGGGGACGGTCGTCACCTTCGACGGCTTCCTGGCGCTCTACCAGGAAGGCCGCGACGACGAGACGGACGAGGATGGCGCGCGCCTGCCGGCGCTCAAGGCGGACGAGCCCGTCGAGCGGCGCAAGGTGACGGCCGACCAGCACTTCACGGAGCCCCCGCCCCGCTATTCCGAGGCCAGCCTGGTCAAGAAGCTGGAGGAGCTGGGCATCGGCCGCCCCTCCACCTATGCCTCGATTCTGTCTACCTTGCGCGAGCGCGCCTATGTCGAGATGGAGCGCAACCGCTTCATCCCCAGCGACAAGGGCCGCCTGGTGACGGCGTTCCTGGAAAACTTCTTCTCCCGCTACGTCCAGTACGACTTCACGGCCGGGCTTGAGGAAAAGCTGGACGAGATCTCGGCCGGCAAGATCGACTGGAAGGCGGTCCTCCGCGACTTCTGGCAGGACTTCTCGGCCGCGGTGGGCGACACCAAGGACCTGCGCATCGGCCAGGTGATCGAGGCGCTGGACGAGGCCCTGAGCCCCCACCTGTTCCCGGCGCGCGCCGACGGCACCGACGCGCGGCGCTGCCCGTCCTGCGCCGATGGTCGCCTGGGCCTGAAGCTCAGCCGCTTCGGCGCCTTCATCGGCTGCTCGAACTATCCCGAATGCCGCTTCACGCGGCAGTTCGGCGGCAATGCCGAGGCCCAGGGCGACGAGGCGGGCGGCGACCGGGTCCTGGGCACCGATCCGGCCACCGGCCAGGCGGTCACGCTGAAGGCCGGCCGCTTCGGCCAGTACATCCAGCTGGGCGAGCCGGTCGAAGGCTCCAAGGAAAAGCCCAAGCGCTCGTCCATTCCCAAGGACGTCGACGCGGCGACCCTGACGCTTGAGCGTGCGCTGGAACTTCTGTCCCTGCCCCGCACGGTGGGCATCCATCCCGAATCGCAGAAGCCGATCGTCGCCGGCCTGGGGCGCTTTGGCCCGTATGTCCTGCACGACGGCACCTATGCCAGCCTGCAGACCACGGAAGACGCCTTGACGATCGGCCTGAACCGGGCCGTGACCGTCATTGCGGAAAAGCCCAAGGGTCGCGGTCGCGGCCAGCCCAAGGTCCTTCACGAAGTCGGCGCCCACCCGGCCGACGGGGCCATGGTCCAGGTGCTGGAAGGGCGCTTCGGTCCCTATGTCGCCCATGGGGGCATCAATGCCACGATCGCCCGCGGCACCGATCCCGCCAGCCTGACGCTGGACCAGGCCCTGGCCCTGCTGCAGGCCAAGGCAGCGAAGGCTCCGGCCAAGGCACCGGCCCGGGCCAAGGCGCGCAAGCCCGCGCAAGCCGCTGCCGACGACGCCAAGCCGGCCAAGACCGCGCCCAAGAAGGCGGCCGCGGCCAAGGCGGACGGCAAGGCACCTGCGCCCAAGAAGGCCCCGGCCAAGAAGGCGGCGGCCAAGCCCGCGGCCAAGCCGCAAAGGCGCAGCGCCGCCGGATGAGGCGGCGCTGACCGGCATGGCGAAGCGCGTCGTCCCCCTTCCCAGCAAGGGCGAGATCCTGAAGTTCGTGGAACTGAGTGCTGCCAAGGTCGGCAAGCGGGAGATCGCGCGCGCCTTCCATATCACCGGCGACCAGCGCATCGAGCTGAAGCGCCTGCTGGCCGAGATGGCAGAGGAAGGGCTGATCGGCGGCGACCGCCGGCGCTCGGTTCAGGCCGCGGGCCAGTTGCCGGCCGTCGCAGTGCTGGAAGTCGTCGACGTCGATGTCGACGGCGAACTGACGGCGCGCCCCGCGATGTGGGACCCCGATCGCCCGGTGCCGCGCATCGTGGTGGCGCCCGGCCGCCATGCCGGCCCGGCGCCGGGCCCCACCGACCGCATCCTGTGCCGCCTTGAGCGTGTCGAGCCGGAGGCGGAGGATGCGCCGGCCAGCTATGTCGCGCGCGTCATCCGCACCCTGTCGACCGACCTCGATCGCGTCCTGGGCGTGATCGAGCTGGACGGCAGCGAGGCCCGCCTGAAGCCGACCGACAAGCGCGCCAAATACGACTATGTCCTGGCCAGCGAGGACCTGGGCGGCGCCCAGCCTGGCGAACTGGTCCTGGCGGAAGTGCTGAAGTCGCGGGCCTTCGGGCCGAAGCGCGCCCGTGTGCGCGAGCGGCTGGGTCGCGTCGACAGCGCGCGGGCGATCAGCCTGATCGCGATCCACGGCCATGGCATCCCCACGGCCTTCCCCACCGCCGCCCTGGAGGAGGCAGCCGCCGCCCAGCCCGTGCTCCTGGGCGACCGCGTCGACCTGCGCGCCATACCCCTCATCACGATCGATCCGTCGGACGCGCGCGATCATGACGACGCCGTCTTTGCCGAGGCCGACGGCGAGGGCTGGCATGTCATCGTGGCGATCGCCGACGTCGCGCACTATGTGCGGCCCGGCAGCGCCCTGGACCAGGCGGCGCGCGACCGGGGCAATTCGGCCTACTTCCCCGATCGCGTCGTGCCGATGCTGCCGCACGAACTGTCGTCCACGCTGTGCTCGCTGCTGCCGGGGGAGGATCGCGCCTGCCTGGCACTGCACCTCTGGCTGGATGCACACGGTACCAAGCTGCGCCACCGCTTCGAGCGCGCCCTGATGCGGTCCGCCGCGAACCTGTCCTATGAGCGCGCGCAGTCGGCCCTGGACGGCAACCCGGACGAGGAGGCGGCGGCCCTGCTGGAGCCGGTGCTGAAGCCGCTGCACGGCGCGTGGTCGGCCCTCATGCGGGCGCGGGCGGAACGCAGCCCGCTCGACATCGACGCGCCAGAGAAGGTGATCGTGCTGGGCGAGGACGGGACCGTGGTCGACGTCCGCCCCCGCGCGCGCCTGGACACCCATCGCATCGTCGAGGAGATGATGATCGCGGCCAATGTCGCGGCCGCGGAATCGCTGGAGGCGACGCACCAGCCCTGCATGTACCGCGTGCACGACACCCCCTCGCGGGAGCGTGTGGAATCGGTGCGGGAGTTCCTGGCGACGCTGGACCTGAAGCTGGCGCGCGGCAGCCGCCTTCAGCCGGCGCAGTTCAACCGCATCCTGGAGCGGGCAGCGGGCACGCCCCATGCCCGCGTGGTGCACGAGGTGATCCTGCGGGCCCAGGCCCAGGCCGCCTATTCGCCAGAGAACATCGGCCATTTCGGTCTGAACCTGGCGCGCTACGCCCACTTCACCTCGCCCATCCGTCGCTATGCCGACCTTCTGGTGCATCGGGCCCTGATCCGCGGCCTGAAGTTGGGCGAAGGCGGCCTCAGCCCGCACGAGGACGAAGGCTTCGCCGAGACGGCGCAGCACATCTCGAACACGGAACGGCGGGCGATGGCGGCGGAGCGGGAATCGACCGACCGTTACTTGGCGGCCTTCATGGCCGACCGCCTGGGCGCCATCTTCAGCGGCCGCATCACCGGCGTTGCCCGCTTCGGGCTGTTCGTGGCGCTGGACGAAAGCGGGGCGGACGGCCTGATCCCCATCTCGCACCTGGGGGACGAGTACTTCACCCATGTGGAGCACGCCCACGCGCTGGTAGGCGAGCGGACGGGCACAACCTATCGCCTGGGCGACGCGGTCCGCGTCCGCCTGGAGGAGGCGACACCGCTGACCGGGGGGCTGCGCTTCTCCCTCTTCGAGGGTGGCGCCTATGACCAAACGTCGCAAAAGATGAGGGACACCAGGAAAAAGGGCGTGGCGCCGCGTCGCGCCCCCTCGCGCGGGGGACGTTCCCGGCGTAGGTAGGTTCCATGCCAATCGAGACCATTGCCGCGCCGCGGCCCCTGCCCACCGCCGCCGAACCCGATCGGCCGGTCTGGCAGTCGATGATGCGGGGCGCTGCCCTGCGTTGCCCCGCCTGCGGCTATGGCCGGATGTTCCGCGCCTACCTGAAGGTGGCGGATGAATGCACGGCCTGTGGCGAGGAGTTGCATCACCACCGTGCCGATGACGCGCCGCCCTATTTCACGATCACGATCATCGGCCACATCCTGCTGCCCCTCATCTGGTGGTCGTCCACCACGATTGCGGCGCCGCCCCTGTGGTTCTGGTCATTCTGGGTGGTGGCCATCATCGCTTCGTGCCTGGTGACGCTGCCGGTGATCAAGGGCGCCCTGGTGGGACTCCAATGGTCGCGCCGGATGCACGGCTTCAGCGGCCTGCCCGACAGCGAACACCGCATGTAGTGCCGCGCCGGTGGCAGGCCTGCGCGGCTGAACACCGGAAGCGAAAGCTGGACAGCGGGGCCTGGGGGTAGCAACCTCCCGCCCCAATGACGACCGAGACACGCGCGCCTGGTCCGCAGGCGCCAGACACACAAGAGACGGCCAAACAGGCAGAAGCACGCCGCCGCGCCGTCCGTCCCCGCGATGCGGCCACCCTGATCCTGGTGCGCAACAGCGCCACGGGATCGGCCAAGGAGACGGAGGTCCTGATGGGCCGCCGCCATCCCAACCATCGCTTCATGCCAAACCAGTGGGTCTTTCCGGGTGGTCGCGTCGACCGCTCCGACGGCCTCGTGCGGCCGCCGACCCCCTTGCGGCCAGAGGTGCTGGAGCGCCTGGCCAAGGCGTGTAGCATCTACCGCGCCAACGCCCTGGCCCTGGCCGCCATCCGCGAGACGTTCGAGGAAACCGGCCTGGCCGTGGGCCGCCCGTTCGAGGGCGCGCTGAAGCGGCCCAAGGACCCGGCCTGGTCCGCCTTCTACGAGACGGGGGTCGCCCCGGCACCCGACGTGCTGGACTATGTCGCGCGGGCGATCACCCCGCCCGTCCGGCCGATGCGCTTCCATGCTCGCTTCTTCATGGCCGATGCCGAGCATGCGCGCGGCACCCTGCAGGGCTCCGGCGAACTCGAAGGCCTCTACTGGGTGCCGCTGCAGGAGGCCAAGGGCCTGGACGTGCCGCGCATCACCGCCGTGATCCTGGACGACCTGGAGGACCTGGTGGAAAAGCGCGGGGCGGAGCGCCCGGTGCCGGTCCACATCTTCCGCCATGGCAAGCCCGTCCTGGTGTTCGACTGATGGCCGACACGCTGACCGAGGGGCGCCGCGCGCCCACCGTCGCCGCCGGGACCAAGCCGGTGCGGCCACGCCATGCCGCCAGCCTGCTCCTTGTCGATCGGTCGGGGCCGGAGCCCAAGGTCCTGATGGGCCGGCGCGCCCCGCGCAACAAGTTCGCGCCCGACATCTTCGTCTTTCCCGGCGGCAAGCTGGACCCGGCCGACCGCGCCATGACGCCTGGCACGCCGCTGCGCCCCGACGTGGCGCAGCGCCTGGGTCCCATGGGGACGGCGCTGGCGCTGGCCGCGGTGCGCGAGACCTTCGAGGAAACGGGCCTGCTGATCGGCGTGGCCGCCCCCGCGCATCCCGTGCCGTCGCCCAGCTGGGCGGCGTTCACGGCGTCCGGCTTGGCCCCGGCGCTGGACGGGATCGACATCCTGGCGCGGGCGATCACGCCGACCGACTCGCCCATGCGCTTCCACGCCCGCTTCCTCGTGGCGGACTCCGCCAATGTCCAGGGCTCGCTCGGCGACTCGCACGAACTGCTCGACCTTGGCTTCCGCACGATCGACGAATCGCTGCGCCTGCCGGTCTGGGACGTGACCGAATTCATGCTGGCGGAGCTGCGCAGCTACCTGAACAGCGGGTCCAGCACCTTTCCCCGCCTGTCCTACCGCAAGGGACGGGCCGACATTCGCCGCGCACCTTGACTATGGCGCGCCCAGCCTTTAGGTACGCGGCTTCTCTCGGCACGGGTCGCCCTGCCGCGATTGCCTGGAGTCCGTCATGGCCAAGCCGACCACGCTGAAGATCAAGCTGCTCTCGAGCGAGGGCACGGGCACGTTCTACGTGACCAAGAAGAACCCCCGTACCAAGACCGAGAAGCTGAGCTTCAAGAAGTACGATCCCGTGCTGCGCAAGCACGTCGAGTTCAAGGAAGCCAAGATCAAGTGATGCCGGCCGGGCATGCCCCGGCCAGGCCACCCACGTCTGTTTCCTGAGTGAACCAGGGGCCGCCACGCGCGGCCCCTGGCGTTTCTGCGCGTCCGCGCGCCCCTGTCCCCGCCCCTGTCCCCGCCCCTGTCCGCACTCTCCCAGCATCTGACCCTGTGGTCAGATGGCGACAGCGCATGCCTTCTGATCAGTGTTCACCTTTATGCTTGCAGGCGCTGATGGCCTGATCCATATTTGACGAAATCGTCAACTAATGGATCCGCCATGAGCCTCATCCGGGTCGAGGACGTCGCCTTTGTCCGTTTTCGGGCGCCCGACCTGGGCGCCATGCGCACGTTCCTTGAGGAATTCGGCCTGATCCTGGCCGAGGCGAGCGAGCGCCGGCTGGTGATGCGCGGCCGCGGGCCCGTCCCCGTTGCCCATGTGACCGAGCTGGGTGCCGCGGGTTTTGCCGGCGTCGCCTTGCGGGCCGGCAGCCTGGCCGACCTGGAGCGGCTTGCCGCGCACGACGGTGCGGCGGTCGAGGCCCTGGACCTTCCCGGCGGTGGCGCCCGCGTCATGCTCGCCGACCCGGACGGCCACGCGGTGGAGGTCGTCGCCGGCCAGGCAGAGGCGCCCGCCCTGCCCGTCGCACCACCCCAGGCGTGGAACCAGGGCAGCGCGCGCGGACGCCTGCGGGCGGTCAAGCGCGTCGCGCCGGGCCCCGCCACCGTCCTGCGCCTGGGCCATGTCGTGCTGAACGTGTCCGACTTTCGTGAGTCGGAGCACTGGTACAAGACCCGCTTCGGCTTCATCACCTCTGACGAAGTGCAGGTGACACCTGCCTTCAGCCTGGGCGCCTTCCTGCGCTGCGACCGGGGCGACGCGCCGACCGACCATCACAGCCTGTTCCTGGCGCAGAGCCCCAAGGGACCCGGCTTCAACCATGCCGCGTTCGAGGTCGCCGACCTGGACGACCTGATGCGTGGCCACCAGCGCCTGAAGGATATCGGCGCGCACGCCGAGTGGGGCGTCGGCCGCCACATCCTGGGCAGCCAGGTCTTCGACTATTGGCGCGACCCCTTCGGCCACACGCTGGAGCACTGGACCGACGGCGACCTGTTCACCGCTGGCGACCCGCCGGGCGTCGCCACGCTTCAGGACCTGCTGGGCGTCCAGTGGGGCCCCGCCGCACCGCCGACCATGGCCTGATCAAGAAACCTGTCATGAAGCTCGTCACGTTCGAGGCGGGAACCACCCCGCAGATTGGCGCCGTCGTCGCCGACCGCGTCGTGCCCCTGAACAGCACCGCGCCCGGCCTGCCGACGGAGATGAAGGCCCTGATCGCCGCCTGGCCCCAGGTCGAGGGGGAGGTGCGCAGGATCGTCCAGGCCGGGGCGGGTGCCCTGCCGCTGGACCAGGTGCACCTGCTGGCACCGATCCGCAGGCCCGGCAAGATCATGGCGATCGGCCTCAACTATGCCGACCATATCGCCGAAAGCGGCCTGGGCACGCCGGAGCATCAGGTCTGGTTCTCCAAGGCCCCGACCAGCACCAACGGACCACACGACCCGATCCAGGTGCCCAGGGTGTCACAGGCGCTGGACTACGAGGCGGAACTGGTGGCGATCGTCGGCGCGGGCGGCCGCCATATCGGGCGCGGGGACGCGGCGGCGGCGCTGTTCGGCTATGCCTGCGGCAACGATGCGACCGAGCGCGCCTGGCAGCATCGTACGCCGCAATGGGTGCTGGGAAAGTCGTTCGACAGCCATGCCCCCTTCGGCCCCTGGATCACTACGGCGGACGAGGTGCCCGACCCGCACCGCCTGTCCATCCGCTGCCTGGTCAATGGCGAGGTGCGGCAGGACTCGAACACCCGCCATCTGGTCTTCGACATCTGGGACCAGGTTGCCCACCTGAGCCAGGCAATGACGCTGGAGCCGGGCGACCTGATCTTCACCGGCACGCCGGGCGGCATCGGCGCCGCGATGAAGCCCATGCGCTTCCTCAAGCACGGCGACCGGGTGCGGGTCGAGATCGACGGCCTGGGCGCCCTCGACAACCCTTGCGCCAACGAGGCGTGAGATGACGGCGCCCGCCTTCGACTGCGACGTGCTGGTGGTCGGCCTTGGCCCGGTGGGTGCGGCACTGGCCGCGCTGCTGGCACAGCAGGGCATCGCGACGATCGCGATCGAGCGCGAGACGGCGATCCACCCCCTGCCCCGGGCCGTGCATTTCGACCACGAGATCATGCGCCTGTTCCAGCAGCTGGGGATCGCGGAGCAGGTGCGCCGCCATGCCCGCGACCTGCCGCCCTATGAGTTCAGGTCCGCCGACGGCACGCTGCTGATGCGGCTGGAACCGGCCGCGCGAACGCCGTCGGGCTGGGGCTCCGGCTACATGTTCCATCAGCCCAGCCTGGAGGCGGCGCTGCGGGACCTGCTGGCGAGCCTGCCCGCGGCGACAACGCGCCTGGGCTGGCAGCTGGAGAGCCTGGCGCAGGATGCGGACGGCGTGACCGTCCATGTCGCGACCGCCGATGGCCGCAAGACCGTGCGTGCGCGCCACGTCGTCGGCTGCGACGGCGCCCGCAGCGCGGTGCGCGAGGCGATCGGCGGGGCGATGTTCGACTACGCCTTCGACGAGCCCTGGCTGGTGGTCGACGTGACCGTGCCGCCCGGGTGCCCGATGCCCCAGGTCAACCTCCAGGTCTGCGATCCGGCCAGACCCACGACCTGCGTGCTCAGCGGCCCCGGGCGTCACCGCTGGGAGTTCATGCTGCTGCCGGGGGAAGAGCCGGAGGCGATGGCGCGGGAGGAGATGATCCGCGCGCTCATCGCCCCCTGGAACTGCGGGCCCGTCGTGCTGGAGCGCCATGCCGTCTACCGCTTCCATGGCCTGGTCGCCAGCCGCTGGCGGGATGGCCGCGTTCTGATCGCGGGCGACGCCGCGCACCAGACGCCGCCCTTTGCCGGACAGGGCCTGTGCGCCGGCCTGCGCGATGCCGTGAATCTGGCCTGGAAGCTGGGCGCGGTGCTGTCGGGCCAGGCCACGGACGCCCTGCTGGACACCTATCAGGTCGAGCGCGAGCCGCACGTCCGCGCCATGATCGAACTGGCGATCGGCATGGGCCGCGTCGTCTGCACCCGCGACGCCCAGGCCGCGGCCCAGCGCGATGCCGCCATGCTGGCGCGCCTGGCCGCGGGGGAGCCTGCCCTGCCGCCGGTGCAGCCGCGGCCGCTGGCCAGCACCGCAATCCTGGCCGACAGTGCCGGGGCGGGCGAGCTGCTGCCCCAGCCGGTCGCCGGGCGGGGGCGCCATCCCTTGCGCCTGGACGATGCGCTGGGCGACGGCACCTGGCTGATCTGCCGCGAGCCCTGTGCCCTTGGCGCAGGTGACGCCACCGTGGTGGATCTTGGCTCCGACCTTGTGGCCCCATTCCGTGCGAGCCTTGGCGCATGGCTGGACGCACGCAACGCCGCGGCGGTGCTGGTCCGGCCGGACCGATACGTCTTCGGCAGCGGCCAGCCCACCACCCTGCTTGCCGCCTGGCATGCCGCCCTGCATCCCCTGCCCAGGGCGGCCTGACCAAGGTCCCCTCGGCATGCGACAATCACCGCATGAACCGGGAGCCGCGGACATGAGCGAGACGGCGCGGGCCAATCCACGGGCGGAGCGCACGCGCGCCGCCCTGATCGCCGCCGGCCGGCGCCTGTTCGGTGCGCGCGCGGCCGACGCCGTAACGGTCGACGAGATCGTGCAGGCGGCCGGCGTTGGCAAGGGCAGCTTCTACAACCACTTCGCCGATCGCGACGGCCTGCTGCGCGCCATCACGGCCGAGATCCGCGGTGCGGTCGAACAGGCGGTCGGCCAGGCCAATGCCGCCGTGGCCGACCCCGCCGCCCGCGTAGTGCGGGCGATGTGCACCTACCTGCGCTATGCCCTGGACGAGCCGGAGCGGGCGGCCGTCCTGGCCCGCATGCACGGCGGCCACACCTCGCTCCAGGCGCCGCTCAATCGCGGCCTGGTCGACGACATCGCCCAGGGCCTGGCCAGCGGCCGCTTCGCCGTCGCCACGTCGGAGGCAGGCGTCCTCTATGTCCTGGGCGTCACCCAGATCGCGCTGCTGCACGTGCTGGACGATCCCAACCCGCGTGGCACCGTCGCCCTGGCGCAGCAGATGTGCGGCCTGGTCCTGCGCGGCTTCGGCCTGCCACCGGCGGAGGCCGATCGCCTGGCCGCGCAGGCCAGCGACGAGGTCGTGCGCCAGGGTGCATTCACCGTCGCCCGCCCCCCCGACGGGCCCGGCTAGTCGGCCGCCCGCATCAGCCAGGTGTGCCGGTCAATGGCCAGGCGCCGGACCAGGCCGCTGCCCTCGGCCGTGACGATATCGGCAACCAGAGTGTCCTCGTTCTTCTCGGCGATGCTGCCCACTTTCAGGCCGGGATTGCCGCCGGCCAGGGCGTGCTCCAGACGGCGCCGCGCCTCGGCCGCGTCCAGGACCTGCGCGCCCGAGCGGGGCGCCAGAAGCAAGGCATCCAGGCCGGGCCCGGGCGGTGGCGGCGCGGCCATGAACGGCGGTGGGGGCAATGCGCCTGGGGGACCGGCCAGCGCCACGGGCGGCGGCCCCGCGGGGCGGAGCACGTCCGGCGGGGGTGGTGGCCCGTCGCCCGCCGCCAGCAGGGGGACGACCGGGCCCGGCAGCTCCGCCGGCGCCCCTGGGCCGAAGGCGACCTCCTGCCCCGCCGCGATGGCGACGCTGGCGCCGCCCAGGGCCAAGGCTGCCGCCAGCAGCGCGCGGCGAGCCCAGGGGATGGTGCGTGTAGTCTCTGGCATTGACCTGTTCCTTCGCTAGGATGGCTTCAGGCAAGCAGGCGTCGGCGACGGGGAGATGCCCCGCGCATGCCGGACGGAAACAAAGTGTGCAGCAGGCGCCGGCTGTCACACTTCGTCACAAGGCGCCGTATCGGGCGCCGGATGCGCGTGCTAGGCAATCCGGGTGAACGACGAACCCCATGTCCTTGTCGTCGACGACGACGCCGAAATCCGCGACCTGCTGTCCCGCTTCCTGAAGCGCAATGGCTACCGCGTCATGGCCGTGCGCGATGGCACGGCGATGGCCGAAGCGATCGCCTGCTGGAACTTCGACCTGGTCGTGCTCGACATCATGCTGCCGGGCGAGGATGGGCTCAGCCTGTGCCGCGCGATCCGTGGCCGGTCCAAGGTGCCGGTCATCATGCTCAGTGCCATGGGCGACGAGACCGACCGCATCGTGGGCCTGGAAGTCGGCGCCGACGACTACATCGCCAAGCCGTTCAACCCGCGCGAGCTGCTGGCCCGGATCCGCGCGGTCCTGCGACGCGGTGCCTGGTCGACGCCGGAGCCGGTGCAGGCGGACGGCACCATCCTGCATTTCGCCGGCTGCGCGCTGGACCTGGGCCGCCGCACCCTGACCAAGGCGGGCGGGGAGGTGGTGCACCTGACGGGGGGCGAGTTCGACCTCCTGCTGGCCCTGGCACAGCGGCCGCACCGCGTTCTCTCGCGCGAGCAGCTGCTGGACCTGGCCAAGGGGCGCGGCGCCCAGCCCTTTGACCGCTCGATCGACGCCCAGGTCAGCCGCCTGCGGCGCAAGATCGAAAGCGACCCCAACAATCCCATCCTGATCAAGACGGTCCGCGGCGGCGGCTACCTGTTCGCAGAAGCGGTGACATGATCCGCCTGCCCCGGCCACGCAGCCTGGCGGGGTGGACGGCGGTGGTGCTGGTCCTGGGCCTTCTCAGCAGCCAGGCGATCAGCCTGGCCATCTATGCCTTTGATCGGACCGCCCTGCTTGAACTCACCCATGGCGAGCGCATGGCCGACCGGGTCCTGCTGCTGGACCGGGTGCTGCGCGCCCTGCCCGAGGACGAGCGCGACTACCTGATCCCGCTGCTGGCGGAGCCGGGGCTGCTCGGCCCGCCGCCCATGCCGGGATTCGGGCCACGGGACGGGGCCGGGGGGCCCGGCGGCCTGGGCCTGGGTCCGCCACCGCCGCCACCGCCGGCCTTCGCCCTGCTGGACCGGCTGGGGCCGCCGCCCCAGCCACAGCCGCCGATGATCGTGACGGCGGACGACGGCACGCAGTTGCAGGTGAACCTGCCCCTGCTGCGCTCGGGCGGCCTGCTCGACCGTTCGCGACTGATGCCGCCCATGCCGGGCGGACCGCCCGCCTATCTCCGCATCCGGGCCGAACCGGTGCCCAGCCTCGGCTTCAATGCCTCCCGCTTTCTCATCGCGATGGGCTGCTCGGCCCTGCTGCTGATCGCGCTTGCGCTGTGGGTCAACCGGCGCCTGACCTCGCCCCTGAAGCTGCTGGAGACGGCGGCCGAACGCTTTTCAGCCGACCTGGATGGTGCCTCCGTCCCCGAGGACGGCCCGCGCGAGGTCGCCAAGGCGGCGGCCGCGTTCAACCGCATGCAGGGCCGCCTGCGCCGCATGATGCAGGATCGCACCCTGATGCTGGCGGCGATTTCCCACGACCTGCGCACACCGCTGACGCGGATGCGGCTGCGCGCCGAGTTCGTGGAGGATGACGAGATGCGCGCCCGCATGCTGCGCGACCTGGACGAGATGGACCAGATGATCTCGGCCAGCCTGTCCTATGCCCGCTCGGAATCGCAGGTCGACCCGGTGACCGACGTCGCCCTGCACGACCTGGTGACCGAGGTGGTGGAGGATGCGCTGGAGCAGAACTGGGCGGTAAGCGCGCCACCGGCCGGCACCATCCTGCCGGAAGTCTGGGTCCGTGCCCGTCGTCCCGGCCTGAAGCGCGCGCTGGTCAACCTGGTGCAGAACGCCCACCGCTATGGTGGCGGGGCCGAGATCATCCTCTATGCCGGGCCGGCCATGGGCTGCGTGGACGTGGCCGACCGGGGACCCGGCCTGCCCGAGGATGCGCTGGAGGCGGTCTTCACCCCCTTCCACCGGCAGGAATCCTCGCGCAATCGCGAAACCGGCGGCACCGGCCTGGGCCTGACCGTCGCCCGTTCCATCGCCCGCAATGTCGGCGGCGACGTGGTCCTGGCCAACCGGCCCGGCGGCGGCCTGGTCGCCACCTTGACCGTGCCGCTGGCCCCGGCGGAGGGCGAGGCCCCCAACCCGGGACCCGGCGCGGCTCAGTCGCCCGCCGGCTCCACCCGGTTGCGACCGCCGCGCTTCGCGGCATAGAGCGCGTCGTCGGCCCGCTTGAACATCGAATCCGCCGTATCGCCCGCGGGGTTCGAGGAGGCGACACCGATGCTGACGGTGATGTTCAGCGGACGGTCGACGCCCGCCTCGAACGGGGCCTCCGCGATCGCCTGGCGCAGGCGCTCGGCGATCTGCCGTGCCGCCGGCAGGTCGGTGTCCGGCATCACGACCACGAATTCCTCGCCGCCATAGCGCGAGGCCAAGTCGACTCCGCGCACATTGCGATTGATCCGCCCGGCAAACTCGACCAGCACGCGGTCGCCCACGGGATGGCCATAGCTGTCATTGACGAGCTTGAAGAAATCGATGTCCAGCACCAGCAAGGCCACCGGCTTGCCGCCCGACTGGGTGCGGTCCAGGAGCGTGTCCAGGTGGGAGAACGTGTAGCGGCGATTGTAGAGACCGGTCAGCGAATCTGTGACCGCCATCGCCATGGACAGGTGGTAGTTCTGCCGCAGGCGGTCGGCGTAGCGCTTGCGCTTGATCTGCGTCTTGGCCCGCGCCATCAACTCGTTGCGGTCGATCGGCCGGATCAGGTAGTCGTTGACGCCCAGGTCCAGCGCGCGCACCAGCCGCTTGCTGTCGCCATCCTCGACCAGGACCAGGATCGGTGTGTTCCGCGTGGCGTCGGACGAGCGCATCTGCGAACACAGGCGCAGGCCGTCATGCTCCTTCAGCGACAGGCTGACGACCACCAAGTCGTAGTCGCCGCCGCGCACCAGGACGGCCGCCTCCTCGCCGCTGCCCTCGATCTGGACGTCGTGGCCCTTGGCCAGCGTATCGGCCATGCGCGTACCGGCCAGCTGCCGGTCCTCGACGATCAGGATCCGCGCGCCCTCGGTGTCGGTGTCCTTGATCGGGGTGCCGCCGCCGATCACGCCGAGCGAGTTGGACGTCGCCTCGCGCATGCGCAGCTCGTCCGTCATCATCTTCAGCCGGACCAGGGAGCGCACGCGCGCGAACAGGGCGACGTCGTTGACCGGCTTGGTCAGGAAGTCGTCGGCGCCGGCCTCCAGCCCGTTGACGCGGTCGCTGGCCTGGTCGAGCGCGGTCACCATGACGACGGGGATGTGCGCGCTGTCCGGATCCGCCTTCATGCGGCGGCAGACCTCGAACCCGTCCATGCCGGGCATCATGACGTCGAGCAGGACGATGTCGGGCTGGGTTTCGCGGATGCGGACCAGGGCGTCCGGCCCGTTGGAGGCGGTGACGACGTCGAAATACTCGCTCGAGAGCTTGGCCTCGAGCAGCTTCACATTGGGCAGGACGTCATCGACGACCAGGACACGAGCCGACATCGAGCCGGGTCAGTCGAGGAAGCGTTTGACGGTCGCGATGAAGGACGCCACCGAGATGGGCTTGGCGATATAAGCCTCGCACCCGCCGTCGCGGATGCGCTCCTCGTCCCCCTTCATGGCAAAGGCGGTGATCGCCAGGACGGGGATCGAGCGCAGGTCGTCATCCTCCTTGATCCACTTGGTGACCTCCAGGCCCGACACCTCAGGCAGCTGGATGTCCATCAGGATCAGGTCCGGCCGGTGCTCGCGCGCCAGCTCCAACGCCTCCATCCCATCCTTGGTCTGCAGGGTCGCATAGCCGTGCGCTTCCAGCAGATCATGAAAGAGCTTCATGTTGAGAGGGTTGTCTTCCACGATCAGAACGGTCTTCGCCATTTGCCCCTCAGGCGTCCTCAATGATCGGCGCCAAACCCCGAGTTGTTATCTAACATCTCCGCCAGTGGGTTGCCATTGTGTTAACCAGACCCGGCAAAGCACGGAATGGCTTAAGGGAACGGCATGCGGAGAATGTCGAGAGAGCGGGCCGAGGAAGTGGCCCTGCGCCTGCTGGGCGCCATGGCGGACAATCCCGAGGACCTGGGTGCGTTCCTGTCGCTGGCGGGAATAGGCCCTGCGGAATTGCGGGAACGTGCCGGCGATGCCACATTCCTGGCCGGCCTGCTGGACCACGTCCTGTCCGACGAGGCCCTGCTGATCCGCCTTTGCACGGCCATTCAGATATCGTTCGACCTTCCGGGCCAGGCGCGTGCCGTCATGCCCGGCCATGACTGGGACCGAGGCAGCGCATGAATCCGATCCATCCCGACGTCCTGCCCCAGCTCGAGACGCTGGCCCTGACCACCGGCAGGCCGTTGATCATCAGCGACGCGGACGAAGTGCTGTTCCGCTTCGCCGAAGGGTTCGAGCAGTTCCTGGCCGCCAACGACTACGAGATCGATTTCTCGACCCCGCGCCTGGCCGGCAACATCCGCGACCTGAACACCAACCAGATCATTCAGGGCGAAGGCACCAAGCGCCTGCTGGATGCCTTCTTCCGCGAGCGCACGGCCCACCTCGATCCGGTCGATGGCGCAGCCGACGCGCTGTCGGGCCTGTCCGCCCGGGCCCAGGTCGTGGTCCTGTCGAACTGCCCCCTGGGCAGCCGCGACGACCGCATCGCCGCGCTGGAGCGGCACGGCATGCCCTATCCCGTCATCGCGAATGTGGGGACCAAGGGGCCGGCGGTCCGGCACATGGCCGACCGCGTGCAGGCGCCGGTCTTCTTCCTGGACGACATTCCCAGCAACCACCACTCGGTCAAGCTGCTGGCCGAGGAATCGATCCGCATGCATTTCGTGGCCGACCCGCGTCTGGCGCGGATGATCACGCCGTCGGAGGATGCGCATGTGCGCACCGACGACTGGCCCGCCGCGCGCGCCTATATCGAGGAACGCCTGACCGCCCTTGGTTATTGAGCACCCTGCACACAGACAGGGAGGCATCATGCGTTTCGGGATCGACCTGGGGGGGACCAAGATCGAGCTGCTGGCCCTGACGCCACAGGGTACGGAAGCCCTGCGCCGCCGCGTGGCCACGCCCGCCTGGGACTATCCGGCGATCATCCGCGCCATCGCGGAGCTGGTGGCCGGCGCGGAGGCGGAGCTGCGCGTTTGCGCCAGCGTGGGCGTCGCGACGCCCGGCGCCATCTCGCCCTTCAGTGGTCTGATCAAGAACGCCAACACGACCGCGCTCAACGGCAATCCCTTGCAGGAGGATCTCTCGACGGCGCTGGGACGGCCGGTGCGGGTCGCCAACGACGCCGACTGTTTCACCCTGTCGGAGGCGATCGACGGCGCGGCCACGGGCGGCGGCACCGTGTTCGGCGTGATCCTGGGCACCGGCTGCGGTGGCGGCATCGTGATCGACAACCGCCTGCTCAGCGGTCCCAATGCCATCTGCGGCGAGTGGGGCCACAATCCCCTGCCCTGGCCCGACCTCGGCGGGCCGCATCCCGAATACCCGGGTCCCCCCTCGTTCGACGGCCGCAACGGCACGATCGAGTCCTTCATTTCGGGCACCGGCCTGCACGACGACTACCTGCTGTGGACGGGCGAGGATGTGGCGACGCCCGACATCGCCGAGCGTGCCCTGGCCGGTGAAGCCGCGGCCCAGGCCGCGCTGGAGCGGCACGCCAGCCGCTTCGCCCGCGCGATCGCCACCGTCATCAATATCCTGGATCCACGCGTGATCGTGGTCGGCGGCGGTGTCTCGAACATCGAATCGATCTATGCGCGGGTGCCCGTCCTGTGGCGGGACTGGGTCTTCTCCGACCATGTCGCGACCCGCCTGGTCAAGGCGATGCATGGCGATTCGAGCGGCGTGCGCGGCGCCGCGTGGCTCTGGCCAGAGGGCGAGGGCACGGCCCTGCCCGACTGAGCGACTCGACGCCGGCGGCGCGGACAGCCCGGTTGCGCTAGACTGGGCGCATGGCCGCCAGCCTTTGCCGTGACTGCCTGGGACGGGCCTTGAGGCCCGATCGCCGGTGCGCGGCCTGCGGCTCGCCACGGACCCTCACCCACGACGAACTGGACGCCCTGGCGATCGCCCATGTCGACTGCGACGCCTTCTATGCCGCCGTTGAGAAGCGCGACGATCCGGCGCTCCGCGACCGTCCCCTGATCATCGGCGGTGGGCGGAGGGGCGTCGTCTCGACCGCGTGCTACATCGCCCGCCTGTCCGGCGTGCGCTCCGCCATGCCGATGTTCAAGGCCCTGAAACTGTGTCCTGAGGCGACCGTCCTTCGCCCCGACATGGCCAAGTACGTGCGCGAAAGCCGGCGCATCCAGGCCCTGATGCGCGACCTGACCCCCCAGGTGCAGCCGCTGTCGCTGGACGAGGCGTTCCTGGACCTGTCCGGCACCGAGCGCCTGCACGGCGCGCCGCCCGCAGTGATGCTGGCCAGGCTGGCGCGTGCCGTGGAGCGCGAGGTGGGGATCACCGTCTCGGTCGGGCTGAGCCACGCCAAGTTCCTGGCCAAGATCGCCAGCGAGCAGGACAAGCCGCGCGGCTTTGCCGTGATCGGCAGGGCGGAGACGCGCGACTTCCTGGCGCGGCAGCCGGTCGGGGCGATCTTCGGCGTGGGCCGCGTACTGGGGGCGAGGCTTGAAGCCGACGGCATCACCACGATCGGGCAGCTTCAGGCGCTGGGCGAATCGGACCTGACGGCGCGCTATGGCGCGATGGGCCAGCGCCTGGCCCGGCTGTCGCGCGGCGAGGATCCGCGCCGGGTCGAGGCGGACGAAAGTGCCAAGTCGATCTCGGCCGAAACCACGTTCGAAGTGGATTTGGCCGATCGCGATGCGCTGGAGCACATCCTGTGGCCGCTGTGCGAGAAGGTCTCGGCCCGCGCCAAGCGCGAGGACACGACCGGGCGCACGGTGACGCTGAAGCTGAAGACGCGTGACTTCCGCATCCTGACGCGGCAGGTGCGGCTGTCAGCGCCGACGCAGCTGGCGCATGTCCTGTTCCAGGCGGTGCGCCCGCTGCTGCGGCGCCAGGTCCAGGAGCTGCGCCCCGGATCCGCTTTCCGCCTGATCGGGGTCGGCTTGTCGGGCCTGGAGGCGGGGCCCGGCATCGACCCCGCCGACCTGACGGAGGCGCGACCCGGCGCCCATGCGGCGGCGGAGCGCGCCATCGACCGGCTGCGCGCCAAGTTCGGAAGCGGCGCCGTCGGCCTGGGCCGGGGCTTGCGCCTGGATGGCCAGCCTCAAGCCGCGATGCCGCCCGAGATCCCCGACGAAGCCGACGTCGAGGGACCGGAGCCGGAGGCGCCCAGGGCCCCTGGGCGGGCTAGCAGCCCGGTTCCGGCAGGGTCTGCAGTTCGTTCAGGACGCCGTTCACGCTGAAGTCGCCATAGTTCAGCACCAGGTTGGTCGAGATGCCGTTCTGGAACATGCGGAAGCCGATCTCGTATTCCGGCACGCCATCGGTCGTCACCAGCGGGAAATAGGCCAGCTGCATCGGCCAGGACGGCTGGCCCTTCAGCATCTCTACTCCCTTGCCCTGGGGCAGGGTCACATCGGCCGCGATCGGCTTGCCCAAAGCCGCCACCGCCTCGTACGAGACGTCGGGGCCGGAGCCGTCGAAGACCCGCTTGGACAGCAGGTGCTTGCCCGCCTGCGCCGCCTCGATCAGGGCGAGCGTGTGCTGGGTCGGGAACAGCGTGCCCTTGCCCAGTTCAAGCTGACCGTTGCTGGGCTGCGTGTAGCTGACCAGGCCGGAGCCGTCGTCCTTCAGCACGGCGGAGCCCTTGTAGTCCTCGGTCACCTGGTCGTTGGTCGTCTGCCGCGCGGCAAAGCGGAAGGACTTGCCGTCCTTCGACTCCCAGGTGGTGATGCGAAAATCCGTGACGGTCGGATCCCCGTCGCTGCTGTAGATGCGGGTCTGGATCCGCTGCGTCAGCGTATAGCCGTCGCACGCATCGGCCCATTCCATCACCATGCGGCCGTCCAGCGCCTCGACGCCGGACGACATCTTGGCATCGCCCAGCTTCAGGTCATAGACCGCCCGGTGCGGGACAAGGATCGACGCCGACAGCCGCACCGGATCGGATCCGGCAGGAGGCTGCGCCCCCTGCGCGGTGGCGGCACGGCCACCAACGGCCTGGGCCGCGGCGTCCTGGACCAGGGCAACGTGGCCCCCCAGACACATCAGCGCGACGCACGCTACACTACGCACCCAGTACCCAAACAATACGCGTTGCATTCTGGTTCGTCCCGGAGAGTCCGCCCCCGGACCCTGTCCTGCCATTCTAGACACCACCCCCGTCCCGCGGGGCCGGCGAATGGGCGTGGCACCCAGCGACCAAAGGCTTTTCCCCCACTTGATACCGCAATGACACAGATGGAGGTGGCATGACGCCACAGAGGTCCGACGCATCAGGCGCGCTCTCCCGGTCAAGGCCCGGCATCCTGGCCACCCGTGCCCTGCCGCAACCGGTCACGGACCGGCTTGTCCGCGACTACAACGCCCGACTCAACGCAACCGACGGGCTTCTGGATCCCGAGGCGCTGGTCGAACACGCCGCCGGCGCCGAAGGCCTGATCGTGGCGCTGACCGACCGCATCGACGCGGCGCTGATCGCCCGGTTGCCCGACAGCGTCCGCGTGATCGCCACCTATTCGGTCGGCTTCGAGCATATCGACCTGAACGCCGCCGCCGGGCGCGGCTTGGTCGTGACCAACACGCCCGATGTCCTGACCGACGCCACGGCCGACCTCACGCTGCTGCTGATCCTCGGCGCGGCGCGCCGCGCGGCGGAGGGCCAGGCGATGATCCGCGAGGATCGCTGGGGGCCCTGGTCGACCACGGGCCCGGTCCTGGGCGTCGACCTGCGGGGCCGCCGGCTGGGCATCGCCGGCATGGGGCGGATCGGCCGCGCCGTGGCCGCCCGCGCCCGGGCCTTTGGCCTCGCCATCCACTACTGGAACCGCAGCCGCCTGCCCCCTGCGCTGGAGGAAGGCGCCATCCACCATGCCACGCTTGAGGACCTGCTGGCGGTGTCCGACGTGCTGGCTTTGACGTGCGCCTCGACGGCCGAGACGCGCGGGATGCTCAACGCCGGGGCCCTGGCCCGCCTGCCCCGCGGCGCCATCGTCGTCAATTCCGCCCGCGGCGACCTGGTGCGCGACGACGACCTTGTCGCTGCCGTCGACAGCGGCCAGGTCGGCGCGATCGGCCTGGACGTCTATGCCGGCGAGCCCCGAATCCATCCGGCCTATCGCCGCCTGCAACGCGCCTTCCTGCTGCCCCACATGGGCAGTGCGACGTGGGAGACGCGGGTGGCGATGGGCATGCGCTGCCTGGACAACTTGGACGCCTTCTTCGCCCATGGCGCAGCGCCCGACGACCTGATCCGCGGCCTGCGGGCCTGAAACCGGGCGGCAGTTTGGACCCTGCGACCGGGTCAATTCTGCCGCAACGCCGGGCAGTTCTTGCCCCGGTTCAATTTTTTGCGTGAAGAATGCCCCATAAGCTATTGATTTTCGGAATGGCACGCGCTTTGCTGAAGCCATGCTCGCAGGGGACAATTCCGGGGATCAGCCAATGAGCAGCATCGCAGCACATCAGCCGTCATTCCTCGACCTGGGCCAGAGTGCCCTGACCGAGGCGGCGCGGCGCCTGATGGCCGCGTTCGGCAGTCCGCCGGAACAGGCGAACGCCACCCCGACCGACATGGCCAACCCCGTGATGGAGGAACTGCTGGCCTTTGCCGCCATGGCACAGCAGCAGATCGCCGACCAGCAGGCACGGATCACCTACCTGGAAGGTCTTGCGACGACGGATGAACTGACGGGCCTGACCAATCGGCGCGGCCTGGATGAATTCCTGCGCCAGACGTTGAGCCGGGCCAGGCGCCATCGCGAGGAAGGCGTGGTCGCCAGCTTCGACCTGGACGGGTTCAAGGAGATCAACGACTGCTATGGCCACGCGGCGGGCGACGCGGCCCTGCGCCACGTGGCCCGGGTCCTGAACGGGTGCGTGCGCGAGACGGACTGCGTGGCCCGGCCCGGCGGGGACGAGTTCGTGGTCGTCCTGGTTCGCACGGCACTTGAAGACGGCCGCCGCCAGATCGCCCGCCTGCAGGCAGCTCTCAGCGAGCAGCCGACGATCATCGCCGGCCGCCGCTTCACGCTGAAGGCTTCGGCCGGCGTGGCCTCCTATGGTCCCCGCTCCACCGTGACGGAGGTCCTGGCCGCTGCCGACACGGTCATGTACAGCGCCAAGCGCAGCCGCGCCTATGCCAGCCTGATGCGCTGACCCTGGGGCGGCCGCTCAGCCCTTCGCGAAGGACGGGGCGCCGGTCATCAGGCACAGGATCTCGAACATCAACTGCGCGCCGGTCTGCGCCGTGACGGTTGTGGCGTCGTACTGGGGCGCCACCTCGACCACATCGCCGCCGACAATGTCCAGCCCGTCCAGGCCGCGCAGGATCGCCTGCGCTTCGCGCATCGACAGGCCACCCGTCTCCGGCGTGCCGGTCCCCGGCGCATAGATGGGATCCAGCCCGTCCACGTCGAACGTGACATAGGCCGGCGTGTCGCCAACAACCTGGCGCACCTTGGCGATCACCGCGTCCGGCCCCATGCGCACCACGTCCTCGATGTGCAGCACGGTCATGCCAGAGGCGTAGGAGAACTCCCACAGGTACTCGGACGCGCCACGGATGCCGATCTGGACCGTCTTCTCAGGGTCGATCACGCCATCCAGCACGGCGTTCCGGAACGGGCCGCCATGGTGGAACTTGGCGCCCTCGAACCCGCCCGCCGTGTCGCAATGGGCATCGAAATGGATCAGCGCCAGCGGCTGCTTGCGCCCCAGGGCCTTGAGGATGGGATAGCTGATCGAATGGTCGCCGCCGGCGCTCAGCGGCCGGACCCCGGCATCGTCCAGCTTCGTGTAATAGGTGAAGATGTCGGCGATCGCGGCATCCAGCCCATAGCGCGACTGGATCGGCACGTCGCCCACATCGGCGATCTTCCCCTCGCTGAAGGGCACGCGCTTGAGAAGATGGTTGAACGGCCCGACGCGTTCGATCGTACGGATCGCGCGTGGCCCGAAGCGGGCGCCCGGCCGGTTCGTCACCCCCAGGTCCATCGGCACGCCGACTAGGGCGATGTCGATCCCGCCCCAGTCGGCCTGGCCGGCAGCATCCGGAAGGTAGGGGGCATCGAGCAGGGTTGAGACCCCCTCGAACGGCTTGCGACGGGTGGAGCCCTGGAACACCTGGGCGACCACCTTGGCGAAATCGGGGTCCTCGACCTCTGCCGCCAGATCGGCGCCGACGCCGAAGCGCTGCCTCAGGGCCGCCAGCTTCGCTGGATCCATCTTCTGAAGTCCTCCACGACCCCAGGGTCCGGGGTCGTGGAGAGCCTATCCGTCAGCCGGCCCGGCGCTCAAGGCTGCCGGCTCAAACGGCACTTCGCCTTACGGCGCGATCTCGGTCTGGGCGAAGAAATAGGCGATCTCGATCGCCGCGTTCTCGGCCGAGTCGGAGCCGTGGACCGAGTTCGCCTCGATCGACTCCGCGAACTCCTTGCGGATCGTGCCCTCGGCCGCGTTGGCCGGGTTGGTGGCGCCCATGATCTCGCGGTTCTTCGCCACGGCGTCCGCGCCCTCCAGGACCTGGACCACGACGGGGCCGGAGGTCATGAACGCGACGAGGTCGTTGAAGAACGGGCGCTCGCGGTGCACGGCATAGAAGCCCTCGGCCTCCGCCTTGCTCAGCAGCTTGCGCTTCTGCGCGACGATGCGCAGGCCCGCTGCCTCGAACTTCGCGTTGATCTTGCCCGTCAGGTTGCGGCGGGTCGCGTCGGGCTTCAGGATCGAGAGGGTGCGCTCGGCAGCCATGGGTCACTCGGCATCAGGGATTGTGTCGCGCGGGCTTGTAGGCGCTTTCGCAAGGTGCTTCAACCCCGCCAGCTTCTTCGTCTCCAGATCACCTGACACGGCACCCCATGTTGCAGATCACCGAGTTGAGTTGCCGGATTGCCGGGCGCCTGATCCTGGACAAGGCGACGGCCAGCATCCCGGCCGGGCACAAGGTGGGCCTGGTCGGCCGCAACGGCGCGGGCAAGTCGACCCTGTTCAAGGTCATCCTGGACCAGTTGCCATCGGAACACGGCCGCATCGCCCTGCCCAAGCTGTGGCGCATCGGCGCGGTGGCGCAGGAGGCGCCGGGCGGCAGCACGACGCCCATGGAGTTCGTGCTCTCCGCCGACCTGGAGCGGGCGAGCCTGCTGGCCGAGGCCGACACCGCGACCGACCCGGACCGCATCGCCGAGATCCATACGCGGCTGGCCGATATCGGTGCGCACACCGCCGAATCCCGGGCGGGCCAGATCCTGGCCGGCCTTGGCTTCGACACCGAGGCGCAGAACCAGCCGCTGTCGACCTATTCGGGGGGCTGGCGCATGCGCGTCGCCCTGGCCGCGGTGCTGTTCGCGGAGCCGGACCTTCTGCTGCTGGACGAGCCCACCAACTACCTCGACCTGGAAGGCACGTTGTGGCTTGAGGGCCACCTTGCCACCTATCCGCGGACGGTGCTGCTGATCAGCCATGACCGCGACCTGCTGAACTCGTCCGTGCAGCAGATCCTGCACCTGCATGACGGCAAGCTGACGCTGTGGGAGGGCAATTACGACCGCTTCGAGCGGGCCCGGGCCGAGGCGCTGGAGCGCCAGGCGGCGACCCGGGCCAAGGTCGAGGAACAGCGCAAGCACATGCAGGCCTTCGTCGACCGCTTCAAGGCCAAGGCGTCCAAGGCCCGCCAGGCGCAAAGCCGGATGAAGGCGCTGGCCAAGCTGGCGCCCATCGCGGCGGTGGCCGAGGACAGGGCCTGGCGCTTCCGCTTTCCGGAACCGCAGCCCCTGCCCTCCCCGCTCATCAACCTCGAAGGGGCGGCGGTCGGCTATGTCCCGGGCGAGCCGATCCTGCGGCGCCTGACGCTGCGCATGGACGCGGACGACCGCATCGCGCTGCTGGGGCAGAACGGCAACGGCAAGTCCACCTTCGCCAAGCTGCTGGCGGGGCGCTTGGCCGCGGATGGCGGCACGTTCCGCAAGTCGGGCAAGCTGAAGGTCGGCTATTTCGGCCAGCACCAGCTTGACGAACTGGATGCCGACGGCACGCCGTTGAGCCACCTGTCCGAACTCATGCCCGGCGTGATCCCGGCCAAGGTACGCGCCCGGCTTGGCGCGTTCGGCTTTGGCGCCAACCTGGCGGAGAACCGCGTCGGCTCCCTTTCGGGCGGCGAGAAGGCACGCCTGGTCTTCGCGCTCATCAGCCACGGCGACCCCAACCTGCTGATCCTGGACGAGCCGACCAACCACCTGGACGTCGACGCGCGCGAGGCGCTGATCCATGCCCTGAACGAGTACAGCGGCGCCGTCCTGCTGGTCAGCCACGACCGCCACCTGATCGAGGCCAGCGTCGAGCGCCTGTGGCTGGTCCAGGGCGGCACCGTCGTCAACTATGACGGCGACCTGGAGGACTATCGTCGCCTGGTGCTGAGCGGCGCCACCGGCGGCGCGCCCAAGGTGCCGAAGGCCAAGGCCGCCCGCCCGGCGGACGGCGCCGGCGACGCGGCCGAGCGCGCGCCCAGCGCCGTCGCAGCCCCCGTGCCGCCGCCCGCAGCCTCGCGGGGCAACCGCACCGTGCTGCAGCGTGCGGCCCGTCGGGCGGAAGAAACCCTGGAAAAGCTCGCGGCCCGGCGCAGCGCGCTGGATGCCCAGTTGAGCGAGCCCGCGACGCATGGCGACCCGGCCCGCCTGGCCGAGCTGAGCCGCCAGCGCGACGCGGTCGAGCGTGACCTGATCAGCGCCGAAAGCGCCTGGCTGGACGCCCAGGAGGCGCTGGAACAGTTCGCGGGTTGAGTGTTCGCCCCAAATGGGCGACTACTGTCGGCGTCTGTCAGGTGACAGGCCGTACCCACGACCAACGGTGATGGAATGGCGGACGGGCAGCCGGCATCCGACCACGGCGGGTCCCTTCAGGCCGAACTCGACCGGGTGCGGGCCGAACTGGCCGAGGCCCGGACCGCCCTTGCTGCGCGCGAACAGGCGCTGAACCTGGCGCTGGGCGTCGGTGCCATCGCGATCTGGGACATCGACCTGAGTTCCGGCCAGGTCCGTTCCAGCTCCGATCTCGGCCGCTTCGGCATCGACAGCAGCCAGCCCTTCGACGTCAAGGTGCTGTGGCGGCTGCTGCACCCCGACGACCTGCAGGCCTTCCGCGCGCGGCTTGGCCAGCTGCTGGCCGGCGTGGACGTCGGCGTGCCTTATGAATGGCGGGTGATCCGGCCGGATGGCGGGACCGAGTGGCTGAGCACCCGGTCCGACGTCATCCGCGACGCGCAGGGCCAGGCGGTGCGCCTGCTGGCCGTGTCCGCCGACGTCACGGCCCTGAAGGAAGCCCAGGGCCGCGTGGCCGACATCAACGACCGCCTGATCCTGGCCCTGGACGCCGCGCAGATGACGGTGTGGGAGCAGGACATCCTGACGGGGGTGATCCGCACGTTCCGCCCCGAGGAGGCGGTGCCCGGTCGCAGCCGCCGCGAACTGCACGAGGTCACGTCCGACCGGGTGGAGGATGTCTATGCCAGCATCCATCCCGACGATGTGCGCCGCCTGCGCGCGATGACGCCCAGCGACATCGACGAGCAGGGCCGCTTCGGCGTCGAGTTCCGGCTGCGCACACCCGACGGCGGCGAGATCATCCAGCAGGCCCGCGGCCAGGTCCGCCGCACCGGGCGCGATCACAATGTCCGGCTGATCGGCGTGACGACCGACGTGACCGAGGATCGCCGCGTGAAGCGCGAGCTGGAAACCGCCCTGCGGCATCGCGAGATGCTGCTGAAGGAGGTCAACCATCGCATCAAGAACAGCCTGCAACTGATCTCCAGCCTGCTGAGCCTGCAGGCGCAAGGGGTTGCCGACGCAGGCGCCCGCACCCTGTTCGAGGAGGCGCTGCTGCGGGTCCGCGCGGTCGGCATGCTGCACCAGCGCCTGTACCAGACCGAGAACGTGGAGGAACTGTCGCTGGCGCCCTACCTTGCGGAGCTGGCGCACAACGTCGCCGAAGCCGTGACGGGGACCGAGACGGGGATCGTGCTGGCGGTCGACACGCCGGAGTTCTCGGCCTCGCCCGACACCGCGATCTCGCTGGCCCTGATGCTGAACGAGCTCCTGGTGAACGCCATCAAGCACGCCTATCCGGATGGCGAGGGTCAGGTCCGGGTGCTGGGACGGATCGACGGCGACACCTATTGCCTGCGGGTCGAGGACGACGGCGTGGGCCTGAGCGGCGGCGCCACCCGCCGCGGCCTGGGCAGCCGCATGATCAATGCCCTGATCCGGCAGTTGGGTGGAGAAGTGCTGAACGAGGCGCAGTCGCGCGGCCACGCCGTGGAACTGCGGGTGCCGACCGAGCGCCTGGCCCCAGTCCAGCGCGGCTGAGCCGGCTCAGGCCTTTTCCCAGCCGCCGGCCGGCTTCTGCTTCCAATAGGTCAGCGTGTGCCCGGCCGCCCGGGCCGCGCGATAGCGATCGCGCGCCGCCGCGACCGCGGCGTCGTCATTGCCGTCGAACAGGTCAAGGACGCGGTCATAGCCGTCGAAGCGCGCCGCAACGGCGCCGTCCACCAGCAGCAGGACCGTCGCGCCATTGGGGTTCTCCAGGCGGTCGGTCAGCCACACCGGCTGCAGCGCGGCATGCGGGTCGGGCGCCCGCCCATGCGGCAGGAAGCTTTCGCGCTCATAGGTCCAGAGCAGCGAATCGAGCCAGTCCACCCGCTCCGGCGATCCGGCAAGCACGACCGCCCGCAGGCCGGAGGCCAGCACCCGCTCCAGCAGGCGCGGCAGCGCCTCCTCCAGCGGCCGCGCCGTCAGGTGATAGAACGCAACGTCGGCTATGACCGCGTTCCCTCTCGCGGACATGGTGATCCGGAAGCTCCGGCACCAACATCCTTCGAGACGGCCTTCGGCCTCCTCAGGATGACACGCGTTGGACGTTCCATCGAAATACCAACGGCGTCATGCTGAGGAGCGGCCCGAAGGGACGCGTCTCGAAGCATCTGCGCAGACCGTTACGTTGCCCTACTTCCCTTCGTAGGACAGGGCGACGAGCTTATCCAGCAGGCGCACGCCCCAGCCGCTGGCCCAGGTCGGGGCGAAGGGATGGTCCTTCAGGCCCCAGGCCGTGCCGGCAATGTCCAGGTGGGCCCAGGGCACGTCGTTGACGAAGCGCTGCAGGAACTGGGCCGCGGTGATGCTGCCGGCCACCCTGTCGCCGCCGATGTTTTGCATGTCGGCGATCTTGGAATTGATCTGCTTGTCATAGGCGTCGCCCAGCGGCAGGCGCCACACCGTCTCGCCCGTCGCCTTGCCGGCTGCCGTGATCTTCTCCGACAGGTCGTCATTGTTCGAGAACAGGCCCGCATGCTCGTGGCCCAGGCTGACGATGATGGCCCCCGTCAGCGTCGCCAGGTTGATCATGAAGCGGGGCTTGAAGCGGTCCTGCGTGTACCAGAGCGCATCGGCCAGGACCAGGCGGCCCTCCGCATCGGTGTTCAGCACCTCGATCGTCTGGCCGGACATGGACGTGACGACGTCGCCCGGGCGCTGGGCATTGCCGCTGACCATGTTCTCTACGGCGCCCACGACGCCGATCACGTTGACCTTCGCCTTGCGTCCGGCCAGTGCCTTCATCAGGCCCAGCACCGCCGCGGCGCCGCCCATGTCGCCCTTCATCTCGTCCATGCCGCCTGCCGGCTTGATCGAGATGCCGCCCGAGTCGAAGGTGACGCCCTTGCCGATGAAGGCCAGCGGTGCGCCCGTGTCCTCGGGCGCTCCCTTGTACTGCATGACGATCAGGCGGGGTTCCTTGTCGCTGCCCTGCCCCACGCCCAGCAGCGAACCCATGCCGAGCTTCTTCATCTCGGGCACGCCCAGCACCTCGACCTCCACGCCGAGGGCGGTCAGCTTCCGCGCCTCGGCCGCCAGCGTCTCGGGATAGATGACGTTGGCGGGTTCCGTCACCAGGTCGCGCGTGAAGAACACGCCGTCTGCGATCTTCTCCAGGCTGCCAAAGGCCTTGGCCGCATCGTCGGCCTGCGCCACGGCAAAGGCCAGGGTCTCAAGGCTGGGAAGCTCTTCGGGCTTCTTCTTCGTGTGATACTTGTCGAAGCGGTAGGACCGCAGCCGCCCGCCATAGGCGGCATTGGCCGCAATCTCCGCCGCCTTCAGCGTGGCCCCGGCGACGTCCTCCACCACCAGGGTGACGGCCTTCTCCCCACCCAGCAGCAGGCGCCCGACGAGTGCGGCGCCGGCCACCTGGGCGGCCAGCGCGTCCAGCGCGTCCGGCTTGCCCAGGCCAACCAGGACCACGCGCGTCTCGGCCAGGCCGGCAGGCGCCAGCACTTCGAGCGTGGAGCCCTTGGCCCCCTTGAAGCGGCCATTGGCCATCGCCCGCGACAGCGTCCCCTGCGTCAGGCGATCGACCTCCGCCGCCTGGCCGGTCAGGCCGACGCCCTCCGCCACACCCAGCGCAAGCGCGCCATGACCGGGAAGACCAGGGGATACGAAACTGATTTTCATGGGACCTGTCGTCTGAACGCATTCGTGCGGGCCGATATCTTAGTCCCCACCCAAGCCACTGCAAGGAAGCCGGGTCCGGCCCTGGCCGTTCGCCCAGGTCTTGCGACACTGGTCCGCTTGGAGCAGGCAGGTCTTGCCTCTAAGGTCCGCGCGCGTGACCGACCTGCCCACCCACTCCGCTGACGCCCAGACGAGGCGGACCAGGACCCCTTCCCCCTTGGCGGAGAATGTCGGGCGGAAGGGCGCCTGCGTTCGGCTCATCATCGCGGGTGATGGCACGGCGGCACCGCCAGGCCAGCCCAGCCTGCTCTCCCATGCGGCGAGGGACGTCCGGTCGCGCAGGCGATCAGGCCAGCCCTGATGGCGCCTTCCCATTCCGGTGTGCCCCGCGGGATCGTGCCCCTGCTGCTTGTGCTCGCCGCGCTGGCTGGTTTGCGCCTGGCGGCCCTTGCGGCCTCGCCGCTCGGGCTCCAGGTGGACGAGGCGCAGTACTGGCTGTGGTCGCAATCCTTCCAGTTCGGCTATTTCTCCAAGCCGCCGCTGATCGCCTGGGCCATCGGGCTCAGCACCGCTGCCTGCGGCGACGCGCCGTGGTGCGTCCGCCTGCCCAGCGTCATCGCCCACGCCATCGGCCCCGTCTTCGTCTTCCTGTTCGCGTACAACCTGGTGCGCCATCCCGGCCGTCCCCGCGATCTGGTGGCGGAGGTGACGGCCCTGGCCGCGGCAGTCCTCTATGCGACGCTGCCGGGCATCGGCTTTTCCGCGGTGCTGATCTCGACCGACGCCCTGCTGCTGCCGTCCTGGGCCGCCGCGCTGTGGTGCTATGAGCGCGCCCTGGCGACGGGCGCGCGGCGCTGGTGGGTTGGCCTCGGCCTGGCGCTGGGCCTGGGCATGCTGGCCAAGTACGCCATGGCGTATTTCGTGCTGGGAATCGCCGTGCACTGGCTGCTCGAGCGGGGGCGGCCGGAGCGTCCGCGCATCGACCGCGGCGGCCTGGCCCTGGCGCTGGGCCTGGGCGTGCTGGTGTTCGCGCCGAACCTGGCCTGGAACGCGATGCATGCCTTCCTGTCGTTCCGCCACACGGCCGACAACATGAACCTGGGCGGGCAGCTGTTCCGGCCCGGCGCCATGCTGGAATTCCTGGGCTCCCAGTTCGGCGTCTTTGGCCCCATCACGATGGCAGGCGCCATCCTGGTCCTGGCCGCGCGGCGCACCTGGACGCGGCCCGAATACCGCCTGCTGGCCGCCTTCAGCCTGCCGCTGCTGGTGCTGGTGACGGGCCAGGCGCTGCTGTCGCGCGCCAATGCCAATTGGGCGGCACCGGCCTATGTCGGACTGGCGGTCCTGGTCGCCGTGGCATGGCTTGAGCGCGGTCGGCTGAAGCTGCTGCTGGGCACGCTGGGCCTGCACACGGCGCTGATGCTGGTCCTGCTGGTCGCCATCGGGCTGGGACGCGTGCCGTTCCTGCCGCTCGGCGCGGCGACCGACCCGATGAAGGCCCTGCGCGGCTGGGACAACCTGGCCGTCGAGGTGGCGGCGGCGCTCGACGCCCATCCGGGCGCCATCGTGCTGACCGACGAACGCGAGATGCTGGTCGAACTGGCCTATGAACTGCGCGACCGGGTCCGGCAGGACGGCACCCTGGTCCTGGCCAAGTGGAACCTTGACGGCCGCATCGACGACCAGTTCGACCTCATCTCCGACGTGAAGCCGCATGTCGGCCGCGATGCCATCCTGGTGACGCGCGGGCCCGACCCACAGGTGATCGCGCGTCATTTCGCGTCGACGAATCCCCTGGGCAGCGTCGCGGCGCGGGGCTATGAGGATCGGCGCGGGACGTTCTACCTGTTCGCGCTGCGGCGCTTTGATGGCTATTGAGGATGCGCGTGGTGTACCGCAGCCTGCTTCTGGCCTGGATCGCGGCGACGTTCGCGTTCGTCTTCGTGCCCCAGCTCGATCCCGCCATCACGCGCCTGTTCTACGAGCCGGGCCTGGGCTATCCGCTGTCCATGCAGCCCTGGGTCGACACGGTGCGCCGCGCGCACATGATCCTGGCCTGGACCGCGACGGTCGGCGCCCTTGTCCTACTCCTGATCCTGGCGCGGCGGGCACGCGGGCGGCCCGTGGTGCCCGCGCAGTGGGTGCCGGCACCGCTGCGGCCCCTGCGCCACGGCCTGGGCCGGCTGCTTCAGAGCACCGGCCTGCTGGGCCTGCGTCCGCGCGTACCGCTGTTCCTGGTCCTGGTCATGGCGATCGGCCCCGGGCTGATCGTGAACCTGGGCCTGAAGGAACATTCGGGTCGGCCCCGCCCCTCCCATACCGAGGGGCTGGGCGGCGCCAAGCCCTTCATCCCCGTGCTGGTGAAAACGGACAATTGCGCCCGCAACTGCTCGTTTGCCTCTGGCGAGGTGGCGATGGGCTTCGCTTGGACGGCCTGGGCGCTGCTGGCGGTGCGCCGCCGCCGGGCGGCGCTGGTGGCCGCGGGCCTGGTCGGCACGGCGGCCGCCCTGATCCGCGTGGCGGAGGGCGGGCATTTTGCCAGCGATGCCGTCTTTGCGGGCCTGATCTCGCTCAGCGTCGTGGCCGTGCTATATGACCTGATGCTTCGCGGACGCCCCTGGCGCCTGACTGATCCGGCCGCCGCCCCTGCCCCGTCGGGGGCGATCGGCGCATGACGGGCTATTCCCCCCCCACGACGGCGCAGTCGCTGGGGATCAGCGGCCTGCCCGCCTACCTGATGCGGCAGGTGGCGGGGCCGCTTGTCTTCTTCACGGTGGCCCTGACGGCGATCATGCTGCTGGGCCAGTCGATGCGCACGTTCGACCTGATCGTGAACAAGGGGCTGTCGCTGGGCGACTTCCTGTCGCTGACCGCGCTGCTGCTGCCCAGCGCGCTGGCGCTGATCCTGCCGGTTGCGCTGTTCTGTGCCGTCCTGTTCGCATTCTGGCGCCTGGCCACCGACAGCGAGCTGATCGTGATGTCGGCGGCGGGCATCGGCCCTCTGTCGCTGGCGCGCTCGACCATGATCCTGGGCGGCGTGGTCGCGCTGGTCGTGTACCTGCTGAACCTCTACCTGGCGCCGCTGGCCCTTCGCACCTTCAAGGACCAGGTGTTCGAGATCCGCGAGACCTTCGCCTCGATCCTGCTGCAGGAAGGGGAGTTCAATACGCTGGTCGACGGCCTGACCGTCTATGTCCGCGACCGCCAGGGCGCGCGGCTGTCGGGCATCCTGGTCCATGACGACCGCGTGCCGGGGCAGGCCGTGACCATGCTGGCCGAACAGGGCACGCTGCTGCGCACGCCGGAAGGGCCGCGCTTCGTGCTGATCAACGGCAACCGGCAGCAGGTCGACCCCAGCAACGGGCGCCTGTCGCTGCTCTATTTCGAGCGCTACTCGATCGACCTGTCCAAGCTGGGCGGCGATCCAGGCGACCGCTGGATAGAGCCCAGCGAGCGCTATCTGGGCGACCTGTTCTTTCCCGATTCCTCCCAAAACGATCAGAACCGCCGGGGCCAGTTGATCGCGGAGGGGCATCGCCGCCTGGTGACGCCGCTCTATGCCTTTGCCTTCGCCCTGGTCGGGCTGGTGGCGGTCGTTGGAGGCGAGTTCGATCGCCGCGGCCGCGGCCGCCGGCTGGTCCTTGCCGCAATTGCGGGTGTCGTCATCCGCCTGGGCGAGATCGGCTTCGCCAGCATGGCGGCGCAGCACTGGTTCGGCATCGTCCTGCAATACCTGGGCGTGCTGGTGCCGATCGCCGCCTGCCTTGCGATCCTGGCCGGGATGCGCCTGCCGCGCCTGCGCCCCAGCATCGCCGTCGCGGCGCCCGGCTGAACCCCAGGACCGAGTGCGCGCCGCATGCCCCTGTCCCTGACCCTGTCCCGCTATCTGGGCCGCCATTTCCTGGCGTCCTTCGCCGTCGTCTTCCTGGGCGTGATGACGATCGCCTTCTTTGCCGACCTGATCGAACTGGTCCGCCGCGCCTCGCGCATCGAGGGCATGGACTTCTCGCTCCTCATCGCCATGTCGGCGCTGAAGCTGCCGCACCTGTCCGAGCAGACCCTGCCCTTTGCCTGCCTGTTCGGGGCCATGTGGTCGTTCTCGCGCCTGACGCGGACGCAGGAACTGGCGGTGGTGCGCGCGTCGGGCGTGTCGGTCTGGCAGTTCATGCTGCCGGCGATCGTGCTGTCGCTGGCGATCGGCCTGTTCGCCGTGACGGTCTACAACCCCGTGGCAGCCACCATGGTCGCCCGCTACCAGGCGCTGGAGGCCAAGCACCTGCGCGGTCGCCCCAGCATGCTGGCCGTGTCGAACAGCGGTTTCTGGCTGCGCCAGGCGGACGAGGCGGGCGGCCAGGAGGTGATCCATGCCCTGCGCGTCAGCCAGCAGGGGACCGAACTCTATGACGTCATCATCTTCCGCTTCGGCCAGGGCGATCGCTTTGCCGGCCGGATCGACGCGCGCATGGCGGTGCTGGCCGACGGCTACTGGGACGTGACGGACGCCTGGAACACCACCCTTGACAACCCCGCGACCTTCCAGGAGCGGATGCGCGTGCCCACCCGCCTGACCGCGCAGGACATCCAGGAAAGCTTCGCGGCACCCGAGACGCTGTCCTTCTGGGCACTGCCCAAGTTCATCCGGGTGCTTGAGACGGCCGGTTTCTCCGGCATCCGTCACCGCATGCACTTCCATGCGCTGCTGGCCAGCCCCCTCCTGCTCTGCGCCATGGTGCTGATCGCCGCCAGTGTGTCATTGCGCATGACGCGGCGGGGAGGTGTCATGCAGCTGATCGGAATCGGGATGGCGGCGGGATTCGTGCTCTATATCGGTTCCGAACTGGCCCAGGCGCTGGGATTGGCGGGCAGCGTGCCGGCACCGCTCGCCGCCTGGGCGCCGGCGGCCGCGGCCAGCCTGATGGGCCTGGCCACGCTGTTTCACCTGGAGGATGGCTGATGCGGGAGAACCGCTGATGCGGCGGATGACCCAAGCCGTGATGGGGGCCTGTGTGCTTGCCGCCCCCGCCGTGGCGGTCCCCGATACGGCGCGCGCCCAGGAGCAGGACCAGCCCGTCCTGATCCATGCCGACCAGGTCGTCTATGACGAGCGGTACGATACCGTCACGGCCACCGGTCGGGTCCAGCTGGAGCAGGGCGACCGCGTCCTGATGGCCGACCGCGTGACCTTCCAGATGGCGCAGGACGTGGTGACGGCGCAGGGCAACGTCGCCCTGATGGAGCCGAGCGGCGACGTCCTGTTCGGCGAGCAGGTCGAACTGCAGGACGAATTCAAGAACGGCACGATCCAGTCGATCCGGATCCTGCTGATCGACAATTCCCGCATGGCGGCGCAGCGCGGCAGTCGCGTCGACGGCAACACCACCAACATGGAGCGGGTGGTCTATTCCCCCTGCGACCTGTGCCAGGACAACCCGACTGCGGCGCCGCTGTGGCAGATCAAGGCCTTTCGCGTCATCCACGACGAGAAGGACAAGGAGATCCGCTACGAGGACGCGGTGTTCGAGGTCTATGGCGTGCCGATCTTCTACACACCCTATTTCGCGCATCCCGATCCGACGGTGAAGCGCAAGAGCGGCTTCCTGATTCCCGACTATGGCCGGTCGACCGACCTCGGCTTCCGCATCGCGGCGCCCTATTACTGGGCGATCAACGACAGCAGCGACGTCACGCTCACGCCGACCTACTATTCCGACGCAGGCGCCCTGCTGTCGTTCGAATACCGGCAGATGACCGAGACGGGCGAGTTCAACATCCGCGGCAGCGGCACGATCACCGACCGCACGGACGCCAACGGCAACGAGATCGACGGTGACCAGTTCCGCGGCCACCTGTTCGCCGACGGGCGCTTCAAGCTGAGCGAAGCATGGTCCTGGGGCTTCAACATCCAGCGCAGCACCGACGACACCTATCTCCGCCGCTACGAGTTCGGCGGCGGTGATTCGCTGACCAGCACGCTGTTCCTGGAAATGATCGACGATCGCGACTTCGCCCAGATCTCGACCTATTCCTACCAGGGCCTGCGCGAGACGGACGATCCCGGCCTGACGCCGACCATCCTGCCGCTGATCGAGGTCAGCCTGATCAGCAAGCCGGACGACCTGGGCGGCCGCTTCAGCTTCGACTTCAACGCCCTGGCCCTGGAACGGTCGGAGGGGACGGACAGCCGGCGCCTGTCGAGCGCGGTCGGCTGGCTGCTGCCCTATACCAACGACCTGGGCCAGGTCTGGACGGCCAGCGCCAATGTGCGGGCCGACATCTACAATTCCAGCGACGTCGTCGACGTCTTTGGCGTGCGCCATTCGGGCGGCACCTATGGCCGCGTCCTGCCCCAGGCGGCGATCGACTGGCGCTGGCCCTTCGTGCGCAGCGACGGCGAGGTCCGCCAGGTGATCGAGCCGATCGCGGCCCTGGTCCTCGCCCCCTATGGCGGCAATCCCGCCGAGATCCCGAACGAGGACAGCACCAGCTTCGAGTTCGACGACACCAACGTGTTCCAGACCGACCGCTTCACCGGCATCGACCGCTGGGAGAACGGGCCGCATGCAATGCTGGGCCTGCAGGCGGGCGTCTATGGCCCGACCGGTGGCTCGACCTCGGTCATGCTGGGCCAGGCCTTCCGCCTGAAGGCCAGCGACGTGATCCCCGTGGGCAGCGGCCTGGACGATACGCGCTCCGACTATGTCGGGCGCATCGACGTGCGCCCATCGGAGTTCATCGACCTGACCCACCGCTTTCGCATCGACCGCGACACCCTGGACTTCGAGCGCAACGAGATCCGCGCCGTGGTCGGGCCACAGGCGTTCAAGGTCCAGGTCAGCTATGTCTCGCTGGCGGGCCAGGCCGGCAACCTTGAACTGCCGGATCGCGAGGAACTGTACATGTCGGTCAACGCCAAGCTTGACCGCTTCTGGTCGGCCACCGCCAGTGCGCGGCAGGACCTGATCACCAATGTCACCCTGACGTCTGGCATCGGCCTCATCTACCGGGATGAGTGCATCGAGTTCGGCACGTTCCTGAGCCGGCGCGAAACCCGCGACCGCGACATAGAGCCGTCGACCTCGCTGAATTTCCGGATCCGTCTTCAGAACCTGTCGTGACTTCGATAATGTCCCGTTGGGGGCACGCGGAATCGAGTGGAGTGATGCGTCGTCTTTTCATAGCCCCTGCCCTTGCGACCCTGATCGCAGGGCCGTTGTCGCCTGGTCCCGCGACTGCCGTCCTTCTGACCCCGCTCCTCCTTGCCGCTCCGGCGCATGCCCAGGATTCGATGGGCATCGCCGCCGTCGTGAATGACGAGATCATCACCGAGTGGGAATTGCAGCAGCGCGTCGACCTGGTGGTCGGCGCCGCCGGCCAGGGCGCCTCGCCCGAGGCGCGGCAGCGCCTGCGGCCGCAGATCCTGCGCGACCTGATCGACGAGACGCTTGAGATCCAGGAGGCGAAGGAACGCGGGATCGAGGCGACGCAGCAGGAAATCGACGACGCGGTTGCCAACATCGCCGCGTCCAACAACATGACCAACAGCCAGTTCGAGACGATGCTGGCGGGCTCCGGCATCAGCATCAAGACCCTGCGCCGCCAGGTCCAGGCCCAGCTCGTCTGGGGCCGCTTCGTCAACCGCATGTACGGCACCCGCCTCAGCGTCGGCGAGGAAGTGGTGAACGCCACGCTGGACCGCATGAAGGCGAACGAGGGCCAGCCCGAGATGCAGGTGGCCGAGATCGTCATCTCGGTCGATGCGCCCGAGTTCGAATACAGCGCCCAGCAGCAGGCCCTGTCGCTCTACGAGCAGCTGAAGGCAGGCGCGCAGTTCCGCGCCGTCGCACGCCAGTTCTCGCAGGCGCCGACGGCGGCGGTGGGCGGTGACCTGGGCTGGATCCAGCCGGGCCAGATGGCACCGGAAGTCGACGCCATCCTGGCCCAGATGCCGCCCGGTGCCATCAGCCAGCCGATCCGCACCGCCTCCGGCTATTCGATCGTGGCCCTGATCGACCGGCGTGACGCCAACGCGCAGAAGCAGCCGCAGCTGGAACTGGATCTGCGCCACATCATGTTCCCGATGGCCGCGGGTGCCACGGCGGAGCGCATGGCCGACCAGCAGGGCGCCGCCAGCGCCGCCTCCGCCGAACTCGGCGATTGCGGCAAGGTCGACGAGGTCGCGCGCAAGCATGGCGCCGAAAGCGTGCGCAACATGGGCGTGGTCAACGTCACCTCCCTGCCCCAGCAGTTCCGCGAGGCGATCAGCTACCTGGGGCCAGGCCAGGCCACGCCGCCGATCCAGGCGGGCGAGGCCCTGCACATCTTCCTGGTCTGCGACCGGATCGAGAAGCCGGTGGGTCCGGTCTCGCGCGACGACGTGATGGCCGCCCTCGAACAGCAGCAGCTGAACATGCTGGGCCGCCGCCACCTGCGCGACCTGCGCCGCGACGCCAACGTCGAGATCCGGTGACCGTGCCGGACGGCGGCCTGCCCCTGGCCCTGACCATGGGCGAGCCGGCGGGCATCGGCGGCGAACTGGCCCTGGCCGCGTGGGCCCGTCGGGCGGAGGGGGTTCCCCCGTTCTTCGTCCTGGATGACCCGGACCGGCTGCGGATACTGGCCGGTAGCCTGGGCTGGGACGTTCCGATCGCCGTCATGGCGCCGGACCAGGTCGCGGAACAGGCGCGCGCCGTCTTCGCCGCCGCCCTGCCCGTCGTGCCACTGCCGCAGCCCGTCCGGGCGACGTCGGGCCACCCGACGCCCGTGACCGCCGCGGCCGTGATGGGTGCGATCGAAACGGCCGTGGCCCTGGTCAGGGCCGGCCAGGCCGGCGCCGTCGTCACCAACCCGGTGCAGAAGGAAACCCTCTACGCGGCCGGATTCCGCCATCCGGGCCAGACCGAGTTCCTGGGTGCGCTGGCCGGCGTTGAGCGGCCGATCATGATGCTGGCCGCCCCCGAATTGCGCGTCGTGCCGGTCACGGTCCACATCCCGCTGGCCGAGGTGCCGCACCGCCTGACGGCTGAGGCCATCGTCCATGCCGGGCGCGTCACCCATGCCGCCATGCGCGACTGGTTCGGCATCGCCACGCCACGGCTGGCCGTCGCCGGACTGAACCCCCACGCCGGCGAAGGCGGCAGCCTGGGGCGGGAGGAGGAGACGATCATCGCGCCGGCGCTGGCGGCGCTGCAGGCCGACGGCATCGCCGTGCGCGGCCCGGTTCCGCCCGATGCCCTGTTCACGGCGGCCGCCAGGCCCGGCTATGACGCCGCCCTGTGCATGTACCATGACCAGGCGCTGATCCCGCTCAAGGCCCTGGCCTTCGACGATGGTGTGAACCTGACCCTCGGCCTGCCGTTCGTGCGCACCTCACCCGACCATGGCACGGCGCTCGACATTGCCGGCACGGGTAAGGCCCGGCCCGATGCCCTGCTGGCGGCGCTGCGCCTGGGTCAGCGCCTGGCCTCCCGGGCGACGTGAGCGACCTGCCCCCCTTGCGCGAGGTCATCGCGCGCCATGGCCTGGACGCGCGCAAGGCGCTGGGCCAGAACTTCCTGCTGGATCTCAACCTGACTGGCCGGATCGCGCGGGCGGCGGGGCCGTTTGGCGACCATCCCGTCTACGAGGTGGGGCCGGGTCCCGGCGGCCTGACCCGTGCCCTGCTCGATGCCGGCGCCAGCCAGGTCGTCGCTGTCGAGAAGGACGCGCGCTGCCTCGACGCCCTGGCGGAGGTGGCGGCGCATCATGAGGGCCGGCTGCACGTCGTGCCGGGCGACGCCCTGAAGGTCGATGAGCCCAGCCTGCTGGACGGCCGGCGGGCCATCGTCGCCGCGAACCTCCCCTACAATGTCGCGACCGTGCTCCTGGCCAAGTGGCTGGAGCAGGAAGCCTGGCCGCCCTGGTGGCTGCACCTCACCCTGATGTTCCAGAAGGAAGTGGCGGAGCGCCTGGTCGCCCAGCCTGGGACGCACGCCTATGGCCGCCTGTCGATCCTGGTGCAGTGGCGCGCGCGCGCCAGCGCCCTGTTCGACATCGGGCCAAAGGCGTTCGTGCCGCCGCCCAAGGTGACCTCCACCGTCGTCCGGATCGAGCCGCTGGCCACGCCGGTCGCCCCCGCCGATCGCCAATGGCTGACGCGGGTGACGGCCATGGCCTTTGGCCAGCGCCGCAAGATGCTGCGCCAGAGCCTGAAGCCGCTGGGCGGCGGGGCGCTTGCCGAGGAGGCCGGCGTGGCCCCGGAGGCCAGGCCCGAAGATCTCGACATTCCCGCCTTCTGCGCCCTTGCCCGCGCCGCCCAGGGGCGTGCCCAGGCCGCTGACCCCTCGCCCGGCTGAGCCGTTCGCGTCATGCTGGCCCCGCCCCCACCAGAAGGGCCGGAAACGCGAGGCAGCATGGACCGCTTCAGGATCGGCACGATCGACGTCCACCGGATCGAGGAATGGCAGGGCGGTTTCGCCGCCCCGGCCGAGCTGTTCCAGGGCTTTACGGCCGAGGGCTGGCAGCCGCTCGAACAGGGCTTCGTGCCCGACTATTACGATCCGGGCAGCGGGCGGCTCTATGCCTTCCTGCAAAGCTGGGTTCTGGACACCGGCGCCGTCCGCATCCTGTTCGATACCGGGGCCGGCGATGACAAGGAGCGGCCCAACCTGCCGGTCTTCCATCGCCTGAAGACCGGTTTCCTCGATCGCCTGGCGGCCGCTGGCTTCCAGCCCGGCGACATCGACGTCGTCGTATGTTCCCACATCCATGTCGATCATGTCGGCTGGAACACGCGGCTGGTCGATGGCCGCTGGCAGGCGACCTTTCCCAATGCGCGCTATGTCCTGCCGCTGGCCGACCGCGACTACTGGGATCCGCTGATCCCGCGAGGGCCAGCGAACCCGATCGGCCAGGCGGTCAATGCCGGCATGTTCGACGACAGCGTACGGCCGATCATGGCGGCGGGCCGCGCCGAATGGGCGGGCGACGGGTTCGAGGTGGCCCCCGGCATCACGCTGTCCGCCTGCCCCGGCCACACGCCCGGCAGCATGACGATGGAGGTGCGCTCCGGCGGGCAGGTGGCGATGTTCGTGGGCGATGTCGTGCACCACCCCGCCCAGATCCACCGGCCGGAATGGAACAGCATCTTCTGCGAGGACCCGGACCAGGCCCGGGCGACGCGGCGCGCCGTGCTGGGCCGCGCCGCCGACAGCCAGGCCCTGCTGGTCCCCGCGCATTTCGGCGGCGCCCACGTTGCGCGCGTGCTGCGCGACGGCCGCGGCTTCCGGCCCGTCCTGCCGCGCTGACGCGGCCTAGTCCGCGCGGAGTGTGGCCACGAACTCGGGCAGGGTCTTCATGCGGCGGCGCTTCAGGCGCTCGGCCGTCAGGATCGCCTTCAGCCGGGCCAGGCTCTCGTCCAGGTCGTCGTTCACGATGATGTACTCGTACTCGGCATAATGGCTCATCTCGTCCGCCGCCTTGGACATGCGGGCGGCGATCACCTCGTCCGGGTCCTGGGCGCGGCCCATCAGCCGGGTGCGGAGTGCCGACTTGTCGGGCGGCAGGATGAAGACGCTGACCAGGTCGTCGCGCGTCTTCTGCGCCACCTGCTGCGTGCCCTGCCAGTCGATGTCGAACAGCACGTCGTGCCCTGCGGCCAGGGCTTCGTGCACGGGGGCGGCGGGGGTACCGTAGCGATTGCCGAACACGGTCGCGTGTTCCAGCATCTCGCCCCGCTCGACCATCCCCTCGAACGTCGGATGGTCGACGAAGTAATAGTCGCGCCCCTCCACCTCGCCCGGGCGCGGCGTCCGGGTGGTGGCCGAGACCGACATGCGCAGGTTGGTGTCCTGGGCCAGGATCAGGCGTGACAGCGTCGTCTTCCCCGCGCCGGAGGGCGAGGACAGGACGAGCATCAGCCCACGGCGTTCGATGTCTTCGTGCTTCATTCGACGTTCTGCACCTGCTCGCGCAGCCTCTCGATCGCCGCCTTCAGCTCCAGGCCCAGGCGGGTCAGTTCGATATCGGCCGACTTGGAACACAAGGTATTGGCCTCGCGCAGGAATTCCTGGGTCAGGAAGTCCAGGCGGCGGCCCACGGCGGCACCCTCGGCCAGCAGATCGCGCGCCTGCTCGACATGGGCGCCCAGGCGGTCCAGTTCCTCGCGCACATCGGCGCGCGCGGCCAGGACGGCTGCTTCCTGCACGATGCGCTCCGGCGGGACGGCCCCCGCGAACAGCGCCTCGATCTGCTGCACCATGCGGCTGCGCAACGCCTCGGGCTGGCGGGCGGCGGCCACGATCGCCTTCAGGCGCAGCTCCTCGATCTCGGCCACCAGGCCATCCAGCACGACGTGCAGGCGCCGCCCCTCCGCATCGCGCGCCGCGACCAGGCCGTCCAGCGCCTGGGCCAGGGCGGCCAGCACGGTGCGATCGCGCGCGGCGTCGTCGGCCTTCACGTCTTCCGGTTCGGTCCGCTCGATCACCCCGGGCAGGGCCAGCAGGCCGTCAATGCTGGGCGCTGCCAGGCCCGTTCCCACGTCGTGCGCCACGGCCAGGTACTGCTCCAGCACCGCCCGGTTCACGCGGAAGGCAGGGGCCGCGCGGGTCCGCTCCATCTGCAGGCTGGCGCTCACATTGCCGCGGCGCAGGCGTTCGCCGACGCGCGTGCGGACCTCCGCCTCGACCTGTTCCAGGCCCGGCGGCAGCTTCAGGCGCAGGTCGAGCGAGCGGCCATTCACGCTGCGCAGGTCCCAGACCCAGGACTGGGTGCCGTCCAGCCCCTCCGCGCGGGCGTAGCCGGTCATGCTTGAAACCGTCATCGGGTCAATTCGGCCATGGATGTTGGGGAAAACCGTGCCCCTCCTACCATGGGGCGGGCGACCGTGCGACAGCGAAGCGCCGCGGCCCGGCCGCCTTTTCCCCGCAGGTCTTTTGCGTCGCACAAAAGACTTGCCAAGCTGGCCCGGACTCGCGTTAAGCTGTCATCAGGTTTCAACAACGGGAAGGAGGTGGTCCAGTGTCTCATTGTTCAGAGCCGCGGTCCAAGGCGGTGCTTCGGAGCCTTGACTTTGTGAAGGCCCACCTCGCCTGAACCAGCACGCCTGAGCGCAGGCGCGGCCGTCCTGGCCGCGGACTGACAATGGAAGAGCCGCCCCGGGGACGACCCGCGGCGGCTCTTCTGTTTTCTGGCTTCTGGCATCTGGTTTCTGGCTTCTGGCATCTGGCCTGTCTCCAGCCTCCCCCCGGCCCCGGTCTTTCGGCCCACACCGTCGGGTCCTGACGCTTCCCGGCGTCGCGCCAGCAGCCAAGGGACAGAGTCGCGACTATCTCGATCAGTTGTCGATTTCATCTCAACTTTCGCGCGGGTTTTCATGAGTCGTTAAGGGGCGGCGTCAGACCATCGCCGCATGACGCGGCTGTACGAATGCCTGACGCAGCAGCATGACCTCAAGCTGGTCCTGCTGGCGGTCCTGGTCGCCCTGCTCAGCTTTCATACCCTCCTGGCCATGGCGGCCCGGGGAAAGGCCGCGCCCAACCCGAACACGGCCACCCTGTGGCTCCTGTCCGCGGGCGCTGTCGGCGGCGTGGGCCTGTGGGCCGCGCACATGGTGCTCGTGCTCTCCTATCGCACCGTCATGCCGGTCGGCTATGACCTGCCGGTGGTGACGAGTTCGGTCCTGGTTGCCGTCTCGACCGCCGCCCTGGCGGTGCAGATCGCGGTCCACGCGCCGGCCTCGCGCTGGCTCAGCGGCGCCCTGCTGATGGTGGGCGCCGGGGCCGTGCACCTGATGTGCGTGGCGGCCTTCCGCGTGCCGGCGCGGGTCGAGTACGCCCTGGATTATTCCGCGATCGGCATGGCGCTGGGCCTTGGCCTTGGCATCTGGGCCTTTGCCCGCCTGCCCGATCCGGGCCACTGGGCCGCGCGCCTGTGCTGTGCCGCCGTCCTGACGCTTGGCCTGGCGCTGGCCCACCTGGTCGCCATGGCGGGGGTCGAGGTCGTGCTCGATCCTGCGGTTGCCGCGGGCCCGGGTGCCGTCCACCTGCCGACCTGGGCCGGCATCGCGCTGGGCGGCACTGCGGTCGTGGCCCTGGTCATGGCCATTGCCGGCAGCGCCGTCGACGAGCAGCGGGCCCGCCGGACCCAGCGCGAGAACCGCCACCTGCGCGACGAGATGGCGATCCTGCGGTCGACCAAGGCAGCGCTGGAGGCCAATTCCGCGTCGCTGAGCGCCGCACTCCAGGCGGCGGAGATCGCCAACCAGGACAAGTCGGCCTTCCTGGCGACGATGAGCCACGAGCTGCGCACCCCCCTCAACGCGGTGATCGGCTTCGCCGACATGCTGGCGCAGGAGACGTTCGGTCCGCTGGGCAATGCGCGCTATGTCGACTATGCCTGCAGCATCCGGGACAGCGGCCAACACCTCCTGGCGCTGATCAACGACCTGCTCGACTTCTCCAAGATCGACGCCGGCCACCTCCACGTCACGGACGAGGAGATGGACCTGCCGGCCATCATCGGCGGCATCCTGATGCTGATGCGGCTGCAGGCGGCGGAAGGTGGGATCAACCTGGCGCATGACGTCGATCCCGACCTGCCCCTGGTGCGCGGCGATCCCCGGCGCGTGCGGCAGATCCTGCTGAATTTGGTGTCGAACGCGGTCAAGTTCACACCGTCGCGCGGGACCATCACGATCTCGGCCTATGCCCTGGACGGCACGGTGCGGATCCAGGTCCGCGACACCGGCGCCGGCATCGCGCCGGAGGATATCCCCCGTGCGCTGGAGCGCTTCGGCCAGGTCGACCGCGGCACGCCCGACCTGCGCAACAAGGGCACCGGCCTGGGCCTGCCGCTGTCCAAGGCGCTGATGGAGCTGCATGGCGGCACCCTGGTGCTGGAAAGCCGCCTGGGCGCCGGCACCTGTGTCACGCTGACCTTCCCGCGCGAGCGGGTCGGCGGCCAGGTCAGCGAAGCCGCCTGACTTGTAAAGGGCCGCGCAAGTCGCCGCCAGTCATGGCGCAGGTGTTCCGGTTTCCGATACTTTGGCGATACTCAAAACGTGACAGACCACTTCGCTTCCGGCGGAGTCGGCCCTAGGATGCCAGCGCCCTCGACAGCCCACGGAGCCTGCCATGCCTGACGGTAACATGACCGCCCCCGACCATTTTGATCGCGCCCAGTTCACGGCGATGCAGGACGGCACGGCCGAGGACTATGCCAAGATCCAGGCGCATGACCGCGAGTTCGCGAAGCATTCGGTCGATCGCGTCCTCAGCCACCTCAACCTGCTGGCGGGCGACCATGGCGGCTTTCGCATCGACCGCCTGACGCATTCGCTGCAGTCGGCGACGCTGGCCCATCGCGATGGCGCGGACGAGGAACTGGTGGTGTGCGCCCTGCTGCACGACATCGGCGACACGCTCGGCTGCTTCAACCATGCCGACATCGCCGCCGCCATCCTGAAGCCCTTCGTGTCCGAGAAGAACCTGTGGATCATCGAGAACCACGGCATCTTCCAGGGCTACTACTTCTTCCAGCACCTGGGCCTCGACCGCGACATGCGCGAGCAGTACCGGGGCCATCCCTACTTCCAGGCCTGCGCCGACTTCTGCGCGAAGTACGACCAGAACGCCTTCGATCCCAACTACGACACCATGCCGCTGGAGGCGTTTGAACCGATGGTGCGCCGCCTGATGTCCCGGCCGAAGCGCAGCATCTACATGAAGCCCGCCCGGCAGGCGGCCGAGTAGACCGGCACCGCGTGCGACCCCGGGCCCCCGGCGCCAGCGCGCCGAGGGCCTTCGCATGTCCAGGGTCCTGATACGATGCGTCCCGATCCGGCATGGGCCGGTGGCGAGGACGCAGATGATCAAGTCGGACGAGTTGCTGGTACGCATCCTGGGGGAACGGCACCGCCATCCGGGGCCGGAGCGGCGGGTTCACGACAGTGTTCAGGCGCGCCATTCGATCAGTCGCGACCTGTCCCGCCCCGGCGACCAGGACCAGACGTTCGGCAATCGCCTGGCCGACCAGGTGGCCCGTTTTGGCGGGTCCTGGACGTTCATCCTGGTCTTCACGGGCTTCATGCTGGCCTGGGCGGCACTCAATTCGCTGCTGCTGACGCGCGATGCCTTCGACCCCTACCCGTTCGTCTTCCTGAACCTGATCCTGTCGATGCTTGCGGCACTTCAGGCGCCGGTCATCATGATGTCGCAGAACCGCCAGGCCCAGAAGGACCGTGAGGCGGCGCAGCACGACTATGAGGTGAACCTGAAGGCGGAAATCGAGATCATGGCCCTGCACGAGAAGATGGACGCGATCCGCCTGCACCACATGGCCGAGATGATCGCGCGGCAGGAACAGACCATCGCCCTGCTCCAGCGCATGATCGAAGCCAAGGGCGACGCGCCATGATCCCGCGCCTGGCAGGTCTTGCACTGGCGCTGGCTTTCGCCCTGGCGGGTCCGGCGCCCGCGCACGCCGACGGGCCGGCCGTGCTGCCGACGGAACAGGTGACGGTGGGCGGCCATGCCCGCACCTACCTGGTCTATGTGCCCGACCGCCTGCCGCGCCGCGCCCCCATCCTGATGCTGCTGCACGGATCGGGCGACAGCGGTGCGATCATGCGCGAACGCACGACGCGGGAGTTCGAGCCCCTGGCCGTGCGGGACGGCGCGGTCGTCGTCTATCCCGATGGCTTCGGCAACCATTGGAACGACTGCCGGCGGCATGAGGATTTCTCCGCCCGCAGCCAGAAGATCGACGACGAGGCCTTCCTCCTGGCCATCGCCGACCGGCTGGCGGCGACGGTCGGTGCGGACCGGGACCGGATCCTTGTCATGGGCTGGTCCAATGGCGGCCAGATGGCGCTGCGCATGGCCCTGACCCATCCCGACCGCGTGCCGGCCGTGGCCGCCATCTCGGCCAGCCTGCCCGCGCCCGACAACATGGAATGCACGGCCTCGGGCCGCCCGGTGCGCGTCATGATCGTCAACGGCACCGCCGATCCGGTGAACCCGTTCGCCGGCGGCGAAGTGCGCCTGGGCAGCGAATCGCGGGGAACCGTCCTTTCGACCCTGGCCACGGCCGAATACTTCGCGGGCCTTGACCATGATCCGGCGGAGCGCACGACACGCGCCCTGCCCAGCGTCTTTGCCGAAGACCGGACCGCCATCGAGCTGATGAGCTGGGGCCCGCGCCAGCATCCCCATGTCGTGCTGTACACCGTCCATGGCGGCGGCCACGCGATCCCGTCGGCCCGCGCGCAGATGCCGTGGTACCTGGGCCCCACCAGCCGCAATCTGGAGTCGCCCCAGGCCATCTGGGATTTCTTCACCGAACGCGGCCCGCATCCTTAGGACCGTTGCGCGCCCGCAACAGTTCCCGGGATACTGCATGTGCGAACGGTGTTTTGCGGCGCAAACGTCCAACGGGCGATAGGCCGGCCCGGCTGGCCACAGGAAAGTCACAGAGCCCCGCTACGGGACTGCCGCAACCGCCGCCGGTCGTGGCGGAGCCTCAGTCGCTTACCCGGGATTGCCCATGATTCGCGCCCTGCTGGTCGCTCTTTTCCTCGCACTGCCTCATGGGGCGGCGCAGGCCTCCGTCCACAATGACGTGACGGCCCAGACCATTCGCATCCAGGAGCGGGATCGCTCGTACCTGCTCTATGTTCCCGCGAACGTGGAGCCAAAGGCCCCGGTCCTGGTCCTGCTTCATGGCTCCGGCGACAGCGGCGCCCGCATGCGCGAGAAGACGGCGCGGGCGTTCGAACCGATCGCCCAGGCCAACGGCTTCCTCGTCGTCTACCCGGACGGGTTCGGCAATCACTGGAACGACTGCCGCGCCAAGGACGACTTCTCCGCGCGCAAGGAGAACATTGACGACGAGGCCTTCATCCTGGCCATCGGCGACCGCCTGGCCCGCGACTATGGCAGCGATCCCAACGCCCTGGTGGTTCTGGGCTATTCCAATGGCGGTCAGATGGCGATGCGGATGGGCCTGATGCATCCCGACCGGGTGCGGGCGATCACGGCCATCTCCGCCTCGATGCCGACGCCTGAGAACATGATCTGCACGCCGTCGCAACGGCCGGTGCCCGCAATGGTCATCAACGGCACCGCCGACCGTGTCAATCCGTTCCGCGGGGGCGAGGTGCGCCTGGGCAATGCCACCCGGGGCGACGTCCTGTCGAGCGAGGCGACGGCACGCTATTTCGCGCGCCGCGACGGCCTGGACACCGTCAGTTTCAGCGGCAGCGTCGCGCCCCCCGCGCCATCCCGCATCAGTGCGGTCGAACTGGCGAGCTGGGGCCCGGTGGATGCGCCGCGCGTGGTCCACGTGACGCTGCACAACGGCGGCCACACCATCCCGTCCAAGACGGCGCCCATGCCCTGGTACACGGGCGAGCGCAACAACGTGCTCAGCCTGCCGCTGGCAATCTGGGACTTCTTCGCCGATGCCCTGCGCCCGCGTCCAGCCCCGGCGGTGGCGGAGGTGCCCAAGGCGGCCCCCGCCGCGCCCCGTCCGGTCGCATCGATCCCCGCCGCCGGCCTGGTCCCGGCGGCCCTGCGCCCGGGCGACGGGGTACAGGTCGAGAACTAGGCTGCGGCCGACGGCCGCCGCGACCACAGGTGCAGGTCCTGGCGGCCCGATGCCGGCCTATCCTGGCGTACCGCCCGCGGACGATTGCCCATTCCAAACGGGTTGCCGTGCGGGAACAATGGGGGCGGTTGTCCGGCCCCGGCAATGGATGGCGCGCCCATGTTCGACCTGTCGGCCCTTGACCTGGCCCGCATCCAGTTCGGCTTCACCATCTCGTTCCACATCGTCTTTCCGGCGATCACGATCGGCCTTGCCAGCTACCTCGCCGTGCTGGAGGGCCTGTGGCTGTGGAAGAAGAACCCAGTCTATCAGGACCTCTACCACTTCTGGTCCAAGGTCTTTGCCGTCAACTTCGCCATGGGCGTCGTCTCCGGCATCGTCATGGCCTATCAGTTCGGCACGAACTGGAGCTATTTCTCCTCCTTTGCCGGCAGCGTCACCGGCCCGCTGCTGACCTATGAGGTGCTGACCGCCTTCTTCCTGGAGGCGGGATTCCTGGGCGTCATGCTGTTCGGCTGGCACAAGGTGGGGCCCGGCCTGCACTTCGTGGCAACGCTGATGGTGGCGCTGGGCACGCTGGTGTCCGCCACCTGGATCCTGGCGTCGAACTCGTGGATGCACACGCCGCAGGGGATCGAGATCATCGACGGACGGGTGGTGCCGGTCGACTGGCTGGCCGTCATCTTCAACCCGTCCTTTCCCTATCGCCTGGCGCACATGACGGTTGCCGCCTATCTGGCGACGGCCCTGTTCGTGGGCGGGGCCGGTGCCTGGCACCTGCTGCGCGGCCGCGACGACCCGCGCATCCGGACCATGTTCTCGATGGCGATGTGGATGGTCCTGGTGGTGACGCCGGTCCAGATCCTGATCGGCGACGCCCATGGCCTGAACACGCTGGAGCATCAGCCCGCCAAGATCGCGGCGATGGAGGGGCACTGGGAGAACACGCCGGGCGAGGGCGTCCCCCTGATCCTGTTCGGCTGGCCCGACATGGCGGCCGAAGTCACGCGCTACGCGATCGAGATCCCGCATTTGTCCAGCCTGATCCTGACCCATAGCTGGAACGGCCAGTTTCCCGGCCTGAAGGACTTCCCCCCCGAGGACCGACCCCCGGCCACGGTCGTGTTCTGGACGTTCCGCATCATGGTCGGCCTGGGCCTGCTGATGCTGGTTCTGGGCACGTGGAGCGCATGGCGGCGCTGGCGCGGCCGGCTGTACGACCGCGGCCTGTTCCTGCGCTTTGCCGTTGCCATGGGGCCGGCCGGCGTCATCGCCATCCTGGCCGGCTGGTACACGACCGAGATCGGCCGCCAGCCCTGGATCGTGCACGGGCTGATGCGCACGGCCGATGCCGTGTCCAACCATTCCGCCCTGGCCCTGGGCACCAGCCTGGTCATCTTCATCGTCGTCTACTTCGCGGTCTTTGGCATCGGCCTGCGCTACATGCTGAGCATCGTGGGCCAGGGGCCGATCGTGCACGACGAGCCGCCGGCTGCCCCGGGAGAGGAACCGCTGCACCAGCGCCCCGCGCGGCCCCTGTCCGCCGCTCCCGACATCGACCCGATCAACGCGACTGCCGACCCGGGAAAGGCCTGAGCCATGGGTATCGATCTTCCCCTGATCTGGGCGGTGATCATCGGCTTTGGCCTGATGATGTACGTGGTCATGGACGGCTTCGACCTGGGGATCGGCCTGCTGTTCCCCTTCGTGGCGGACCGCGAGGATCGCGACACGATGGTGAACACCGTGGCGCCGGTGTGGGACGGCAACGAAACCTGGCTGGTCCTGGGCGGCGCCGGCCTGCTTGCCGCCTTTCCGCTGGCCTATTCCGTCCTGCTCAGCGCGCTTTACATCCCCCTGGTGCTGATGCTGGTGGGCCTGATCTGGCGGGGCGTCGCGTTCGAGTTCCGGTTCAAGGCGGACGAGGCGCATCGCCCGTTCTGGGACCTTGCCTTTGCCGGCGGCTCGTTCGTCGCGACCTTCTTCCAGGGCGTGGCGCTTGGCGCGTTCATCAACGGCGTGCCGGTGACGGACGGCGCCTTTCACGGCGGCGCCCTGGACTGGTTCTCGCCCTTTGCCCTCTTCACCGGCTTTGGCGTGCTGGCCAGCTATGCCCTGCTGGGAGCCACCTGGCTGATCATGAAGACGGAGGGCGAGCTTCAGGCGCGCATGGTGCACCTGGCCCGGCCGATCCTGTTCGTCGTCCTGCTGGCCATGGCCGGCGTCAGCCTCTGGACGCCCCTGGCGCACGATGCGATCGCCGCGCGCTGGTTCGCCTGGCCGGACATCCTGGCCTTTGCGCCGGTTCCCGTGCTGGTCCTGGTCGTCAGCGGCCTGCTGCTGCACGTCATCACGCGCGAGACGCATGCTGCCCCGTTCCTGCTGGCACTGGCGCTGCTGTTCCTGGGCTATAGCGGCCTGGGCATCAGCCTGTGGCCCAACATCATCCCGCCCGACATCTCGATCTGGGAGGCGGCGGGCCCACCGCAGTCCCTGGGCTTTGCCCTGGTCGGCACCCTGGCGATCATCCCGTTCATCCTGATGTACACCGGTTGGGCCTATTACGTGTTCCGCGGCAAGGCCCGCCGGGGCGAGGGGTATCATTGACCCGGCCGCGCGGCATGGCGCCCACGACGCGGAGGCTCTGGGGTCGCCGGATCGGCTGGATGGTCGTCCTCTGGGCCGGCAGCATCGCGGTCCTGGGCGTGGTCGCACTCGGCATCCGGCTGATGATGAACGCAGCCGGCCTGACCGCCGGCAGTTGAGTGACAAGGGGGTGCAGGCCATGCCAGCAATCCACACCGAAGCCGCGCGGGGCTTCCAGCAGGGGGCTGAGGCCTATGCCCGCGGGCGCCCCGGCTATCCGGCGGAGGCTGACGTCTGGCTGACCTGCGACCTGGGCCTTGGCCCAGGGTCCACCGTGGTCGAACTCGGCGCCGGCACGGGAAAGTTCACGACGCGCCTGGTGGCGACCGGGGCAACGGTCATCGCCGTCGAACCCGTTGCCGCCATGCGGGCGCAGCTGGCCGCCAGCGCGCCCGCAGCCCGCATCCTGGACGGCACGGCCGAGGCGATCCCCCTGCCCGATGCGTCGGCCAACGTCGTGGTCTGTGCCCAGTCGTTCCACTGGTTCGCGACGCCGGTTGCGGTGGCGGAGATCGCCCGGGTGCTGAAGCCGGGCGGGCAGCTGGGCCTGATCTGGAATACCCGCGACGACCGCGTGCCCTAGGTCGCCGCCCTGCATGACCTGACCCTGCCCTATCAGGGCGACACGCCGCGCCATGGCTCCGGCCTCTGGCGCACCCTGTTTCCGGGACCGGGCTTTGGCCCGCTGATCGATCGCTTCTGCGACCATCGCCATAGCGGCCCTGTCGAACAGGTGGTCGTGGACCGGACCCTGTCGACCAGTTTCCTGGCCGCGCTGCCGGACGCGGAGCGCGCGGCCGTGGGCCAGCGCGTGCGCGACCTGATCGCGGGGACCCCTGCCCTCAGCGGCCCAGTCGCCACCTTTCCCTATCGCACGGCCATGCACCGGGCCCTGCGGCTTTCCTGATCTTGCGAACGGTGCGCCGATCGCCGACCTTCGCGGACATCAGCCAGGAGCATTGCCCATGTACATCGCCATGAACCGGTTCAAGGTCCTGAAGGACGCCACGGACGAGTTCGAGGCGGTCTGGCTGGGGCGGGAAACCTTCCTGAACGAGACACCGGGCTTTGTCGAGTTCCACATGCTGCGGGGGCCGGAGCGCGAGGATCACGTCCTCTACTCCTCTCACACGGTGTGGTCGTCGAAGCAGGACTTCGAGGCCTGGACCCGTTCGGAGCAGTTCCGCAAGGCACATTCCCGGGCGCCCGCCAGCCGCCCCCTGACCCTGGGCCATCCCCAGTTCGAAGGGTTCGAGGTGATCCAGACCGTGGCGCGCTCCGCCGCGGCCTGAATATCCATCCTGTACCGCCATCCAGAGCCGCCATCTGGCACGGCGGAGCCACAGCGACGGCCGCGCCGGCCGGGGGGACAGCCTGACGCCTTGACCCGGACGCGCCCCACCCCGACGATGCGGCGCAGGAACAGAGGGGGCATTTGCGCGTGCGCGTTCGGATTCGGTTGGCTGCTGCGACCTGTGCCCTCCTGCTTGGCCTGCCCGCAGCCCTTGTGACCGAGAGCCGGCCGGCCCAGGCCTCGCCCTGGGCCGAGGTGGGCGACGACGGCCTGCGCTCCGATATCGAGATGCTGGCGGCGTTCGGACTGGTCGACGACATGACGACCGTCTGGCCCCTGCCCTGGGCCGGCATCCTGCGCCGGCTTGAGAACACGCAGATCGGCTGGCTGCCCGCCCACGTGGAGCAGGCGGCGCGGCGCGTGCGCGACCGCGCCAAGCGGGAACTGGCGCCTGGCGTCCGGATCGGCGCCCTGGCCGGCGTCACCAACCGGCCCGCCGTCGTGCGCGATTTCGGCGCCGGCAACCGCGCCGACTACGAGGCCCAGGTCAGCCTGGAATTCACCGGCGCCAGCACGGCGGGCCGCCTGCGCCTGGGCGGCCAGGGCATGTTCGGCGACGATCGCGGCCGCATCATGCCCGACGGCAGCTTCCTGGCGCAGGCCATTGGCGGCATGGTCGTCTATGGCGGTTACATGTCCCATTGGTGGGGACCGGGCCAGATCTCGGCCCTGTCGCTTTCGAACAATGCCCGGCCCTTCCCGCATGTCGGCATAGCCCGGCGCGACACCGCTCCGTTCGAATCGCCCTGGCTGTCCTGGCTGGGTCCCTGGCAGGCCGAGTTCTTCTTTGGCCTGCTGGATGGCGACCGCATCGTGGCGGACACCTACTACAATGGCCTGCGCTTCTCGTTCAGCCCGGTCGAGGGACTGGAGATCGGCCTGTCGCGCACCCAGATGCTGTGCGGCGACGGCAAGCGGTGCGATCCCTTCGGCACCTATTTCGACCTGGCGAACGACAGCAACAACATCAACGACACCAACGATCAGGGCACGATCGACATCAAGTACGCGACCCATGTCGGGGACTATGCCGTCTCGGCCTATGGCCAGATCATGAACGAGGATTCGAACCCGATCGACAATTCGGGCAGCAGCTACCTGGTCGGCGGCAGCATCTGGGGCCCGGCCTGGGACGACGGCGCGATGTTCCGCCTGACCATGGAGTATTCGGACACCCGCGCGACCGAGGACCTGTTCAGCTTCGGCAGCCGCTTCGGCTTCTATGCCTATAACAATGCGACCTATCCCGACGGCATGCGCTATCGCGGCCGGACGCTGGGCCACAGCCTGGATTCGGAATCACAGCTGTTCAGCATCCAGGGCACGCTCGTCGACCTGCGCGGCTGGCGCTACCAGCTGACCTACCACCATGCCAGCATCGCCTCGAACGAGCGGCGACTGCAGCCGTTCTTCACCAATGTGGTCACGACCCAGCCGGTGACGATCAATCTGGTCGAGTCCAAGGTGGTCTTTCCCGTGGGCGCGACCGAGGTCACGCTGATCGGCCGCGTCCAGGACGACCAGCCCCGCCCCCGCGACGGGGCAGAAGCCTCGATCGAGGGGCGCTTCAGCTACAATTTCTGAAGCCACGTCCGCACAGGTCCGGACGGCGCGCCATCGGGTCACAGTGCCTTTTGCGCGCCGTCGCCGCTTCAGTGGCACCCTGCATTGCCATTTCCGCGCAACGGCCTCGCAGCCCGGGTGACGCATACAGTCGACGTGCCCAGTCAAGGACCGCCCGCATGTCCCGTTTTCGCAATCTCCGGATCACCCGCCTCGTCCTGTGCTGGCTCAAGGCGCTGCGCTGGACGTGGTACTACACCGCGACGTCCGGTGCGTTCGTGCGGGGCTACAACAAGGACACGGCGCGCGCCTGGATCATGCGCGAGGCGCACACGATCGAAAAGGGCCTGGGCCTGCCCAACCCGCGCCCCTTCTTCGGCAAGGGCAAGATCCAGCACCTGCGCCACTATATCGGCCTGAGCCTGGCCACGCCCGAGAATGCCGGGGCCATCGCCATCGGCCATGGCGTGCTGCGCAGCTATGTCGACTGGCACCGCGGCATCCAGGAAAGCAACCCGGACGTGGAGCAGATCGACCGCGACATGCGTGGCTGCAACGCGGATGGCTCGCTGGGCGGGACGGTGCCCCTGCGGGACGATTACAGCGACCAGGACCGCGTGCTCTACGACGACATGGTCACGCACCGGCGCTCGGTCCGGAACTTCCTGCCCGGCATCGTGCCGCGCTCCCTGGTGGAGGAAGCCCTGGCCGTCGCCAATCACAGCCCGTCGGTCTGCAATCGCCAGCCCTGGGCCGCGGCGATCGTCCAGGAACCGGGCATGGTTCGCCGTATGCTGGGCCTTCAGGCCGGCAACAAGGGCTTTGACGAGACGATCCACAACCTTCTGGTGATCTTTGCCGACTCGCATGCCTTTGTTGAGGAATACGAGCTGTTCGAGCCGTTCGTCGATGCCGGGATTTTCTCAGGGGCGGTCGTCAACGCCCTCAACGCCCGCAATATCGGTTCCTGCTGCCTCAACCTGTGCATCAGCCACAAGAAGGCGGAGCGGATCAATGCGGGCCTTGGCGTGCCGTCGCAGTTCTTTCCGGTGATGATGATCGCGTTCGGCCATCCCGTGCCCAATTGCCGGGTGGCCATGTCGCGCCGCCTGCCCGTGCAGACCTTCCCGCGCTGACGCCGCACCGCAACCTCCGGACACGCTCCATGGCCAAACCGCGCAAGCGCATCCTGTTCTCGTACCAGCTGCTGTCCAATGTGGGCTGCGAGATCATTATCCGCGGCAGCATCGACTTCCTGACGCGCGCCTTCCCGCAATACGACCTGGAATTCGTCGTCTCCAGCTATCATGTCGCGCGCGACCGGGCGATCCTGGCGGACCTGCCCCAGGTCACCATCGTGCCGATGCTGGGCTGGAAGCGCTATCTGCGCGCCGCGCTGACCTATACGGGGCGCATGGTCTCGAACTGGTCGCCGCGCTTCGCCACGGCTGAATTCCGCAAGTCCGACCTGTTCGTCTCGGTGGGCGGCGACATCTACACGATGTTCGGGAATTCGATCCCGCACGACTGGCTGGGTTACGAGGCCTTCGCCACGCGGCACGGGATCCCCTCGATGATGTTCGGCGCCAACATGGAGCGGTTCGAGATCGTCTCCGCCGCCGACCGCGCGCTCCTGCTCGCGCATCTGAAGCGCTTCCGCATCCTGGTCGTGCGCGACCGCGGCACCGCCGACTACCTGGCCGGCCACGGGATCAGCGAGAATGTCGACGTCTTCCCCGATCCGGTCTTCTCCCTGCGCCCACGGACGGTGTTCCATCGGCGGAAGATCCGTCGCATCGGCGTGAACTTCACGCCCATCCTGCTGCGCGACTTCGGTCCGCCGATCCTGGAGCGCTTCGCCGGGATCGTCAGCGACCTGGCGCGGGACGGCTACGAGATCACGCTGCTGCCCCATGTCTATTCCAGCGACGGCAATCCCGGTCTGAACGACCCGACCGCGCTGGCGGCGCTGCACGCGGCACTGCCCGACGACGTCCGCCCCCGCGTCGCGCTCTATGACCGGACGTTCTCGCTGGCCACGATCGCGGAGGCGCTGCAGCAGATCGACCTGTTCGTCGGCGCCCGCATGCATGGCTGCCTGAACTCGCTGACGCTGGGCAAGGCGGTGTGCTTCGTCGGCTACAGCCGCAAGGTCCACACCATGGTCGACTGGCTGGCCAACGAGAGCCCGTTCGGCGTGATGAAGCAGAGCTTCAACGCAATCCATGCCGATCAGCTCGACGCGGCGCAGCTGCGCGGCCTGATCGGCGCCCACGATGCCTGGGCGGCCGCCGCACCGGACGAGCCGGTGGAGGTCGACACGCTCAGCTATCTCCAGGGGCTGCCGGTCTGGGGGCACGTCACCCGCAGCGTCCCGCTCTAGGGGATCCGCCCGCGCATGGCATCGGACGGGCGTCAACCGCTCAGGAACAGCGGACGGATCGCGGCCAAGGGGATGGCCTGGACCGCCATCGCGCTGGCCCTGTCAAAGGTCCTGTCCTTTGGCAGCCAGATCGTGCTGGGCCACCTGCTCCCGGTCGAGACCTATGCCGTCTTCGCCCTGGTCGGCACGGCGACGATCTTCGTGACGGTCTTCCAGAATTCGGGCGTGGGCAAGGCCCTGGTCCAGGGCCACGACCGGCTGGACCAGATCCTGCCCGACTATTCGGCCTTTGCCCTGTGGATGGGCCTGATCGGCGTCGCCGTATTCCTGGTCGTCGGCGCCATCTTCCAGCACATCTATGCCGTGCCGGACCTGTTCTGGGTGATTGCCCTGACGTCGGTCAGCGTGCCGTTGATCGCCGTTGCCGTCGTCTGCTCCTCGCTGCTCAGCATCCGCTTCGCCTATCGCGACATCAACGTGGCGGAGATGAAGCGGGCGTTCGCCTATTACGCGCTGCTGATCCTGGTCGCCATCCTGGGGGCCGATGCCTTCACCATGGCGATCGCCCTCACCGTCACCTCGGCCCTGCACCTGTGGCTGCTGGCGGCCCGGCTCAAGGGCACGCGCTATGGCGTGCGCATCAGACCCCGCCGCTTCTTCGCGATCCTGGTCCAGTTGCGCTGGGTGATCCTGTCGGCGTTCCTGTTCGCGACCGCGATGAATGGCGACTATCTGGTCCTGGGCCTGATGCTCAGCCAGGAAGATCTGGGCCACTATTATTTCGGGTTCATGCTGGTCACCAGCGCCACGATCATGCTCAGCGCCGGCGTCAACCAGGCGCTCCTGCCGGTCTTCTCCCAGCTGCGGGAGGACCCGGCCGTGATCCAGGCGCAGTTCCTGAAGATCAGCGGCGCCATCCTCCTGCTCTGCGATCTGCTGTGCATCGGCCTGGTCGGCCTGGGCCCGGCGCTGATCCACGTCATCTGGGGCGGCAAGTGGGATCCTGCGATCGTCGTCGTGATCTCGATCGCGGCGGTCCTGCCGGTGCGGCTGATGTCGAACCTGGGCGCCGTCATCTTCGAGGCCAAGGGACGCTGGGGGCAGCGCGCCCTGGCGCTGTCCTGGGACGCGGCGGTGATCATCGCGTTCTCCTGGGCCGGTGCCCATTTTGGCGGCCTGGCCGGGGCGGCGCTGGCCGTGGCGCTGCAGCGCGCGATGAGCGGCCTCCTGGCCTTTGGCTTCTCGTCGACGTTGATCGGGCTGCGGCCCCTGCGCATCCTGGTCTTCATCCTGCGCAACATGGGGCCCTATGCCGTGGCGGTGGCAGCGCTCATCGTGCTCGCCCCCGATCGCCATCACCAGATCGACAGCGCCGGCGACATGCTTCGCCCGGCGCTGGAGACGATTGCCGCGATCGCGGCGTTCCTGGCGGTCAACGGCCTGTTCAACCGCGACCTGCTGGCCGTCATGGTCAACCTGGTCCGCCGGCGCAAGGCCGGCTGATGCGCCGCATGCGGCCATCGCTCCCCCGTCGCCGGAGCCATTGATGAAGATTGCCTATGTCCTCAGCCCGTCCTGCCTCTATGGCAACCTGTTCAGCGGCGTCGTGGTGCAGGCCCGCTGCTGGGCCGCCGGGCTGCGGGAACTGGGGCACCAGGTGGACTTTCCCGCCGCCCACCAGGCGATCGACTGGACGTCCTATGACGTGGTGCACCTGTTCCAGCATGGCGCGTGGTGCGACAGCCTCATCGGGAACCTGGCCCCGACCCGCTCGCGCACGGTCTTCTCTCCGATCATCGACCCGCCCAGGCCCTATGGGCGCCTTGCGGGCGCGGTGTCGCTCCTGCCGTTCGAGCGGCTCCGCCTGGCACAGAACCAGCGCCTGCTGCGCCTCTATGGCCGTCGGCTGGATCGCGTCCTCGCCCGGTCGCGGCACGAGGCGGAGAGCCTGCGGGCCGTTGGCGTGCCGGGCGACCGCGTGCCCATCGTCCATATCCCGATGAGCAAGGCCTGGGACATTCCGGACGACGCCGTGCTGCGCCATCCGCGCAACGGCGCGATCCTGCATGTCAGCAGCCTCAGCCAGCCGCGCAAGAACGTGCGCACGCTGGTCGAGATCGCGATGCAGGAGGGCTTCGCCCTGCGCCTTGCCGGCTCGATCGGGGATCCGGCCTTTGCCGCCTGGCTGCAGTCGGTCAGCGCCGCGCATCCCCGGATCGTCTATCTGGGGCGCATCGGCGACGACGTCATGCTGGACGAGATGCTGTCCTGTTCCGCCTTCTGCCTGCCCAGCCTGTTCGAGGGCGTGGGTCTGGTGGCGCTGGATGCGGCCTATTGTGGCGCCCACCTGGTCGTGACGGACCGCGGCGGCACCCCGGAATATGTCGGCGACACAGCCCGCATCGTCACCCCCGCCGATCGTGACGGCATCCGCGACGCGCTGAAGGCGGCCCTGGCCGAACCTGGCCCCAACATGCGTGGGCGCGCCCGCGTAATCGCCAACTACTCATCGCGCGGTTCGGCCGAAAATCTGGTCCAAACCTATCAGGAAATCTTGTGAGGATCGCGCGGTCCGCAAGACAAGCCAATGGCATATTCTTGCCCGAACGGCACCATGTCCCGGGCCATTACCCCATCGGGGCCTGTATCCGGCAACTTGACCGGGGCGAAGGCACGGCTGAAAATGCGCGGACCGAGGCGCACGGGCGCGCGCGGCCGCATGACCATGCCGCATCGACCAGATTGCCGCATCGACTGGTAGGACAATGAACTCACTTTGGCAGGCATTGAGCACGGTCGGCGGGGCGTTTCGGGTGGTCCGGCGGCGCTGGCTGCTGGGCCTGATCGTGGCTTCCGTGATGGGCTCCCTGTTCATCGGCATCACCTGGCTGCAGGGCCCCAGCTACAAGGCGACGATGATCGTGGGCGACGCCACCCGCCTGACCCGGTCCAGCTCGGGTGGCCTGCTGAACACCCTGGGCGGGGCGCTTGGCGGCCTCTCGGACGGTCTCTCCGCCGCGGCGTCGATCCAGCAGCTGGTCGGCGGCGCGGGCTCCCTTGCCAGCTACCAGTACATGCTGAAGTCGCCGACCGTCGCCCGCATCCTGTTGACCGAACGCGATGTCGTGCCCCTGCTGTGGCCGCCCGGGGCGGTCGACTACGCGACCAAGACCTGGCGAGTCGGCACGGTGCGGGGCATCATCAACAACTATTACGAGTTCTTTGGCGCGCCGCGGGATCCCCGCATCACCGCCGATGACGTGGCCACTGCGATCAACCGCATCGTCACCTTCAACGAGGATCCGATCTCGGGCGTCCTCCAGGTGGTGTGCCGCTCCGGCCGGCAGGAGGTCTGCGCGCCCCTGCTGACCATGGTGCACGAGGAGACGGACAAGGCATTGCGCGGGATCCGCAAGGACCAGGCGCTTCAGATCCAGTACTACCTGCAGCAGCGTCTGCCGGAAGTCACCCTGGTCGAGGTGCGCCGCGGGATGCTGGAACTGATGGAATCCGCCCTGCGCCAGGAGGTGCTGGCCGACACGACCGCATCCAGCGTGGTGCTGGTCCTGGGCCAGCCCAAGGATTCGGTCGAGACGGTGATGGCGGGGCCGTTCTTCCTGGTCGTCACGTCCGGTGCCTTTGGCGTGTTCTGCGCCCTGCTCGTGATCTTCGCGGCCGAGGCACGCCAGCGCACCCGGGCCTGGCAGCGGCAGCAGGCCTATCTGGAGCAGCAGGAGCAGGACCAGAGCCCCTACTCGACCGCTGCCTAGGGGTCGACGAGCCCGATGTTCGCGCTGCTCTCCCTGCTGACCGGGCTGTTCCTGCTCTACAGCATCTGGTCGATGCCGCGCCGGCCGGGGCTGATCGCCGCCTGCCTGATGAACAGCTACCCGATGTCGATCCATTTCGGGCCGTCGGGGGCGATGATCTCGATGCTGGTCTGGGGCCTGGTCGTGTTCGCCGCATGCACCCGGCGCCCGTCGATCCCGCCGACAGCCACGCCCGAGATCCTGCTGCTGGCCTGGTTCACCTACTATTTCCTGTCGATGTCCTGGGCTGTCGACCTGGGCGTGTCCTTCTCGTACCTGTCCGGCGTGCTGGCCCTGTGCGGTGCGTCCTATTTCGTCGGGCGGACGTTCGGCAGCGAGCGCGATTTCATGCGCGACTTCCTGGTTGGCTGCGCAATCCTGGTCCTGCTGCTCGGCCCGTCCATCCTGCTGAAGCAGAACCCGCTCAGCACCGGGCGCCTGACGGGTGGCCTCGCGGCCGTCGGCATCGGCACCCTGTTCGAGATTCCCCTGGTCGGCCTGCCGGTCCTGATCATTTTCCTGACCAACCTGAAATGGTGGTTCAAGGGGATCATGATCGGCTTCCTGGGCTTCGCCGTCGTGCCGCTTGCCCTGGCGAACGGTACGCGCAGCGTGATCCTTGCCGCAGGCGTCACCTGGCTGGTGATGGGCGCAATCTGGATCCTGCGGAACGGGATCAGGATGCGGTTCGTCGTGGCAAGCGTGCTGATCGTGTGCGCCGTGATCGGGTCGGCCATCGCCTTCCAGGATTACATCAACTCCGATCGCTCGCTGCGCCGCATCTTCGCGCTGATCAGCATCATCGGGATCGGCGACAGTGGCGACAGCTACGACGCGTCCAATGCCATGCGCCTGGACTGGTACAGGCAGGCGTTCGTCCTGATCGAGAGCTCACCCCTGATCGGCCATGGCGCTGGCGGTTTCGCCATCGAAGGGTCGTCGAACAACATCTACCCGCACCAGATGGTGCTGGAAATGCTGACCGATACCGGCGTGATCGGGGCGGCCCTGCTGATCGGCGGCATTGCCGGTACGCTGTACATGGGCCTGCGCGGCGCCCTGCGCCCGGCGCTGGACTGGGCATTGCTGGTCGCGGTGGCGCTGCTCGCAGGCGCGCTGGTGCGCCAGCAGGTCAGCATGAACATCACCATGGCCAAGGTGCTGTTCTTTGCCATGGGCGTCATCGTCGCGCGGACCGTCGAGGATCGCCGCGCGGCGGCCAGGCGGCGGGCGGAGCAGACGGAGGCGCTTCAGCGCCAGGCCACGCTCGACATCGCGAGCCAACCCGGCCCCAGCCTTGCCAGTCCGCCCTACCTGAACCGCTGACCCACGATCGGCAGGTGCGCCAAGGCCGCCTTGATCCGGCGATTGCGCATCAGGTTGGTCCGCCGCAGACCCCGCTCGAACACCGCGACGTCGGCCGGCACCAGGGCGACGCGCGGCGGCAGGTCGGGCGCATCGTCCCCCCGCCACGGATTTTCAGGCGGCCGCGGCATGAAGCGCTTCAGGGCGCCCAGGGTGCTGTGGGTGGCGCGGTCGTCGAAGCCGACATTGCGCACGAGCGTCGCCGGCGGCATCAGCGTCAGGCCCTGGCGGCGGAACACCGACCAGCTCCAGCGGATCGCCCAGCTGTCGCTGCGTCCGGTCATCTGGTCCTCGAGCATCTCCGCCAGCGGGAAGCTGTCATTGCAGTTGAACGCCCGCCGCAGGCCGGGATCGCTGCGCACCGCCTCCCAGCCCGTGGCCAGGGGATCGAAATGGGCCCAGGCCCGCTGCCATGTGGCCCAGCCCCACGAGACGACGAAGCGCTGATAGGATCCGGTGCGCCGGTTCTCGAAACCTTCCGCCGCGAACTGGTGCGCCGACACCTGATAGACGCGCGCGTCATCGGCCAGGGCGTCCAGCCCCTTGTTCATCCAGGTCAGCGTCGCGGGGTGCAGGAGCAGGTCGTCCTCGATCACGATGACGCGGCCGTATTCGGAACACAGACGCGTGACGCCCGCGATCACCGACCGCGCAAGGCCCTGGTTCGCCTCGGCCGCAACGACGGTCAGGCCGGGCCGGGCCCACGACGCCAGCAACTGCCGCACGTCCGCGACATCGGCGCGGTCGCGCTCGCCCTTGGCGCCGTCGGCAAAGACATAGACGGGCGAACTCGCGAATTCGGGACAGGCACTCAGGCTCTGCAGCGTCTCCTGCAGGTGTCTCGCGCGCCGGTAGCAGAAGATCGCAATGGGCGCGAGCGAACTGTCAGCCATGAGAATCCTTCGGACCAGGGGCGGCGGACGCCGGACGCCAGGCCAGCCATCCGGCCGGGCGACGCCGGGTCCTGCATGGCCGAATGCGACCGGCCGGTCAAGCGGTGCCAGACGGCGCCGCCTTGCGCCGCGTCGGTGTGTCGGCTACAGGCCGCGGGGACGCCACAAGCGGCGGGGACGATGGAGCAGACGGACCGGTGACCTGCCTTGACCTTGCGGCCGCCCAGGACGCCGCGCGCCACTGGCTCTTCAACCTCGCCCTGCCGCTCTGGGCGGAGCGGGGCATGGACCAGGTCCATGGCGGCTGTGTCGAGGTTCTGGACCAGGACGGCCTGCCCCTGGACCGCCCGCGCCGCTGCCGCGTCCAGGCCCGGCAGGTCTATGCCTTCTGCGAGGCGGGGCGCCTGGGCTGGCCGGGCCCCTGGCGAGAGGCGGCCGGCCACGCGCTGTCCTTCATGCTGGCCCGCCATCGCCGGCCGGATGGCTTCTTCCGCATGCTGGTCGCCCCGGACGGGTCCCCGCTCGACGGGCCGGTCGACAATTACGACCAGGCTTTCGTCATCTTCGCCCTGGCTTATGCCTTCCAGGCCGGGCTTGCCACGGGCGCGGAGGACGCCGCCGCCATCGCCCGCGGCGTCGCGGCGGCCCTGGACGGCAGCCGCGCGCACCCCCTTGGCGGCTATCGCGAGCAGGCGGCCGATGGCGGGCGCCTGCTGCAGAATCCGCAGATGCACCTGCTGGAGGCAGCCCTGGCCTGGCTTGACCAGGGCGAGGACGTTCCCTGGCGACGCATGGCGGACGGCCTGACCGGGCTGTGTCTGGCGCGCTTGGTCGAACCCGCGACCGGTGCACTGCGCGAGTTCTTCGACCAGGACTGGCGCCCCGCGGCAGGCCCCGATGGCGAGGTGGTCGAGCCCGGGCACCAGTATGAATGGGCATGGCTGCTGGAGCGCTGCGCGGCGCATGGCATGGCCGTGCCACCTAAGGTGATCGCCCGCCTTGTCGCCATGGGTGACCGCGGCGTCGACCTGGCACGGCAGGTCGCCGTGAACCGCATCGCTGTCGCGGGCCATGTCACCGATCCGGTCGCGCGGCTCTGGCCGCAGGCCGAGCGGCTGAAGGCCATGCTGACCATGGCCCGCCTGGAGCCCCACCGGGCGGGCGAGCACGAGGCCGCCGCGGCGCAGGCCTGGCAGGGCCTGGCCCGGTATCTGGCGACGCCACGGGCCGGGCTGTGGTGGGATCGCTGCCAGGTCGACGGCGGCTTTGTCGAGGAGCCTGCCCCGGCCAGCTCGCTCTACCACATCGTGTGCGCGATCTCGGCCCTGCTCACCTATCGCCGGGCCTGAACGGCACCGGGATGGCGCGGGGTCAGGCCTTGGCGGCGGCCTCGCGGGCCCATTGCTGGCGGTGCCAGGCAACGGCGCTGGCGACGATCTGGTCGGGATCGCGGATCGCGGCGCGCCAGCCAAAAGCCCGTTCGGCGCGGGACGGGTCGGCCACCAGGATGGCCGGGTCGCCCGCCCGTCGCGCGCCATGGCGCACCGGCACCGGCCGGCCGGCGGCACGCTCGACCGCCTCCACGATCTGCCGGACCGACGTGCCGCTGCCCGTGCCCAGATTGAAGGCACCGGAGCCACCACCGGCCTGCAGATAGGCCAGGGCTGCCACGTGGGCCTCCGCCAAGTCCTGCACGTGGATGTAGTCGCGCACGGCCGTGCCGTCGGGCGTGGGATAATCGGTCCCCATCACCTGGAAGGCCGGCAGGCGCCCCTCCGCCGCGGCAATGGCCAGCGGAATGGCGTGCGTCTCCGGCTCGTGCGCCTCACCCACCTCTCCATCGGGATCGGCACCGGCGGCGTTGAAGTAGCGCAGTGCCGCCCAATCCAGGCCATAGGCAGGACCGAAGTCGCGCAACGCCCGCTCGATCGCCAGCTTGGTGAAGCCGTAGGGATTGATCGGCCGCTCGGCGCTGTCCTCTGTGATCGGCACCTGGTCGGGGATGCCATAGACTGCGGCCGTGGAGGAGAAGACGATGCGCCGCGTCCCTGCCGTGCGCATCGCGTCGAGCAGGTTCAGCGAGCCGGCGATGTTGGTCCGGTAATAGCGTGCCGGGTCCGCCACCGATTCGCCGACTGAGATCAGGCCGGCGAAGTGCAGCACCGCCTCCGGCCGGTACGCGGCGATCACGGCGTGCAGGCGATCGGCGTCCAGCAGGCTTCCTTCCTCGATCGGCCCCCAGCGCACCGCTGCCCGGTGGCCATAGGACAGGTCGTCAAAGGTGATCGGCAGATGACCATGCCGGGCCAGCGCCTTGCAGACATGGCTGCCGATATAGCCGGCGCCGCCGGTCACCAGTACATGCATTCCCTGTCCTGTCCCGTTGGCCCTAGCGAGCCATGCCCGCCACCACCTGCGCCCCCAGGCGGCTGTCGTCGGCGTGCAGCTGGCGCGCGCGCGCGGCGATTCCAGCCAGGCGCTCCTCACCCTCGCCTGCCAGCGTCCGCAGAAGATCGCTTGCCACGGCGGCGAAGTCGACATCATCGGGGACTACGAGCAGGCAGTCCCTGACCTGATCGCGAATCGCCCCCCGGTCAAAGGCGACGACTCCCGCCCCCGCCGCGAAGGCCTCGTAGATCACCGTTGGCTGGGCCTCGAAGACATAGCGGGTCGGAAACAGGAAGACGTCGATATCGGCGAAGAACTGCTGCTTGTCCGCGCCATAGAGCGGTCCGCGCCAGCTGATCTCACCCCGCGCCACCGCGGCCTCGATCAGGCTCCTGTCCTCGGCCAGGGGGGCGGGGCCGGCCAGGATCATCTCCACAGGGGCGGCCAGGGCCTTGAGGCGCGCCGCGGTCGCCAGGAAATCGTGCAGCCCCTTCTCCCGGCTGAGATTGCTGAGCAGCCCCGCGCGCAGCATGCCCTCAGCCCGCACGGCAGGTGCCGCAGGCGGCACGAAGATCGCGTTCGGCAGGACCAGGTCGCGCCCCGGCCCCGGATAGCGCTGGCGGAAGGAGGCCGCCATGCACGGCGCCAGGAACACATGGATGGCCTGCCTGCCCGCCATGCGGTCCAGCAGAGCAATCAGGGTCGAGCGCCGGTTGATGTAGCCATAGGAATGATGGTGCAGGTACAGGCGCTGCCCGCTTGCCCGCGCGGCCAGGACCAGCAGCAGGTTGTAGACCAGCCCCAACCCGCCATTCACCCCCATGGAGACGCTGCGGCCCCCGCGCAGCCTGTGGCCCACGATGGCAAGCGCCGCCCGCACTGCGAGCGCCATCTGAAGCGGCGTGCGCAGCCACCCCGCCGAGGGCGGTGCCGCAAGGTTGCAGCGGATTACCGGGCAGTGGCCTTCCAGCCGGTCGGCCAGCGCCTGCGTGATCACCGAGAAGCCGTGGACCGGCGGAGGGTACGGTCCGATCACCAGGATGGGCCTGGGCGATTCGTCCGCCTGGTGCGGGCTCTGCTGCGTCGACATTGCGGCAGGGGTATACGATCGCGAAAGGGCCGAGTCACCCGTCTCGGCACGACCCCGTGCCACGCCTCCCGCCATTGACCCTGCCAGCGCGGTCGTGCGTCATGGCACGGCGTCCTGCGGGACGAATCCCTTGGCCGACAGTACTGGGCGCCACCGGACCGCCCGGGGAAGTGCGAACATGATCCTGGTCACCGGCGGCGCCGGCTTCATCGGCTCCAACATCGTGGCAGCCCTCAGCGACCTGGGTCGCCCGCCTGCTGTCTGCGATGTCCTCGGGACTGACGATAAGTGGCGCAACCTGGGGCGCCACGAACTGGCCGACCTGGTGGACCCCGCAGGCCTTGCCGACTGGCTGGCCCGCAATGGCCACGAGCTGGAGGCCATCGTCCACATGGGTGCCATCAGCAGCACGATGGAGCGCGATGCCGACCTGATCGCCGACAGCAATTTCAGGCTGTCCAAGATGCTGTGGTCCTGGTGCGCCACGAACGGGGTTCCGCTGGTCTATGCCTCGTCCGCCGCGACCTATGGCGACGGGGCTGCCGGCTTTGACGACGCCTTCTCGGTCGAGGCGCTGGCCCGGCTGCGCCCGCTCAACGCCTATGGCTGGAGCAAGCACCTGTTCGACCGCTTCGTGGCCCGTGCGGTCGCCGACCGCCGGCCGCAGCCGCCGCAATGGGCTGGCCTGAAGTTCTTCAACGTCTATGGGCCGAACGAGTACCACAAGGGGGACATGCGCTCCGTCCTGGGCAAGACGTTCGAGAGCGTGCGGGGCGGCGAGCCCCTGCGTCTGTTCCGGTCCCGCCATCCGGACTATGGCGATGGCGGGCAGATGCGCGATTTCGTCTGGGTGGGCGACGTCGTCGACGCCGTGCTCTGGCTCCTGGCCAACCCGTCGGTGTCGGGCCTGTTCAACCTGGGCAGCGGCCGGGCACGCTCCTGGCTGGACCTGGGCCATGCCTTGTTCGCGGCTCTGGGCCAGCCCCCGCGCATCGACTTCGTGGACATGCCCGACGCCCTGGCCGGCAAGTACCAGTACTTCACCGAGGCTCCGATGGCCCGGCTGCGCGCCGCCGGCTTTGGCGGCAACACGACCAGCCTGGAGGATGGCGTGGCGCTCTATGTCCAGCGCTACCTGGCGACCGACGATCCCTACCGCTGAACCCTGCTCTTGCGCGGCCGCACCGGAACCGCCGGGTTGCCGATGCAGATCATGCCGGGCGGCATGTCGCGCGTGACGGTCGAGCGGGCGGTGACCACGGCGCCGCGATGGACCGTGACACCCGGCGCGACAAAGACGTCGGCCGCCAGCCAGACCTGATCCTCGATCACGATCGGCGGGCCGGAAATCGGGAAGCTGGGGTCGGTATAGTCGTGCGTCCCGGCACACAGGTAGCAGGACTGCGACACGACCGTGTCGTTGCCGATGCGGATGGGCCCCAGGCTGTAGATCACGGCGTCGTCGCCGATCCAGGAATGGTCACCGATCTCGACCTTCCAGGGATAGGTGACGGTGACCGTGGGGCGCAGGATGACCCCCTTGCCCACCTTGGCGCCGAACAGGCGAAGCAGGAATGCCCGCCAGCCATAGAGCACCTGGGGCGACAGGCGGAACAGCGTCGCCTGGACCATCCACCACAGCTGGACGATGACCGCGTGCCGACCGCGGAAGCCGGGCGGGATCCGCGACGTGCGCAGATCCTGGTAGCGAACCTGGACCGTCGGGTCAGGCGCCGTCGGGTCAGGCGGCTCGGCCATCACGCCGCGCGCCGGCCGGCACCGTTCTGGACGAACCAGTCATAGGTCGTGCGCAGGCCGTCCTCCAGGTCGATGCGCGCGGTCCAGCCCAGGGACTGGAGGGCGGAGACGTCGAGCAGCTTGCGCGGCGTGCCGTCCGGCTTGGACGTGTCGAACTCCAGCCGGCCCTGGAAACCCACGACCTTGCAGATCAGCTGGGCCAGGTCCTTGATGGGCAGGTCGACGCCGGTCCCGGCATTGATTGGGTCCGGCCCGGAATAGACCCGCGCCAGATGCACGCAGGCATCGGCCAGGTCGTCCACGTGCAGGAACTCGCGCCGCGGCGCGCCGGTGCCCCACACGCCCATCGCCGGCGCACCCGCAACCTTCGCCTCGTGTGCCTTGCGCATCAGGGCGGGGATCACATGGCTGGCGGCCAGGTCGAAATTGTCGTGCGGGCCATAGAGATTGGTCGGCATGACCGAGATGAAGTCGGCGCCGTATTGCGCGCGATAGGCCTGGCACAGCATCACGCCCGCGATCTTGGCGATCGCGTACCACTGGTTGGTCGGCTCCAGCGCACCGGTCATCAGGGCGCTCTCGCGGATCGGCTGTTCCGCGAACTTGGGATAGATGCAGGACGACCCCAGGAAGACCAGCTTCTCGACCCCGGCCCGGTGGGCGCCGTGGATGATCGCCGTCTCGATCGCCAGGTTGTCGTAGAGGAATTCCGCCGGCCGCGTGTCGTTGGCCAGGATGCCGCCCACGGTGGCGGCGGCCAGGAACACCAGGTTCGGCCGGTTGGCCGCGATCCAGGCGGCCACGGCCTGGGCGTCGCGCAGGTCGACCTCGCCCCGGGACACGGTCAGCACCTCGCACCCCTCGCGCTCCAGGCGGCGCACGATGGCGGAGCCCACCATGCCACGGTGGCCCGCGACCCAGACGCGACGGCCGGCAATCTGGAACATGCTGTGTCCTCCTCAGCCTTGCGGCCGCGCCGCGACCTTCATGTCGGCTTCGACCATCTCGCGCACCAGGTCGGGGAAACTCGTCGTGTGCGTCCAGCCCAGCTTGGCGCGTGCCTTGCTGGCATCGCCCAGCAGCAGGTCAACCTCGGTCGGGCGGAAATACTTGGGGTCGATCGCCACCACCACCTTGCCGGTGGCGGTGTCGGTGCCGACCTCGTCGACCCCCTCGCCCGACCAGGCGATGGTCCGGCCGACCGCCGCAAAGGCCAGTTCCACGAACTCGCGCACGCTGTGCATCTCGCCCGTGGCCAGCACGTAGTCGTCCGCCTTGTCCTGCTGCAGGATGCGCCACATCCCCTCGACATAGTCGCGCGCGTGGCCCCAGTCGCGCTTGGCATCCAGGTTGCCCAGGTACAGGCGCTCCTGCTGGCCATGCTGGATCGCGGCCACAGCGCGCGTGATCTTGCGCGTCACGAAGGTCTCGCCGCGGATCGGGCTCTCGTGATTGAACAGGATGCCGTTGGACGCGTGCATGTCGTATGCCTCGCGGTAGTTCACGGTGATCCAGTAGGCGTAGATCTTGGCCGCGGCATAGGGGCTGCGCGGATAGAACGGCGTCGTCTCGTTCTGTGGGATCGCCTGGACCTTGCCATAGAGCTCGGAGGTCGAGGCCTGGTAGAAGCGCACCGACTGTTCCCGGCCCAGGATGCGGATCGCCTCCAGCAGGCGCAGCGTCCCGATGGCGTCAGCGTTCGCAGTGTATTCGGGGGTCTCGAAGCTGACCTGGACGTGGCTCTGCGCCGCCAGGTTATAGATCTCGTCCGGCTTCGTCTCGGCAATCAGGCGGATCAGGTTGGTGGCGTCGGTCAGGTCGCCATGATGGAGGAAGAAGCGGGTGTCCCGCTCGTGCGGGTCGACATAAAGGTGATCGATTCGCTGGGTGTTGATGAGCGAGGAGCGCCGCTTGACCCCGTGGACGACATAGCCCTTCTCCAGCAGAAGCTCGGAAAGATAGGCGCCATCCTGTCCCGTCACGCCGGTGATCAAGGCAACCTTCGAACCCATGTCTAGCTCCAGCTGGGAGGATCGTGGCGCGCACCCGCGGGATGTTCCGGCGGGGCGGGCCTCAGCGAAAAGGCATCCAGCCGTCTGTTGCACCGCAACATGACGACGCAGTCCGCGGCTCTTTTAGGTCGCGGATCGACCCTTTGGCAAGGCGCGGCATGGCGTGATGATGCCACGGGTCCGCCTGCCGGCGCCGCCAGCCGGGCCACCGCCGGCCCTGGAACTCAGGTCAGGGTCCCGTCCGGCGATTCGCGGCGCCAGCGGCGGATCGCTTCCACCAGATCGGTCTCGAAGGCATAGCCGTCGGTCAGCAGGCGCTCGGGCACGATGTTGGTGGAGCGCACCAGCTTGTCGATCCGCTCGCGGTGGATGCCGGTCTTGATCCCCGCCTTGGCCAGGTATTCGAACGGCACGGATGCCCCGCGCATCAGGCCATAGGGCAGCGTGCCGATGGCCCCGGGCAGCTGCGCCGCCTCGCCGAAGGCCTTCACGATGTCCTCGATCGTGTAGGCCTTGGGATAGGCCATGTTGTAGAGGTACACGGGCTCCGGCCGCTGGATCGCGAAGCCCATGGACCGCACCACCTCGCCCACGTAGATGCATGACTTCACCGTATCCCGCCGGCCGGGATAGGCGAAGATCCGCCGGGACAGGGCCCGCGCCAGGCGCGTGAAGTTGCCCCCTTCCCCCGGACCGAAGACCACCGCCGGGCGCACGATGGTCACCTTGCGCGATGGGTCCGCCGCGGCCCACAGGCGGTGGATCCCCTCTGCCTGGTACTTCGACTTGCCATAGGCGGACACCGGCTCGGGCGCATCGCGCTCCGTGCGGGGCTGCTCGTTCGGACCATAGGTCGACATCGAGCTGGTGAAGACGATGTGCGGAACCCCGAGGCGGCTGCACAGCGCGACGACGCTCAACGCGCCGGAGATGTTGGTGTCGTAGTATTCGTGGGTCGGGTGGCCGGGCGTTGTGTGCACGGCCGCGAAGTTGTAGCAGACGAAGCTGGCGCCGTCGGCGCCGCCAAGGTCGACCTGGTCCAGCGGCTGGCGCACGTCCGCCGTGACGTACTGCACCTGGGGATGACGGCGGCGGGGTGGCAGGATATCAATGGCCACGATCGGGAAGTCGCCCTGTCGGACCAGCGTGTCGATCAAATAGGTTCCGATGAAGCCACTGGCCCCAGTAACGATAGCGCCCAAGTCCCAGCCCGCCACTGAATTGATCGGTCTCTTCATACAGCAGCGACAGGACGCATGCAAGAAGCCCGCGCGATCGTAGTCTAGTGACGAATCGGACGGATCGCTTGACCACTATTTCGAGAATGCAGGCCGCGCGGCCGACGGTACATTGACCTGCATTTACTTTTCTTGACGAACGCAGTTGGAACCACAGGCGGAAGCTGATGCGTATTGCCCTGCACGAATTCGTTCCCTATGCCTTTCCCGTGCAGTTGTCGCGCGCCCTGGTCGCGCGTGGCCACGTGGTCCAGCACAGCTACTTTCCCAAGTCGGTGGCCCGCGCCGCCCTCTCGCGCAGGGCCGACGATCCGGAGGGCTTCATCCTCCACGGCGTCGCCCCCGATCATCCCTATGACAAGTACAAGTACCTTGCCCGCATCCGGCAGGAACGCTCGGTCGGCGCGCTTCTGGCGCGCGACCTGAAGGCATTCAATCCCGACGTCGTCGTGTTCTCGAACACGCCGGACGACGTCCTGACCAGTGCCGCGCGCAACCTGCCGCGCGACCTGCCCCTGGTCTGGTGGGTCCAGGACATCTATTCGATCGGCATCGAGTCGGTGCTCTCGCGCAAGTCGGGCCTGGTCGGCCGTGCCGCGGGCGCCTGGTATCGCGGCCTGGAGCGGGCTTTCGGCGCGCGGGCGCGGCGCGTCATCGCAATCACGCAGGACTTCCTGCCGGAACTCGCGCGGCGCGGCATGCCGGCGTCCAAGGTCGACGTGATCGAGAACTGGGCCCCGCTGGACGAGATCGTGCCGGTGGAGAAGGAGAATGCCTGGAAGCGGGAGCAGGGCCTGGCGGGGCGGCCGCTGGTCGTCTATTCCGGCATCCTGGGCCTGAAGCACAATCCGCTGGTCCTGGCCGATGCGGCACAGCGCCTGGCCCAGGCCGGCCGGGGCGACGTCGCCGTCGTCGTCGTCTCCAACGGCCCCGCGGCCGAGCGCCTGGCCGAGGAGCAGAAGGCGCGCAACCTGGAAAACCTGCGCGTGCTGCCCTGGCAGCCGTTCGAGCGCCTGTCCGAGGTGCTGTCCTCGGCCGACGTGCTGGTCGCGCTGATCGAGAAGGAGGCCGGGCAGTTTTCGGTCCCGTCCAAGGTGCTCAGCTACATGTGCGTGGGCCGGGCGATGCTGTGCGCCATCCCGGCCGAGAACCTGGCCGCGCGCACCGTCGTCGGGGCGGGGGCCGGCCTGATCGTCGAGCCGGACGACAATGACGGGTTCTGCTCGGCGCTGGAGCGCCTGCTGGCGGCGCCCGACCTGCGCGAGCGGATGGCCGCCAATGCCCGCGCCCATGCCACCCGCGCCTTCGACATCGAGCGCATCACCGACCAGTTCGAGGCGGTGCTGCGCAAGGCGACCGCGCCCGCCTGAGCGGGCACGCCGCTAGAGGGCGGCGGCGCCCATCACCTCTTCCAGCGAGGCGAAGTATTCGATCGTGCGCGGCAGGCCGTCGGCCAGCGCCACGGTCGGCGCCCAGCCCAGGATGTCGCGTGCCAAGTCGATCTGCGGCTGACGCTGCAGCGGATCATCCTCGGGCAGCGGCAGGTGACGGATCTCGGACTTGGAGCCGGTCAGGGCGATGACCTGCTGCGCCAGTTCCAGGATGGTGAATTCCTTCGGATTGCCGAGGTTGATCGGCCCCGTGACCTCGTCCGGCGAGTTCATCAGCCGGATTAGGCCCTCGACCAGATCGTCGACGAAGCAGAAGGAGCGGGTCTGGCTGCCCTGGCCATAGACGGTGATGGGCTCGTTGCGCAGCGCCTGGACCACGAAGTTGGACACCACGCGGCCATCGTTCGGATGCATGCGCGGCCCATAGGTATTGAAGATCCGCGCGACCTTGATGCGCAGCGCGTGCTGCCGGTAATAGTCGAAGAACAGCGTCTCGGCGCAGCGCTTGCCCTCGTCGTAGCAGGCGCGTGGCCCGATCGGATTGACGTTGCCGCGGTAGCTTTCGGGCTGCGGATGGACATGCGGATCGCCATAGACCTCGCTGGTGGAGGCCTGGAGGATCTTGGCCCCGACGCGCTTGGCAAGGCCCAGCATGTTGATCGCGCCATGCACGCTCGTCTTGGTCGTCTGGACCGGGTCGCGCTGGTAGTGGATGGGCGAGGCCGGGCAGGCGAGATTGTAGATCTCGTCCACCTCGACATAGAGCGGGTGCGTCACGTCATGGCGCAGCAGTTCGAACTGCGGGCTGGACAGCAGGTGGGCGACATTGTCGCGCGAGCCGGTATAGAAATTGTCCACGCACAGGACGTCGTCGCCCGCCGCGATCAGCCGTTCGCACAGGTGCGAGCCCACGAATCCAGCGCCACCCGTCACGAGGACGCGCTTGCGTAACCGTCTCATCCAGCCTTTCTCACATTGATGCACGCGGGTGGTCGAACGCGATCACCGCAGATCAGTTGGGCTCGCCGCCCTGTTCCCGCGCTCCCTGTCAGCCCAATCGGCAGATCAGCCCATGGCAACCGGACCCTGCGCCGTCCCGCTGCGGCGCGTCGTCCCTGCCCGCAGCGAAAAAGTGCCGGCCAAACGTCCTACTAGCAGTGCCCCCCGCCCAAAACAACAGGCATCCGTCACACCTGCAGCAGGCTGAGCAGGTAGCGGCCATAGTCGCTGGACGCCAGGGGTTCGGCCAGCCGACGCAGGTGATCCGCGTCGATCAGGCCCCGGGTGAAGGCGATTTCCTCCAGGCAGGCGATCTTCAATCCCTGGCGCCGCTCGATCGCCTGGATGAAGGTGCCCGCCTCGATCAGCGATTCCGGCGTGCCCATGTCCAGCCAGGCATAGCCGCGGCCAAGGCGCTCGACCTTCAGCCGCCCCGCCGCCAGATAGGCAAGGTTGACGTCCGTGATCTCCAGTTCGCCGCGCCTGGATGGGCGGACGCGCCGTGCAATCTCGACCACGTCGTTGTCGTAGAAATAGAGGCCGGTGACCGCCCAGTGCGAGCGTGGCGCGCGCGGCTTCTCCTCGATCGACAGGGCACGACCCGCGGCGTCGAACTCGACCACGCCATAGCGTTCGGGATCGCGCACCCAGTACCCGAAGACCGTGGCGCCCTGCCCCTGGCGCGCCGCCGCCTCCAGCTGCTCCGTCAGGCCGTGGCCGAAATAGATGTTGTCGCCAAGGACCAGGCAGACGGGATCCTTGCCGATGAATTGCTCGCCGATCAGGAAGGCCTGGGCCAGCCCCTCCGGCCTGGCTTGCGCGGCATAGCTGAGACGGATGCCCCAGCGGCTGCCATCGCCCAGCAGGGTCTGGAACTGCGGCTGGTCGCGGGGCGTGGTGATCACCAGGATGTCGGTGATCCCCGCCAGCATCAGGGTCGACAGCGGGTAGTAGATCATCGGCTTGTCATAGACGGGCAGCAGCTGCTTGCTGACGACAGTGGTCAGCGGGTGCAGCCGCGTGCCGGAGCCGCCGGCCAGGATGATCCCCTTCATGGCGCGGTCGCCCCCGCGCCAATGCTTCCCAGTCCGATGCTTCCCAGTCCGCTGCTCCCCAGGCGCTCGCCGCCATAGACGCCGTCGCGCAAGGGGCGCCACCATGCCTCGTTGTCCAGGTACCAGCGGACCGTGTCGGCCAGGCCCTCCTCGAACGTGCGCTGCGGCGTCCAGCCCAGTTCGCTGCGCAGGCGGCTGCTGTCGATCGCATAGCGGGCGTCATGGCCGGGCCGGTCGGTCACGAAGCGGATCAGGTCGGCATGGCGCCGCCCCGGCTGTGGCCGCAGCCGGTCGAGCAGAACGCAGATCGCCTGGACCACGTCGATGTTGCGCCGCTCGGCATTGGCCCCGACGGCATAGCTCTCCCCCACCCGTCCCTGGCTCAGGATCAGGCACAGCGCGCGGGCGTGATCCTCGACATGCAGCCAGTCGCGCACATTGGTGCCGCCGCCATAGACCGGCAATGCCTGGCCATGCAGCGCGTTCAGGATCGTGAGCGGGATCAGCTTCTCGGGGAAATGATAAGGCCCGTAATTGTTGGAACAGTTGCTGATGACCACGGGCAGCCCAAAGGAATGGTGCCACGCCCGCACCAGGTGGTCGGCCGAGGCCTTGCTGGCGGAATACGGGCTGGTCGGCGCATAGGCCGTGCTCTCGTCGAACAGGCCTTCCGCCCCAAGCGAGCCGAACACCTCGTCCGTTGAGACATGATGGAAGCGGAATGCCGCGCGACGCTCCGGCGGCAGTCCGGCCCAGTAGGTCCGCGCCGCCTCCAGCAGGGTATAGGTGCCCACGATGTTGGTCTGGATGAAGGCTGCGGGGCCGTCGAGCGAGCGGTCAACATGCGATTCCGCCGCCAGATGCATGACGGCGTCGGGCTGATGGTCACGAAAAATGCGCAGCATCGCGACCGCGTCGCATATATCGGCGATTTCGAGCTTATAGTAAGGACTGTCCGAAACCGGGGTGAGTGATGCCAGACTGGCTGCATAGGTCAGCTTGTCGACCACCACGACCCTCAGGCCGAGCGTGCCGATCATGTGGCGGACGACGGCAGAACCGATGAAACCGGCACCGCCCGTAACGAGGACCCTCATGTCGGCTCCCATATCAACTCTGGGCGACATTACAAGCCGGCGCCGGCCGGTGGACCCGCGGACGGGTTTGTTGCGTCGCAATATCGATGGGCGCGCGCGTTCCGCCTGGCGCCGTGAAACCCCTTCAATTTTCCCGCGGAACGTGACGGCCGTCGCAGCCACGGCGCTATGTCGCTTGACCTTGTTCAATGCTGCGTTACAGCATACCGCAGCGGGTAAAGCTGGAGAGGCCCTATGAGTATTGACGGTCGGTCATTTGCAATGACTTCAAGTACCGTGCCTCAGTCCTCCCCGAACAAGACCCCCTACCGGAAGTCGGCACCCCTGTCGAAGGAGGTGTTCGATCGGACCTGCGCGTTTGTTGCGCTGCTCCTGTTGCTGCCTGTTCTGATTCTCGTGGGCATCGCGATCAAGATCACCAGTCCAGGCCCGATCATGTTCAAGCAGAAGCGGGCCGGCCTCAACAATGAGGTGTTCTGGATCTACAAGTTCCGAACAATGTACACGGACAAGCTGGATCACGGCGGACGCAACCAGACGCAGCGAAACGACCCGCGCGTGACGCCGCTCGGTGCGTTCTTGCGCCGCACCAGCATCGACGAACTGCCCCAGGTCCTGAACGTCCTGCGGGGCGAGATGTCGCTGGTGGGACCGCGCCCGCATCCGCTGGAAATGTCGATCCAGGGCAAGGCGACCCACGACCTGGTCGAGAACTATGGTGATCGCCACGCGATGAAGCCGGGCATCACCGGCTGGGCCCAGGTCAACGGCCTGCGCGGCGCGTGCGACGAACCCGACCAGCTGACGAACCGGGTCAAGGCCGACCTGTACTACATCCGCAACTGGTCGTTCCTGCTCGACATCAAGATCATCCTGAAGACCGTGCTGATCGTGTTCCGCCGCGACGGAGCCTATTGAGCGCGGCATCAACCGCATCGATGCCTGCCCCACTCCATGTCGAGCCCCTGGCCCTGGCCGGGGTGTTCCTGCTGACGCCCGCGCGGTTCGAGGACCAGCGCGGCTGGTTCAGCGAGGTCTTTTCCCTGGGCGCGTTCGAGGCCCAGGTGGGACCTGTCGCATTCATCCAGGATAACCAGTCCCTGTCCCGCGCGGCCGGCACCGTCCGGGGCCTGCACTTCCAGCACGCGCCTCATGGCCAGGCCAAGCTGGTGCGCGTGCTGCGGGGCAGCATCCTGGACGTCGTCGTCGATATCCGTCCCGCCTCGCCCTGCTTCGGGCGGCATGTCGCGGTGCAGCTTGACGCGCGCGATGGCCGCCAGCTGTTCGTGCCGGCGGGTTTCGCGCATGGCTTCTGTACGCTCGAGGCGGACACGGAAGTCCTCTACAAGGTCGACGCGGCCTATGCGCCGGACCACGATGCCGGGATCCACTGGCGCGATCCCGACCTTGCCATCGCCTGGCCCATCGCGGCGGACGCGGCCACCATCTCGGCCAAGGACGCCGCCCTGCCCCGCCTGCGCGACCTCCGTGCGCCCGGTGGCGCGCCGATTGTCCGGGCGGCGCCCGCCGACTAGAATGGCCTGCGCGTCTCTGGGCGCGTCGTCGGGCGTGGCGCCCTCCCAGTCCAGACATCAAACCGGGGCGTGACATGCCTGCAGTCCTGGCCGTCGGCTCGATCCTGCTGGGGATCGGCCTGGTATCCGTCGGGACGGGTCTGCTCAGCACGTTCCTGTCCGTCCGCCTCGACATGGACCAGGTCGGGGACGGCGCGATCGCCCTGATCCTGACCGGCTACCCGCTGGGCTTCCTTCTGGGCTGCCTGCGCGGCCGGGTGATCATCCAGAGCGTGGGGCATATCCGCGCCTTTGCCGCATTCGGCGGCTTCATGTGCGCGGCCACCCTCGCCTTCGTGATCTGGGACAGTCCCTGGTTCTGGTTCGCGTTGCGCATCGGCAATGGCCTGTGTGCCGCGGGCCTGTTCACCATCGCCGAGTCGTGGCTGCAGGCGCGCACGCCCGCAGCCTCTCGCGGCCTGGTGATCGGCTGCTACATGATCTCGGACAAGCTGGCCTATTCCGCGGGCCAGATGCTGATGACCTCGGCCGACCCGCATGGCCCGGTCCTGTTCGCGCTGGCGGCCATGGCCTATGCCCTGTGCCTAGTCCCGGTGTCCCTGACGCGGGCCGAAAGCCCGTCCATCGCCGGCAGCGTCCGCCTCAACTTCCTGCAGCTCTATCGCATCTCGCCGGTCGGCATCGTCGGCACCTTCGTCGCCGGCGTCATCAACACGGCGGTGCTGTCGCTGAGCCCGATCATGCTGGGCAATCGCGGCCTGGACACGGCCCAGATCGCGACCGTGATGACCGCCCTGACCCTGGGTGGACTGGTTCTGCAATGGCCGATCGGCTGGTTGTCCGACCATTTCGACCGCCGCCGGGTCCTGCTGGGAATCACCATCGCAACGGCCCTCGTCGCGCTGCTGGTGGCGGCGATCCCGACCGGCAATGTCGTCGTCCTGGCAGTCCTGGCGGTTGCCTATGGCGGCATCGCCTTCGCGATCTATCCCGTCGCCATCGCGCACGCCATCGACTTCGCCGAGAATCGCCAGGTAGTGGAGGTATCCAGCGGCCTGCTGCTCAGCTGGGCGGCGGGCTCCGTCGCGGGGCCTGCCATCGCCTCCTTTGCCATGGAACGGGTCGGCACCGCCGGCCTCTATGGCTATGCGGCCCTGACCACGGCGCTGTTCGCCGCCTTCATCATCTGGCGGATGACGCGGCGCGCGCCGCTGCCCAATGACCTGCAGGGTCGCTTCGTGCCGATGCCGCAGACGACGCCGACCTCGGGCGCGCTCAATCCCCGCGGCTCGGACGCGGGCTGAGCGGCGGCATGCGGATCCTTGTCCTGGGCCGTCACGGACAGGTCGCGCAGGAACTTGCGCGCCACGGTCCGGCCACCGGCTGCACCGTCGCCTGCGTCGGGCGCGAGCAGGCGCAGCCCGCGTCCGTTGCGGCGCTGATCGCCGACGCGCGGCCGGTCGCCGTGATCAACGCGGCCGCCTACAACGCCGTCGACCAGGCGGAGCAGGAGGAGGCCTTGGCGATGGCGGTCAACGCCACGCTGCCGGGAGTGGCGGCGCGCGTCTGCGCGGCGCTCGGCGTGCCGTTCCTGCACATCTCGACCGGCTATGTCTTCGCCGGCGACCGGCCCGGCGCCTATGCCGAGGATGACGCGCCCGGTCCGCTGGGCGCCTATGGCCGCAGCAAACTGGCGGGGGAGGCCGCCGTCCGGGCGGCGGGCGGCCATGCCGCCATCGTGCGCACGTCCTGGGTGTTCTCACCCTTCGGCAGCAATTTCGTGAAGACGATGCTGCGCGTGGGCGCCGCCAATGACGCGGTGCAGGTGGTCGACGACCAGCACGGCCAGCCGACCTGCGCCGCCGACCTGGCGCAGGCCCTGCTGGTCATGGCGCGGGCCATGGTCACGACGCCGGCGCCCGGGCAGGCCGGCCTGTTCCACCTGACGGGCGCCGGCCCGCTGAGCTGGGCCGGCTTCGCCGAGGAGATCTTCGCGGCCTCGACCCTGCACCCGCGCCCGCGGGTGGTCCGCATCGCGTCGGCCGATTATCCGGTCCCGGCGCGGCGGCCCGCCAATGGCGTACTGGACTGCCGGCGGATCGGCGCGGTTTTTGGTGTCACGCCAGCCGACTGGCGCATCGGGTTGGCCCACGTCCTGGCCGAACTGGGCGCCCGCTAGGCCGGCTGCCTGGGCGCCAGGCCGTTGAGAAGAATGCGCGTCACGCGGCGCGCATGGGCCGCGATCATCACGTCTGTGATGGCATCAACCGCGCCCAGGGCCAGCAGGGTCGGCCATTCGCCCTGCGCCATCGCGACGAACAGGGACACGATCTCCATCGGGTCGTCGTCGAAAGCCAGGTGCCCCTGGTCGCGCCACAGGCAGAAGATTGCGGCGAAGCGGCGGCGATCCTCGTCGATCACGCCGCCGGCCATGCGCAGGGCTGCTCCGCCCGGGCCATCGGCGACGATGGCGCGGCTCAGCGGCTCCACCGCCAGGACGAAACGCAGGGTTTCCTCGGCGATGATGGGCAGCACCACGTCCGGCGGCTGGCCCTGGGCCAGGGCTGCGGCGCTGCCCCTTGTCGTGCCCTGCAGCCGCGCCTGGAACAACGTGCTGAACAGCTGCTCCTTGTTGCCGAACCAGGCATAGAGCGTCTCCTTGGACGCACGCGCGGTTCGGGCAATGGCCGCCATGCTGGCGCCGGCATAGCCCTTGGCCGCGAACTCCTGGAAGGCGGCGTCCAGGATCTCCTGGCGGCGCTCCTCCCGCGGCGCTCGGCTGGACGCAGTCTCCATCCCCCTACCTAGCCCGCTCCCGGCACCGCGTCCAGCTCTTGCGTACCCGCCAGTACGGCTGTATCGCTATCCGTACCGAACCGTACGGTACATTCGATGAGACGGAGGATACCATGCCTGACGAGGCGCATCGCGGCCGCTGTTATCTGGTCACCGGGGCTGCCTCCGGCATCGGCGCCGCCGTCGCCCGCCGCCTGGCCGCAGGCGGCGCCCGGGTCATCACCAGCGACCTTCACGGGGCCGACGTGATCGCCGACCTGACAACCCCGGCGGGGCGCGCGGCCCTGGCCGAGGACACGGCCGCACGGTGCGGCGGCCAGTTGGACGGGGTTGTGGCCAATGCGGGCGGCGGACCGGCGGAGGGCATGATCGCGCTGAACTTCTTTGGTGCCGTGGCAACACTCGAACGCCTGCACCCGCTGCTGCAGGGCAGCGACGCCGGCCGTGCCGTCGCCATCTCGTCGATCAGCGCGCTGCGGCCGCCCGAGCCGGGCATCGTCGAGGACTGCCTGGCGGGTGACGAAGCCGCAGCGATCCGCCAGGCGGCGCGCGCGCTGGAGGCGGGGCGGACCGGCCTGGACCTCTATACCAGCGCGAAGTTCGCACTGAACCAGTGGTGCCGCCGGATGGCCGTCCGCCCATCCTGGGCCCAGGCCGGCATCCCGCTCAACGTCGTCGCCTTCGGCCTGGTGGAGACGCCGGCCGCCGCCTGGGTCCTGGATAATCCTCAGGCCCACGCCGCCATGCGCGCCATGGCACCCCTGCGCGATGCCTGCCCCGGCCGGGTCGAGCGCGCGGCCGACCTGGTCGCCTGGTGCGTCAGTGCCGAGAATGCGCTGGTCACCGGGCAGGTGCTCTACGCCGATGGCGGGTTCGAGTGCCTGGCCCGTGGCGAGGAACGCTGGTAGCGCCCACCAGGGGCCTGCGAGACGTCAGCGGATGTTGTTGCCGATGCGCTGGCGCCGGCCGACCAGGGCGCGAACGACGCCGCGCAGGGTCTGCACTTCCTGCGTGGTGAGGCCTGCGCGCTCGAACAGGTTGCGGAGGTTGCGCACCATGGTCGGGCGCTTTTCCGGCGGCTTCAGGAAGTCCGCCTCGTCCAGCTCGGCTTCCAGCTGCTCGAACAGGCCGATCAGCTGGCCACGCGTCGCGGGCACGCTGTCGCCCAGGCGCAGCATCGCGTCCGGCCGCACATCCTCCAGCAGGCGCCATTCATAGCCCAGGATCAGCACTGCCTGGCCCAGGTTGAGCGAGGCAAAGGCGGGATCGGCCGGAATCTGGACAAGCGAGTCGGCCAGGGCGACATCGTCATTCTCCAGGCCCATGCGCTCGGCACCGAACATCAGGCCGACCTTCTGTCCGCCGGCCAGCGCCGTGCGGGCCTGGGCGGCGGCGGTCCGGGGGGTGATGACGGGCTTGACCATGTCGCGGTCGCGCGCGGTCGTCGCCAGCACCAGGTGCAGGTCGCCCAGCGCCTCCGCCGTCGTGGCGAAGACCTGCGCCGTGGCCAGGATGTCGTCGGCGCCCGAGGCGGACGCCACCGCCTTCTCGTTCGGCCAGCCGTCGCGCGGGGCGACCAGGCGCAGCTCGCGCAGGCCGAAATTGCGCATGGCACGCGCTGCCGCCCCGATGTTCTCGCCCATCTGCGGCTTGACCAGGATGACGGCGGGGGCCGGTCCCGCCACGCCCTCCTGCCGTCGATCGGTGCCCGCCATCAGGACCTGGCCATCAATGGGCGGGCGCGCCGTCGCGCAGCAGCTTGTAGACGATCGAATCGTGCAGCGCCTGGAAGCTGGCGTCGACGATGTTGGGCGACACGCCGACCGTGAACCAGCGGTTGCCGGCCCCGTCCGCGCTCTCGATCAGCACCCGCGTGACCGCGCCCGTTCCCTTGCCCAGGTCCAGGATGCGCACCTTGAAATCGACCAGTTCAAGGTCGGCGATATAGGACGAGTAGCGTCCCAGGTCCTTGCGCAGGGCGGCGTCCAGCGCGTTGACCGGACCGTTCCCCTCCCCCACCGAAATCACGTAGTCGTCGCCCACCTGGACGCGCACGATCGCTTCCGACACGGTGACCAGCTCACGATTGGCGTTGTAGCGCCGCTCGACCATCACCTTGAAGCTCTCGACGCGGAAGAACTCGGGCACGTCTCCCAGGACACGGCGCGCCATCAGGGCAAAGCTCGCCTCCGCCCCGTCATAGGCATAGCCGGCGAACTCGCGCTCCTTCACCTCCTCCAGCAGGCGCTGGATCTTGGGACTGTCGGCCGCCACCTCGATGCCGTTCTCGCGCAGGCGGGACAGGATGTTGGACCGCCCGGCCTGGTCGGACACCAGGATGTGCCGCGCATTGCCGACCGACTCCGGCGGCACGTGCTCATAGGTGCGCGGATCCTTCTCCACCGCCGAGACGTGCAGGCCGCCCTTGTGGGCAAAGGCGGACGCCCCGACATAGGCCGCATGCCGGTTGGGTGCGCGGTTCAGGACCTCGTCCAGCAGGCGCGACAGCGGGGTCAGGCCGGCCAGCGCCTCGGGGGCGATGCCCGTCTCGAAGCGGTCCGCGAACTCGGGCTTCAGCATCAGGGTGGGGATCAGGGCGACCAGGTTGGCATTGCCGCAGCGCTCGCCCAGGCCGTTCAGCGTGCCCTGGATCTGGCGCGCGCCGCCCAGCACGGCCGCCAGCGAGTTCGCCACCGCGTTCTCGGTATCGTTGTGGGCATGGATGCCAAGCCGGGAACCGTCGATCTCGGACGCGACCTCGCGCACGATGCGCTCCACCTCATGCGGCAGGGTGCCGCCATTGGTGTCGCACAGCACCATCCAGCGCGCGCCCGCCCGCTCCGCCGCCTTGAGGCAGGACAGGGCGTAGCGCGGATTCTCCTTGTACCCCTGGAAGAAGTGTTCGGCGTCGTAGAGGGCCTCGCGTCCGCTGGCGACCAGGTGGCGGATCGAATCCTCGATCAGGTCCACGTTCTCCTCGAGCGGGATGCCAAGGGCGACGCGCACCTGGAAGTCCCAGGACTTGCCGACGATGCACACGGCGGGCGTCTGCGCGTCCAGCAGGTCGGCCAGGCCCGGATCGTTGTCGGCGGACCGGCCCGGCCGCTTGGTCATGCCAAAGGCCGTGAAGCGCGCCTGGGTCAGATATGGGCGGCTGCCGAAGAACGCCGTGTCGGTCGGATTGGCACCGGGCCAGCCGCCCTCGACATAGTCCAGGCCCAGGCGGTCCAGGGCACCGGCGATCAGGCGCTTGTCCTCGACGCTGAAGTCGACCCCTTGCGTCTGCGCGCCGTCGCGCAACGTCGTGTCGAACAGGTAAAGACGTTCGCGGCTCATGCCCGCCTCCAGGTCGTTCCCTTGGGCCCGTCCTCAAGGATCACGCCCACGGCCAGCAGGTCGGCCCGGATCCTGTCCGCCCCCGCAAAGTCCTTCGCCTTGCGGGCGTCGCGCCGCGCCTCGATCAGGCGCTCGATCTCGGCCGCCCCCGGCCCGTCGCCGGTCTCGCCCCGGAACCAGGCCTCGGGCGCCTGCTCCAGCAGGCCCAGCACACGGCCCGCAGCACGCAGCCCCGCGGCATCGCCGGCACTGGCCAGCTGGTGCATCGCGGCGATCGCCTCCGGCGTGTTCAGGTCGTCATCCAGCGCCGCAGCGACGGCGGCGGGCAGGTCGTCGCCATCGGCCGGATTGTCGGCCAGCACGCGGTACCAGCGGTCGAGCGCGCCCTTTGCCCGGACGGCACCTTCGTCGGTCCAGTCAAGCGGCTGGCGATAGTGTGTGGCGATCATGGCCAGGCGGATTGCCTCGCCCGCATGGCTCGCCAGCACGTCGCGCACGGTGCGGAAATTGCCCAGGCTCTTGGACATCTTCTCGCCGTCGACGGTCAGGAAGCCGTTGTGCACCCAATAGCGGGCAAAGGGCGCGCCATTGGCGCACTCGCTCTGCGCGCACTCGTTCTCGTGGTGCGGAAAGATCAGGTCGCGGCCGCCGCCATGGATGTCGAAGGTCGCCCCCAGGTGCGTCAGGCTCATGGCCGAGCATTCGATGTGCCAGCCGGGCCGCCCCCGGCCCCAGGGCGAGTCCCAGCCGGGAATGTCGGGCGAACTTGGCTTCCACAGGACGAAGTCGCCGGGTGCGCGCTTGTAGGGTGCCACCTCGACCCGGGCGCCGGCGATCATCTCGTCCAGGCTGCGGCCGGACAGGTGGCCATAGTCCGGCTTGGTCGCGATCTCGAACAGGACGTGGCCTTCCGCCACATAGGCATGACCGGCACCGATCAGCGTCTGGATCATCGCGATCATGTGCGCGATGTGTTCGGTCGCCCGCGGCTCCACATCCGGCGGCAGCGCGCCCAGGGCCGCCATGTCATCGTGGAAAGCCTTGGTCGTGCGGGCCGTCACTTCGGCGATGCTGGTCCCACCCTGCGCGGCGGCCGCGTTGATCTTGTCGTCCACGTCCGTGATGTTGCGGACATAGGTGACATGGGCATAGCGGCGACGCAGCAGGCGAACCAGGATGTCGAACACGATGACCGGCCGCGCATTGCCGATATGGGCAAAGTCATAGACGGTCGGGCCACAGACATAGAGGCCCACGGCATCGGGCTTCAGCGGCTCGAACGGCACCTTTGCGCGGCGCGCACTGTCATAGAGAACCAGAGACATGGATCCGGGCGTCCAGGGGAAGCGCCCGGATTACCAGAAGCGGCCGGGCCGGTCCATGTTCGCGACCGACCCGACCACCCCGGGTGCGTGGCGTCGTCCCTAGCCGGAGGTCGGGCTGCGTCGCAGGCAGGCGGAGAAGCGGATCGCCTGGCACCAGCGGGAACTGGATATGGCCCGCTGGTTCGCGTGGTACACGACCGGCATGGCGGTCGTCGCCCGTTCCGGGACGGGAGGGGGCATGTGCGCCGGCGTCGCACCGGCGGGGGATCCCAGTCCCGGGCCTGCCAGGCCCGCGACGGTGAAGATGGCGACCAGAGCGCCTGTCCTGACCCTGTTCATGGAAAAATGGTGCGACGCACACAGACGTATCGCAATACCTCAGGCTGCACAAATTGTCGCAACCCGTCGCCTTCAAGGGAACCGATTCCGACCAATCCCCTTGTCGTCAGGTTTTGGCTTCAGCTTGGCCGCCCGCCGTCAGGCGCTCCACCGCGCGCGTTCGCCCGATCAGCGGCAGGAACAGGCGCATTTCCGGGCCATGGTCCAGCCCGGTCAGCGCCCGGCGCAGCGGCAGGAACAGGGCCTTGCCCGTGCGGCCCGTGGCCTGTTTCACGGCCGCCGTCCAGGCGCCCCAGGTCGTCTCGTCCCACGGCTCGGGGGGCAGCAGCCCGGCGGCGAGCGGATCGGGCTCGCTCGGCGGCACCTCTCCCTCGGCAATGCGGCGCCAGTCCTCCGCCTCCCCCAGGCGGTGCAGGTTCTGTCGCACCGCATCCCAGAAGGCCGGCGTCAGCCAGGGCAGGCGCGCCTGCGCCGTGGCAAACGGCATGTCGTGGACGACGCGTGCCGATTCGTGCGCCAGGTCGGCGGGATCGAAGCGCGCGGCAGACCGCCCGAAATGCTCCAGCGCGAAGCCCTCGGCCCCGGACGTGCCAAGACGGCTCAGCACCGAGACGATCGCCTGCGGCTCGATCCCCTCGGCCCGCAGGCTGCGCAGGGACAGCGCGCCGGTCCGCTTGGACAGGCCCTGCCCGTCCGGACCCACCAGCAGCGACAGGTGGGCAAAGACCGGCACGGACGCGCCCAGGGCCTGGAAAAGCTGGACCTGCACCGCCGTGTTGGTGACGTGGTCCTCGCCGCGGATGACGTGGCTGATGCCCAGCTCCGCATCGTCCACCACGGAACTCAGCGTGTAGAGCGGCCGGCCATCCTCCCGCACCAGGACGGGATCGGACAGGCTGGCGGTCGGCACGCGCGTCTCGCCCTTGATCGCGTCCGCCCAGGTGACGGTTTCGCCATCCAGCAGGAAGCGCCAATGCGGCGCGCGATCCGGCCGCTCGTCCGGCTTCAGGCGCAGGGCGGCGCGGTCATAGACGGGCGGCAGGCCGCGGGCCCGCTGCAGCCTGCGCTTCAGCGCCAGTTCCTCCGCCGTCTCCCAGCAGGGATAGAGCCGCCCCACCGCCTTCAACCGCGCGATGGCCGCGTCATAGCGGTCCATGCGATCGGACTGCCGCGCGAAGCAGTCCCAGCCGATGCCAAGCCAGGCCAGATCCTCCTCGATCGCCGCTGCGAACTCCGCCGTGGACCGCTCGGTGTCGGTATCGTCCAGGCGCAGCAGCAGGGTCCCGCCGTTGGCCTGCGCGAAGCGGGCGTTCACCACGGCGATACGGGCATTGCCCAAATGCAGAAGGCCCGTGGGACTGGGCGCGAACCGGACAGCAACCGTCATCTTATCCTCAGCTCAGGACTTCCCGGGGTTCGCATCCCCGGTCCCGACTGCGACAGGCCGGGCGCCGTGCTCTAGCATGGCTTTGGCCGCGACGTTCAATCGTCCTGGGCCAGGGCGGCAGGCCGCATGGACACGACATGACGCAACGGATCATCGAGGACGGCAACCGACTGCTGTGCGAGGCGCGGTCCAGCCTGGGCGTACGCCTGTTCGCCGCCGTGATCGGCCTCTCCATGTTCATGATCCCGGTCCCCTACGTGATCCACGCGCCCTGGGGTGAGGTGTCGCTGACCATCCTGCTGGCCGTCGCGTGCATCGTGGCCCCCACGGCGTTCGGCCTCTTCGTGCTGTTCATCGCTGTCACCGGCCGCACCTGGGTGGAGATCGACGGCAACCTGCGGCAGGTGCGCAGCGGCTGGCATGGCCTGTTCGGGACGTGGCTGTCGGCCGTTCCCTTCACGGCCGTCGAATCGGTCGAGGTGGTGCGCCGGACCTCGTCCGAAGATCCCGACTGGTTCCAGGTCGCCTTGCGCGTCGCCGGACGCCGCCGTCCGGTCAGCCTGGGCGTGTTCTCCAGCGCGGGCGAGGCCGAACCCTGGCGCCGCCGCATCGCGGCCCTGGTCGGCTCCCAGGCCGATCAGGACGCGGCGATTCGGGCCACGGCCAGTCCCAGCCCCACGCCCACCAGCGAGAGCCCGACCGAGGCACCGACATAGAGGGCGGCCAGGCCCGTTTCGCCGCGCTGCCACAGCAATGCCGCGTCGAGGGAAAAGGCGGAAAAGGTGGTGAAGCCACCCAGCACGCCCGTCGTCAGGAACAGGCGCAAGTCCTGGCTCGCCGCCTCGCCGCGAAAGGCGAACCATCCGGCCAGCAGCCCCATGCTGAAGCAGCCGACAACGTTCACGAGCAGTGTCGAGGCGGGAAAGCCAGTGCCGAACACGAGCGGCACAAGGCGGTTCATGAAGTGCCGCAGCATGCCCCCCAGGCCCGATCCCAGGAAGACCAGCCCGGCGGCGGCCAGGTCGCGCATGCCGCGCCTCCATCGCAGGGACGCGGAAACGCGCCGTTGCGATCCCTATAGGGCCGCGCCGCGCCGAGGTCGACCGGGTTCGCGAACCCGGTCGCCCCTTGTCGGGTTCAGCTCCCCGGCGGACGCTGCGGGGCGGCGTCGCAGATCAGCTCGCCATATTGCGTACGCAGGTTCGCCTTTCGGCAGGCCTCGCTCGGCCCCACGAAATTGCCGTTTGCGTCCCATTGGGTCGCGGTGCGCACGGTGCGGTTGACGTGTGCATCCTCGCAACGCTGGGCGCCCTCGGAGCCGGGTAGTTCACCGCTATAGTTGCAGATGATGACCGACAGCCAGCGCTCCGGCGGCGAGGACAGCAGGCGGGCGCGGAACGGCTCGTCGATATGGCCCCACCACGACGATGCGCGATCATTGCCGCGCAGGGCCTCGCGCACTTGCGCGTCTGTATAGATCTGCTTCTGGTCCAGCTGGCGGAAGGCGGCGATCGCCTCCTGTCCCCCGGTCCGCTCTCTTTCCTCCGCCTGGGCTTGATCCGCTGCAGCCACCAGCCCCAGACCCAGATTGCCGGCGACCAGCAGTGCCGCCAGGCTCCAACGCCACGTCCTCACGATCCTCACCTCACGAAAGTCTGTTCAGCCATGGTCGCCGGTTCCGGCTCGACCGCTTTTCCGAACAGTGTAAGGCGAAGCTTGCGCCCCCGCAAACCCAATACTCAAAAATATGCCAAGGGCCGCGACAGGCTGGCCTTCCCAAGGAACCCGGTCACCAATTATTCGGCGGCGACCTCGCGGAACAGGCCCAGCAGGAACAGCCTGGCATAGCGGGAATAGGCCTCGGCCGGGGCCAGTTCCGGCACCAGCGCGTGCAGGTCCGGGGCCGAGTGGATGATCCCCAACAGCATCTCGGCCGCGATCGACGGATCCACCGGGCGGATCGACCCGTCGACGATGCCGTCGCTGATGATCGCCGCGAAGCGATCGGCGACACGCAGCCATTCGCCCACCAGGCCGGTGCGCATGCACTGGGGCAGTCCGCTGATCGACGACATCTTCAGCAGGGGCCCATGTTCGGACCGGTCATAGCGGATCAGCGCCTCGGTCGCGGAACACAGCCGGCTCCACCCGTCGGGGCACGATGCGGTCGCGGCGTTCTGGCTGCGCCGGAAGACCGACAGCGTGCGGCGGAAGCACTCCACCACCACGTCGTCCTTCGCCTCATGGTGGTGGTAGAAGGCGCCCTTGGTGGCGTTGGCCCGGGCCGCGATCTTGTCGACCGAGGCGCCGTGATAGCCGTGCTCGTTGATGACCGCCGTCGCCGCCTCGAAGAAGGCATCGCGCGCCGGTTCGCCCGCCACGGGCTTCAGCGCCGCCAGGTCCAGCGGCCGGCCCACCTCGATGCTGCGCCCGGGTGCGGCCAGGCCGCCGGCCAGGATGTCGTCGGCCCAGCGTCCCGCCCGCTCCGTATCCTCCGGGTCATAGCGGTAGAGCCAGGCAATCGCCCACAGCGCCTGGCTCAGCAGGATGAAGCCGCGCACGCCGCCGCGCCGCCTGCGCCCGGTCGGCGCCGGGTCGGCGTCCAGGAACAGGGCCTGCATGCTGCGGAACAGGTCGACCACGCCCTTGAAGATCAGGTCGGCATGCGGGCTGCCCATGACCCGCGAATGTTCCAGCATCGCCATGTCGGGCCGCGCGCCCATCATGATCTGGCGGCGCGCCGACACGAACAGGTCCCAGAAGCGCGTGGCCCTGTCCCGCCGGGTCGGCTCCTGCGCCGCCTGCTCGGCCATGCCGCGCAGTTCCTCCAGCGTGCGGGTGAAGCATGCCGCCGCCAAGTCCTCCTTGCGCTTGAAGTAGTAGCTGATGCCGGTGGGCAGCAGGCCGACGCGGGCTGCGACCGCGGCCAGCGTCATGCCGCGCACGCCTTCGCGGTTCAGCAGGTCGATGGCGGCATCGATCAGTTCCTCGCGCTTGCGCTGGAAGCGCCGCGTCGAGGGCGTGATGGCCGTCGATTCGGGAGGGGGGCTGAGAGTCGTGGTGCTCATCGGTCTCGCCAGGGAATGGATGGCAAGGTGCGATACTTCAGGCATCGCTGGCAATCATTGAGACAGCTCAGCCAGGCAGAATGCGTGATCGCACTCCGCATCAGGGCGCCAGCAGGCGCTTCAGGCGCGGCACCATGTGCTCCGCCGTCATCACGGTCGTCAGGTGGGTGTTGGCACGCACCACCGTGGGCATGACGGACGCGTCGATCACGAACAGCGCGTCCATGCCATGCACGCGGCAATCGGTATCCACCACGGCCAGCGGCCCACCCGCAGGCCCCATCGCGCACGAGGCACTGGCATGCTGGGTGTCACCCACATTGGCCAGCAGCCAGTCGTCCAGCACCTGGTCGTCCTGGTCCGTCATCAGGTCCAGACCGGGCGCCACGGCCTGGCCCACCGCGGCCAGGGCTGGATGCCGGGCCACGGCGATCAGGCGGCGCAGACCATCACGCGCGCGGACCACGTCGGACTCATGGTCCAGCATGTTGGCCTCGATCACCGGCTCGACCAGCGGGTCGGCAGCGGCCAGGCGGATCTCGCCGCGCGAATGGCACTCGTTCAGGATCAGGCCGATCAGCCCAAAGGGCGGGACGCCGTCCTCCGTCGCCAGGTGACGGCCAATCGAATCGCCCAGCCGGTTCATCGCGACCAGCATGGCATCGCCCGGCCCTGCCCCGGCCAGGCCAGAGGCATAGCGCACGCAGCAGTTGGTGTGGCGGAAGCCGGGCGGGGGCACGTGCTCCGGCTTCAGCAAAACCATGAAGGCGGCCAGGGGATGGTCCTGGAAGCCCTGCCCCACCGGCAGGTCATGCACGACCGGAATGCCCAGGCCCGCCAGCTGCGTCGCCGGGCCGATGCCGGACCGCAGCAGGATGGCCGGGGAATGCACGGCGCCAGCCGACAGGATGACATGGGCGGCACGCACCTCGCGCCCGTCGGCCAGGCGCACGCCGACCGCCCGCCGTCCCTCAAGCAGCACCCGGTCGACCCGGGCACCGCCCAGCACGGTCAGGTTGTTGCGACCCCGCGCCGGCTCCAGGTAGGCATCGTTGGTGGAGACACGCGCGCCGTCCCGGTTGTTGATGGCATAGGTCGACAGGCCCAGCGCGCCGGGCGCGTTGTGGTCCGGCGCCCAGGGATAACCCAGGTCCAGCGCCGCCTCACCCAGCGCCAGGTCGACCGGCCCCCATTGCGAGAAGGGCGCGCGATAGACCGGGATCGGGCCGGAATCGCCGTGATACTCCGCATCGCCATAGCGCAGGTCGGTCTCAAGCCGCTTCAGCGCGGGCAGCACGTCGGCAAAGGCCCAGCCCGGGCAGCCCGCCGCCGCCCAGTCGTCATGGCACTGCGCCATCGCCCGGATGGCGATCTGGCCGTTGATCGCGGAACTGCCGCCAACGCCGCGCCCGCGCCAGTACAGCCGCGGCTCCTGCGCCCGTGTCCGCCGGGCCAGCAGCGCGTCCCAGCGGTACTGGGCGAAATCGGGATCCATGATGATGCTGCTGGGATTGGCCAGGCGCATCGCCGCCGGTGTCTCGGCGCTGCGATAGTCGGGGCCTGCCTCCACCAGGGCGACCTGGATGCCCGCTTCCTCGCTCAACCGGCCGGCCAGGGTGGCACCGGCGGAGCCGGCCCCCACGATCACGCAGTCATAGATCACGGCACGCTCCCCGCCTCTCCGGCTTCCCCGCGACCATCGAAGCAAGCGGGGCGGCCGGGGGCAAGCCGGCGGGAGAAGGCCAGGCCGTGACGCGATCGTCATCCAGGCGGCCTATGATGTCGGGCATGACCTATCGCATCGCCCAGATCTCGGACACCCACCTCAGCCGGCACAAGCCCTTTTTCGTCGCCAATTTCCAGGCGATCGGCGCAGGGCTGCGGGCCGACCCACCGGATCTTGTCCTCAATTCCGGCGACATCTCGCTCGATGGCGAGAACCGGCCGGAGGATCTGGCGGCGGCAGCCAGCCTGCACGACGCGCTGGGACTGCCCTTGCGCTTCATTCCGGGCAATCACGACCTGGGCGACGATGCAGCCGATACCGTGTCGGAGGAGCGGCGCGAGCGCTACCGGGCCCGGTTCGGGGCGGATTTCTGGGCGTTCGACGTGCCTGGCTGGCGCGTCATCGGGCTGAATGCGCTGCTTCTGGGGAGCACGCTACCGGCCCGTGAGGAACAGGAGGCCTTCCTGGGCCAGGCCCTGGAGGAGGCTGGCGCCCGTGCGGTCCCCCTATTCCTACACAAGCCGCTGTTCGATGCCGACCCGGCCGAGACGGCGGAAGGCGGGCGCTTCGTCAATCCCGCGCCGCGCCGCCGCCTGCTGTCGCTGCTGGGTGCGCGGCCGCCGGCACTCGTCGCCTGCGGCCATGTCCACCAGTTTCGCACGACAGAAGCCGATGGAGTCCGCCATGTCTGGGCGCCGTCGACCGCGTTCACGATTCCCGACGAGCGTCAGCCGCGCTATGGCCTGAAGGCGGTCGGCCATGTGCTGCACGCGCTGCATGCCGATGGCACCAGCAGCAGCCACTTCGTCGCCAGCCCGGGCACGACCGAGCACAGCATCGCCGATTTCCCCGAAGCCTACGACCACTGAGCCGATCCTGCCCATAAGTCCTGGCGCCCGCGGACGGGCGGGCATTGCACACGATGCAAAATACTAGCAGGATTGTTCAGAATTCACGCGGGCGCCCCAGGCCCCGCTGATGCCTGCCTGAATGACGGCGTGTATGACGGTGCCGGGCCGCAAGAGCCCGGACACGGGAGGGGACGAGACATGGCGCGGACGAACCGCCGCTGGCTGCTGGCCGAACGACCCACCGGCATGGTCGGTCCTGAACATTTCCGCTTTGACCAGGTGCCGGTCGAAAGCCCGGGGCCGGGCCAGGTGCTGGTCCGCTCGCTCTGGCTGTCGCTCGATCCCGCCAACCGCGCCTGGCTGGCGCCGACACCGACCTACAAGAGCGCCGTTCAGCCGGACGAGGTGATGCACGGCTTTGCCCTGGGCCGGGTGGAGGAATCGGGCGATCCACGCCTGGCCCCCGGCGACATCGTCAGCGGCATGCTGGGCTGGCAGGACTATGCCACCCTGCCCGTGGCCGAGGTGCACAAGGAGCCGGCCGGCCGCGACCCGCGCCACGCCATGGGCGTCCTGGGCGTCACCGGCCTGACCGCGTATTTCGGCCTGCTGGAGGTCGGCCAGCCTAAGGTGGGCGAGACGGTCGTCGTCTCGGCCGCCGGCGGCGCCGTGGGCTCGATCGTGGGCCAGCTGGCCAAGCTTGCTGGGTGCCGCGTCGTTGGCCTGGCCGGCGGGCCCGAGAAGTGTCGCTGGCTGGAGCAGGAGCTGGGCTTCGATGTGGCGATCGACTATCGCGCTGGCAACCTGCGCCGCGCGATGAAGGCCGCCTGCCCCGACGGCATCGACGTCTATTTCGACAATGTCGGCGGCGACATCCTGGCCACCGCCCTGTTCCTGATGAACGAGCGCGGGCGCATCGTCGCCTGTGGCAACCTCTCCCAGTACAATGCCGAGCGGCCGGCGCCAGGCCCGATGGGCGTGCCGGGCCTTGTCGTCGTGAAGCGCCTGCGGATCGAGGGCTTCATCGTCACCGACTATTACGACCGCCGCGCGGCGGCCGAGGCGGCACTGACCCGCCTGCTGGCCAGCGGCCAGCTCAAGGCGGTCGAGGATGTGGTGGAGGGTCTGGAGAAGGCCCCCGCCACGCTGGTCGAACTCTTCCAGGGCCGCAACCGCGGCAAGCTTCTGATCAAGGTAGCCTGATGACCAAGCCCAATGACGTGAACCGCCAGTTCCGCCTGAAGTCGCGCCCCCATGGCCTGATCAAGACAAGCGATTTCGACCTGGTGACCGAGCCGGTGCCGGTCGCGGGGCCGGGCCAGGTGGTGGTGCGCACCCTCTACCTGTCGCTGGACCCGACCAACCGCATCTGGATGAGCGACGTCGACCAGTACATGCCGCCCGTCGCGATTGGCGAGGTCATGCGCGGCGGCGGCATCGCCCAGGTCGTCGAATCGAACCACGAGGCGTTCCGCGTGGGCGACCTGGTCCAGGGCCTGACCAACTGGCAGGACTATGCCGTATTCAATGGCGCCCAGCCGACCTTCAGCAAGCTGCCCGCGGGCCTGCCCGTGCCGCTGCCCACCCTCATGGGTGCCCTCGGCATGACCGGCGTGACCGCCTATTTCGGCCTGCTGGAATGCGGCCAGCCCAAGGCGGGGGAGACGGTCGTGATCTCCGCCGCGGCCGGGGCCGTGGGCTCGGTCGTGGGCCAGATCGCCAAGATCAAGGGCTGCCGCGCCGTGGGCCTGGCCGGCTCTGACGAGAAGTGCCGCTGGGTGGTCGACGAACTCGGCTTCGATGCCTGCATCAACTACAAGGCCGCCGACTGGAAGCAGCAGCTCCTGGCCGCCTGCCCCAATGGCATCGACGTCGATTTCGAGAATGTCGGCGGCGAGATCATGGACTTCGTCCTGGCCAACATGAACCTGGGCGGGCGCGTCGCCCTGTGCGGCATGATCTCGGGCTACAACCAGATCCAGGGCCGGGAGCAGGGGCCGACGCTGCGCGGCAACTTCGAGTCGATCCTCATGAAGCGCCTGAACGTGCGCGGCTTCATCGTGACCGACTTCTTCCCCCGCATGGGTGAGGCGGCAGGCCAGTTGGGCCAATGGCTTGCGACCGGAAAGCTCAAGAGCCGCGAGACCATCGTGGACGGGCTGGAGAGCGCGCCGACAGCCGTCAACCGCCTGTTCGAGGGCAGCAACATCGGCAAGCTGGTGGTCAAGGTCGCCGATCCGGCCTGACCTGCGCCAACCTCACCCAAGACATCAACAGGAGGACCCGGATGAGCAATGTGAATCGCCAGATCGTGCTGGCCGCCCGCCCCGAGGGCATGCCGACCGCCAGCAATTTCCGCCTGGAAGAGGCCCCCGTCCCCGACCTGGGGGAGAACGACGTCCTGGTGCAGAACCTGTACATGTCGGTCGACCCCTACATGCGGGGCCGCATGGTCGATCGCGCCTCCTATGTGCCGCCGTTCCAGATCGGCGAGGCGTTGACCGGGGGTGCGATCGGTCGCGTCGCCAAGTCGCGCAATCCGAAGTTCAAGGAAGGCGACATCGTCGGCTCCATGCTGGGCTGGCGCGAATGGGCCCATGTGCCGGGCGGCGAAGGGCTGGCCAAGCATGACCCCAACCTGGCGCCGATCTCGACCTATCTGGGCGTGCTCGGCATGCCCGGCATGACCGCCTGGGCCGGACTGATGAACATCGGCAAGCCCAAGGCGGGCGAGACCGTCTTCGTCTCCGCTGCCTCCGGCGCCGTGGGCTCGGTCGTCGGCCAGATTGCCAAGCTCAAGGGCTGCCGTGTCATCGGCAGCGTGGGCTCAAAGGACAAGCTGGACCACGTCGTCAATGACCTCGGCTTCGACGCCGCGTTCAATTACAAGGACGAGGATCCGAACGCGGCCCTGGCCCGCCTGGCGCCCAAGGGTGTCGACATCTATTTCGAGAATGTCGGCGGCAGCCACCTGACGGCCGCCCTCAACGCGATGAACCCGTTCGGCCGCATCGCCCTGTGCGGCATGATCGAGCAGTACAACGCGACCACGGCGCCCGCCGGCCCCAGCAACCTGATCAACATGATCCCGAAGCGGATCACGATGACCGGCTTCATCGTCAGCGACCATTTCGACCAGATGGGTGCCTTCCTGGCCGAAGTCGGTCCCTGGGTGAAGGAGGGCAAGCTGAAGTACACCGAGACTGTGCACGACGGCATCGCCAACGCGCCCGCTGCGTTCCTCGGCCTGTTCTCGGGCGAGAACAAGGGCAAGATGCTGGTCAAGCTGGCCTGACCACCCGCGCCCTGCCCCGCCCTGGCGTGTCGACAGTGCCGGGGCGGGGTGGACTTCGTCAGTCGTTGCGGGACCTTTTCATCGCTCATCCCCGCGACGGCGGGGATGAGCGGAACTTCCCGGTATCGGCAATGTGGCCTTGGTCGGGCCGCACAAGCGGGCCCCCAAAACGAGTGCGGGGCCGGACAGTGCCGGCCCCGCGTCTTGTGAGATCCCGGCCGAGGCGGGGATCGTCCCAGGCCCGGTCAAGGCTTGACCGGGTCGTCTACCAGGCGCCCCCGAAAGGACTGCCTGATCCCAACCGATCCAGCGACCGGACCCGGGGCTTCAGCCCTGGATCAGGCCGGCGCGACCCAGGTCGCCTCGCGACCCTTCGCCGCCATCTGGACCGTCATCTTCACGCGCTGTTCCGCTTCCAGCGAGAACAGGCCGCACCGACGCAGCACGCTCTTGTGGACGAACACGTCCTTGCCGCCGTCGTCGGCCACGATGAAGCCGAAGCCGCTGTCCGGCTTGAACCACTTCACGGTGCCGCTGATGGTCTCGCCCTGGGGAGCTGCCGCGGCGCCGCTGTCGAAGCCGCCGCCACCGCTGCGGTCGCCATAGCCGCCACCGCCGCCGCTGCGGTCGCCGAACCGGCCACCACCGCCGCCACCGCCGCCGCCATAGCGGCTGCCGCCGCCACCGCCGCCACCATAGCCGCCGCCACGGTCGCCGTAGCCGCCGCCACGGTCGCCATAGCCACCACCGCGATCGCCATAGCCGCCGCCACGGTCGCCATAGCCACCGCCCCGCTCACCAAAGCCACCGCGCGACGGGGCAGCACTGACGGCGCCCGGCGCAATTCCTTCCACATGGACCAGTCGCGTCACCTGCGGGCCACGGGGCCCTTCGACGATGTCACAGGTGAGTTCGGAGCCTTCCGGCAAGTCGGAGTAGCCAGCGGAGTTCAGAACCGAGATGTGAAGAAACGCATCCGGTGTGCCATCAGTCGGCGCGACAAATCCGAAACCCTTGACGCTATTGAACCACTTAACCTTTGCTTTGACGTTGTTCGGCACTTTAGAACCCCGGTGACGGGCCCGCTTGCATGTTCGGCCCGAATTGATAGTCCACCCTACCCAGGTCGTCGGACAGTTCCGCAGTCCTGGATCGACATACCCCAGCCCTTGCTCGATTGATGGACTTTGGTACGTCATGAGCGTATTCGCATGCGCGGTTCCGATCAACCGGGATTCTCGTGCGAATGATATTTCGTGGGCGGTGATATTGGGCGCCCGTTCAATTGTCACAGCGCTTGTCGCCCCGCGCAGTATTGCCTGAAAGTTGGGCACCTTGGACGAATCCAAGGTTTTTCAATCAGATGGCTGGACTTCTGAAGTCGTCGTCTTGATGGGACTGCGGCGGCGACTGTGACCGGTCGGCGCCGCCGGCTTTGCCCTGGCCAAACGTCCGGGTCCCTGGCGGCCTTGAGGCGCGCCGCAGCGCCGGAACAGGGATCCGGGGTTGTCCCGCGCGATGCCTGGCCGCCGACCGGTTGCACGGCCGGCCGGCATGCCGCCCCATCGTACACCGCGCAGCGGCGGGGTGCGCCGCATGAAAAAAGGGCGGCGGCAACCCGTGGCTGCCGCCGCCCCGATGTTACCGGCCCCGCTGAGGCCGGGCAGGTTCAGCCCATCAGGCCGCGTGGCGGACCGTAGCCAGGAAGGTGTCGACGCCAGTCCGCAGGCGCGTGGCCTGGACGGAAAGGTCGGACGCCGTGCTGAGCACGTTGCCGGAGGCACCGCCGGTCACGGTCGCCGCATCGCTGACTTCCGAAATGCCGCCGGTCACGTCTTCCGTGCCGCGCGCGGCCTGCTCGACATTGCGGGCGATCTCGCTGGTTGCGGCGATCTGCTGCTCGACGGCTCCCGCGATGCCGCTGGACACCTCGCTCATCTCCCGGATCGAGCCGCTGATGCGCACGATCGCCTCAACCGCCGCCCGGGTGGAGGACTGGATACCCTCGATCTGGCTCGCGATCTCCTCCGTCGCCTTGCCGGTCTGGTTGGCCAGCGCCTTGACCTCGCTCGCCACGACGGCAAAGCCCTTGCCCGCCTCGCCCGCGCGCGCCGCCTCGATCGTGGCGTTCAGCGCCAGCAGGTTGGTCTGCCCGGCAATGCCCTGGATCAGCTTGACCACGTCGCCGATGCGGCCGGCCGCCTCTTCCAGGGCCTTCATCGCCTCGGCCGTGTGGCTGGCCTCGTCGACAGCGCGGTTGGACAGGTTGGCCGACTGGTCGACCTGGCGCCCGATCTCCTTGGAGGACGAAGCCAGTTCCTCGGTGGCGCTGGCGACCGTCTGGACATTGGCGGCGGCCTGGCCGGCGGCAGCGGCGACACGCGTCGCCTGCACCGTCGTCTGCTCCGCGCTGGAGGCCAGCGACTGGGCATTGGCCTGCAGTTCGGTCGCGGCGGCGCCAACGGTCGCCATGATCTCGCTGATCTCGGCCTCGAACCGGCTGATCGCGGCCGACACTTCGCGGCCCCGGGCGGCGTCGGCCTCGCTGCGGCGCAGCGCCTCCTCGGCCTGGATCCGCTCGGCCTCGCGCTGGGCCGCCTCGGCCTCCTCATGCTGGCGGCGGGCCTCCTCCTGCGCGGCGCGGGCAGCCTCGGCCTCCTGAGTCATGCGGGCATTCTCGACCGCCGCCTGCTTGAAGACCTCCAGCGCGCGGGCCAGCGCGCCGACCTCGTCCTTGCGCTCGGTGCCCGTCACCTCGATCGACTGGTCACCACCCGCCAGGCGGCCCATCAGGCCGGTGATGGCGACGACCGGCTTGGACACGCCGGCCACCAGGGCCCAGCCGATCAGCAGCAGCATGCCGGCGACACCGGCCAGCGCGACCAGGATCGCCGTCTTGGCCGAGTTGTAGACCTGGCTGCCCTCCTGGACCGCAGCGCTGCCGCCGTCGACATTGTAGGTCGACAGGGCGTTGAACGCGTCCCGCACCCCGTTGAAGGTGGTACGCATGTCGTCCTGGTAGAAGCGCGTGCCGTCCTCGATCTTGCCCTGGTCCATCAGGGCTACGAGCTGGTCGTCCGCCGCCAGGTACTTCGCCCATTCGGCCATCGCCGTGTCGAACAGGACCTGTTCCTCAGGCGAGGCGATGAGGGTCATGTACTTCTCGGCCGCGGCCTTCTGTTCGGCGCGGACCTCGACCATGCGGTCCTTCGCCGCCTTGGCCATGTCGTCGTCCAGCGCCATGACCAGGCGCGCCTCGGTCGTGCGCAGGCGCTCGTTGGCGAGAGAGATCTCGGCCACGGAGGCGACCGACGGCAGCCAGTTGGTGCCGACGACGGTGGCTCCGTCATTGACCTTCGACAGGCTCTGGATCGAGAACACGCCCAGGCCGACCGTTACGACGAGGAGAACGGCGAAGCCGAGGGTAACCTTCCCCAGCATGCTCAGATTGCGCAGAAAATTCATGGACGTACCCCCAGGGCTGCCGGCATCTGCTGGCCGGCGCGTGCAAGCCGATGAATGGCAAGCTTGGCGGGGATTGGTTTCCCGGTGCTTAAGAGCTCCGGGTACTGCAGGATTTTTGTAAACAGCGTTTTCGGCAAGTTCGCTGAAAAGTCGGGGGCGCGATCCCGTTCGGAATCGCGCCCCCGGATTGCGCCGCCAGAACCGCCTGCCTCAGGCGGCGGACTTCACCGTTGCCAGGAAGCGGTCGACACCCGTGCGCAGGCGGCTGGCCTGGGCCGACAGGTCGGCCGCGGTCTGCAGCACGCTGCCCGATGCGCCGCCCGTAATCGCCGCGGCATCGCTGACGCCACTGATGCCGCCGGTCACGTCTTCCGTGCCGCGCGCGGCCTGCTCCACGTTGCGGGCAATCTCGCTGGTCGCGGCGATCTGTTCCTCGACCGCACCGGCAATGCCGCCCGACACCTCGCTCATCTCGCGAATCGAGCTGCTGATCCGGGTGATCGCCTCGGCCGCGGCGCGGGTGGAGGACTGGATGCCCTCGATCTGGCCCGAGATTTCCTCCGTCGCCTTGCCCGTCTGGTTGGCCAGCGCCTTGACCTCGCTCGCCACGACGGCGAAGCCCTTGCCCGCCTCGCCCGCGCGCGCCGCCTCGATCGTCGCATTCAGCGCCAGCAGGTTGGTCTGCCCGGCAATGCCCTGGATCAGCTTGACCACGTCGCCGATGCGGCCGGCCGCCTCCTCCAGGGCCTTCATCGCCTCGGCCGTGTGGCTGGCCTCGTCGACAGCGCGGCTCGACAGGTTGGCCGACTGGTCGACCTGGCGCCCGATCTCCTTGGAGGACGAGGCCAGTTCCTCGGTCGCCGCCGCCACGGTCTGGACGTTGCTGGCGGCCTGCACCGCCGCGGCCGCAACACGCGTCGCCTGGTTGGTCGTCTGCTCCGCGCTGGAGGCAAGCGATTCGGCATTGGCCTGCAACTCGGTCGCGGCAGCGCTCACGCTGGCCATGACCTCGCCGATCTCCGTCTCGAACTGGGCGATGGCCTGGGCGATCTCGCGGCCGCGGGCGGCCTCCGCCTCGCTGCGGCGCAACGCCTCGTCCGCCTGCCGGCGCTCGGCCTCGCGCTGGGCTGCCTCGGTCTGCTCGCGCTGGCGGCGGGCCTCCTCCTGGGTGGCGCGCGCCTCCTCCGCCTCGCGGCTCATGCGGGTGTTCTCGATCGACGCCTGCTTGAACACGTCCAGGGCACGGGCCAGCGCGCCGACCTCGTCCTTGCGCTCCGCGCCGACGACGACGATGGTCTGGTCGCCCCCGGCGAGGCGTCCCATCAGTGCGGCCAGTGCGTTGATCGGCTTCGAGACCCCGGCCACCAGGGCCCAGCCGATCAGCAGCAGGACCACGCCCATGGCCCCGATCGCCACGAAGATCGCGGCGCGGGACTCGGCATAAACCTGGTCGCCCCGGGCTGCCGCCTGGTCGGCGCCGCGCTGGTTGAACTCGATCAGGGCGTTGAGCGCGTCGCCGACGACGTCCTGGGCGACCTTCATCTCCTGCTGGAAGAAGCGCACCGCCTCGGACTGCTGGCCTGCGTCCAGCATGGCCATCAGCTGCACCTCGGTCGCGGCATAGGCCTGCCAGGCGTCGTTGAACTTCACCAGCAGGGCGCGTTCCTCCGCCCCACCGACCATCGAATCGTAGGTGTCGACATAGCCCTTCAGCTCGCCCTTCACCTCGGCCAGACGGTTGATGGCCTTCTGCTTCAGGGCGGGATCGGCCGACATGACGACCCGGGCCTCGATGACGCGGACACTTTCAGTGGTATTCGACACGTGGCCCAACGCCACGATCGAGGGCAGCCAGTTATCGCGGACATCGGCCGCTTCGGCGTTCACCTTCATCAGGCTCTGCACGGCGAACAGGCCGAGGCCGGCCACCGCCAGGAACAGGACGGCAAAGGCGAGGCCCAGCTTTCCCGACAATTTGAGGTTGCGCAGAATACTCATTTGGCATCATCCTCCGCCGAGGGAAACGGGGAGATCCGTTTCAGGTCGATGCCGACTATTCCGACGCTCTGCTTAACGCCGGTTAAACATACGTAGGCTGATCAAGCGCCAGCCATGCGGTCCAGGAATACCGCGGGAGCGATGGCGTCAGGATGGGGAAACGGGCGGATCCCCTGCGTCTCCGATGATCGCGGCCCGGGTCTCAGCTCCGCGCTGCCGGTGGCTCGCCAACTGGCGGCGATAGGATGCAATGCTGAGCGGGATGGTCGCCAGATAGGCCAGTAGTGCGAAGGTGTAACTTTCCCACGAATAGGACACGACCACGGCAAAGCCGATCCCCACACCAACCAGGACGGGCAGGACGGCATCACGCGGAATGCGCACCTTCTTGAAGGCGAACGTCGGAATGCGGCTGATCATCAGGAAGGCGACGACGAGCGCCAGGACCGCCACCAGGTGCGGCTGGCGCAGGTCCTCGCCCAGCCAGAAGCTGGTCGCCAGCGGCAGCAGGACCAGTCCCGCGCCCGCCGGCGCGGGCACGCCAGTGAAATACTGGCTGGCCCAGATCGGCCGGTCGGGATCGACCGCCGCCACATTGAAGCGCGCGAGGCGCAGCGCGCCGCAGGTGGCGAAGGCCAGCACGACGATCCAGCCAAGCCCACCCAGCGTCGACAGCGTCCACTGGTACAGGACCAGCATGGGCGCCACGCCGAAGCTGACGAAGTCGGACAGGGAATCGAGTTCGGCGCCGAACCGGCTGGTCCCCTTCAACAGGCGGGCGATGCGGCCGTCCAGGCCGTCGAACAGCATGGCGACCAGCACCGCCGTCACCGCCAGGTCATAGCGCTCCATCATCGCGAAGCGGATCGCGCTCAGGCCCGAGCAGAGGGCCAGCACGGTCAGCATGTTGGGCACGAGCACCCGCAAAGGCAGGTTGGGCAGGGGCCGGCGCGCGCGCCGCCCCTTCAGCGGCCGGCGAAAACGGCTGCGCAGCGTGCCGCGGGCCATCAGCGCACCGCGCCCAGGCGGGGCGGCTCGTCCGCCATCAGGTCGGCCAGGACCGTCTCGCCGGCCACCGCGCGCTGACCTACGGCGACCAGGGGTGACACGCCCGGCGGCAGATAGACGTCGAGCCGGCTGCCGAAGCGGATCAGGCCAAAGCGCTCGCCCGTCTTCAGCACCTGCCCCTCGCCGACCTGGCACAGGATGCGGCGCGCCACCAGGCCCGCGATCTGGACCACGCCGATGGCCCGGCCATCGTCCATGCGCACGGTCATGCCGCTGCGCTCGTTCTCCTCCGACGCCTTGTCCAGGGCGGCATTGACGAAGGTGCCGGGGCGATAGGCGATGCGCTCCACCAGGCCTGCGACCGGCATGCGGTTCACATGCACGTCCAGCACGTTCATGAACACGGTGACGCGGGCCAGCGGCGCATCGCCCAGGCCCAGCTCGACCGGCGGCCGGGCGGGCGCCGTCGCGGTGACGACGCCATCTGCCGGGCTGACGATCAGGCCTGGCCGGATCGGCGTCACCCGCGGTGGATCACGGAAGAAGTAGGCGCACCACGCCGTCAGGATCAGGCCCGGGATCCACAGCGGCTCCCACAGCAGGCCGAGGACGACCGTCACGGCGGCAAAGATCGCGATGTAGCGCCAGCCTTCCCGATGGATCGGGCACAAGGCCGCCCTGATTGTCGCGAACAGGTCACCCATAGACATCGTCCTTCATGCGGTCCGCCATGGCCGCCGCGGCCTCGTGCATCCGAATGCGTTGACGTGGGCGCGGTGCCCCGGAAACACAAGCAGGTTCGGGACAATGTGGCGCCCAGGGCCGGCGGGCAAGGCCTGCCCGCTGGCCCGGCGTTCAGAGGGCGACCTGGACCTCGGCCGCCCGTTCGGAGTCCGGCGCCTCGTTCTGCCTGGCCCACATGTCGGCGTACTGGCCGCCGCTGGCCAGCAATTCCTCATGCGTTCCACGCTCCGCGATGCGGCCATGGTCCAGCACGATGATCTCGTCCGCATCGACCACGGTCGACAGGCGATGGGCGATGACCAGCGTCGTCCGGTTCGCCGAGATCTCCTTCAGGCTCTGCTGGATCTCCTGCTCGGTGCGCGAATCGAGGGCACTCGTCGCCTCGTCCAGCAGCAGGATGGCGGGGTTCTTCAGGATGGTGCGGGCAATCGCCACACGCTGCTTCTCGCCACCCGACAGCTTCAGCCCGCGCTCGCCGACCATCGTCTCGTAGCCGTCGGGCAGGGTCGTGATGAAGTCGTGGATGCGGGCCAAGCGGGCCGCCTGCTCCACTTCTGCATCGGTGGCGCCGGGCCGGCCATAGCGGATGTTGTAGCGCACCGTGTCGTTGAACAGGACCGTGTCCTGCGGCACCACGCCGATGGCCGCGCGCAGGCTGGCCTGGTTCACGTCGCGGATCTCCTGCCCGTCGATCAGCACGCGGCCGGACGAGATGTCGTAGAAGCGGAACAGGATGCGGCTGATCGTCGACTTGCCGGCCCCGGTCGGTCCCACGATGGCCAGCGTGCTTCCCGGCGGCACGACGAACGAGACATGGTCCAGGATGCCGCGCCGGGCGTCATAGGCAAAGCAGACGTTCTCGAACCGCACCTCGCCGCCCGCGATCGCCAGGGGCGGTGCACCCGGCTTGTCCGCCACCTCCGCCGGCACGTCGCGCAGGGCGAACATCGCCTCCATGTCGATCAGGGCCTGGCGGATTTCGCGATAGACCATGCCGAGCATGTTGAGCGGCTGGTAGAGCTGGATCAGCAGGCCGTTGACCAGCACGAAGGTGCCGACCGTCATGGTCCCCGCGATGACCCCTTGCGCCGCCATCAGCATCAGGATGGCCAGGCCGATCGCCATGATCACCTGCTGGCCCACATTGAGGTACGAGAGCGTGGTCTGGTTCTTGACGGCCGCCCGCTCGTAGCCCGCCAGGGCGACGTCATAGCGTCGCGACTCGTGGCCCTCGTTTCCGAAGTACTTCACCGTCTCGTAGTTCAGCAGGCTGTCGACGGCCTTTGTATTGGCCTGCTCGTCCTGGCGGTTCATCTCCTGCCGGACGCGGATGCGCCATTCGGTGATCCAGAAGGTGAAGACGATGTAGACGGCGATGGTGACCAGCGTCACCACGCTGAACAGGATGCCGCAGGTCCAGGCCAGGATGACCGACACGACCACGATCTCGAAGATCGACGGCACGATGTTGAACACCATGAAGCGCAGCAGGAAGTCGATGCCCTTGACGCCGCGTTCGATCACCCGGCTCAGTCCGCCGGTGCGCCGCTCCAGGTGGAAGCGCAGCGACAGCCGGTGCAGGTGGTCAAAGGTCTCCAGCGCCAGGCGCCGCGTCGCCCGCTGCCCCACCGCGGCAAAGATCGCGTCGCGCAGTTCGGCAAAGCCCTGCGCGCCGACCCGGGCCACGCCATAGCCGACGATCATGAAGATCGGCACCGCCGCCATGGCCGAGATCGACAGCACGTCGACCGCCGCCTTGTAGAAGAACGGCACGGTGATCATGGCCAGCTTGGCGATCACCAGGAACACCGTGGCGATCACCACGCGCAGGCGAAGGGCCGGCTCCCCCTTCGGCCAGAGATAGGGCCAAAACTGGACCAGCGTGCTCCAGTCCTTGCGCGAAGCGCCGCGACGGCGATCGAAACCGGGAATGGTCTGGGAACTCATGACGCCACCGGCTCCACCTTGCTGCCTGGGAGAATGCGCTGCCGAACCCACGCTAGCCCTGGGTGCGCCGCACGGGGAGATAGGTCGCGCGCAATGCCACCCGCACCCGCCGAAAGGCTAGGTCCGCACGGTCCCGCGCGGAGCTGTGACATCGGCCATAGTGTCGCAGCCTGGGTCGGCCTAGAGTGCCGGGAAACAGAATCACAATAAGACCCGGGAGAGCAAAAATGCCCACGCGATCTCCACTGGCAGGGGCGCTGAGGCGTCCCTGGTTGCTTGGCCTTTTGTTGGTGACAACACCCCTGGTGGCCCAGACACAGACGATCGCGTCGCTGGTCGCCAATGCCGTGATGGCGGTGCGCTCCGGCAATGCCCGGGCGCTGGGCGAAGGTGATCCGATCTTTCCGGGCGACCGGGTCGTGACCGGCCCGCGCGGCGCCGTCATCGTCGCCTCCGCCGACGGCACGCGCCTCGGCATGGGGGGCAAGGGCACGCTCGAGGTCTATGCCGACCTGGCCATGGGCACCGCCGCCCTGGGCGCCGGGACCGAGCAGGCCCCCTTCTCCCTGCTGGACGGCAATTTCCGCATCGTGATCGGTGCCCAGCCGGTCAGCATCATGGCAGGCGGCAGCCGCTTCACGCTGACCCGTCCGACGGCCGACGGCCAGGGCCAGCGCGCCTATATCGTCCTGACGCCGGCCTGCGTCACGTTCATCGCCGGCACCGCGCCGCTGACCGTGACCGATGCGGCCGGCACCGCGACCGAGATCCCGGCCGGGTCCGCCGTCTGCCTGGGTGTCTCGCCCATGCCCATGGCGCCGATGACCGAGGCCCAGCGGGGCGTGGCGCGCGAACTGGACCGCGAGCTGGTGCACCGTCCCGACGATTCGGGCTTCCCCTATGGCGGAATGGGCACCGGCGGCAGCGGCCACGGCCACGACAGCCACAGTTCGAGCAGCAGCGACTGACGCCTCAGGCGGCGGCGGGCCGCGTGTCGGAAGCGCGCCACAGCGCGGCGTAGCGGCCGTCGGCATCGAGCAGGGCGTCGTGGCTGCCCTGCTCGACGATGCGGCCGCGATCCAGGACCAGGATGCGGTCGGCATGGCGCGCCGTCTGCAGCCGGTGCGCGATCAGCACCGTGGTGCGGCCACGCGCCGCCCGCCGCATGCCCTGCGTCACCAGGGCCTCGCTGGCCAGGTCCAGGTTGGCTGTCGCCTCGTCCAGCAGCAGGATCGCCGGATCGACCAGTTCGGCCCGCGCCAGGCAGAGCAGCTGCCGCTGCCCGGCCGAAAGGCTGCGCCCGCGCTCCCCCAGGACATGGTCGTAGCCGTCGGCCTGGCGCTGGATGAAGTCGTGCGCGCCCACCGCCCGCGCCGCGCGCTCGACCAGGTCGCGGCCCGCCTCGGGCCGGCCATAGGTGATGTTCTCGGCGATGCTTGCGGCGAACAGGAATGGCTCCTGCGGCACCATCCCCAGCTGGCGCCGATAGGCCGACAGGTCCAGGTCCCGCAGGTCGTGACCGTCGACAACCACCCGGCCCGCCACCGGATCGTGGAACCGGGCCAGCAGCTTGACGATGGTGGACTTCCCCGCCCCCGTCTCGCCGACCAGCGCGACCGTCTCGCCCGGCGCGATCGCCAGGTCGAACTCCTCCAGGGCCAGGCTTTCCGGCCGTGCGGGATAGGCGAAGGACACCCGCTCGAAGCGGACGGCGCCGCTCAGGCGGCCGGGATCGACGGGATGCGCCGGCGCCGCGGCGGCGATCGGCTCGGCCATCAGGTCGGCCAGCCTGCGGCGTGACACGCGCGCCTGCTGCCAGTCGTCCAGGACCTGGGACAGCTGCGCGATGGGCGAGAAGAAGAAGCCCAGATACAGGAGGAAGGCGATCAGCGTGCCCGGCGTCAGGTCGCCTTGCGCCACCAGCACGGCCCCCAGGCCCAGCGCCAGGGCCGAGCCCAGTTGCCCTACCAGGTCCAGGAACGGAAAGTAGGTGGCGATGAGGACCTGCGCCCGCATCCGCGCATCGACATAGCGCCGCGTCAGAACCCGGAAGTCGTCCTGGCGCTGCTCCTCCTGGACAAAGGCCTGGGCCTCCCGCACCCCGGACAGGCTTTCCTGCAGCGTGGCATTGGCCAGGGCCAGCGTCTCCCGCGCCTCGTCATAGGGGCCTTGCGACAGGCGCCGGAACGCCAGCGTGGCGATCGCGATCGGCACCAGCAGCAGCGCCGTCGCCGCCGCCAACGGGGGAGAGGTCCAGGCCAGCGCCGCCGCAACGCCAAAGATGCTGAGCAGGTTGACCCCGCTCATCAGCAGGCTGCCCTGCAGCAGCGTGCCGATGGCATCGACGTCCGTGGTCATGCGGGTCATGATGCGCCCGGCCATCTCGCGGTCATAGAAGTCGACGCCCAGGCGCAGAAGCCTGGCAAAGACCCGCAGGCGCAGCGTGAACAGCAGGCGCTCGCCGACCTTGCCCCCGACCAGGGTCAAGGCCCAGGCATTGAGCAGCGACAGGGCGACGATCCCGGCGAACAGGCCGGCGGCCTGGAACAGTTCCGCCGCGTCACCGGTCAGCACGCCATGGTCGATGCCATGGCGGCTGAAGGCGGGGCCCGCCAGGCTCAGGCCCATGTCGGCGACGACGAGTGCGACGGCTGCCCCCAGGCCACCGCGAAAGCGCCACAGCAGCCCGGCCAGAGTGAATGGCACCCTGTCGTCCACCACGGCGTCCTCCGCCAAAGGGCGGTCCAGGGCGGGCGGCAGGGCGGCGATCCGGGCGCGCAGGCTGGCCGGCGCGTCCATGGCCCCGACCGCGCCGCGCCGCCTGCGTCCGGCGGGGGCAGCCAGGGGCGGCGCCGGGGCCGGCCGGTCGATCAGGCCGGCGGCCTCCCCCTGCCCGGTCGCGGCTCCGGCCAGCAGCGCCCGGTACAGGGGGCAGCGCGCCTCAAGCTCCTCGTGCGTGCCGCAGTCGACGATGCGTCCCTGGTCCAGCACCGCGATGCGGTCGGCCAGCATCAGGGTCGACCGGCGATGCGCGATCAGCAGGGTCGTCCGGCCCTGCTTGACCCGGCGCAGGGTGGCGTGGATCGCCGCCTCCACGCGCGGATCGACGGCACTTGTCCCATCGTCCAGCACCAGGATGGGCGGGTCGGCCAGCAGGGCGCGGGCCAGGGCGATGCGCTGGCGCTGCCCGCCCGACACGTTCAGGCCGCGCTCCCCCACCGCCGTGTCATAGCCCTGGGGCAGGCCGGCGATGAAGTCGTGCGCTTCCGCCGCGCGGGCCGCTGCCTCGACCTCCGCCGCGGTGGCGTCGGGGCGGGCGAAGGCGATATTGGCGCGCACGCTGTCCGAGAACAGGAAACTGTCCTCGAACGCGATGCCGATCGCCTGGCGCAACGAGGCGAGTGTCACGTCGCGCACGTCGCGGCCGCCGATCGTGACCCGTCCCGCATCGACGTCGTGAAAACGGGCCAGCAGCATCGCCATCGTCGACTTGCCGGAGCCGGAGCGCCCGACCAGGGCCATCGTCTCGCCCGCACGCAGGTCCAGGCTGGCGCCATCGAGAATGGGCGGGGCACCGGGAAAGGCAAAGCGCACATCCTCGAAGCGGATGCCCGCCACCTGGCGCGGCAGGACGGTGGCGCCGGGCCGGTCGACGATCTCCGGCGCGGTGTCCAGCAGGTCCTGGATGCGGTCGAACGCAGCCCTGGCGCGCTCCAGCGCAGACAGCATGCCGGCCAGCATCTGGGCCGGTCCAAGCAACTGCACGAGATAGGTCGAGAACGCCAGGAACGTCCCGATGGTGATCGTGCCCTGCAGCGCCAGCCAGCCGCCCAGCGCCAGCGCGGCGATCTGGCCCAGCGCCGGAATCGCGCGCAGCAGCGGCTGGAAGCGTGCCTGGATCCGCACCGAGCGCATGCGACTGGCATAGAGGTCGCTGGCGATTCCCTCGGCCCGCGCCTGCTCGCGCTCCTCCTGGGCAAAGGCGCGCAGGACGCGGGCGCCGGTCACGGCCTGGTCCACCCCTTGCGCCAGGTCGCCTGCCTTCTGCTGCATGTCCCAGGCCGCGGGGAAGGTCAGCGCGCGCAGCTTCTGCGCAGTCACGAACATCAGCGGCACCAGCACAAGCGTCACCGCCGCCAGCAGCGGCGACAGGACCAGCATCGCCACCAGGGCGCCCACCATCGTCGCGACATTGGCCAGCAACAGCGGGACGAAGGACAGGACGCGGGTGAACATGCCGACGTCGCCATTGGCCCGCGCCACCAGCTGTCCCGTCGCCATCGCCTGGTGGCTGCCCAGGTCCAGGCGCTGCACATGCTCGTGGATCGCGGTCCGCAGGCGGAACGACACGTCGAGCATGACCTTCGACGCCCGGATGCGGCGGAAGCGCGCGACCAGGAACCAGCCCACGGCCAGCGCCACCAGCAAGGCCAGCCACGGCGCCAGGGGGGTGTCCTGCGCCATCACGCCATGGTCCATGATGTGCCGCTCGACCAGCGGCACCGCCGTGCCGAAGCCGGCACCCAACAGCGCCGCGCCGGCCGAGAGGGCGATATCGCGCCGCCCCGGCTTCAGGTGCGGCCACAGCCGCCGCCAGGTCGCCGGGCGCGCCGCCTTGGCCTGGTCGTCGTCGTGCGTCACGGCCTGCGGAAGCTGTCGTGGCATTGCAGGCAGGCCCGCGCGAGTGCGGCATAGGCCGGGCGGATCGCCGCCAAGTCGCCCGCCTCGACCGCCCCAGCCATGCTGGCCGCGGCCTGCTGGAAGGCTGCCATGTCCGCGTCGAAGGTCGCGCGCTCGGTCCAGATCCGGTCCAGGGCGCGGCCCTCGGCATCGGCGCTGCCGGGCGGGAACAGGCCGCCCAGCCGCACGCTGTCGGTGTGCAGCGTGGCGGCACCGCGCGCCACCTCGCCGTCCACCGGCAGCAGGCCATTCGCGACCGAGCCCAGCAGGCGCAGGATCCCGCTCATCTCCTTCATCAGCGCGATCCGCTCGCCCGCCGGACCGGATGCCCCGCACAGCGCCAGCAGGCAGGGGCCAAGCAGCACCAGCCGCAGGATCGACCGCCCGGCATTGCCCATCACCCCATCCACTCCCCTGCCGTCGCGCTGTCCTGCGCCACGCGCGACCGTCATCACGGCGTCAAGCCTGGACGTGATGCTGCGCCACAGCCATATCCATTTGACCTGCCCCGCCGGATCGCCGGCCGGGCCATCCAGTCGAAGAGCAGATCCGTGCCGTTTCCGTCCAGTCTTTGCGTCTATTGCGCCTCCATGCTGCCCAGCGACCCCGCCCCACGCCAGGAGGCGGAGCGGCTGGGCCAGATCCTGGCCAACAACGGCATCCGCCTGGTCTATGGCGGCGGCTCCATCGGCCTCATGGGCGTCACCGCCCGCGCCTGCCTGGAGGCAGGCGGCCGCGTCACCGGCATCATCCCGACCTTCCTGGACGAGCGCGAGGTGGGCCTGGCGGATGCCGAGCTTGAGATCGTCGAGAGCATGCACGTCCGCAAGCGCCGCATGGTCGAGGAATCGGACGGCTTCGTGATCCTGCCCGGCGGCCTGGGCACGCTGGACGAGACGCTGGAGATCATCACCTGGCGCCAGCTCGACCTGCACGACAAGCCCATCGTCCTGGTCAATATCGGCGGCTACTGGGATCCCCTGGTGGCGCTGATCGACAACGTGATCGCCAAGGGCTACGCCAAGGCCAGCGCGCGCGCCCTGTTCACCGTGGTCGCCGGCGTGGACGACATCCTGCCTGCCGTCATCGGCGCACCCGAAGCCAGCGAAAAGGTCGAGGCGGAGCGTCTTTAGGCGGTTTCCGCCGCGCGGCGCAGGGTGCTATAGACCCAGCCGGGTGGTCGCCCCGGCTGCCATCGCCGATGCGTCCTGCGTCGGTGTCTACTCGCCCCGGGGCAAGCGAGGAGCCGATGGACAAGATCAAGGTCGCAAACCCCGTCGTCGAGCTGGACGGCGACGAGATGACCCGCATTCTGTGGGACTTCATCAAGAAGCGCCTGATCCTGCCCTATCTCGACATCGACCTGCACTACTACGACCTGGGCATCGAGTACCGCGACCAGACCGAGGACAAGGTCACGGTCGAGGCGGCCGAGGCGATCAAGAAGTACGGCGTCGGGGTCAAGTGCGCGACCATCACCCCCGACGAGGCGCGGGTGAAGGAATTCAACCTCAAGAAGATGTGGAAGTCGCCCAACGGCACGATCCGCAACATCCTGGGCGGCACCGTCTTCCGTGCGCCGATCATCTGCCAGAACGTGCCGCGCCTGGTTGGCGGCTGGACCCGGCCCATCGTGATCGGCCGCCATGCCTTTGGCGACCAGTACGCGGCGACCGACTTCGTCGTCCCCGGCGCCGGCACGCTGACCATCACCTTCAAGCCCAAGGACGGCGGCGAGCCGATCGAGCGCACCGTGTTCAACTTCCCCGCCAGCGGCGTCGCCATGGGGATGTACAACCTGGACGAGTCGATCAAGGGCTTTGCCCGGGCGTGCCTCAACTACGGCCTGAACCTCAAGTGGCCGGTCTACCTCTCGACCAAGAACACGATCCTCAAGGCCTATGACGGCCGCTTCAAGGACCTGTTCCAAGAGGTTTTCGACGCCGAGTTCAAGGACCGTTTCAAGGCCGCGGGCATCGTCTACGAGCACCGCCTGATCGACGACATGGTGGCCTCCGCGCTCAAGTGGGACGGCGGCTTCGTCTGGGCGTGCAAGAACTATGACGGCGACGTTCAGTCCGATTCGGTGGCGCAGGGCTTCGGCTCGCTTGGCATGATGACCTCGGTCCTGCTCACCCCGGATGGTCAGACCGTGGAGGCTGAGGCCGCGCACGGCACCGTGACGCGCCACTACCGCGACCACCTGGCGGGCAAGAAGACCTCCACCAACCCGGTTGCCTCGATCTATGCCTGGACGGGTGGCCTCAAGCACCGGGCCAAGCTGGACGACAATGCGGCCCTGGCCAGCTTTGCCGACAAGCTGGAAAAGGTCTGCGTCGCCACGATCGAGGGCGGCGACATGACCAAGGACCTGGCGCTGCTGATTCGCGCCGACCATCCCTGGCTCACGACCGAGGACTTCCTGGCCAAGCTCGACGCCAACCTGCAGAAGGCGATCGGCTAGGTCGCGCAAGCATCCTTCGAGACGCGCACTCCTCAGGATGACGCCCGTTGTGATTTCTTGAGAAAAGCAACGGCGTCATGCCGAGGAGCGGCCCCCTTTCAGACGCCGCCTGCGGCGGCTCCTCAGGGCAAGCGGGACGCGTCTCGAAGCATCATTCCCAACGGTGCCGCCTGCGATGCGCAAGGTCTATCTCGCCGGGCCGGAGGTCTTCTGGCCCGACGCCGGCGCCATCGGCCAGGCCAAGCGCGCCCTGTGCGCGGAGGCCGGCTGGGTGGGCCTGTTCCCGCTCGATAACGACCTGGCCGTGGATGGCCTGGCGCCGCAAGCGGTGGCCCAGGCGATCTTCGACGCCAACATCGCCATGATCGCCCGCGCGGATGCCGTGATCGCCAATCTCAGCCCGTTTCGCGGGCCCGGGGCCGATCCGGGCACGGTGTTCGAGGTGGGCTTTGCCCACGCCCTGGGCAAGCCCGTGTTCGGCTATTCGGTGGAGGGCGGCAGCCTGCTCGACCGCACGCGCGCCCGCCTGCCCCTGACCCGGGCGGCAAGCGAGATGCGCGATCCGGATGGCGCCCTGGTCGAGGATTTCGGCCTGGCCGAGAACCTGATGATCGCCTGCGCGCTGGCCGCTCCCATGGTCCTGCCCCAGGCGGGCGACGCCGCCGATCTCAGGGGATTGGGCCTGTTCCGCCGCTGCCTGGCCCTGCTTGGGCTGCCCTGATCCTGCCGCCCTGAGCCATTGCCACGGCGGCCCAGCGGTATCCGGGAACCAGTTTCCCGCTTCCGTCTTCTCGCGCTGTGCGGTGCAACATGCGCCCCCCCGCCAGGAGACGAGGTCCCCGATGACGATCGAACGCAGCCTTTCCGAACTGGTCCCCGACGCCGCGGCCGCGATGCTGAAGCCGCCCTTCATGCCGGCCGCCGCCACCCCGACGGAGGCGATGGATCGCATCGCCGAGGCAACCCGCAGCGTCGTCGAGAAGGGCGAGGAAGCGACCCAGGCCGCGGCAGACACCGCGTCGCGCATGGTCCGCTCCGGCGCGGAAAGCACCGGGACCCTTGCCCACGCCACGCATGGCTTCTTCGACACGGCTGTCGCCGACCAGGTGGAGACGATGCAGCGCCTGATGGCCGTGCGCAGCATGCCGGAAGCCTGCCGCATCCAGGCCGAATACCTGAATCGCGCCATGGAGCGCTGGTTCGGCCTTGCCAGCCAGGTCACGCAGGCCATGGCCGGGCGGGTCGCCGCGGCGGACTAGCCCGCCGCCGACCAGGCCTGGAGGGCAGGCATTCAGGCGACCGCGACGGCGGGGGTCCGGCGCGGCGGCCGCGGCGTGGCGAAGCCGGCCAGGTGCAGGACGCCCAACCGCTCCAGCACCACGTGGGCGATGGCCGGCAGCAGCAGCCCGGCCGCCGTCGTCGCGATGACATAGGGCACCGGCTCAAGCGCGATGCCGCCCGCCGTCATCAGGATGCGCAGGCCCGACGTCGCCAGGATGTGCAGGACATAGATCGTCATCGACCGCTCGCCGAACCAGGCCAGGCCATGGGCCAGCGGTCCCTGGATCAGCTTGGACAGCAGCACGAACCAGGCCAGGCCCAGCAGCGCCATGGGCAGGACGATCATCCGGCTCATGGTCAGGCCGTATGCCATCCCGGTCGGCACGGCATAGGCGACGAACAGGGCCAATATGCCGCCGAACAGCAGCCAGCCCTCGCGCGGGCGCGGCGACCAGTTCAGGATGCGCGGCCCGATCAGCATGCCCAGGGCATAGAAGGACAGGCCCTCCGCCGTCTGGCCCACGATGTGGTCGACCGGAAACAGCGTCCAGACCGGATAGCCGATGACGACCACGGCCCACAGCAGCACGGCCTGACGGCGGAGCAGCACACCCATCAGGTGACAGACCGCCAGCGCATACAGGAACCAGAACTGACCGATGGGCGCCCAGCCGATCGACAGCAGGTCAGAGACCGAACCCGGATTGTTGACCGAGCGGTTGAAGAGCAGGACCAGCCCGCCCTGGATCAGCGACCACAGGAAATAGGGATAGACGATCGTCCAGGCCCGGGCCGTCAGGAACTTCTGCGTCCCCTTGGCCAGCGACGGCTCAAGCGCCATGCCGGCCAGCAGGAAGAACATGGGCATCATGAATGCGCCCAGCAGGTATTCCGTCCACAGGACAACGGCGCGGCCGTCGACCAGCGAGGCGTCAACAAGGCCTGACAGCGCGTGGTAGTAGACGACCAGGATGATTCCCATGCCGCGGCCGACATCGACCCAGATCAGTCGCCGCGCATTCACCATCCCTGCCCCACTCGCCAGCGCGCCCACCCCGGCGCGGTCACCTTCTGGCACAATCTGATACGCAAAAGATAAGATTTCGTTGTGCGTCCCAGCCCTGCCCCATCGGCTGAAAGGCCCGCTGTCACAGGCGCTTGTTGACGGCAAAGGTCCGTCCCTGCGACAAGCGGCCATGGGCATAGAGGCCGGGATCGACCGGGGGCCAGGCGCCCCGGCGGAGAAGAACGCGGGGACCGAGAACTTTCCCGTGGGCTCGCTGCTGATCGCGCCCGCCCTGCGGCCCACGGTCATGGCCTTCTATGACTTTGCCCGCGCCGCAGACGACATTGCCGACGACCCGACCCTGTCCCCGGACGAGAAGCTGTGCCGCCTGGATCGCTACGGCGCGGGGCTGCGCGGCGAGGCGGGGGGCGAGGGTCGCGGCCAGGCCCTGAAGGCGGCGCTGGACCGGGTCGGCGTGCCCACCCGGCATGGCCACGACCTGCTGGACGCGTTCCGCCAGGACGCGGTGAAGACGCGCTATGATGACGTCGCCGACCTGCTCGCCTATTGCAATCGTTCGGCCGCACCCGTCGGCCGCTTCCTGCTCGACCTGCATGGCGAGGACCGTGCCCTGTGGCCGGCATCGGACGCGCTGTGCAATGCGTTGCAGGTGATCAACCACCTGCAAGACTGTGGCGACGACCGGCGCGAGGTCGACCGCGTCTATATCCCCCTCGACGTGTTCGCGCGCCATGGTGCGACGGTGGAGGACCTGGACGGCGCGAAGGCGACGCCGGGCCTGCTGGCGGCAATCGGCGAGCTGACCGCACTGTCGGCAACGTTGCTGGACCGCGCCGCGCCGATGTGCGTCGCCCTGCGCAGCACGCGCCTAGCCCTCGAATCGGCGGCGATCATCGCCCTGGCGCGCGACCTGGTGCGGCGGCTGGAGCGCGGCGACCCGCTGTGCCAGCGCCTGAAGCCGTCGCGCCCCGGGATGCTCGGCATCGCCACGCGCGGTGTCGCCGCAACGATCATGCGGCGCACCATCGCGGGCCGGAACCGGTGAGGCGGCGCCGCCGTTCCCTTGTCCATCGCCGCCCAACCCCCGGTCCTTGATGCGCGCCCTCCTCCTGGTGAACGCCAACAGCCGGCGCGGTGCCGAACTGCTCGACAGCGCCCGCTCCGGGCTCAAGGACGCGGGCTTCAGCCCGGTCTATGTCGAATGCACCGACCGGGACGACCTGTCGCCGGCCATCCTGCGCAACGCGGACAAGGCCGACCTGATCGTCGTCGGCGGCGGCGACGGCACGCTCAGCGCCGCGGCGCGGGGTGTCGCCGAATCGGGCCTGCCCATGGGCATCCTGCCAACCGGCACGGCCAACGACCTGGCGCGCACGCTGGGCCTGCCGCTGGACCTGCCGGGCGCGATCGCCGTCATCGCCGAGGGCGTCCGCCGCCGCATCGACCTGGGCCTGGTGAACGACCAGCCGTTCTTCAACGTGGCATCCCTGGGCCTCAGCGCCGAACTGGCCAAGGCGATCACGCCGGACATCAAGCGTCGCTTCGGCCGCTTCGGCTATGCCGTGGCGGCGGCCCGCGTGTTGACCCGCGCGCGGCCGATGACGGCCACGATCACGCATCCAGGCGGCACCGAGCGGGTGCGCACCTATCAGATCGCGGTCGGCAATGGCGTGTTCTATGGCGGGGGCAACGCGGTCGCCGCCGATGCCGCGATCGACGACCAGAAGCTGGACCTCTACAGCCTGGAACTGCACCAGTTGTGGAAGCTGGTGCTGATGGCCAAGTCGTTCCGCGAGGGGCGTCACGGCGACTGGGCCGAGGTGCGCGCGATCCGGGCGGGCGAGTTCGTGGTGACGACCCGGCGCCCCCGCTCCGTCAACGCCGATGGCGAACTGATCACCAAGACGCCCGCCCGCTTCTCCGTCTGGGCCAAGGCGCTGGAGGTGTTCGTGCCCAGGCCCGAAGACGACCATCCGGACGGGGCCGAAGCGCGCGGTTGACCGCCAGGCCCCGGCCTGCCATAGGGCCGGAATGCTGATCCTGCTGGCGCTGCTTCCGGTTGCGGCCTGGACCTTTCTGCTGCTCTTCCGCGGCCGCTTCTGGGCCGCCGACCAGCGCCTGCCGCCGGCCCGGCACGACGGACCCCATGTGATCGCCGTCGTGCCCGCGCGGGATGAGGCGGACGTGATTGGCGGCTGCATTGCCGGGCTCCTGGCCCAGACGCACCAGCCCCCCATCCGCGTGATCCTGGTCGACGACGGCAGCAGCGACGGCACCGCCGACCGCGCCCGGGCCGCGGACGACGGGACCGGCCGCCTTGAGATCATTGGGGGCGCTCCCCGCCCGCCGGGCTGGACCGGCAAGCTGTGGGCCGTGTCGCAAGGCGTCGCCCGCGCCAGCGCGGCCGGGCCCGACTACATCTGGCTGTCCGACGCCGACATCCATCATGGGGCCGACGTCGGCGCCAGCCTGGTGGCCAAGGCGGAGGCCGAGGGCCGGGTCCTTACCTCGCTCATGGTGCGGCTGCATTGCCGCTCTGCGATCGAGAAGCTGGGCATCCCCGCCTTCGTCTTCTTTTTCCAGAAGCTTTATCCCTTTCCCTGGGCCAATGACCCGCGCCGGCGCATGGCGGCGGCCGCGGGTGGCTGCATGCTGGTGAAGCGGTCGGCCCTTGAAGCCGCAGGCGGCATCGCGTCGATCCGCGGCGACCTGATCGACGATTGCGCCCTCGCCCGGCGGCTGAAGCCGCACGGGCCGATCTGGCTGGGCCTGGCCGAGGCCAGTGCCAGCCTGCGGCCCTATACCTTCGCCGACCTGTGGAAGATGGTCGCGCGCAGTGCCTTCCACCAGCTGCACTATTCCGCCCTGCTGCTGGCCGGCACGGTGCTCGGCATGGTGCTGCTCTACCTGCTGGCGCCGGGCCTGCTGGTCTGGGGCATGGCCAGCGGCCAGGGGCTGATCGCCCTTCTGGGGGGCCTGGGCTGCGCACTGATGGCGACGGCCTATTGGCCGACGGTGCGCTATTACGGCCTTGCTCCGCCCTGGGCGCTCTGCGTGCCCCTGGCGGGCACGCTCTATACGCTGATGACACTCGATTCGGCACGGCGGCACTGGCTGGGCCGGGGCGGCGAGTGGAAGGGTCGCGTGCAGGGCGGCGTCGAAGGTGGCCTTGCGGACAAGGAAGGCAGTGCCTAGAAACCCGCCATGAGTGCGACCGAGGTCCAGCCCGCCCAACCCCAGGAGCCATCGCCCACCGCAGCGGCCGACGCCGCGGAGGTGCGCGCGGTCGTCATGGAGTCCGGCACGTCGTTCCTGGCCGCGATGCGCATGCTGCCCAAGGCGCGGCGCGAGGGGATGTACGCGATCTATGCCTTCTGCCGCATGGTCGACGATGTGGTGGACGAGCCCAAGACCAAGGAGCAGCGCGATGCCGAGCTGGCCTGGTGGCGGGCGGAGGTGGTGCGCGTCTACCAGGGCCGGCCGACCGGCGCCATCGGGCGCGAGATGCTGCGCGCGGTGCAGCGCTTCGACCTGGTCCAGGCTGATTTCGAGGCGGTGATCGACGGCATGGCAATGGATGCCGACGTCGCCATCCGTGGTCCCAGCATGGCCGACCTGGACCTTTACTGCGCGCGGGTGGCGGGTGCGGTCGGCCTGCTGTCGGTCCGCGTCTTCGGTGCAGGCGGGGCCTATGGCGCGCGCATGGCCGAGGCGCTGGGCCGGGCGCTTCAGCTCACCAACATCCTGCGCGATCTGGGCGAGGATGCGGAGCTGGGCCGCCTCTACCTCCCGGCGGAGCTGCTCGACCGGCACGGCATCCGCACCCGCGACCCCAAGGCGGTGATCGTCCACCCTGCCCTGCCAGGCGTCTGCCGCGACTTGGCGGAGCAGGCCCAGAGCCATTTCCGCGCCGCGCGGGCGGCCATGGATCATTGTCCCCGCCGCGCCGTGCGGCCCGCCCGCGTCATGATGGAAGTGTATCGCCGGATCCTGGACCGCCTGCTGGCGGACGGCTGGCGCAATCCGGCCCGCAAGGTCAGCCTGCCCAAGGCGACCAAGCTGTGGGTCGCGCTCCGCTACGGCCTGGTCTGAGCAGGTCGGCTTGAACGGCACGGTCCATGTCATCGGCGCCGGCCTGGCGGGCCTGGCGGCCGCTGTCCGCCTGGTCGAAGGCGGACGCCGCGTGGCGCTGTACGAGGCGGCAGGCCATGCGGGCGGGCGCTGCCGGACGTTCTTCGATGCCGGCCTGGGCATCGAGATCGACAACGGCAACCACCTGATCCTGGGCGCCAATCCGGCCGTCTTCTCGTTCTGCCGCACGATCGGCTCCGGCGACCAGCTGCTGGGCCTGCCCATTGCCTTTCCCTTCGTGGACCTGGCGACCGGCCGGCGCTGGACCTTGCGCCCCGGGCGCAGCCGCGCGCCGCTGTGGCTGTTCGACGCCAGCCGCCGCGTGCCCGGCACGCGCGTGACCGACTACCTGGACGGCCTGCACCTGATGACCGCCCGGGCCAGCGCAACGGTCGCCAGCCGCGTCCGCCGCGGCCCGCTCTATGACCGCCTGTGGGAGCCGTTGACCGTCGCCGTCCTCAACGCGTCACCAGAGGAAGGGACGGCGCGCCTGCTGGGTCGCGTCTTCCGCGAAACCTTCGCCAAGGGCGGCGACGCCTGCCGCCCCTACCTCACCCGGCGCGGCCTGGGTCCGGCCCTGGTCGATCCCGCCGTGGCCTGGCTGGAGCACAAGGGAGCCGCCATCCGCTTCAACACGCGGCTCAAGGCGCTGGACCCCGCCGCGCTGGACTTCGGCCCCGACGGGCAGGTCGCGCTGGCCCCCGGGGACCGCGTGATCCTGGCCGTGCCGCCGCCCATCCTGGCCACCCTGCTGCCTGGAATGGCGCTGCCGCAAGGCAGCCGCGCCATCGTCAACGTCCACTACCGCCTGGACCAGGATGCCGCGGAGCCATCGCTGACGGGCTTGGTGGGCGGCATCGCCCAATGGGTCTTCCGGCGCGAGCGCATCGCCTCCGTCACCGTCAGTGCCGCCGACGCCCTGGCCGAACAGCCGGCCGAGGCGATCGCCGCCCGCGTCTGGCCGGAAGTGGCGGCGGCGCTGGACCTGACCCAGGACCAGCCGCCGGCCCGCGTCATCAAGGAGAAGCGGGCGACCTTCCTCCAGACGCCAGCGAATGAGGTGCTGCGCCCTGGCACGCGGGACGTGCCGCCCTGGCTGCTGGCGGGTGACTTCACGGACACAGGTCTGCCGGCAACCATAGAGGGGGCAATCCGCTCAGGCTTTGCCGCGGCCCAGGCTGCTTGATCTGCGCTCCGCGCCATGGCAATAGGCGCGATTACCCAACCAGAGCACCCAAGCAAAAATGGATTCTGCTGCCCTCGCCGAGCTGGATTCGACCATTACCGACGTCCGCGAGACCCTGAAGAACAAGCAGGGCAAGGACGGCCATTGGGTTTTCGAGCTGGAGGCGGATGCGACCATCCCCGCCGAATACATCATGCTCGAGCACTATTTGGACATGATCGACGCGCCCGTGCAGCAGAAGCTGGCGGTCTATCTGCGCGAGATCCAGGGCGAACATGGCGGCTGGCCGCTCTATCACGCGGGCGACCTCAACGTCTCGGCCAGCGTCAAGGCCTACTACGCGCTGAAGCTTGCGGGCGACAGCCCGGACGCACCCCACATGGTCAAGGCGCGCAACGCGATCCTGGCGCATGGCGGCGCCGGCGCCGTCAACGTCTTCACCCGCATCGCCCTGGCCCTGTTCGGGCAGCTGCCCTGGTCCGCCGTGCCCACCATGCCGGTCGAGATCATGCATCTGCCGCGCTGGTTCCCGTTCCACCTGGACAAGGTGTCGTACTGGTCCCGCACGGTCATCGTGCCGCTGCTGATCCTGATGTCGCTGCGCCCGCGCGCCCGGAACCGCAGCGGCATCGGCATTGCCGAGCTGTTCCTGGCCTCACCCGCCGACCAGCCGCCGCCGCTGCCCAATCCGCAGAATTCCGGCTGGGGTACCTTCTTCCTGGGCCTGGACAAGGTGCTCAAGGTGGTGGAGCCCGGCTTCCCCAAGGCGGTGCGCCAGCGCGCGGTCGACAAGGCACTGGCCTTCATCAAGGAACGCCTGAATGGCGAGGACGGCCTGGGCGCCATCTTCCCCGCGATGGCCAACACCGTCATGGCCTATGACGCACTGGGCTATGCCAAGGACCATCCCGACCGGGCCATCGCCTGGGCCTCGATCCGCAAGCTGCTGGTGCTGGAGGAGCATCGCGGCTATTGCCAGCCCTGCCTGTCGCCGATCTGGGACACGTCCCTGATGACCCACGCCTTGCTCGAGGCAGGCGAGCCGGCCGACAGCCCGGCGATCAAGGGCTCGCTCGACTGGCTGGTGAAGCGGCAGGTGACGGACGTGGTCGGCGACTGGGCCGTCCGCCGCCCCGGCCTGCGCCCCGGCGGCTGGGCCTTCCAGTACAACAACCCGCACTATCCGGACGTCGACGACACCGCCGTGGTCGCCATGGTGCTGGACCGTGCCGGCCACGCCGACCACAAGGAGTCGATTGCCCGGGCAGAGGAATGGGTGATCGGCATGCAGTCCGCCAATGGCGGCTGGGGCGCGTTCGACGCCGAGAACGACAAGCACTACCTAAACCACATCCCCTTCTCGGACCATGGCGCGCTGCTCGACCCGCCGACGGCCGACGTTTCCGCCCGCTGCCTGTCCATGCTGGCCCAGCTGGGGCGCAAGGCGGGCGACCCCGTGGTCGATCGCGCGGTCGCCTATCTGCGCAAGGAGCAGGAGCCGGACGGGTCCTGGTTCGGCCGCTGGGGCACCAATTATGTCTATGGCACCTGGTCGGTGCTCTGCGCCCTCAACGCCATCGACATCGACGCCCAGGACCCCATGGTGCGCAAGGCCGTGCAGTACCTGGTCGGCAAGCAGAACCGCGATGGCGGCTGGGGCGAGGACGGCGAGACCTACTGGACCGACAAGAAGCACGTGGCAAAGGCATCGACCCCGTCGCAGACGGCCTGGGCCCTGATGGGCCTGATGGCGGCGGGCGAGACGGAGCACCCGGCGACCGAGCGCGGCGTGAAATGGCTGATGCAGCACCCGCGCAAGGAAGGCCGCTGGACCGAGGACCTGTTTACCGCGGTCGGCTTCCCGCGCGTCTTCTACCTGCGCTACCACGGCTACGCCCAGTATTTCCCCCTCTGGGCGCTGGCGCGCTACCGCAACCTGAAGACCGGCAACAGCCAGCGCGTCCTGCACGGGATGTGAGCCCACTCCCTCTCCCGTCCGCAGGATGGGGGAGGGCCGGGGTGGGGGCAGTGTCCCGCATTCTCTCCTGGAGCGCCCGTTGACCCGGCACACCATCGCCCCCACCCAACCCTCCCCCATCCTGCGGACGGGGGAGGGCTCGATTGGTTTCGTCGTGGGGCTGGCGGCGGAGGCGAGACGACTGGCGCCGCATCCGCTCGTCGCACAGGCGGGGGGCAATACGGAGCGCGCCCAGGCCGGCGCACGCGACCTGGCAAGCCAGGGTGCCACGGCACTGGTCAGCTTCGGCCTGGCCGGAGGCCTGGATCCGGCGCTGAAACCCGGCGACCTCATCCTCGCCACGCATATCCTGGCGCCCGACGGCACGCCCCTGCCCTGCGATGCCGCTCTGGTCGCCCGCCTTCATGCCCTGCTGCCGCAGGCGAAACCGGGCGTCATCCTGGGCTCACCCACAATCGTCGCCAGCGCTGCGGACAAGGCACGCCTCTACCAGCGGCACGGCGCCTTGGCGCTCGACATGGAAAGCCATGGCATGGCGACAGCGGCACAGGCGCTCGGCCTGCCTTTCACCGCGCTCCGCGCGGTCTGCGACCCGGCCGACCGGGCGCTGCCGCCCGCGGCCCTGACCGCCCTGACGCCGGAGGGCGAGGAGCGTCCCCTGGCGCCGGTATGGGCGGCGCTGCGTGCGCCCGCCCAGATCCCCGACCTGATCGCGCTGGGCCGCTGTTCGGCCAGCGCGTTCAAGACCTTAGGCGGCGTCGCTCGCAGCCTGCTCCAGGCGGGCCTGCTTGGCGGCAGGCGCTGAGTGGGAGGTTTCCTTCAGGAACTGCTGCAGGTTGCGGTCGAAGACATACTCGGCCTTGCGCTGGCCGGCCATTGAGACTTCGGGCGCCATCGGGCCCTCCGTCTTGATGCCCTTGAGCGCCACGGCCAGTGCCTTCCACGGCCGCTTCGTCGTGTCGGCGACGGCCGTCCCCTCGTACCCGCAATGGACCATGCAGTCGGCGCACTTCTCATAGGCGCCGGTGCCATAGCGCTCCCACTCGGTCTCTTCCATCAGCTGCTTGAACGTCGGCACATAGCCCTCGCCCAGCAGGTAGCACGGCCGCTGCCAGCCGAACACGTTGCGCGTCGGCATCGACCAGGGGGAGCAGTGATAGGTCTGGTTGCCGGCCAGGAAGTCGAAGAACAGGCTGGTGCCGACGATCGGCCACTTCTTCTTGCGGTTCTTCTGGGCCGCGAAGATCGTGCGGAACGTCTCCTTGGTCTGCGTCCGGTTCAGGAAGTGCTGCTGGTCGGGCGCCCGCTCATAGGCATAGCCGGGCGAGACGGTGATGCCGTCGATGCCCAGGCCCTCGACATAGTCGAAGAACTCGGTGACGCGCTCGGGCTTCGCATTGTTGAACAACGTGCAGTTCACGTTGACGCGGAAGCCCTTCTCCTTGGCCAACTTGATCGCCTTCACGGCGCGCTTGAATACGCCCTTCTGGTCGACCGCGTGGTCGTGCTCATCCTCCAGCCCATCCAGGTGGATCGAGAAGGTGAGATAAGGACTTGGCTTGAAAAGGTGAAGCTTCTTCTCAAGCAGCAGGGCGTTCGTGCACAGGATCACGAACTTCTTGCGGGCGATGATGCCCTCGACGATCTCGCCGATCTCCTTGTGCAGCAGGGGCTCGCCGCCGGGAATGGAGACGGTGGGCGCGCCGCATTCGTCAACCGCGTCCAGGCATTCCTTGACGGACAGGCGGCGGGCCAGGATCTCGTCCGGATAGTCGATCTTGCCGCAGCCGGGACAGGCCAGGTTGCACTGGTAGAGCGGCTCCAGCATCAGCACGAGCGGATAGCGCTCGCGGCCCGCCAGGCGCTGCTTCATCACATAGGCGCCGGTGCGCACGATCTGGATCAGAGGAATGCCCAAGGAGGCGTCCTTTCGCCGTTGCGGGGCAGGCCATCCCAGGCACGGACCCCGGCACATCTCATCGCGAAACAGTCAACGCAGACACAATACAGGCCGTGCCGGCCCCGCAACGGGGCCAGTCGTCAGGCCAGAAGCACGTCCGGAAGCTTGAAACGCACGTTCTCTTCAACACCGGCAAGACCCGCAATCTCGATCTCGCCAAAGTCGCGCAAGCGCTCGATCACGCCCTGCACCAGTTCCTCGGGCGCAGAGGCACCCGCCGTAAGGCCGACCACCGCCTTGCCCGCGAACCACGCCCCCTGCAACTCGCTGGCGTCGTTGACCAGGTACGAGGGCAGGCCCATCTCGGCCCCGATCTCGCGCAGGCGGTTCGAGTTGGAACTGTTCCGCGCGCCCACCACCACCAGCACGTCGACATGGGAGACAAGCTCGCGCACGGCCGTCTGGCGGTTCTGGGTGGCGTAGCAGATATCGCGCACGTCCGGCCCCACGATCGCCGGAAAGCGCTCCTTCAGCGCGTCGATCACCGCCCGGGTATCGTCGACGCTCAGCGTCGTCTGGGTCACATAGGACAGCTTTGCCGGATCCTTGACCTCAAGCGCGGCGACATCGGCCACTTCCGACACCAGAAGGACGCCGCCAGGAATGCGGCCGCGCGTGCCTTCCACCTCGGGATGGCCCTCGTGCCCGATCAGGATCACCTCGTAGCCGCGCTGGGCGTAGCGCTGGCCTTCCTTGTGCACCTTCGAGACCAGCGGGCAGGTCGCATCGAGCACGGGCAGGCCGCGCTCGTTGGCGACGTTCTCGACCACCTCGGCCACGCCATGGGCGCTGAACACCGTCACCGCCCCATCGGGAACCTGGTGCAGTTCCTCGACGAACACGGCCCCCTTGGCGCGCAGCGTCTCGACCACATGCTTGTTGTGGACGATCTCGTGACGCACATAGACGGGAGGCCCGTACTTGGCCAGCGCCCGCTCGACGATGTCGATGGCGCGCTCCACGCCTGCGCAGAACCCGCGCGGCTGGGCCAGCAGGACCTTGAGCTTGGGAGTCTGATCCATACCCACTTCACGATGTCCGAGTCGGACGAGGCGGCTCCTGCCGCATGTGCGAAGTCCATAGCATGAGACGCCTCAGGGCTCCAACCCCGCGGAAAGTGTGGGTTTGGCAATACACGCCGGGTGTCGCGCCGCTGCATCGACACGGGCTTGGCAGGGTATGCGGCGCTGCTGCGGCGGGCTGACCTGGTGAGATGGACCGGCTATGGTCGCGCCGCATGACTGATCCGGGTACTTCATGACGATCGCGGTGACCGGTGCGACCGGGTTCGTGGGCTCTGCCGTGGCCAGGGCACTGCTGCGCCAAGGGCACGCGGTGCGCGTGCTGGCGAGGCCGGGGGGTGACCGACGCAACCTGGATGGCCTCGACGTCCAGGTGGTCGAGGGCGACCTGCTCGACCCCCGCAGCCTGAAGCCGCTGGTCCAGGGGGTGGGCGCCCTCTACCACGTCGCCGCCGACTACCGCCTGTGGGTGCGCGACCCCGACGCCATGCTGCGCGCCAATGTCGACGGCACCCGGGCCCTGCTGCGCGAGGCGGCCGAGGCCGGGGTCAGCCGCATCGTCTACACCTCCTCCGTGGCGACGCTGGGCATCGACCCCGGCGGCCGACCCGCGGACGAGACGACGCCGGTCGGACTGTCGGACATGGTCGGCATCTACAAGCGTTCCAAGTACCTGGCGGAACAGGCGGTCCTGGAACTGGTGGCGGCCGGCGCCCCGGTCGTGATCGTCAACCCCTCGACGCCCATCGGCCCGCGCGACGTGAAGCCGACGCCGACCGGCCGCATCCTGGTCGAGGCGGCGATGGGCCGGATGCCCGCCTTCGTCGATACGGGGCTCAATCTCGTCCATGTCGACGACGTGGCCCAGGGGCACCTGCTGGCCGCCGAGCGCGGGGCCATTGGCGCGCGCTACATCCTGGGGGGCGAGGACATGACCCTGGGTGCCATCCTGCGCGCGGTCGCCGCCCAGTGCGGGCGAAGGCCGCCGGTGGTCCAGCTGCCGCATGCCGTGGTCCTGCCCATCGCCTACGTCTCGGAGGCGATCGCGCGCCTGACCGGCGGCGAGCCCTTCGCCACGGTCGACGGCGTGCGCATGTCGAAGAAGCGCATGTTCTTCTCGCACGCCAAGGCCACGGCGGACCTGGGCTACCAGCCCCGCCCGGCGCTCCAGGCGATCGTCGACGCGCTGTCCTGGTTCCGGGCCAACGGCTACATCCGCCGCTGATCCCGCGTCGATTGCGGCATAGCCGCGCGACAGGCCCGCCGCCCGGTTTCCGTGCCGCGGGCCATCTGCTAGTGCGGATGCGTTCGGAAGGAGCCCAACATGCGCCGTCTCGTCCGGGGTCCAGCCCAGGGCATCGCCCTGACCCTGATCGCCGCCCTGCTTGTCCTTGGCCTGGGCGTCGCCGCGCGGCCCGGCCCCGCGCTGGCCCATGCCCTGGTGCTGGAGGCATCGCCCGGCGTGAATGCCAGGGTCAATGGCCCCGACGTGCCGATCCGGGTCGAATTCAACAGCCGCATCGACAAGGCGCGCTCGCGAATCGTGCTGTTCCTGCCCGACGGCAGCCAGCGCGACCTGGCGCTGGTGGAGGAGGCGAACGACCACCGGCTGGTCAGCACGGCGACCGGCCTGCAGCCCGGCAAGCATCGCCTGCGCTGGTTCGTGCTGGCCATCGACGGCCACCTGACCCGCGGCGACATTCCCTTCGAGATCGTCGCCCCCTGACCACAGGTCCCTGAGGAACCGCCATGGAGCTGCTGCTCGACATTTTCGGCTTCCTGACGATCGTCCTGCGTGGCTTCGACTTGGTCGCGCAGTCGATGGCCGTGGGTGGCATCGTCTTCATCGCGGTGATCGCGCAGCCCCTGCAGGGTCGCCTCGGCGTGTCCGGCGCCGCCCTGCTGGACCGCAGCTACCGGCTGCTGGTCCTGGCCGGCATCGGCCTCGCCGCCTTCAACGGGGCGCGCATCCTGCTGCAGCTGGGCGCCCTGTTCGGGACGATCGACCTCGACTGGGAAGAGGCCCTGGGCGCCCATTTCGTGACCGCCTGGGGCGTGCGCGCCGCCTGTGGCGTCGCCATCGCGGCGCTGGCGGCCAGCCGGGTCGAAGGCCGGCTGTGGCTGCTGGTGCTGTTCACGGCGATCCTGCTGCTTGCGGGCATCCTCACCAGCCATTCGATCGCCCGCCTGGACGACCGCGCCATCCTGGCCGCCGCGACCCTGGTCCACCAGGTGGGTGCCGCGATCTGGATCGGCGGCCTGCCCTGGTTCATCGCCGGCCTGGCCCGCGCCCAGGACGGCCGCCAGACCGAGGCGATCGGCCGGCGCTATTCCCTGCTCTCGCTCCTGGGCGTGGCCCTGATCCTGGCGGCGGCGGCGCCGATGGTCTGGCTCTATATCGGCTCTGTCCCTGCCCTCTATGGCACCGCCTACGGGGTGATGGTGGGGGCCAAGTCGGGCCTGATGATCGGGCTGCTGTTCCTGGGCGCCGGCAACTTCTTCATGATCCGCCGCCTGGCGCGCGATCCGGGCCTGCCCACGCTGCGCCTGCGCCGCTTTGCCGAGATCGAATTCGGCATCGGCATCACGATCCTGTTCGGGGCGGCGTCCCTGACCTCAGCCCCGCCGGCGATCGACCTGACCTATGACCGGGCGACGGGCACGGAGATCATCGAGCGCATCACGCCGCGCTGGCCGACGCTGGAGAGCCCGGATCATGCCGACCTGGCAATTCCGGCCCTGCAGGCCGAACTGGACCGCCAGGCGGCGGAGGCAAGGGCCCAGGCGCCCCAGGCCTTCGTTCCGGGTGCCGGGTTCGCCCCGCCGCGCAACGCGCAGGATATCGCCTGGTCCGAGTACAACCACCACTGGGCCGGCATCCTGGTCCTGGCCATCGGGCTTCTGGCGCTGGCCCAGGCGTCGGGCAAGGTGCCGATCGCCCGCCATTGGCCGCTGCTCTTCCTGGTCCTGGCGGCCTTCCTGTTCGTCCGCTCCGATCCCGAAGTCTGGCCGCTGGGCGATATCGGCTTCTGGGAGAGCTTCCGCGATTCGGAAGTGGTGCAGCACCGTGTCGTGGTCTTCCTGGTCGTCGCCCTGGGCCTGTTCGAATGGTCGGTCCAAACCGGTCGCCTGCCGCAGCGGCCCTATGGCGAGGTGATCCCGATGATGATCGCGGTGGGTGCCACGCTGCTGCTGGTGCACAGCCACGCCGTCGCCAACATCAAGGAGCAGCTGCTGATCGAGATCACGCACATCCCGCTGGCGCTGGCGGGGGTGGCGGCGGGCTGGGCGCGCTGGCTGCAGATCCGCCTGGACCCGCCGGGCAACCGCATCGCAGGCTATGTCTGGCCGTCCTGCTTCGTGCTGATCGGCCTCCTGCTGCTGGCCTATCGCGAGAGCTGAGCGCATGTTTCATCGCGCGCTGGAGGCGCTGGTCACGACCTCGGCACGCTATGCCCTGGCCACGGTCCTGATCCTGGGCGTGCTGTCCGGGCTGCTCGGCCTCTATGTCAGCCGCACGACCAGCATGGACACCGATCCGGTCAAGCTGATGTCGACCGAGCTGCCCTGGCGCCAGCGCGAGATCCGCTTCGACGCGGCTTTTCCCGAGAGTGTCAGCCGCATCGCCATCGTGCTGGACGCCCCCACCCCGGAACTGGGGGAACTGGCGGCCGACCGCCTGGCCCAGGCCCTGCGCGAGCGCCATGCGGCCGAGATCAGCTCCGTCCATCGGCCGGATGGCGGACCCTATTTCGCACGCAACGCCTTCCTGTTCGAGGACACCGACCAGGTCCAGTCGATCGCCGACAGCCTGATCGCCGCGCAGCCGCTGCTGGGTGCGCTGGCCGCCGATCCGTCGCTGCGCGGCGTCATGGCGGCGATGGACCTGGCGGCCGAGGGTATCGCACGGGGCGAGGCGCCCTTGGCCGACCTGACCCGCGCCTTCGACACCCTGGCCGACAGTGTCGAAGGCGCCCTGGCCGGCCGCTATGTGCCCCTGCCCTGGGCCCGGCTCGTCACCGACCAGGAACCGGACAAGCGCGCCCTGCGCCGCTTCATCCTGGTCCAGGCCCAGCTCGACTTTTCGGGCCTGTCGCCGGCCGCCGCCGCGGCCAAGGCGATCAAGGACGAGGCCCAGGCCCTGGGCCTGGTGCCGGAACGTGGCTATCGCGTGCGCCTGACGGGCAGCCCGATCATCGCGGACGAGGAGTTCGGCACGATCGCCGAAGGGGCCGCCACCTCGACCGTCGCGGCCTTTGTCCTGGTCGGCCTCATGATGGTGGCGGCGGTCGGCTCCTACCGCGCCATCATTGCGATCATGGCGACGCTGAGCGCCGGGCTGGCCTGGACCTTTGCCTTCGCCAACAGCGTGGTGGGCGCGTTGAACCCCATCTCGGTCGCGTTCGCGGTCATGTTCATCGACATCGCGGTCGACTTCTCGATCCAGATGACGGTCCGCTATCGCGAGGAGCGGCAGCGCGGGCGCCATCACATGGACGCCCTCCGCGCCACGGCGGGAGAGCTTGGCGCCTCGATCACGCTGGCCGCAGTGACGACGGCGGTCGGCTTCCTGGCCTTCACGCCGACCGCCTATGTCGGCGTCGCCCAGTTGGGCCTGATCGCCGGCGCCGGCATGATGGTGGCGCTGTTCCTGAACCTGACGCTGTTTCCGGCGCTGCTCAGCCTGCTGCACCTGCCGCCGGTGCGCTCACCCATCGGCTTCCAGTTCCTGCGACCCGCCGACCGCTTCGTCCTGCGCCATCGCAAGGCGATCCTGGGCACGGCCGCGGTGCTGGCCCTGGCGGGATTGGCCCTGCTGCCCCGCCTCACCTTCGATTTCAACCCGCTGAACCTGCGCGACCCCGAGACGGAGGGGATGTCCACCATCCTGGACCTGATGAAGGATCCCGAGACGACGGTGAACACGATCGACGTCCTGTCCGACACCCTGGACCAGGCGGCGGCCCTGGCGCAGCGGCTGGAAACCCTGCCCGAGGTGAAGCAGGCGCTGACCCTGGCCAGCTTCGTGCCCACCGACCAGGCGGACAAGCTGGCGATCCTGGAGGACGCCAATTTCTTCCTTCAGCCGACGCTGAACCCGCCTGCCGTCGCCGCACCGCCCGACGATGCCGCCCTGGTCGCGGCCCTGCGGCAGACCACAGCGAAACTGTCGGCGCTGCCGGGCCAGGATGCCGCCACCGCACGCCTGCGCGCCGCGCTGACCCGCCTGGCGGAGGCCGACGCCGCGACGCGCGCACTGGCCAGCGCCAGCGTGACCGATGGCCTGGCGCCGCTGCTGGACGGCCTGCGCGCGGCCTTGTCGGCGACGCCCGTGACGCTGGACGATGTCCCCCAGGCGCTGAGGGACGACTGGCTGGCCAAGGACGGGCGGGCCCGGATCGAGGTCTTCCCCAGCGGCTACGCCAACGACAATGCCGTCCTGCGCCAATTCGTGGCGGCGGTGCGTCCCCTGGCGCCCGATGCGGTCGGGGCGCCGATCTCGGTCCAGGAATCTGCTGACACGATGGTCGATGCCTTCATCACGGCAACGCTGCTGGCCCTGGCAGCCATTACCGTGGTGCTGGCCCTCATGCTGCGCCGGGTGCACGACGTGCTGCTCGTGCTGATCCCGCTGCTGTTCTCGGCGATCCTGACCCTGGCGATCACCGTCGTGATCGGCATGCCGATCAACTTCGCCAACATCATCGCGCTGCCGCTGCTGCTGTCGATCGGCGTGTCGTTCGCGATCTACTTCGTGACGCGCTGGCGCGGTGGCGAGGGCGAGCCGCTGTCCTCCCCCCTGGCGCGCGCCGTGCTGTTCAGCGGCCTGACCTCGGTCGTGGCGTTCGGCGCGCTGGCGGCATCCAGCCATCCGGGGACGGCCAGCCTGGGCCTGCTGCTGATGATCGCGCTGGGCATCACCCAGGCGACCGTGTTCCTCCTCCAGCCTGCGCTGCTGGGGCCGCCGCCCGCCGCTTCAGCAACGCCCGCCCCTCAAGCAACTGCCAGCCGATAAGGGCGGGTACGAACAGGATCAGGTCGCGCGCGCGCCGGGCCAGGGCCAGGGCCAGCGCCACGTCCGGCGGCAGGCCGACAAGCGCGCCCAGCAGCAGGAAGCCGCCTTCCTGCACGCCGATGGCGCCAGGCACGATGAAGGCGGCACTGGCGATCGCCTGGATCAGCGCCTCGATCAGGATGGCATCCCAGATCGAGACGGTATGGCCCATGAAGTGCAGGACCAGCCAGATCTCGCCCCCGCCCAGGATCCAGCCGACAAGCTGAAGCGCCAGCGACAGGCCGACCCGGTCGGTGCGGCGCCAGCCCTGGCGCACCGCCCGGTCCAACCGGCGCGAGGTCAGGCCCAGGCTGCCCCAACGGTCGCCGAACAGCTTGCCGACCACGCCCGCCGCCAGGCTGAACAGGCCGCGCCGCTGGACCACGATGAAGAGCGCCATCAGCGGCAGCAGGATCAGCATGCCCAGCCCCAGGCGCAGGATGATCGCCTGGTCGTCCGTCCGTAGCAGCAGCAGGCCAAGCCCGACCAGCGTGAAGAGGAACTGGCTCAGCAGCGACAGCGTCATGTCCAGCACCAGGCTGGAAACGGACGGCGCCACGCGGAAGCCGCGGCGCAGCATCAGCCGTCCGCAGACCACCTCGCCCCCGACGCGCGCCACGGGCAACAGGCCGTTGACCGCCTCCCGCACCCAGACCAGGGCGGTCCACAGCACGATCCCGCCCGTCCGCCGCCCCGGCATCAGCACCTGCCAGGCGCGCCCGTTGACCGCCATCGGCACGATGTGGAACAGGCTGGCCAGCAGGATGCCCCAGCCCGCCGTGGCCAACGCCCCCATGACGTCGGCGAAGCCCTCGCCGATCAGCAGCGCGGTCGCCAGCGCCAGGCCAAGAAGGCCGAGCAGAGTCCCCAGGCGCAGCATGGCTGGTGGCGTCAGGCGTCGCGGAACGGTCGGGGCGCCAGCCCCAGGGCAGCCACCCGCGCCCTGACGGCCGGGCTGACCAGGGCGGCATGCTCGGCATTGCCCAGGGCCGGGTGGCTGTAGACCTCGGTCGTGCCCGGGCCCAGGCGGTCCAGCGCCGCCAGCACGCGCGCCTCGTCCATGGCGCCGGTCCAGGCCAGGCCCAGGACCCGGTCATTGGTGGCGATCCCGGCGCGACGCGCCTGGCCCGCCAGAACCGCCGTCCACTGCCGCATCGCCCAATGGCCAAGGCCGGCGCCGGCGATCCCCTCCTCCCGCGGCAGGCGCAGGCAGCGCATGCCGAAGCGCCGGCCGATCCGCAGGATCAGGCCGGCCACGGTCGGATGCAGGTGCATGTGCTTGTGCGCGTTGACATGGTCGAGCAAGAGCCCGGTCGCGGCAAAAGCCTCGAACTGGGCCGTGATCTCCGCCTCCAGCTGGCGGCGCACGGCGGGCCGGAAGTACCAGGAGAAGCCCGACTTCACCAGGTCGAGGGAGAAGCGCCCATCCGCCCCCACCAGGTCCGGCACCGCCTCCGGCGGCAGGACCGGCGTCGCCTCCACCAGCACGACATGCAGGCCGACACCCAGGGTCGGCAACGCCCTGGCGCGCGCCACCGCGTCGGCTGCGGCGGGTTCCCCCACCATCAGGCTGGCGGCACTCAGCACGCCGTGGCGGTGGGCATCCTCCACCGCCTCGTTCACGGCGAGCGACGCACCGAAATCGTCCGCCGTGACGATCAGCTTCTTCATCGTGCGGCCACCCGGAGATCCAACCTCATCCTGGAGGCCCGGCCGAGGACCCCTGACAATTCCGCTCATTCCCGCTAAAGCGGCAATCCAGGGTCACGCAGGACACCGCTTGTGGCCCCTGGATCCCCGCTTTCGCGGGGACGCGCAGGGATCAGCGGACCAGTCAGCCCGCCAGCTGCTGGTTCTTGCGCTCGCGCAGGAACTGGAAGAACTCGACGCCCTCGCGCAGGCGGCGCTTCATCATGTCCGGCGAGCGGACCATCTCGCCGACGATCGAGCCGATCTTGCCGGCGCGGAAGTAGAAGCGCTTATAGAAGTCCTCGACCGAGTGGTAGATCTCGCTGTGCGACAGGTGGGGATAGTGCAGCGGCGCCATCTGCACGCCGTGCTCGTCCACCAGTTCGGCGTTGGCGATGTCCAGCCAGCCATTCTCCAGCGCCTGCTTGTAGAGATGCGTGCCGGGATAGGGTGCCGCGAGTGAGACCTGGATCGTGTGCGGATTGATCTGGGTCGCGAACTTGATCGTCTCCTCGATCGTCTCCTTGGTCTCGCCGGGCAGACCCAGGATGAACGTGCCGTGGATGGCGATGCCCAGTTCGTGGCAGTCCTTGGTGAACTTCTTGGCGACGTCGACCAGCATGCCCTTCTTGATGTTGTGAAGGATCTTCTGGTTGCCCGATTCATAGCCGACCAGCAGCAGGCGCAGGCCGTTGTCCTTCAGCACCTTCAGCGTCTCGCGCGGGACGTTCGCCTTGGCGTTGCAGGACCAGGTGACGCCCAGCTTGCCCAGTTCGCGGGCGATCGCCTCGGCGCGCGGCAGATCGTCGGTGAAGGTGTCGTCGTCGAAGAAGAATTCCTTCACCTGGGGGAAGGCCTTCTGCGCCCAGGCGATCTCGGCCGCGACATGCTGCGGGCTGCGCGTGCGATAGCGGTGCCCGCCGACCGTCTGCGGCCACAGGCAGAAGGTGCAGCGCGACTTGCAGCCACGACCCGTATAGATCGAGATGTACGGGTGCTTCAGGTACCCGATGAAATAGTTCTCGATCTTCAGGTCGCGCTTATAGACTTCGGACACGAACGGCAGCGCGTCGAAATTCTCGATCATCGCGCGCTCGGCATTGTGCACGATCTTGCCGTTCGCGTCGCGATAGCTAATGCCATCGATCGCGGCAAAGTCCCGGCCTTCCGCGATTTCCTTGATCGTGTAGTCGAACTCGTTGCGCGCAACGAAGTCCAGGACCGGCGCGCTGGCCAGGCTCTGGTCCGGCTCGACCGCGACCTTGGCGCCGACAAAGCCGACCTTCAGGTTGGGATTGGCGTCCTTCATCGCCTTGGCGACCTTCACGTCCGACCCGAACGAGGGCGAGGACGTGTGCATCACCACCAGGTCATGGCTCTTGGCCATGGGCAGGACGTCGGCCATGGACTGACGGTGCGGCGGCGCGTCGACCAGCTTGGACCCCTCGACCAAGGCGGCCGGCTGGGCCAGCCAGGTCGGGTACCAGAACGACTTGATCTCGCGGCGCGCCTGGTAGCGCGCCCCTGCCCCGCCGTCGAAACCCTCGAAAGAAGGCGCCTGCAGGAACAAGGTCTTCATCATGCCCGTTTCTCTCCATCCGGGGGCTCGACGCCGCTCGCGGCGACCTCGGGCCCCAGCCGGCCGGCCCGGCCGACGCCCAGCGTCTCGCCCCGCCACTCGACGCGACTCGCGACGAAGCTGGCCAGAATCACTCCAAATGACACAAGGTCGCGGAGTGGCACCAGCCACAACGGCGTCGCAGGCACGCGCAAGGCGTGCGCGGTGACCCGTACCATGAGCACGCGCGCAAGGCCAGCGCCAGCCAGGACTGCAAGTGCCGCGGGACTGAACCCGGCAGCCGCGGCCCCCAGCGCCGCCAGGCACAGCGTGTGCGTCACGATCGAAGCGGGATAGTCGAGCGGGGCCACGGCCCGCATGGTCCGCGCCCAGCGCAGCTCGTGCCGGAACAGGCCGGACAGTCCCTTCTCCGTCACCATGTTGGTGACGATCACGGGCGACAGGGCCAGCTTCAGCCCCGCCTTGCGCACCGCCTCGCCCAGGACGTAGTCGTCGGCCAGCTCGTCCTTCAGGCGCTCCAGGCCGCCGATCCGGGCCAGCGTCTCGGCACTCAGCGCCATGGTGGCCCCGAAGCAGCCCTGCCGCGCGCCCAGCAGGTCGGCCACCAGGACCGAGGGCAGGAAGCCATGGTTGATCTGCGCCGCCCCCAGGCGCGAGGCAAGCGTGCCGTCCGCCGCGATTCCACGATAGAGGCAGGTGACCAGGCCGACCCCCGGCCGCTCCAGCTCGCCCACCAGCGCCGCGACATAGTGGGGCGGCACCGCCATGTCGTCGTCGGCGATCACGACGATGGGATGGCGGATCGCGGGCGCCATGTTCAGCAGGTTGGCGACCTTGGGATTGCGCCCGTCGCGCGTCGCATCGACGACCAGCGTCACATCGGCCGTGGGACAGGCCTGCACCACCGCCTCGACCACGGGGATCGCCGGATCGTCGGGCCGCTGGATGCCGAACACGACCTGAAGCGGCGCGTGCTCCTGGTCCAGCAGGCTGAAAAGGTTGACCGCCAGGTGCGGCTCCGCACCGTGCAGCGGCTTCAGCGCGGTAACGCCCGCCGGCTCCTGCGGGCGGGGCCAGCGGCGCCGGACGAAGCGCCGCGTGGCATAGGCCGCGACAAGCTGGTAGGCGGCGCCGGCGACCGCCGCCCCCAGCAGGATCCAGGAAAGGACCCCAAGCAGCGTCAAGACGCCTTCATTTCCCTGGACTTGCGGTCCAGCAGCGCGATCAGGCCGGCCGCCCCCTGGTCGCGCACGACGGACGAGAACTCGGACCGCCGCGTGGCCAGCTCGCTGATCGTCGCATTGAGGTAGACGTCCACGGCGCGCCAACCGGCATCGGTCCGCCGCATGACATAGTTGAGGTCGATCGGCTTCTGTCCGCCTGTCTGGAGCAGCTGGCTCAACTGCAGGACCGATCCGTCGGGATTGGCGCGCGCCTCGCCCACCTGGAAGCTCTGCCCGTCCCAGCCGTCGAAGCGATCGGCATAGATCGAGACGGTGTAGTTGGTGAACGCCTTGACCAGGTCGGCGCGTTCCTGCTCGCTCATCTGCCGCCAGCGCGACCCGACGGCGATGCGCGTCATCTCGGGCAGGTCGAAGGCCTGGGCCAGGGGCCCCGCCAGCTTGTCATAGCGCTGCTCGAAGCTCAGCTGCTTGGCCTGCTGCATGACGTCCAGCAGGTCCGCATAGAGTGCCTCGATGACCGCCTTGCTGTCCTGCTGGGACGCCGCCGCGGCGGGGGCCGGCACGGCCGTCGCCTGCGCCGCCAGCGCGGGCTGCACGGCAAGCCCCGCAAGAAGGGCTGGGATCAGCAGGACAGGCTTGAACGGGATACGCATCGAATCACTCCGGCTCGTCTTGGCCGCCGCTGAATGGAGCACATTCCGCAATCCGGCCCTGACGGCAATATGGGGTCGCCCGCCTCCGAAGCCAGGGTCGCCGGCCCGGCACCGTGGCGCTCGCCTCAGGACGCGACCTCCGCGTCATAGGCCGTGGCCAGGGTGTCGGCATGCTCCCCGAACACGGCCAGGAGGTGCGGGTCGAACCGGCCGGGGCGCAGGCGGGCGTCACCGTGCATCATGATGTCGACCGCGGTCCCGTGATCCAGGGCGGGCTTGTAGGAGCGGACCTCGCGCAGCGCGTCATAGACGTCGCAGATCGCGACCAGGCGCGCCTCCAGGGGGATGGCCTCGCCCGCCAGGCCATCGGGATAGCCGCTGCCGTCCCAGGCTTCGTGATGGTGGCGGGCGACGTCGCTGGCCAGCCTGGCCAACGGATCGGGCGAGGCGCCCAGGATGCGGGCCCCCAACACCGTGTGCTGCCGCATGTCCACCCATTCCTCGGCGGTCAGCGGCGCCGGCTTCAGCAGGATGGCGTCGGGAATGGCGAGCTTCCCCGCGTCGTGGATCTGCGCCAGCAGGGCCAGGGCGCGGCAGCGATCGTCCGGAAAGCCCAGCAGCCCGCAATAGGCCTGCGCCAGGCGGCCCACCCGCATCTGGTGCCCCGCCAGCTCGGACGCGCGCAGCGACCCGGCCTCTGTCAGGCACGATGCCAGGGCCTCCACCACCTCGATCATCTGATCCGGGCCTGTACAACTTTTGTCGACAGGTCACACTAGGCCCCAAAATGCGCTAAGGAAACGTTTACGGACGATCTCAGATGCGGAAGGGTCGGAACTGCTTGGACAAAGCCAGCGCCTGGCGCTGGTAGCTTGACCCGATCGCCGGGCCATAGACCTTGGTCGGTTCCGCCGTCAGCCTCTCGAAGCGAAGTGAGCCGATGAGCTGCCCATCCTCGAGGAGGAAAGGCACCTCGTGGCTGCGCACCTCCAGCACCGCCTTGCTGCCGGGTCCGCCTGGCTCGAAGCCGAAACCGGGGTCGAAGAAGCCGGCATAGTGCACGCGGAACTCGCCCATCATCGTGTCATAGGCGATCATCTCGGCCGCATAGGCCGGCGGCACGCGGATGTCCTCCTTTGTCACCAGGATGTAGAACTCATCCGGATCAAGGACCAGGCCGTGCTTCAGCGGGGCCATGATCGGCTCCCAGAAATCCAGCGGGTCGTAATGTCCGATGCGCTCCAGGTCGATCAGCGCCGCATGCCGCTTGGCGCGAAAGCCGACCAGCCCCCCGGCGCTGCGCCCGCTCAGGTCCAGGCTGACGCCCAGCGCATCGTCGCGGATCGTGCCCGGCACGCCGTCCTGGTGCACCAGGCCGATCCGCGCGTGCAAGTCGCGCAGGGCCCCGCCCCGCACGTCGCCTGACCCCATGCGGAACCGCATCTGGCTGAGCGTCGCCCCGGCCCTCGCCACGATCGAGAAGGTGCGCGGCGCGATCTCGGCATAGAGCAGCCCGGAATAGCCGGGCTCCACCCGGTCGAACGCGGTCGAGCGGTCGGTGATCAGGCGGGTGAAGACGTCCAGGCGCCCGGTCGTGCTCTTGGGGTTGGCAATCCCCGTGACCCCGCCCGGCAGGTGCACCTCCTCGACCAGCGGCACGATATAGACGCAACCGCGCTCCAGCACCGCGCCCTGGCGCAGGTCGATCTCGTGCATGCCGAGCTGCTGGACCTTGTCCCAGACGGTCGCGCCCTGCCCAGGCAGGAAACTGGCCCGCACGCGATAGGCGTGGGTGCCCAGGCGCAGGTCCAGGCTGGACGGCTGGATCTGCTGTGCCTCGATGGGAAGAAGCGCCGTGATGCGCCCCTCGGCGATCAGCGCCTTGATCGTCTGCGACGGGGCCAGCCCGGTCCAGGTCGTCGGCTCCTGCCCCCCAGCCATCTCCGCCACAGTCCCACCCCTCGCTGCCAGGCTCGCTTTCTGCCCGCAGCAGTGGCCCGAAGCAAGGCAAGAGCCGTTGCGGAGCGGCTAATTGCCTGCGTCGGCGCGTTCGCGAAGGCGGGCGGGGTTGCCAACCGCGGTCGCCCCGTGCGGCACATCGCGGGTCACCACTGCACCGGCGCCAACAATTGCGTCGTCGCCGATGGTGACCCCGGGCAGGATGATGGCGCCCCCGCCGATCCACACATTGCGGCCGATCCTGACCGGCACGCCGCATTCCAGGCCCTGGGCACGCTGGCGCGGATCGCGCGGATGATCGGCGGTCAGGATCTGGACACCCGGTCCGATCTGCGTGCCGTCGCCGATCGCCACCGCGACCACGTCGAGCACGACGCAGTTGAAGTTGATGAAGACGCCGTCGCCGATCCGGATGTTGTAGCCGTAGTCGCAATGGAACGGCGGCCGGACCACGACGTCTGCGCCGACATGGCCCAGTCCCTCGGCCAGGAGCGCGTGCCGCTCATCCTGCGATGCCGCCAGGCTTGCGTTGTAGCGCATCATCCAGGCCGAGATGCGGGCCTGATCGGCCGCCAGCTCCGCATCGCCGCCGGCGCAGTACAGGTCGCCCGCCAGCATCCGCTGCTTCTGCGTCCGAGTGTCCATCAGGCTTCAGATTCCCGTGAATGGGCCGCCGTCATCAGGCGGCCTTCGGACGATGATTGCAATGGGGGTGGGCGGACGGTCACCATCGGCGCCGGTGCGGCGGGAGCGTTGGGGAGCAGATGGACCTGTGGAAGAAGTCGGCGCGCGCGATGGTGGCGCTGCTGAAGGCGCGGGAAATCAGCCCGCTTGAGGCGGTCGATGCCGCCCTGGCCCGGATCGAAGCGACCGACCCCGCCATCAACGCCATGCCGATCCTGTGCCCGGAGCGCGCCCGCGCCCATGCCGCGCGCCTGACGGCACAGGGCGGCGGGAGGGAAGAGGCAGGTCCCGGCTGGCTGGCCGGCCTGCCCATCGCGGTGAAGGACCTGACCGAGGTCGAAGGCGTGCGCACCACCTGGGGCTCGACCCTGTTCCGCGATCATGTCCCCGCCCGGTCAGACGTCATGGTGGAGCGGCTGGAGCGGCGCGGCGCCATCGTGGTGGGCAAGTCGAACACGCCCGAGTTCGGCGCCGGCGGCGCGACGTTCAACGAGGTGTTCGGCATCACCCGCAATCCCTGGAACACGGCGCACTCGGTGGGCGGGTCGTCCGGCGGTTCCGCGGCGGCCCTTGCCGCGGGCCAGGTCTGGCTGGCGACGGGCTCCGACCTGGGCGGCTCGCTGCGCACGCCGGCCGCGTTCTGCGGCATTGTCGGCTTCCGCGTCACCCCATTCCGCGTCGCCGCCGGCCCGTCGCCCAGCCCGTTCGACTCGCTCTCGGTCGAAGGGCCGATGGCGCGCGACGTGGCCGATGTCGCCCTGATGCTGGACGCGATGGCGGGCGTCGATCCGCTCGATCCGCTCTCCCTGCCCGAGCCCGCCGTGCCGTTCCAGCAGGCGCTGGCGGGCCCCCTGCCCGCCCGCGTCGCCTTCAGCCGCGACCTGGGCCTGGTCCCGGTCGATGACGAGGTGGCGGCCCTGTGCGAGCAGGCGGCCCGGCTGCTCGCCCGCGACGGCGCCCGCGTCGCCCACGCGACACCCGACCTGACGGGGGCGCACGAGGTGTTCCGCACCGACCGGGCGCTGGCCTTCCGCGCCCGGTTCTCCCCCCTGCCGCCCGAGAAGCGCGCGCAGCTGAAGGAGGAGATCGAGTGGAACACGCGCATGGGCGAGGGCCTGGGCGTCGACGACATCCTGCGGGCGCAGGCCCTGCGCGGCGCCATCGTCCAGCGCATGGCCGCCTTCTTCGCCGAGCACGACATCCTGATCGCACCGGCGACGGTCGTGCCCCCGCCGATCGCCGAGGAACGCTGGGTGACCGGCGTGGGCGGGCACCGCTTCGACACCTATCTGGACTGGCTCGCGATCGCCTATGGCATCACCGTCACTGCCTGCCCGTCGCTCGCTTTGCCCTGCGGCCTGACCCGGGACGGCCTGCCCGTCGGCCTCCAGATCGTCGGCCCGCCGCGGGCGGAGGCAGCGGTCCTGGCCTGTGCCGCGGCCCTTGAACGCCTGCTGGGCCTCAGCGCCCAGGTGCCCCGCGATCCGACCAGCGCCTCAGGAGACCGGCGATGAAAACGCGCCTCCTCTCCATCCTGCTGGCTGGTCTGCTGCTTGCCCTGGGCGCACCGCCCGCCGAAGCGAAGCGGGTGGCGCTGGTCATCGGCAATGCCGCCTATGCCGACGCCCCCTTGCGGAACCCGGTGAACGACGCGACCGACATGGCGGCGAAGCTGGACCGCCTGGGGTTCGACACGATCACGGTCACCGACACGGACAAGCGTGCACTGGAAACGGCCATCGCGGACTTCGGCTCCCGCCTGGAGAAAGGGGACACGGCGCTGGTCTTCTATGCCGGCCATGGCATCCAGGTGAACGGCCGGAACTACCTGATCCCGGTCGACGCCACGCTCGATCGCGAGAATCGCGTGGCGTTGGAGACGGTCGATGTCGAGCGAATCCTGGAACAGCTTGGCTTTGCGGAGGTGGATGTCTCAGTCGTCATCCTCGACGCCTGCCGCAACAACCCCTTCGCCCGCAGCTTCCGCTCCGCCGCCGCGCGCGGTCTGGCCCCGGTCGGCTCGGCCCCGCGCGGCACCCTGATCGCCTATGCGACGGCGCCGGACAGCGTCGCCGCCGATGGCGACGGGCGCAACGGCCTCTATACCCACCACCTGCTCCAGGCCCTGGACGAGCCCGGCCTGCAGGTCGAGGAGGTGATGAAGCGCGTGCGCGTGGGCGTCTACACGGATTCCGGCGGCGCCCAGGTCCCGTGGGAGACCGCCTCCCTGACCGGCAGCCTGGTCCTCAACCAGCGGGCCCCCGCCGATGCCGACCGCACCGCGGGCGGTGCCGGCGATCCGGCGCCGCGCAATGCCTGCGACGATCTTGCCAGCTATGTCGGCGATCCGCAGCGCATCGCCCCGCCGGTCGCGGGGGCAACGCTGCTTGCCAATCCCGAGCCCGCCATCCGCGCCTGCCAGGCGGCGGTCGAGCGCCATCCCGGCGAAGGCCGCCTGCACTACATGCTGGGGCGCTCGCTCCACGCCGCCAACCGGCTTGAGGAAGCAGCCACGGCCTATGGCCGCTCCATCGAGCTGGGGCACCTGATCGGGACCGATGCGCTGGCCGCGATGTACATGGGCGGGACGGGCGTTCCCCGTGACCCGGCCCGCGCCGCGGCGCTGTTCCAGGCCGCCGCGGACAAGGGCGACTACAGCGCCATGGGCTCCCTTGCGCTGCGCTATGACCAGGGGATCGGCGTGCCCCAGGACTCCGCCCACGCCTTCGCCCTGTTCGCGCGCGTGGCCGAGGCGACAGGCGCCGCCATGGCCTACTACATGATGGGCGACATGCTGCAGGCGGGGCGCGGAACAGCGGTCGACAATGCCCGGGCCATGCGCATGTTCAAGGCAGCACAGGACAAGGCCATGCCCCAGGCCGCCGTCCGGCTGGCCGCCTTCCACGCCATCGGCATCGGCGTGCCCCGCAACCTGGAGGAGGCCGCCCGCCTGCTCCAGGCCGCGGCCGATGCTGGCGACCCCACGGGCACGCTCCGGCTTGCCACGTACTATCTCGAGGGGGTTGGCGTGCCGCGCGACCCGGTCCAGGCCGAACGCCTGTTCCGCCGCGCCCACGCTGCCGGACCCGCCTACCAGGAGGATGCGGCAGCCGGCCTGGCGCGCCTGGGCAAGGTGCCCTGAGCGGACCGGGCGCCCGGCCCGCCGCGTGTGGGTCGCGCCCACGTTAACCACGCCTTCACCCTGCGCGTGGCCTCCTGCCCGCATCGGTTGGGCGGAGTGCGCGAATGTTCGCCATCATTGGGATCGTGGTCGTCTTCGTCTGCGTGTTCGGGATCTACATCCTGGCCGGCGGCAACATGGACATCGTGCTGCACGCCCTGCCGATCGAAATGGGCACGATCATGGGGGCGGCGATCGGCACCTTCCTGATCGCCAACAGCATGCACACGATCAAGCATGCGATCGGTGGCATGAAGAAGGTACTCTCAGGCTCGAAGTACAAGGCCGAGCACTATACCGAGCTGCTGTCCTGCCTGTTCGCGCTGCAGAAGCTGGCCAAGACCAAGGGTGCGCTGGCCCTCGAATCGCATATCGAGAAGCCGGAGGAGAGCGCCATCTTCCAGGCCTATCCCCTGGTCATGGAGGACCACCACGCCCTGCACCTGATCTGCGACTACATGCGCATGGTCACCATGGGCATGGAGGATCCGCACCAGATCGAGGGCATCATGGAGCAGGAGATCGAGAAGATCCTGCACGAGGAGCAGCACGCGCCCCACGCGCTCCAGGGCATGGCAGACGGCCTGCCGGCGCTGGGCATCGTGGCCGCCGTGCTGGGCATTGTGAAGACCATGGGCTCGATCAACGAGCCGCCCGAGGTGCTGGGCACCATGATCGGCGGCGCCCTGGTGGGCACGTTCATGGGCGTGCTCATGGCCTATGGCCTGGTCGGCCCGATCTCGGCCCGCATGAACTCGGTCATGGAGGAGGAGAACAAGTTCCTGCTGGTGATCAAGGCGGCCATCATCGCCTATCTCCACGGCCACCCGCCACAGGCCGCGATCGAGACGGCGCGCAAGTCGGTCCCCAGCGAGATGATGCCCAGCTTCCAGGACCTGGAGCAGACGCTGAGCAAGGTCCAAACCGCCTGAGCGCGCCGGCACCCGGTGCGTCCCGGCCGCGTTAACGATGCATTCATCCGCCCCATGAGCATATGGGGCGCGTATCCCTGCCGGAGTGCGGTGTGCCATGCGTTCACGGATCGAGCCGACCGCCCGCCCCCAGCCTGGGTCCCCGGCGGCCTGAACGTGGCCGCCCCCACCCGGCCCTGAGGATCGCCCCGGCTTCCCTGCAATGGCTTCCCTTCCCGCCCCACGCCCGACGACCCGCGGGCAAGAAATCCCGCCCCTTGCGAATCGGGGCGTGCAGGGGCTTGCTCTCTCGACGGACAGGGCGCCCGGTGCCGACCTCACCCCGCCAGAGCCGCCCTGGGGAAGACGCGTGACCGTTGTTTCCGATGCCCTGCCACCTGCGACCGAGCTGAACGGGTATCGCCTGGACAGCGTGCTGGGCCGCGGCGGCTTCGGCATCACCTATCGCGCGCTGCAGGTGAAACTGAACCGCGTCGTGGCGATCAAGGAATACTTCCCCTCGCAGTTCGCCCTGCGCAGCGGCCGCGACGTCCTGCCCAAGTCGGCGGAGGATGCCGAGGATTTCGACTTCAGCATGCGCCGCTTCCTGCAGGAGGCGCAGGTCAGCGCCCGGCTGGCGGCGGAAGGGCGGCTGAAGGACGGCATCGCCGCGATCTACGACTTCTTCGAGGCGAACTGCACCGCCTATATCGTGATGGAGTTCGTCGAGGGCGAGAGCCTGGAGAAGCTGCTGCGCCAGCATCCGGAGGGCCTGCCGGAGGACCAGCTCCTGGCCCTGCTCGGCCCCCTGCTCGACAGCCTGGAGGCGATCCACGCCAGCCACCTGCTGCACCGTGACGTGAAGCCGGACAACATCTTCGTCCGGCCCAATGGCCGCGCGGTGCTGCTCGACTTCGGGGCCGCCCGCGACGTCTCGCCCGGCCACAACAAGAGCTTCACGATGATCGCCTCGATGGGCTACTCCCCCATCGAGCAGTTCTTCGGCCTGCGCCAGGGGCCGTATTCCGACATCTATGCCCTGGGCGCCGTGCTCTATCGCGCGGTCACCGGCAAGAAGCCGCCCGAGGCGACGGTCCGCGACACCAAGATCCGGCGCGGCCAGGTCGACCCGATCCGCGGCATCGACGAAACGGCCCTGCGCCCCTATACCCGCCGCTTCACCAAGGCGATCATGCAGGCGCTTGAACTGCAGCCGGAACGGCGGCCGCAGTCCATCGCCGAACTGCGCGGCCTGCTGGGCCTGGGCCCCGTTGACCTGCCGCCGGTGGACACGCCCAGCATCACGCGCCGCTCGCTGCGCCTGCGCGCCACCGAGATCGAGCTGCCGGAAGAGGATCAGGTCCCCGCCCCCCTGCCGATCCGCGATGCCGAGGAGCGCGCGGCCGAGGGCGAGGCGGAAGGGCGCACAGGCCATACGTCCCGCCGCCGTGGGGGGGCCGCCGCCCTGCCGCCAAGACCCGCCTCCCCCGTGGCCGGGGCGGAAGCCCGGATCCAGGACGTCCGCGCGGCCCTGCGCCGCGACCACCAGCCGGCAGAGGACGCATCCCCCACCGCCCCGTCCACGGCACACGAGGCACCGCGCGGCCGCTGGAGCAAGTACCTGAAGGACCTGCCGCCGCTTCCGGCGACGCCGCTCGACGTGCCGGAGGCGCGCGAGGCGACGCCCGAGCGCCAGGCGGTGGAAGCATTGCGCGCGCCGCTGCGCGGCATGCGCCGCCCGGTGCGGGAGCAGGTGATCGGCTGGCTGGGCTGGACGGCCGCCCTGCTGATCCTGGTCGGCCTGATCCTGATCGCGGCCCGCCCGGCCTGGCTCTACGGTCCGTCCCGGCCGCCCGTCAGCGTGACCCAGCCCCTCAACTGAGCGGGGCGGTCGCCGTGTTCAGGTGGGCCAGGACGCCCAGGAAGCGGGCCATCATCACCTCGTCGGTGAACCCTGCGTCGCCGGCACGACGATAGGCGGCGCGCTGCACGCCCTCCACGGCGAAACCCATGCGGCGATAGAAGGCGAGGCCGCGCGCATTGTCGGCCTCCGCCAGCAGTTCGACCCGCAGCACGCCCTCGCCCGCCAGCCTGTCCAGCGCGTCCTGCATCATGGCGCGGGCCACGCCGCGGCCGTGCAGGCCGGGGGCCACCGCCAGCGGACCCAGGTGCACGACATGGCCGGTGCGTGCGGAGAAGCGCTCGGCGCGATAGAAACCGGCGACCTGACCGTCCTGCTCGAACACAAAGAAGTTGGCCCCGGCCAGCAGACCGTCGAACACGGGCCTGAACCCATCCAGGTCCATCGGCTCGACGCTGAGATAGGGGACGACGGCGTCATGCATGTAGATCGCATGGACCGCCTCCAGGTCCAGCTGTGTCGCCAGGCGCCGCATGGCGCTCAGAACGGAATCTCGTCGTCCAGGTCGTTCATGCTGCGCGACGGACGCCCGCCACCGCCACCCATGCCCCCGCCACCACGGGCCGCAGGCGCGGGCGCGAAGTCGTCGGAGGGATAGTCGTCGTAGCCGCCACCGCCGCCGGAGCGGCCCGCACCGCCCCCCTCGCGCCCGTCGAGCAGGGTCAGCTCGCCGCGGAACTGGCGCAGCACGACCTCGGTCGTGTAGCGCTCCTGGCCCTGCTGGTCGGTCCACTTCCGCGTCTCCAGCTGGCCCTCGACATAGACCTTGGAGCCCTTCTTCAGGTAGCGCTCGGCGATCTGGGCCAGGTTGTCGTTGAAGATGGCGACCGAATGCCATTCGGTGCGCTCCTTGCGCTCGCCGGTGGCGCGATCCTTCCAGTTCTCGGACGTGGCGATGCGCAGGTTGCAGACCTTGCCCCCGTTCTGGAAGGTCCGCACCTCGGGGTCACGACCCAGATTGCCGACCAGGATCACCTTGTTGACGCTGCCAGCCATCCTTGCCTCTCCCCAATCTTCCGGGTCCACAATCGCGCGCGGCGTATTGCGAACATAACAGGAACTTCTTACGCTGCAACCCATGAGCGCCGCACCCGAGTCTGCTCGTCCCGGACGCGGGCGGCGATGTCTAGGCCCTTGGGTCCATCCCATCAAGCCTGATCGCCGGACGGCGTCCGGCGATCAGGTCGGCGGTGATGGTCGCGGATCCGGGGCCCATGGTCCAGCCCATGGAGCCATGGCCCGTGTTGATCACGACATTGCGCACCGGCCCCACCCCCAGGATCGGCTGCCCGCCCGGCGTCATCGGCCGCAGGCCGGCCCAGTATTGCGGCTTTGCATGGTCCGCCCCATTGGGAAACAGTTCCCGCATCGAGGTGAGGCAGGTCTCGAAGTCCGAGGGCTTGAAGCTGGTGTCATAGCCCGCGAATTCCGCCACGGCCGCCGCGCGCAGCCGGTCGCCATAGCGGGCCCAGGAAATCAGGTAGTGCTCGTCCATGCCGCCCAGGCGCGGCGGCGTGTGCTGTGGCCCGATGGGCAGCGTGATCGAATAGCCCTTGATCGGATAGACGGGCAGGTTGAGGCCGAGCGACCGCGCCAGGTGCGGGGAATAGACCCCCAGCGCCAGGACGAAGGCATCGGCCGCGATCCGCCCGGCCGAGGTCTGCACCGCCACGGCCCGGCCGCCCTCGACCTCGAAGCCGGTGACCGTGACGCCATGGCGGAAGACGACGCCCATGCGCTCGGCGCAGTGCGCCGCCAGGTTGATCGTGAAGGTACGGGCGTCGCCGGATTCGTCGGTGGGGCTGAACAGGGCGCCGGCGATCCGGTCACGGGCCTGGGCCAGGCCCGGCTCGATCTGCACCACCTCCCCCGGCTCGATCAGGCGCTGGTCGATCCCCTCCGCCGTCAGGATCTTCGACTTCGCCGCCGCCAAGTCCAGCGCCGCCGCATCGCGATAGACATAGAGCAGGCCGCCCGATTCCAGGTGGCAGGCCACGCCCGTCTCCTCCAGGATGCGGTGGAGCTCCTGCTGCGAGTAGACGCAGATGCGCAGCTTGTGCCGTGTGTTCTCTGCCGCCCGGGCCGCGGTGCACTGGGTCAGGAAGCGCCAGGACCAGGCCCACATCCGCCAGTCCAGGCTGGGCCGGAACCGCAGCGCCTGGCCCGGCTTGAACAGCGAGCGGAGCAGCGTCATCGGTGCCGTCGGCTGGGCCCAGGAAAAGGCATGGCCCGGCGCCATCAAACCCGCATTGGCAAAGCTGGTGAATTCGGCGACACCCGGATTGCGCTCGACCACCGTGACCTCGTGCCCGTCGCGGGCCAGCGCATGGGCCGCCGTGACACCGACCACCCCGGCGCCCAGGACGACGACCTTCATGCCCACGATTCTCCCCTGCCGCGCATGCCTGTCCTCCGCTTGGGCCACCCTTCCCAAGCCATGGTGCAGTGCCACATGATGCGGCGTCCAGCATGCCGGGGTCCGCTCCCCACACATCCTGCTGATCCCCCGCAACCGTTGAGCCCGTAGACAGCCGCCATGTCCAAGTTCATCTCGATCCGCGGTGCGCGCGAGCACAACCTGAAGAACGTCGATGTCGACCTGCCGCGCGACCAGCTGGTGGTGATCACCGGCCTGTCCGGCTCGGGCAAGTCGTCGCTCGCCTTCGACACGATCTATGCGGAGGGCCAGCGCCGCTACGTCGAAAGCCTGTCGGCCTATGCCCGCCAGTTCCTGGAACTGATGCAGAAGCCCGACGTCGATCATATCGAGGGGCTGAGCCCGGCCATCTCGATCGAGCAGAAGACGACCTCGCGCAATCCGCGCTCGACGGTCGGCACGGTCACCGAGATCTATGACTACCTGCGCCTGCTGTTCGCGCGCGTGGGCGTACCGCATTCGCCGGCGACGGGCCTGCCGATCGAAAGCCAGACGGTCAGCCAGATGGTCGACCGCATCATGGCGTTCCCAGAGGGGACGCGCCTGCTGCTCATCGCGCCGTTCGTCCGGGGGCGCAAGGGCGAGTACCGCAAGGAACTGGCCGACCTGCAGAAGCGCGGCTTCCAGCGCGTCAAGGTCGACGGGACGCTCTACGAACTGGGCGAGGTACCGGCCCTCAACAAGAAGCTGAAGCACGACATCGACGTGGTCATCGACCGCGTCGTGGTGCGCGATGGCATTGCCAGCCGCCTGGCCGACAGTCTTGAGACGGCGCTGGAACTCGCCGACGGCCTGGCCATTGCCGAGAATGCGGACGACGGCACGCGCACCCTGTTCTCTGCCAAGTTCGCCTGCCCCGTCTCCGGCTTCACGATCCCTGAGATCGAGCCGAGGCTGTTCTCGTTCAACGCGCCCCACGGCGCCTGCCCCGCCTGCGACGGCCTGGGCGTGAAGCTCTATTTCGACCCCGAACTGATCGTGCCGGACGAGACGGTGTCCTTGCGCAACGGCGCCATCGCGCCGTGGTCCAAGACGATTTCGCCCCTCTACCTCCAGATGCTGGATTCGCTGGCGCGCGCCTTCGGCTTCTCGACCAGCGTGCCCTGGTCCGACCTGCCGGCCGAAGCCAAGGCGATCATCCTCAACGGCTCCAAGGGGCAGCCGGTCACGATGTCCTATGACGATGGCCTGCGCTCCTACAAGACCACCAAGCCGTTCGAGGGCGTGGTGCCCAACCTCGACCGGCGCTGGCGCGAAACCGACAGCGCCTGGATGCGCGAGGAGTTGAGCCGCTTCCAGTCTTCCGCCCCGTGCGAGGCGTGCAACGGCTATCGCCTGAAGCCGGAGGCGCTGGCCGTCAAGATCGCGGGCGACCATATCGGCCAGGTGGTCGAGCTTTCGATCGCCAAGGCGGCGGCTTGGTTCGCCGCCCTGCCCGAGCGCCTGACGCCGAAGCAGCAGGAAATCGCCGCCCGCATCCTGAAGGAGATCGGAGAGCGGCTGGGCTTCCTCAACAATGTCGGCCTCGACTACCTGACCCTGGCGCGCTCGTCCGGCACCCTTTCGGGCGGCGAGTCGCAGCGCATACGCCTGGCCTCGCAGATCGGCTCTGGCCTGACCGGCGTGCTCTATGTCCTGGACGAGCCGTCGATCGGCCTGCACCAGCGCGACAATTCGCGGCTGCTCGACACGCTCCGCCACCTGCGCGACATCGGCAACACGGTGATCGTGGTCGAGCATGACGAGGAGGCGATCGAGAGCGCCGACCACGTGATCGACATGGGTCCCGCCGCCGGCGTCCATGGCGGCCAGGTGGTGGCGCAAGGCACGCCCGCCGAGATCATGGAAAACCCGGCCAGCGTCACCGGCCAGTACCTGTCGGGGGTGCGGCAGGTGCCCGTGCCGGCGGAGCGACGGCCCATCAACCGCGAGCGGATGCTGACCGTGCGGGGCGCGCGCGGCAACAACCTGAAGAACGTCACCGCCCACCTGCCGCTGGCGACCTTCACCTGCGTCACCGGCGTCTCGGGCGGCGGCAAGTCCACCCTGGTGATCGAGACGCTGTACAAGGCAGTCGCCAAGCGGCTGAACAATGCCCGCAGCCATCCGTCCGACCATGATGGGATCGACGGCCTGGAATACCTGGACAAGATCGTCGACATCGACCAGTCGCCCATCGGCCGCACGCCGCGTTCCAACCCCGCGACCTACACGGGCGCATTCAGTCCCATCCGCGACTGGTTCGCCGGGCTGCCGGAGGCGCAGGCCCGCGGCTACAAGCCGGGCCGCTTCTCGTTCAACGTCAAGGGCGGGCGGTGCGAGGCCTGCCAGGGCGATGGCGTCATCAAGATCGAGATGCACTTCCTGCCCGACGTCTATGTCCAGTGCGACGTCTGCAAGGGCCGCCGCTACAACCGCGAAACGCTGGAAGTCCTGTTCAAGAACAAGTCGATCGCCGACGTACTCGACATGAACGTCGAGGATGCCTGCGCCTTCTTCTCCGCCGTGCCCGCCGTGCGCGACAAGCTGGAGACGCTGAAGCGCGTCGGCCTTGGCTATATCAAGGTGGGCCAGCAGGCGACGACGCTGTCAGGCGGCGAGGCCCAGCGCGTGAAACTGGCCAAGGAATTGTCCAGGCGGGCGACGGGCCGCACGCTCTACATCCTGGACGAGCCGACGACCGGCCTGCACTTCGCCGACGTGCAGCAGCTGCTCGAGGTGCTCCATGCCCTGGTCGACACGGGCAACACGGTCCTGGTGATCGAGCACAATCTTGAGGTCATCAAGACCGCGGACTGGATCGTCGACCTGGGGCCGGAGGGCGGCGATGGCGGCGGCGAGATCGTGGCCGAAGGCACGCCCGAGGACGTGGCAAAGGCCAGCCGCAGCCACACCGGCCGCTACCTGGCCGCCACCCTCGCCCGCAGCGCCCGCGCTCCCGCCGCCCAGCCCGCCGAGAAGCCAAAGGCCCGCCGCAAGGCGGGGTGAAGATCAAATGCTTGGCCTCATCGTCCCATCGGCCCATCATGCGCCGCAAAAGCCGGTCATGAAATTTCGGGAGGACGCATGAAGCCGCTGGATCTGGTCGTACGGGGCGGCACCGTGTTCGATGGGACGGGTGCCGCGCCGATTGTGGCCGATATCGGTGTCGCTGACGGCCGCATCGTCGCCGTCGGGCCCGACCTGCCCCAGGCTGCCCAGGAAATCGACGCGCGCGGCCTGATGGTGACGCCGGGCTGGGTCGACATGCACACCCATTATGACGGCCAGATCACCTGGGATTCGCGGATGACGCCGTCGTCCACCCTGGGTGCCACGACCGTCGTCGCCGGCAATTGCGGCGTCGGCTTCGCGCCCGTGCGCAAGGGCGACGAGGATACGCTGGTCCGCCTGATGGAGGGGGTCGAGGACATTCCGGGTGCCGCCCTGCACGAGGGGCTGTCCTGGAACTGGGAGAGCTTTGCCGAGTACATGGCGGCAATCGAGACGCTGCCCCACGACATCGACGTGGCCGTCCAGCTGCCGCACGGGGCCCTGCGCGTCTATGTCATGGGCGAGCGTGGCGCCAATCGCGAGCCGGCGACGCCCGAGGAAACGCAAGCGATGCGCGAGCTGACGCGCGACGCGATCCGGGCCGGCGCGCTCGGCTTCTCCACCACGCGCACCATGGTCCACCGCACGGCGGACGGCGACCTGACGCCCACGCTCGGCGCCTCGCGCGCGGAGATGGAGGCGATCGCGCAAGGCCTGGCCGATGCGGGCTCCGGCGTCCTGCAATGGGTCAGCGACTTTTCCGACTTCGACGAGGAATTCTCGCTGATCTGCGACCTGACGAAGATCGCGGGCCAGCCGCTGACCTTCTCCATGGTCCAGGCCGACGTCGTGCCCGACATGTGGCGCAAGCAGATGGCCCGCCTGGACGAGGCCGTCGCCCAGGGCTATCCGCTGAAGGCGCAGGTGGCGGGCCGCCCGGTGGGCCTGATGCTTGGTCTTCAGGGGTCGGCCCACCCCTTCATCAGCCGCCCGGCCTATCAGGAGATCGCCCACCTGCCGCTCGCCGAGAAGGTGGCGCGGATGCGCGATCCCGCCTTCCGCGCCCGCCTGATCGCGGAGAAGCCGGCCAAGGGCCACCCCTTCATCAACTCGCTGGCCGGCGCGTATCACAAGATGTACGCGGTCGAGAACGATGCCGTGGACTACGAGCCGGATCCCGCGACCAGCATCGGGGCGAAGGCCAAGGCCCTGGGCGTCAACCCGGACGAGCTGGTCTATGACGCGCTGCTGGCGGACGAGGGCCGCGCCTTCCTGTTCTTCCCCATGCATAATTACTGCGAGGGCAGCCTGGACAATGTCCGCACCATGCTGGCCAGCCCCAACACGCTTTCCAGCCTGTCGGACGGCGGCGCCCATGTCGGCGCCATCTGCGATGTCAGCCTGCCCACCTTCATGCTGACCCACTGGTGCCGCGACCGCACCCGCGGCCCCGGCCTGGACCTGGCCGAGACGATCCGTGCCCAGACCAAGGACACGGCCGAGGCGGTGGGCCTGTACGACCGGGGCGTGCTGGCGCCCGGCTACCTGGCCGACATCAACGTGATCGATTTCGACCGCCTGAAGCTCAAGGCGCCCTACATGGTCTATGACCTGCCGACGGGTGCCCGCCGCCTGATGCAGGAGGCAGAGGGCTATGTCGCGACGATCAAGGCGGGCCAGGTGATCTATCGCGACGGCGTGGCCACCGGTGCCCTGCCCGGCCGCCTGATCCGCGGCCGCCAGCCAGCACCCGACGCCACGGCCCAGGCCGCGGAATAGGATGGCGAAGGCAACGCGGAAGCCGCTGGACAAGCCGGCGGACGGTTCGCCCGTCCTGCTGTCCGGCGGCAACCCGCAGATCGCCAAGGGCGATGGCGACGGCCCGGTCCAGGCCTATATCGCCGCCGCCCCAGGCTGGAAGGGCGACCTGTGCCGCCGTCTGGACGGGCTGGTTGTGGCGGCCGTGCCCGACGTCGCCAAGGCGGTGAAGTGGAACTCCCCCTTCTACGGGGTTGCAGGCGACGGCTGGTTCCTGAACTATCACTGCTTCACGAAGTACGTGAAGGTCGCCTTCTTTCGTGGCCAGTCGCTCGACCCCGTGCCGCCCGGCGCGTCGAAGAGCCAGGACACCCGCTATCTCGACATCCGTGAAAGCGATGTATTGGACGAAGCGCAGTTCACATCCTGGGTGAAGCAGGCGGCCAGCCTGCCAGGTGAAAGGTTGTAGCCATGCCCGACCGCCAGATCCTGGAGCCGAGCGCGGCGCACCCAATCACGATCGCGGCCACGGCCGGCCGCGTCGTGGTCACGCTTGGCGACGCCGTCCTCGCCGACAGTGGCGGCGCCCTGACCCTGCGGGAGGCGACCTATCCCCCGGTCCAGTACATCCCGCGCGAGGATGCCGCGATGGCGCAGTTGCGCCGCTCCACGCACACGACCTGGTGCCCCTACAAGGGGGAGGCCAGCTATTACGACGTGCCCGCTCTTGGCGCGCGCGGCGCCAATGCCGTCTGGACCTATGAGACGCCGCATGCCGGTGTGGCCCAGATCGCCGGCCACCTCGCCTTCTACCCCGACCGCGTGAGCATCGCGGTGCAGGGGGCGGCCGCCGGCGCGGTCTGACAGCGCGCTCTCCAGCCTGCGGCGCCGTCGCACCTGATGCTTCGAGACGCCGGCCTGATGGCCGGCTCCTCAGCATGACGCCGTTGTTTTCGGTCCTTTCCAACAGGCGTCATCCTGAGGATGTCCCGCAGGGACCGTCTCGAAGGATGTGGCGGACCCTCTCAGCGTTCCCTCACGGATGGTGGTGCGCGAAGTCCTCGGCGCAGGGGACGGCGCCGGTGGCCTGGGCGATCTGGCCGAAGATCGCCGCGAAGAGGTCGTTGACCGTCAGGCCGGGCAAGGGGTGGATCCGCTCCAGCTCGTCCAGGATGGCGGGCGGGCAGTCCTCGATCGGCACGTTCCGGGCGTGGGCATAGCGCTGGACGATATTGCGGAAATGGCGGTCGACTGGCGGCGGCTCGCGGTGGATCGGATCGGCCATCGCCTCCTCCAGGCTGATGAACTCGACCCCCGCCTCCTGCAGCTTGTCGAGCACGGCGGACAGGGTCCGGGCCATCACCGGCGTGCCGTGCAGCAGCCAGACATGCGCCGGATCACGCCCGAACATCGTGCGTGCGGCGGCCGCCTGGACGCGGAGCTGCTTCAGGGCGGTCGCCACCAGCTGGTCGCGGATCCAGCGCTCCGCCTCCTGGTCGCCGACGGTGACGGCCCGGTGATAGGCAAAGGCGAACTGCGCGTCCCAGAACCAGACCGTGATCGGTGCGGCGGTATAGCCGTGCCGGCCCAGCCAGTTGAGCACCGCCTCCTGCTTCTCGGGACTGTCGCCCCACATGTCGAAGCAATGGCGGAAGTAACGGGTGGGCGCCACGGCGGTCCAGCGGCCGATCAGCTCCTCGGTCTTCTCGATATCCTCGATATAGCGCTCGGGGCTCAGCCAGTTGAGGCTGGCATGGTGATGCGTGTGGTTCGCGGTGAAGTGCCCGGCCTCGGCCCAGGTCTCGAACACCCGCGCCAGGCCCGGCGCATCGTCCAGGGGTGCCGTGTTGGAAAAGGCGTAGACGCCCTTCACCCCGTGCGCGCTCAGGGCGCCGGTCATGACCTGCGCCACCTTGGGCGGGGTCCAGTCCCCCAGAGTCGGCATGCCCTTCCACTGGAACAGGTCGTCGACCGTCACCGCCAGACGGATCGGGCCATTGGGCGAAAGGGCGGGCTCCCTGGAACCGGCTGTCATGCTGACCTCCCCAAGCGGCCGGCTCTGCGGCCGGCATGTCGGGGCGATGGTGGCTGGTGAATTATACGTATGTCAAAGATTTTTTGGACAGTTGTACATCAGCGATAGGCTTCTGCCGCGGCGGTCATCGCGCGGACCAGGCGATCCTCGATCTCCGCCACGCTGCCGGGCATGCCCATGTCAAGCCCGACCGCCTCAGGCGACATCAATTCGGAACCGGTGATCGTCATGACATAGGCCATCAGGACCAGGCTGATGACGTCGGCCCGGCTGGCCCGGGGTAGCGCGCGGTGCAGGACGGCCGTCTGCCGCCGCACGACGTCGCTCAGTTCCTCCGACAGGACGGCGCTGCCGAGGGGCGAGCCCCACATCTTGGTCTGCAGCTTGAAGAAGCGGCCAAAGGTCTGCGGGTCCTCCCGCGCCAGGCGCATCAGGGGGTGGATGATCGTCCGCACCACTTCGGCCACCGGGGCCGGATCGGGCGCGTATTTCAGGTCGAGCGCGTCGATCATCTCGCCCCGCAGGCGATTGATCGGCTCGACCAGGCGTTCCATCACGGCGCGGAACAGCCCCTCCATGCTGCCGAAATGGTACGAGAGCAGGTTGACGTTGGCATTGGCCGCGCGGGCGATCTCCCGCGCCGAAGGCCCCCAGAATCCCTTCTCCGCGAACAGCGCCTCGCCCGCGTCCAGGAAGCGCTGCCGCACGCCCGGTTCGTGTTTCGCTGCCCCGCGTGCACCCTGTGCCGTCCCGCCTCCATCGCCCAAGCCAGCACCCGCCCCGCAGCCATCGTCCCGGTCGCAGCCTAGTCCAGTTGCGCCCCCCGGTCCCGGCGGTTGTGGACCTCAGGCCCCCTCGCCGCCCCGTGGCCGCGTCAGCCACCCGACCACGGCGATGACGGGCAGGACCACGGCCAGGGTCCCGGCGGCCCGGCGCAGCGTCTCCTCGCGCAGGACGGGCGCCGTGCCGCGCGCCTCCAACTCGGCCTTCGCCGTCGGCACCAGGGGCGGCGGATCGTCCTCGCCCGCGACGTGGTCGGCCATGTAGGCACCGCGCGCGCCCATCGGGCGGACCGGACCGGTGGTGGTGTCGTGCGCCGTCTGGTGCTCCATCTCGGCATTCAGTTCGGCCCCGACGATCAGTACGTTGACCGAGATCCACAGCCAGGTCAGGAAGCCGATCAACGCCCCCAGCGAGCCATAGGTCGCGTTGTAGGAGCCGAAATTGGCGACGTACCAGGAGAAGGCCAGGGACACGACCAGGATCACCCCGATCGCCAGGACGCAGCCGGGCGTCACCCAGCGCCAGCGCGCCCGCTCCCGGCTGGGCCCCCAGCGATAGAGGGCGGCCGTGCCCAGGGACGCGACAAGCAGCAGGGCGGCATAGCTGCCCCCGGCGATCAGCCACTCGGTGCCCTCGGCCAGCCCGACCAGGGCAAGCGCCCGCGGCATCACCACCACGACCACGATCAGGCACAGGACGGCGAAGATGGCGCCCAGGGTGAAGCCCAGGGACACCAGCGTCACCTTCACGAAGCCGCGCTTTTCCCGTTCCTCATAGGCAACGTTCATCGCCTCGAACAACGCCTTCATGCCCGCATTGGCACTCCACAGGGCCAGCACCAGCGACACGCCGAAGGCAAGGCCGAGCGCGGCCTGCTCCTGGCTGGCCAAGCGGGTCATCTGCTCCTGCAGGATCTCCATGCCGCCGCCCGGCACCAGGCCCTGGAGCAGGCCCAGATGCTCCTGGATCGTCGCGCGGTCCAGGAACAGGCCATAGATCGACACCAGGGCCGTCATGCCCGGGACCATGGCCAGAAGCAGGTAATAGGTGACGCCCGCCGCGATCAGCATCACGCGGTCCTCCCCCACCTCCTGCCAGACCCGCCACAGGATCTCCTTCCAGCCGCGGGCCGGAAACTGGAGCGGGCCTGTCGCCTGGTGACCCAGCGCGTCGACACTCATTCCATCCCTCCGCCAGTTCCTTCGCCGTGCACGGGCGAACCCTGGGCGGCGCAGGATGTTCCGGGCCACGCGCCGCACGGGGTAATGCCTTGGCCGCAAAGCCGCCACGATTGCGAGGCACGACTAGTGCGATCCCGCCGCCTGGGGCGGTGCAGAAGGACGACGTCCCTGGTTCGCCCGCAATCCCCGACGCTGAGCCGGCCGGTCTACATCAACGCGGTGGGCAGGCACCTGCCGGGACCGACGATCGGCAACGAGGACATTCCAGCCTATCTGGGCCCGATGGACCGCAGGCAGCGCCGCATCGGGCGGGAGGCGCTCCGCCAGAACGGCATTCGCGGGCGGCACTACGCGCTGGACCGCGACGGCACGCCCAATGCCACCAATGCGGGCCTGGCGGCCGCCGCCATCCGCGACGCGCTGGACCGCGCCGAACTGGACCCGGCGCAGGTCCGCTTCCTGGCCTGCGCCACGTCGCAGGGCGACCTGCTGGCGCCGGGTTTCGCCTCCATGGTCCATGGCGAGCTGGCGACCGGCAACCGCCCCCTTCCGCCCGTGGAGATCGCCAGTTTCCATTCCTTCTGCGCCAGCGGAATGATGGCGCTGCGGGCCGGCGTCAACGCGGTTGCGGCGGGCGCCGTGCCCAATGCCGTGGTCTGCGCATCCGAACTGATCAGCCGCTACCTGCGGCACGGCTATGCCAATTCGGGGCCCGCCGGGATCGATGCCGAGTTCCTGCGCTGGATGCTGTCGGACGGTGCGGGTGCCGTGGTGCTGGAGGACAGGCCCAATGCCGCGGGCCTGTCTTTGCGGGTGGAGTTCGTCGACCTGGTCTCCTATGCCGACCGGCTGCCGACCTGCATGTATGCCGGCTCGAACCAGGGGCCGGACCGCACGATGGTGCGGCCCTGGGGCTCCTATCCTTCGCTTGGCGAGGCGGTGTCGGACGGCGCCCTGATCCTGAAGCAGGACCTGGAGCTTTTGGAGAACATCGTGCCCCTGGGGGTGGCGCGCTATTTCGAGCTGGTCGACCGCGGCCTGATCCCCGCGGGCGGCGTCGACTGGACGCTCTACCACTACTCGTCCGACGCGTTCCGCGCCCGCATCTGCGAGGCCGCGGCACAAGCCGGCGCGCCGGTGGACGAGGCGCGGATGTTCACCAACCTGAACACGAAGGGCAACACCGGCTCCGCCTCGATCTTCATCATGCTGGAGGAGCTGTTCAATGAAGGCCGCTTGGAGCCGGGCCAGACGATCCTGTGCATGGTCCCCGAATCGGGCCGCTTCATCATCGGCTACATGCTGCTGACCGTCGTAGGCCAGACCCGCGGCGCGCCGTCGCCCCCAGCCGATGTCGAACCGATCTTCGTTCCGTCGGGCGGCAGTGCGCTGAAGCAGCAACTGGTGCGCGGCCTGACCCAGGTCTGGACCGAGTTCGAGACCGCGCTGAACACGGTGCCGGTGATCGACCGCCTGAACCGCCGCCGCTTCCGGATCGAGGACTATCGCCGCCTGCTCATGAACCTGCGCCAGCAGGTGGCGGAAGGGGCGCGCTGGATCGCCCGCGCCGCCTCCAACATCCCGCTCGACAAGTTCGAGCTGCGCTCGACCTTCCTGGGCCATGCGCATGAAGAGCATCGCGATTTCCGCCTGGTGGAGCAGGACTTCGTGGCCGCCGGCGGCAGGCTGGAGGAGATCCGCGCAGGTGCGAAGAACATCGGCTCCGAAGCGCTGTCCGCCTGGATGTTCCAGCGGGCGAGCCAGCCCGACCCGGTGGACCTGCTGGGCGCCATGTTCATCATCGAAGGGCTGGGCAACCGGCTGGCCGCCCGCTGGGGCCGCATGATCCAGGAGCAGCTGAACCTGCCGGGCGATGCGGTCCACTTCCTCACCTATCACGGTGCCAATGACGACACCCACGTTGAGAAGATGTGGTCGGCCTTCGATCACGAGGGGCTGCTGACGGAGGAGAGTGTCGCCGCGATCCTGAAGACGGCCCGCGTCACGGCCCGGCTCTACCGCCTTCAGCTTGAGGAACTGGACAACGTCTGATGGAGCGGTTCTCGCCCACCCTGACGGCGGACCCGCCAGAGGCGGCCTTTCCCCCCGACCTGGATCCCGCCCGCCTGGACATGCGCGATCCGGATCCTTGGCTGGCGCTTTATCTCGACACCTCGATCCCAATCGATCCCCAGGCCAAGGCGGCGCTGATCCGCTGCATGCGCTCGCGCTCGCGCAAGTCGCTGCTGCCGTTCCTGCGGCCCCTGGCGCGGACGTTCATCGTGCTGAACACCGTCGTGCGCACGCTGCTGATGGACCGCTGGCATTCGTCGAAGGTCCTGCATCGGCTGATCGTCTGGGGCCTCGGCCGCTTCGTCTCGCCCGATGCCAACTTCCTGGTCGTGCGCCATTTCCACCTGGGCACGGAGCTGCTGCAGTTCGTGAAGGACAACGTGCCGGGGGCCGAGGCGGTGGAGACGACGCCACTGCGGCCGCGTACTCTGGACGACCTGCGCGACGATGTCTTCCTGGTCCATGACCTGAACCTGTTCAACTTCGTGATCCAGCTGGGCGCCCTGCTGCGGCGGGAGGGGCGGGACATCGTTCCCCCGGAGCGGGTCAACTACGCAGCGATCACCGACGGCCCGCAGGACATCGCGCCGATGCCGGACGGCCGCCTCAACGTCATCGACGTGCAGAGCGGGATAGAGGCCTATACCCCGCTCTACCAGCTGTTCCTGACGGATGCCGACTTCTGGCGCGCCGCCAATTCGCTCCAGCTGGACGAGACGATTGGCATCTACATCGCCAAGATCCTGGGCTCGCCCTATCACCTGTTCTTCGCCAACAACAAGCACCCGATCGTGCCGCAATCGACGCTGCGCGCCGGCTTCCGCCTGATGCTGCACGGCCTCGCCGTGGAGCAGCTGCACTACCACCTGCGCCAGCGCAAGCGCGCCGCCCTGGCGCATGAGGCTGCACCCGCCGTGATCTGACCTGGAACCACCTGGTGCCGGCTGGGTTGGCCGACAACGCGCCCACCAGCATCCGGCCCGATGGTTCCAGCAGACGACGCCCTCCGCCACGACAGGATCATCGCAACCGACGTGCCGGCGCGGCTCGACCGCCTGCCCTGGTCGCGCTTCCACTGGCTGGTGGTGGTGGCCCTGGGGATCACATGGATCCTGGATGGGCTTGAGGTAACGCTGGCGGGCTCCGTCGCCGGCGCCTTGCGCGAAAGCCCCGTCCTTGCCTTCAGCGCGAGCGACGTGGGCCTGGCCAACAGCGCCTACCTCGCCGGCGCCGTGATCGGTGCGCTGTTCTTCGGCTGGCTGACCGACCGGCTGGGGCGCAAGACGCTGTTCTCGATCACCCTGCTGGTCTATCTGGCAGGGACCGCGGCCACGGCCTTCTCTTGGGATCTGTGGAGTTTCGCGCTGTTCCGCTTCGTGACCGGGGCCGGCATCGGCGGCGAGTACAGCGCCATCAACTCGGCAATCCAGGAGCTGATCCCCGCACGCCGGCGCGGCCAGACCGACCTCGCCATCAATGGCAGCTTCTGGTTCGGCGCGGCCGCCGCCGGCCTTGGCGCCATCGTCCTGCTCGACCCCGCCGTGATCGACCCCGAATATGGCTGGCGTCTGGCCTTCTTCATCGGGGCGGCGCTGGGGCTGGTGATCCTGGTCCTGCGGCGCTTCCTGCCGGAAAGCCCGCGCTGGCTGATCATCCATGGCCGGCCAGAGGAGGCGGAGCGCATCGTCCGCACGATCGAAGCCGACGTGGAGCGCCGGGGCCACGTCCTGGCGCCCGTCACGACCCAGGCCCGCCTGCGCACGCGCCGCGCGACGCCCCTGGGCGCCGTGGTGCGGACCCTGGTGCGCGACTATCCCCGGCGCACCGTCCTGGGCCTCAGCCTGATGAGCGCGCAGGCCTTCCTCTACAACGCGATCTTCTTCACCTACGCAATGATGCTGACCGACTTCTATGGCGTGTCCAGCGCAGCGGTCGGCTGGTACGTCCTGCCCTTTGCCCTGGGCAATGTCGCCGGGCCACTGCTGCTGGGGCGCCTGTTCGACACGGTCGGCCGGCGGCCGATGATCGTCGGCACCTACATGATCTCGGCCGTCCTGCTGGCGGTGACCGGCTTCCTGTTCCATGCCGGCCTGCTGGACGCGACCACGCAGACCCTGTGCTGGACGATCACCTTCTTCTTCGCCTCCGCTGCCGCATCATCGGCCTATCTCACGGTGGCGGAGGTCTTTCCACTGGAGGTGCGGGCGCTGGCGATCGCCGCCTTCTACGCCTTCGGCACCGGGATCGGCGGGGTGGTGGCGCCCTGGCTGTTCGGCGTGCTGATCGAGAGCGGCTCACGCGATCAGGTACTGATCGGCTACCTCCTGGGTGCCGGCCTGATGGCGCTGGCCGCCCTCGTCGCGCTTGTGCTGGGTGTCCGCAGCGAGGGCCAGCCGCTGGAGGCGGTCGCCCGCCCCCTCTCCTGGCACGACTGAGAGCTACAGCGCCTTGGCGTCGACCAGGATGCCCATGCACAGGGCAGGCTCGGTGCCGCGGTTGACCCAGGCATGATTGGTGCCGCGCTGGACCACCACGTCATAGGGGTTCAGCGTCACCTCCCCCTCCTCCAGCAGCAGCGTCACCTGACCCTTCAGCAGGATCACGAAGTCGATCGTGCGGGTCTTGTGCATGCCGGGATGGCGGGCCGTATCGACCCGCGCATCGGCTGAGCCGATGGCCTCGAACCCCGCGGCCGTCGCGGCATCCAGGGCGGCGCGGTCCATCGCCGGATCCTCCGGATGGACGACGAAGTAGAGCGCGCGGACCCCATTCGTCTCCGGCTGCAGCTTCAGGGGCTTCAGGCCGCCATCGGCGTCCGTTGCATTGTCCTCCGGCAGGGTGCCGGTCGCCCAGATATGGGCCAGGGCCGCATCCTGCACGCCGACCGTGCCCGGCGGCGGCCCGGCCTGTGCCACCACCGACTTCCCCGCAGCATTGTGGCCGGTGACGATCCGGCGAATGGTCTCGAACATGGTCAGCCCTCTCTATGACGCCAGGGCCAGGTCGGCCAGGCGGCGCTGCAAGTCCTCCAGGATCTCGTCGCTGTGCTGGCCCAGCGTCGGCGTCGGGCAGCGCAGCGCCGGGCGCACCCCGTCCAGGCGATAGGGCGGCACGCCCAGCAGGTGAAGGCCGGCCCAGGGCCGCTCCAGCGTGACCCAGAAGCCCGCCGCGGCCAGCTGCGGATCATCCTTCAGGTCGTGCGCCGCGACGACCGGCGCGGCCGGGACGCCGGCTGCCTGAAGCTCGGCCGCCGCCTCCCCCGCGGGGCGTCCGCGGGCCCAGGCGGCAATGGCCGCCTCAACCTCCGGCGCTGTGGCGCGGGCAAAGTCGCCGGCCCAGTCGTCGCGGCCCAGGATGCGGCACAGAGCGGGCCAGGACGCCGCGTCGCCGACCACGGCCAGCCAGGCATCGTCCCCCTTCGCCCGGACGACGCAGGACGGGGCAAGGCTGCCCCCGGCCCTGGCATTGCCGGTGCGCGGCACGGTGCCCCCCAGCACCTGGGCGCCCAGGATCGCATGCGCGCCCAGCTGGAACAGAGCTTCCACCTGCGACATGTCCATGCTGACGCCGCCCAGCGTCTCGCGCCCATAGAGCCCGGCCATGGCCGAGACGGCGCCATAGACGCCGGCCACCGGATCGCCATAGGCGATGTGCTGCATGGCCGGCTGCCAGTCCGCCGGGCCGTTGATCCAGGGCAGGCCGCTCGACTGTTCGACGGTCGAGCCATAGGCGCGGAAGTGCGACCAGGGCCCGGTCTGGCCGAACGCCCCCATCGCCACCATGACCAGGCCCGGGCGCAGCGCCTGCAGCACGTCAGGCCCCAGGCCCAGCCGCTCCATGACACCCGGGGCATAGTTCTCGATCACGACATCGGCCGTCGCCACCAGCTCCTTGGCGCGGGCGACACCCTCCGGCCGCGCCAGGTCCAGGGCGATGCCCTTCTTGTTGCGGTTCATGCCGTTGAAATGCGGCTGCAGCTCGGTCGGCGGGGGGACGATGTCGACCGGCGCGTCCCAGCCGCGCCACCAGTCCGGGTGGTCCCGCGATTCGATCTTGATGACCTCCGCCCCCAGGTCGCCGAAGTGCCGCGCCGCCAGTGGCCCGGCCCAGCCCATGGAGAAGTCGATGACGCGCACGCCAGACAGCGGGGCCGCGCGCACGCCCGCCTCGGCCGGCCCCTCTCCCCGGGTGCCGCGCAGGCAGTGACCGCGCAGGCGCACGGGCAAGGTGGGTCCCGACAGCGTGCCGGCCGGCGTCGCCACGGGTGCGAAACTGCCACGCTCGCGCCAATGGGCGATGCCGGGCAGTTCGGCCGGCTGCGGCACCGGGGCCATGGGGATGCGCAGACGCTGCCCCTCCATCAGCCAATGCGCGGCGGGCTTCGTCTCCAGGATCGGCTGCAAAATGGCGTCGATCGCATCGGCCAGGACCTGGCGGTCCAGGCTGGTGGTGAAGCGGGGATCGGCCGCCATGTCGGGCCGCCCGACCAGCACGCCCAGCGACTGCCACTGCGCAGGCGTCAGGGCCGTCACCCCGATCCAGCCGTCGGAGGCGCGATAGATCGTGGCGGGGTAGACGGCGGCAAAGCGGTTGATGCCGATGCGGGTCGCCTTCACCTCCGGCATCAGGGCGGCGACGGCGCCCGGCTCCATCACGCACTGCGCCGCTTCGTGCACATGGACGTCGACGCGCGCGCCAGGGGCACCGCGCCGCCGTCCGACCAGGGCGGCCAGGCCGGCGATGAAGCCGGTGGCACCCGCCAGCATCTGCGGCGCATGGCCTTGCGCCAGCACGGGGGGACCGTCGAACGTGCCGAAGCTGAACGCGGCCCCGGTCAGGGCCTGGATCAAGGCATCATTGCCCTTCCACCGGGCATAAGGCCCATCGGGATTGAACCAGGACAGGGCCAGGTACAGGGGTGCCCGCTCACCCAGGCGGGCGGCCAGGGCATCCCGGACCGCCTCACCCTTGGCCAGGGCGTCCGCATCGGGTCCGGCGACGATCAGGCCAGCCGACCCGCCCAGCAGGGCCAGCGCCGTGTCGGCGTCCGGCGCCTGGCGCTTGCCGGCGTCCAGCCAGGCGCCGAACGCCTCGCCCGCATCCCCACCCAGGCCGATGTCCCGGTCGCCGGACGCCGCACTGCCGATCCGCACCACGTCCGCGCCAAAGCCCGCAAGCAGCCGGCCGCAATAGCGCGCGGCGATCCCGCCCGAAAGCTCGATCACCTTGAGCCCCGCCAGCGCCGCTTCCCGTGCCGGCGTCTGGCCTGCGGCGGTCTCGTTCGATCCGCTCATGTCCTGGTCCTCCCGTTTGTTCTTGTCGTGCCGAGTTCTATGAGCTCAGCCTCTTGTTTTGTTCACCCCACCCCGCTCATGCCCCGCAAAAGCGGGGATGAGCGGATGAGGGTTGGTTTCAGTCCATGCTCAGAACTCCACCATCACCTTGCACTGGGTGCTGGGCGTGCGCAGGGCCTCGAAGGCGACGGGCAGGTCGTCGAGCGCGATCACGTCGGTCAGCATCGGCATGCCGCTGATCCGGCCCTGGCCCAGCAGGTCGGCAATCACCTCGAAATCGCGCTTCACGTAGCCCAGCACGAACCTGAAGGTGATCTCCTTCACGATGGCGCTGACGGGCACGATGGTGTCGGGCTTGTTGCAGACACCGACCACCACGACCGTCCCCCCGAACGGTGCGATGTCGATGCACTGCTGCAGCAGCCCGGGCACGCCCACGCATTCGAAGATGACGTCCGGCGGTCCGCCGGCAATCGCCTCGAACTGCGGCAGCAGCGGCTGGCCCGCATCGATGCCGTGGGTGGCACCAAAGGTCTGGGCCAGGGCCTGGCGCCCGGCCGCGCGCTCGCTCACCACCACGGTGCGGGCACCCAGGTAGCGCGCCCACAGCGTGGTCGCCAGGCCGATCGGCCCGGCCCCCAGGACCAGGACATTGGCCCCCGGCTCGATCCGCGCCGCCTGCACCGCGTGCAGGCCAACGGCCAGCGGCTCGATCAGGGCCCCGTCGCGGAAGCTGACGGCATCGGGCAGCAGCACCGTCTCGGCCGCACCGACGCGCGCATACTCGGCATAGGCGCCGCCCACGATGCCAAAGCCCTGCGGCTGCAGGTTCTGGCATTGCAGCGTCTGGCCCCTGCGGCACGGCCCGCAGGTCCGGCACGAGATGAAGGGCAATGCGGTCACGCGCTGCCCCTCGCGCCAGGGGCCGCCCTTCAGCCCGCTGCCGATGGCGACCACCTCGCCAGAGAATTCGTGGCCCATGATGGTGCCGTCGCCCATCACGCCTTCGGTCACCGCAATCTGCGGCGGCTCGGTCGCGTGCAGGTCGGATCCGCAGATCCCGCAATTGCAGACCCGAATCACCAATTCGTGCGGCAGCGGCGCCGGGTCGGCGACCGTCGTGATCTCCAACGGCAGACCCGGCTTTCGAAACACCGCAGCCTTCATGCCCTTTTCCTCCCTCTTATTTCCGCTAGTGTCCCTGGCCAAAGGAGGAGACGCAACCAATGAACTACGAACAGATCCGCTACGAGACCCAGGGCGAGGTCGCGATCATCACCCTGAACCGGCCGGAGCGCCTGAACGCCTGGACCACGCGGATGAGTGCCGAACAGGCGCACGCGATCCAGACGGCCAACAACGACCCGAAGATCGGCGCCATCGTGATGACGGGGGCGGGGCGCGGCTTCTGCGCCGGAGCGGACATCGCCGACAACTTCAACCAGCGCATCAAGAAGCAGGATGCCGGGGACGTGGACGGTGCCGCGCGCGACGGCGGCATGTCCGAAGGGGTCGACTGGAACGCCCTGGTGCGGGAATCCAAGCCGATGATCGCCGCGGTGAACGGCCATTCGGTCGGCATCGGCGTCACCATGATCCTGGCCTTCGACATCATCATCGCGTCCGAAGCGGCCAAGTTCGTCTTCGCCTTCGTGCGCATGGGCCTGGTGCCGGAACTGGGCTCGTCCCACCTGCTGCAGCAGCGCGTGGGCTTTGGCCGGGCGAACGAGCTGTGCCTGACCGCCCGCACCGTGAGTGCGACCGAAGCCGCCCAGATCGGACTGGTGGAAAAGGTCGTGGCGCCCGAGGCGCTGTTGGACGAGGCACTGGCCACGGCCCGCATGATCGCCGCCTTCCCCGACGGCTCGCTGCGCGCGACCAAGCAGCTGCTGACCGCCAACCGCAACGAGACGGACATGAAGATCGTCCAGATGCGGGAGATGGAGAAGATGAAGGAGCGCTATGTCAGCGCCGAGCACAAGGAAGCGGTTGCCGCCTTCCTGGAGAAGCGCCCCGCGAAGTTCCGCTGACCATTGGGGGCCGCCGCGCCCCCAATAACACCGCTCTATGTGTATATCCCGGCACAAGCGGCCGATTGACGTGAAATAGGGCAGCACTCATAGTGCCGGCCCGTTTCACGGAGGATTGTCATGATCCGTCGTCTTGTGCTGGGCGCCGCCGCCCTGATCCTGAGTGCCGCCCCCGCCTGGGCCGAGAACGTCACGCTGCGCATCGGGTACATTCCCGTCGCCGGCGTCTCCCAACTCTTCGTGATCGACGGCCAGGGCTGGGCCAAGGAGCAGGGCATCGACCTGCAGCTGACCAAGTTCGACAGCGGCCCCAACGCGATCCAGGCGCTGGCCTCGGGCACGCTGGACGGCTACTACGCGGGCTACGGCCCGCTGGTCGTGGCGCGGGACAAGGGGCTGGACGTGCGCGTCGTGGCGACGACGGCGATCGAGGAACTGGCCCTGGTCGCCGGCGGCCCGCTTGCCGAGGAGCTGGCCAAGGGCGGCACCCCGGCCGAGGCGATCCAGCGCCTGCATGCCGCCACCGGCAAGCCGGTCAAGTTCGCGACCCAGCCGGCCGGCTCCGTCCCCAACACCTTCCTGCAGTACTGGCTGTGGAACGTCGCCAAGCTGGACAAGTCCCAGGTCGAGATCGTCTCGCAGGGGATCGACGCGACACAGCAGGCCATCCTGGCCGGTGCCGTCGATGCCGCGACCATCCGCGAGCCTGCGCTGACCATCGTCCGCGACCGCAAGGCGGACGTCGTCGTGCTGGCCAAGGGCGGCGACATGTTCCCCAAGCAGCCCGGCTCCGTCGTCGGCATGACCGGTGCCTTCATCCAGGCGCACCCCGACGCGGCCAAGGCCTTCGTCGCCCTGCACGTCCGCGCGACCGAGTTCCTGCAGAAGACGCCGGCTGAGGCTGCCCCCTTCGTTGCCGCCGCCCTGGGCAAGGGCCTGGTGAGCGAGGAGACCATCGCCAAGGCTCTGACGTCCGAGGCCAGCGTGTTTATCGCCGACCCGCGCGTGATCGAGCAGGCGGTGGCCGAGGTCCAGGCCTTTCAGGTCCAGATCGGCGCGATCCAGAAGGAGATCCCGCTGGATGGCCTGTTCGACGCCTCGCTCTACCTGGCGGCCACCGGCGCGCAATGAGGTCGCGCGCGGGATCGGTCGCCCTGGCGGTCGCAGGCGTCGTCGTTTTCCTGGCGATCTGGGAGGCAGTGCCGGCGCTTGGCCTGCTGCCCCAGACCCTGCTGCCGCCGCCAAGCGAGATCCCGCAGGCCTTCTGGGCCGAATTCCAGTCCGGGCTGTGGTGGCACGCGGTGCAGAACAGCCTGGGCCACTACCTGCTTGGCCTGGCACTCGGTTCAGGCCTCGGCATTGCGCTTGGCATCGCCACGGGCCTGACGCCGTGGCTTGAGCAGTCGCTGTCCTGGGTGATCCGGCTGCTGCGCCCGATCCCGGGCTTGGCCTGGATCCCGTTCGCCATCGTGTGGTTCGGGATCAACCCCAACGCTGCCCTGTTCATCATCGGGATCGGGGTCTTCTGGATCAACTATTTCGCGGCTCTCAGCGCGGTCCAGGCCGTCGACCGCGACCTGATCGAACTGGCCGACGCCTTTGGCCATCGCCGCATGCTGCCAAAGCTGTGGAAGGTGATCCTGCCTGCCGCTTCCGCCGGCCTGCTGGGCGGCTTCCGCACCGGCCTGGGCCAGGCATGGATGAGCGTCGTCGCGGCCGAGCTGTTCGGCATTCCCGGCATCGGCGCCCGCATGATGGAGGCCTCGACCCTGCTCGCCACCGACCGTGTCGTCGTCTACATGATCACGATGGCGCTGCTCTATGGCCTGATCGACACCGCGTTCGTGTTGCTGCGCGACCGCCTGCTGCGCTGGCGCGCCTGATGGCCGATCCGATCATCACCATCCGCGACCTGCGCCTGGCCTTCGGTCAGGGACAGGCGGCGACGACGGTTCTCGACCGCTTCAACCTGGACGTCCGCGCCGGCGAGTTCGTGGCCATTGTCGGCCCGTCCGGCGTTGGCAAGTCAACGCTCCTGCGCGTGATCGCGGGCCTGCTGCCGCCCAGCGCGGGCAGCGTCACGCGCGCCCTGCCGCCGGAACGGGGCCGCCGCGGTATCGCCCTGGTCTTCCAGGATGCGCGCATGCTGCCCTGGCGCCGCGCCGTCGCGAACGTCGAATTCGGGCTGGAGGGTCTGGGCCTGCCCAAGGCCGAGCGCCGGGCCCGGGCGCTGGACGCCCTCGACCTCGTCGGGCTCAAGTCGCACGCGACGCGCTGGCCGCACCAGCTCTCGGGCGGGCAGCGCCAGCGCGTGGCGATCGCCCGCGCCCTGGCGGTGGAGCCCGACCTGATGCTGATGGACGAGCCGTTCGGGGCGCTGGACGCCATCACCCGCCACGACCTCCAGGACGAGCTGCTCCACGTCTGGCAGCGCACGGGCAAGACGATCCTCTTCGTCACCCACGACATTGACGAGGCGGTCTACCTGGCCGACCGCGTCGTGCTGCTGGGCGGCACGCCGGGGCGCATCCGCTCGACCCACGAGCTGACGACCAGCCGCCCGCGGCCGCGCGGCGGGGCAGAGATCATGAACGTCGCCCGCGACATCCGCGATCGCATGGCCGAATCGATCACCGACGGCGCCGGCATCTAGTCCGCGCCTGCCCCAGAAGGATCCGCCTGATGCCCATGATCCGTGTCGAGATGTACCCCGGGCGCACCCAGGACCAGAAGCGCGCCCTGGTGAAGGCGCTGACCGACGCGTTCGTCGCGACTGCGGGCGCCACACCGGATGCGGTCCAGGTCGTCCTGACCGAAGTCGCCCCCTCGGACTGGGCCGTTGCCGGCATTCTCGCCAGCGACAAGGCGGCTACGGCCAAGACCTGACCGCTCATCCGATCCGGGGCTGGCCGTTGGAGGCGCTGAGGCCGCCGTCGACGGGCAGGATGGCGCCGGAGACGAAGCTGGCATCGGCACTGGCCAGGAAGGCGATGACGGCGGCCACTTCCGCCGGATCGCAGGGCCGGCCCAGCGGTATGCGCTTGCGGAACTGCGCCATGAAGGACTCGTTGGCGGTCGCCTCCTGCACCATCTCGGTCAGGGTGAAGCTGGGGCACACGGCATTGACCCGCACCCCCTGGCGGCCCAGGTCCAGCGCAAGCGCCCGGGTGAAGTTGACGACCCCGCCCTTGCTCGCGTCATAGCCGGCCGCCCCCCAGTCGCCCCGGATGCCGGAGACGGAGGCGACATTGACGATGGAGCCCCGGGCGGCAACCAGGTGCGGCAGGGCGGCCTTGGCACAGAAAAAGACGCCGTCGAGATTGGTCGCCATCATCCGCCGCCACTCCGCGGCATCCAGTGCCGCGAACGGCCCCGTGGTGAACACCGCGGCATTGTTGACCAGCACGTCCAGGCGCCCGAAACGCTCGATCGTGCGGCCCACCAGGCGCTCGACCTCCGCCTCGTCCGCGATGTCGGCCTGGACCGGCAATGTCCGCCCCATCGGCAGGTCGGCCGCCACGTCCTCCAGCCTGGCGATGCGGCGGCCAGCCAGGACGACGCTGGCCCCCTCGCCCGAGAAGCGCCGGACGGTCGCCGCCCCGATTCCTGAGCCGCCACCCGTCACCAGCACCACCTTGTCCGCGAAGCGCATCGTCTCCCCCTTCTGTTGGCCGGCGCTCAGCGCGCGGGCCGGGGCAGCATGAAGGCACGGGTGGTATCCAGGAAGGGACCGCGCACCATCATCACATCCTCAAGCCGGGCGGGGACCGCCACGGCACGGTCGGTGAAGCGGTCGGGAGAGAAATGGAACTCCACCCGTTCGATCGCACGCGGAATGCGCGCCAGGATGTCCGCCAGGCTGGGGAGTTCGAGCGCGACGACATCATAGAGCCGCAGCACCGGGCCCTCGACCTCCAATGACACGACCGCGTTGAGACCGGTCAGTTCGAACAGCGGACTGGCACATTCGTTGAAGGTGAAGATCGTCTTCTCCGGCCCCACGCCCAGCACGCGGGATACCGGGGTCCGCCGCTCCAGCAGCCAGGCCAGAAGGGCCGCATCCTGGGGCACGCTGCGCAGGCGGCGCAGGCCCAGGCCCCCGGCGCTGCCGGGGGCGTCGAGCGCGAAGCATTGTTCGGCCACGACCCGGAAGCCGAAGCCGTCATAGATTTCCGGCTGTTCCGTGAACAGGACCAGCATCTCGAACCGGCCGTCGCAATGGGCCAGCACCTCGTGCATCAGGGCAGCACAACGGCCCTGACGGCGATAGGCGGGGGCCGTGCACACGGCGTGGACATAGCCCGCATGGCGCACCGCGCCGTCCAGGACCAGGTCGATCGGGATCAGCCCGACATGGGCGACGACGCGCCCCGCCTCGTGCTGGGTAAAGCCCTGGGACAGCCAGCCCTGGCCCCAGCGCTCCGCCTCCCGGCTGCGGGCGGTCAGACCGGGAAAGCTTGCCTCCAGCAAGTCGAACAGGGTTCGGTCCAGGGCATGGGCCAGGGCCATCGGGCCAATCCGTCCGCCAGTGAGAGCCCAAGTCTAACCCAGGTTGTGCAGCCCGTCGCAAGACGCATGGCAGGATCTCAACCAAGGTTTGAGAGGCGGCTTTGACACCCGCCCCGCCGCGCCCGTTCAATAGAGCCCGGACCCGGCCTGCCGCGCCGGGGATCAGCGACACCAGCACGGGAGCGCCGGCCAGATGAGCATCCAGGGCAACTCGATGGCAGCGCGCGACATCGCGCACCTGATCCATCCCTATACCAACCTGGCGACCCACCACGAGAAGGGTCCCCTCATCATCACCGAGGGCCGCGGCGTGCGCGTCTTCGACGATTCGGGGCGCGACTATATCGAGGGCATGTCCGGCCTGTGGTGCACCTCGCTCGGCTGGAACGAGGAGGAGCTGATCGAGGCGGCGGTCGAGCAGATGCGCAAGCTGCCGACCTATCACGCCTTCTCGGCCAAGAGTTCGGAGCCGTCGATCATCCTGGCCGAGAAGCTGAAGGAGATGGTGCCGTTCCAGGCATCCAAGGTGTTCTTCGCCAATTCAGGTTCGGAAGCGAACGACAGCCAGATCAAGCTGGCCTGGTACTGCAACAACGCCGTCGGCCGGCACAGCAAGAAAAAGATCATCGGCCGGATCAAGGGCTATCACGGCATCACCATCGCCAGCGGCAGTGCGACCGGCCTGCCGGTCAACCACCGCGATTTCGACCTGCCGATCGCCGGCTTCGTCCACACCGACACGCCCCACTTCTACCGTGGCGCCGAGCCGGGCGAGACCGAGGAGCAGTTCGCCGGCCGCCTGGCCCAGAACCTGGAAGAGCTGATCCTGCGCGAGGGGCCGGAGACGATCTCCTCCTTCATCGCGGAGCCGGTCATGGGGGCGGGCGGCGTGATCGTACCGCCGGCCGGCTATTTCGACGCCGTACAGAAGGTCCTGGCCAAGTACGACATCCGCTTCATCGCGGACGAGGTCATTACCGGCTTTGGCCGCACCGGCAACATGTTCGGCTGCGAGACCTATGGGATCGAGCCCAACAGCCTGTCGGTCGCCAAGCAGCTCTCGTCGGCCTATCTCCCGATCTCGGCCGTCATCATCGACGAGCCGATGTTCCAGGCGATGGTCGAGGCGTCGAAGAAGATCGGAACGTTCGGCCACGGCTTCACCTATTCGGGTCACCCGGCCGCCGCGGCCGTCGCGGTCAGGACGCTCGAAATCTATGAGAAGCGGCGGATCCTGGACCATGTCCGCTCGATCGTGCCGCACTTCCAGAAGCGGCTGCGGGCGTTTGGCGAGCATCCCCTGGTCGGCGAGGCCCGCGGCGTGGGCCTGGTCGGCGCGCTGGAAATGGTCGCCGACAAGCGCACCAAGCAGAGCTTCCAGCCGACACAAGGGGTGGGTGCGCGCATCCAGGCGGAAGCGCAGGAGCAGGGCCTCATCATCCGCGCGATGGGCGATTCGATCGGCTTCTGCCCGCCGCTGATCATCACGACGGACGAAATCGACGAGATGTTCGACAAGTTCGGCCGCGCCCTGGACAAGGCGAACGACTGGGTGACCAAGTCCCAGCTCCGCGCGGCGTAGGTCGCCTCTCAGTTTCCTGCGTCACCCGGTTTGTCCGGGTGACGCAGGAATGGAGAGTGCGGCAAGCGAAAGAACACCGCCGAACCTGGGCCAACCCTCAGACGTGCTGGCCGCCGTTGATGTGGATCTCGGAGCCGGTGACGTAGCTCGACTGCTCGGTGCACAGGAAGTAGATCGTCTTGGCGACTTCTTCCGGGCTGCCCAGGCGGCGCAGCGGGATCTGCTCGACCAGCTTTTCCGTCCCCGGCGACAGGATCGCCGTCTCGATCTCGCCCGGCGCGATCGCGTTGACGCGAATGCCGAGCGGGCCGAAGTCGGCCGCCATTTCCCGCGTCAGGGCCGAGAGGGCCGCCTTGGACGTGGCATAGGCAGACCCCGCAAACGGATGCACGCGCGAGCCCGCGATCGAGGTCACGTTGACGACGGAGCCGTGCACCATCTTCAACTCGTTGACCAGGCCGCGCGCCAGCATGATCGGCGCCATGAAATTGACCTGGAAGACGTGGCGCCACAGGTGCGGCTCGGTGTCGAGCGTGCTGAGCCGCGCACCCCCCGCCCCTTTGGGCGAGATGCCGGCATTGTTGACCAGCGCATGCAGGGGCCCGCCGTTCAGTCGGCTGCGCATGTCCTCGATCGCGGCCGGCAGGGCATCGACATCGCCCAGGTCGACGGTGACGTGATCCTCTGGCCCCATTTCCCAGGGGCAATCCTCCGGAAACGGCTGGCGCGAGCAGGTGATGACCCGCCATCCGGCGCTGGAGAAGCGCTTGACCGTCGCGTGGCCGATGCCCCGGCTGGCTCCGGTGAGGATCAGGGTGCGACGTTCCTGGTTGCTGGCCATCTCGATCCTTCAGCCCAGTCCGTCACCGCCATGCCCCGGCGGCTCGGCCGGTCTGGCCGCGCCTGCACGGGGCCCGCGCCGAACTGCGGCCCGCAGTGTAGGGCCGAATGGCGGGCCGGGCCACCGCGGCAGCCGAGCCCCGGCCATGGGGCTGGCCTGCTTGCGACGCAAATCCGCGTCCCCGCCAGGGACTTGGCCGGTGCCGCTCAGTGCGCGACGAGAAGCGGCAGGGGACAGGACTGGATCAGCTCCCGCGTAGTGCCGCCCAGGACCAGCTCGCGCAGCCGGCTGTGACCGTATGCGCCCGAGATCAGCAGCCCAGCACCCAGCGCCTGGGCCCGCGCGATCAGGGCGGCGGCGGCACTGCCCGTGCCGGGGTCCAGGACCTCCGTCGTTGCGGCGACACCGTGCAGGCCCAGATAGCGCCCCACCTCCGGCAGGTTGGCGGTGTCACGCGCACTGCCGACGTGCAGGACATGGACCGGCGTCCCGGCCAGGAAGGGCAGGCCCGCGCGCAGCGCCCGCGCGGCCGGCAATGCGTCGGTCCAGGCCACCACCACCGGCCCGGCCAGGTCGCCCCCCGCCCCTGCCGGGACCAGCAGGATCGGCCGCGCGGTCGCCATGACCAGGGAGTCGAGCAGCGATTCATGATCGCGGCTGCCGCCGACCAGGATGGTCAGGTCGGCCAGCCGCCCGGCCGAGGCGAGAAGCGCCTCCGGCGGCCCGGTCCGCGTGACGAAACGCGCCGCGACGGCATCGCCGGCCTGCGGCAGGAAGGCGTCGAACGCGGCGCGCGCCTTGTCCTCGCGCAGGCGGGCTTCCTTCTCGCTGGCCGTGATCAGCAACTCAAGCCCCACCGCGGGCGTGCCGACCCCCATCATCGCCGCGGTCTGCGCCGGGTCCAGTCGGGGGTGGAAGACCTCGACCTCGGCTCCGAAACGCCGGGCCAGGGCGGCCGCCGCCACCAGCGCCGGCGTCGAATCGTTCATCCCGTCATGCGGTACCAGGATCTTCCGGATCGTCATCGCACGTCCTCCTCCGCCGGAGCGGCGGCCCGCTTCAGGTCCGCCGGGGACAGTCTGGCATCCTATGGCGCCCTCTTGCGCAGCAAAGTTGCACAGGCCAGGTCCTGGGTCAGGCGCCGGGCCGCGGCGTCGTCCAGGGGCGGGGGATCGGCATCGGCGTGGCGATGCATGGCCAGCCACGACACCTGTTCCACGATCGCGCGCGAGGTGCCGGGCCGCACCGCGATGGGGTCGAACAGGCCCTGCGCCACCCGTGCCCGGGCATAGGCTTCAAGGTCGGCCAGCAGGCCGCCGCGCATCGCCGTCGCCAGGAAGGCGCCAAGCGCAGGCAGGTCGCGCCCGCAATGGTCCAGCAGCCAGATCAGGCGTCGCTGTGCGGAAAGCTGTTCGTGGATCTCGCCGATGATCGCCGCCAGTTCCGCCGCCGCATCGCTCGGCGGCGGGGCGGTCACAGCCGTCCGCAACAGGGGCCAGCGCGTGCCGGCGCCCCCCATCGCCTCGCGCAGGAGGGCGATCGTCGCGTCCAGGCCGGTGGCCTGGCCCGTGGCGGCATAGCCGTCGTCCAGGCGGCCCAGGGCATGACGTACGGCGATGTGCAGCAATGCCTCCTTGCTGTCGACCGACAGATAGAGGGTGCCCGGCGACAGGCCGCAGGCCCGCGCGACATCCGCCATCTGGGCCAGGCGGAAGCCAGACCGGCCAAAGACGCCAAGCGCCGCATCGGCGATCCGGGCCAAGCGTCCTGCGTCGCGGGGTCGGGCCATGTCATCCTCCAGCTAGAACACCGCTCATACCACGCCATTGACTGAACAGATCATTCATTTAAACTGAGCCGATCCTCCACGGGAAGGTTGCTCCATGCGCGCCCGTTACGCCGTTCCCCTCGCACTGCTGATCGGCGGCCTCGGCCTGGGCGGCGGCTTCGTCTGGCTCAACCAGTTCCGGCCGCCGCAGGACGCCTCCGCCCCGCTCCCGCCCCCCGCGCCCGTGGCCGACGATCTCGGCTGGACCAATGTCGGCGGCGATGCCGGCCATTCCCGGCGCTCCACATTGGCGCAGATCGACCGGGGCAATGTCGCGCACTTGGTCCCGGCCTGGACCTGGTCGTCGGGCGAGATGGCGGCCCATCCCGCCCTGTGGAAGCGGGCCAAGATGCAGGTGACGCCGATCCTGGCCGGCTCGAGCCTCGTCGCCTGCACCCCCTTCTCCCGCGTCGTCGCGCTGGACCCGGCCACGGGCACGGAACGCTGGCGCTTCGACCCTCAGGTCGACCTGGCGCGCCAGCCGTCGGAACTGTTCAACTGCCGCGGCCTGGCGCAGTGGACGGACGCGACGGCCGATGCCGCGGCGGCCTGCGCCCGGCGCGTGGTCGTGGCGACGACGGATCGCCGACTCATCGCGCTCGATGCCCAAAGCGGGCAGCCTTGTCCCGGCTTCGGCCAGGGCGGCACGGTCGCCGTCGCTCCCGCCCGCGCCCTCAGCCGCCCGGGGGAATTGCAGTTCAGCTCCGCCCCCGCCATCGTCGGCGACACGCTGGTGGTGGGTACGGCCAGCGGCGACAACCAGCGCACGGACGCGGCCGACGGCACCGTCTTCGCCTTCTCCATGCGCGACGGCCGCCCCTTGTGGACCTTCGACCCCGTGCCGCGGGGCGACGATCCGATTGCCAGCCCCACCTGGGGCGGCGACAGCGCCGCCCGCACGGGCCAGGCCAATGTCTGGGGCTCGATCAGCGCCGATCCGGAACGGGACCTGGTCTTCCTCCCCACGTCCAGCCCCAGCCCCGACTTCTTCGGCGGCCTGCGCCCGGGCGACAACCGGCATGCCAACAGCATGGTTGCGCTGCGGGCCAGCACGGGCGCCGTGGTGTGGTCGTTCCAGACCGTGCATCACGACCTGTGGGACGCCGACATCCCCGCCGGGCCCAGCCTGCTGACCCTGCGGCGTGACGGGCGCGACGTGCCGGCACTGGCCTTCGCGACCAAGATGGGCTTCCTCTTCGTCCTCGACCGCGAGACCGGCGCGCCGCTCTATCGGGTCGAGGAACGGCCGGTGCCGCCCAGCGACATTCCGGGTGAGGTCGCCTCCCCCACCCAGCCCTTTTCCACCCTGCCGATCGTGGCCCCGCAGGCGATCACGCCGGACCAGGCCTTTGGCGTCACGCCCTTTGACCGCCAGGCATGCCGGGAACGACTGCAGGGCCTACGCCATGACGGCCTGTTCACCCCGCCCAGCCTGCAGGGCACGGCGTTCTTTCCCTTTACCGGCGGCGGCGCCAACTGGGGCGGCCTGGCGGTGGCGGCGGGCAATCGCCTGGTCGTCAATACCAGCCGCGCCATCCACATCGTGCGCCTGTTCCCCCAGGCCGACCTGGAGGCGGAGCGGACCCGTGGCCGGGCCGAGGGGGCGGAGGTCTCGCCCCAGGCCGGGGCCCCTTTCGGCATGCGGCGGGAACTGCTCCTCTCGCCGCTGGGCCTGCCCTGCAACCCGCCGCCCTGGGGCGCGCTGACGGCGGTTGACCTGGACCCCGATGGCCCCGGCAGCAGCCGGCTCGCGTGGGAGGTACCGCTGGGCACGACGCAGTCGCTGGCGCCGCTGGGCCTGGCCTTCCCGTGGGGCACGCCCAATTTCGGCGGGCCGCTGGTGACCGATGGCGGCCTTGTGTTCATCGGTGCCGCGCTGGAGCCCGTCCTGCGCGCGTTCGACCTGGATACGGGGCGCGAAGTGTGGGCGGGTCCCCTGCCCGCCGGCGGCCAGGCAACGCCGATGACCTATGCGGTGGGCGGCCGGCAATATGTCGTCATCGCAGCGGCCGGCCATCCGCTGGCCGATGTCGGGCGCAGCGACAGCATCGCAGCCTTCGCGCTGCCGCCCGCGCGCTGACCGGTCAGTCCGGCAGCACCGCCCGCGCCCGCGCGACCAGGTCCGGCCCCGCGGCCAGCCGGGTCCAGGCGATCGGCCCCAGGTCATAGGACTCCTGCGCCTGGACCTGGGCCACGCCCGCGTCCGAGGCATCGCCGCGGCGCCCCGCCACCCGCGCCAGCCGCTCCGCCAGCGGCAGGTCCAGCCACAGGCCCGCAAAGGCGACGCCCACGGTGCGGGCCACGGCCGCGGCGGCGTCACGCTCCGCCACGCGGGCAAAGACGGCGTCCAGCACGACGCTGCATCCCTGGCGCAGCAGCAGGTCCGCCCGCCGGACCAGCTCGGCATAGACGGCGCGCCCCGCTTCCACGCCATAGGCCTCCGGTGGCAGGGCCTGTTCCGGCGGCACGCCCGCCAGCTGCTTGCGCAGCACGTCGGAGCGGAGGATCACCGCGCCCGGCGCCGCTCCGAACGCCGGGGCCAGAGCGCGGGCCAGCGTCGTCTTGCCGGTCCCCGACAGGCCGCCAATGGCCACCAGGCGCGGCGCCACCGGCCGCAGCAGGTCCAGGCCAAGCTCCAGATAGGCACGGGCGCCGTCCGGCTGCCCCATGCGGGCCGAGACATGGGCCCGCACCGCGGCACGCAGGGCCAGGAACAGCGGCAGGACGTCCAGTTGGTCCAGCCAGCCCGTCACCTCAAGCCAGCGGTCCAGCACGCGGTGCGCCAGGTCGCGCCGCCCACGCGCCAGCAGGTCCATCACCAGGAACGCCAGGTCATGGAGCACGTCTATGGTGGACAGGTCCTCGGAGAATTCCAGCGCATCGAACGCCGTGGGGCGTCCGTCAAGCAGGCACAGGTTGGCCAGGTGCAGGTCCCCGTGGCAGCGCCGCACCAGGCCCGCCGCCGCCCGCGCCTCCAGCCCCGGCAGGACGCGGGCATGGGCCGCGACCAGGCCCTGGCCCAGGGCCCGCGCTCGCTCGGGCGGCAGGTCCGCCGCCAGCAGGTCGCCGGCATTCTGCCGCACCGCGCCAGCCAGGCGGCTGGGACCCGGCACCGGGGCCAGGTGGCGATGCACCGCGCCGATCGTCTCGGCCGTCGCCGCGGCCAACGTCGCGTCCAGCCGCCCGGCCGCCAGCACGTGGTCCAGGCGATCGGCGGTGGGGAAGCGCCGCATCACCACCAGCCAGTCGACCACGTCCTCGCCGGGGCCAGCCTCCGCCGCCGGCCGCAGCGGTCCCAGGGCAAGGCCCCCCGGCCGCGCCAGGATGGGTTGCAGGCCCAGGTACAGGCCCGGCGCCCAGGCCCGGTTCAGCCGCAGTTCGGCGGCACAGGCAAGGCGCCGCCGTTCGGCCGTCGACTGGTCCAGATAGCCGCGATCAACCGCGCGCTTCAGCTTCAGCGCGCGCTCGCCCGCCAGGACCACGACCGATACATGGGTGTCGTGCCGTTCGACGGGCAGGCCGCCATGGCTCGCGGGATCGGCCAGGAAGGCGACGAGCGCCGCCTCGTCCGGCCGAGCCGCTGCCATCGAAGTCAGGGATAGAGCCGCGTCGTGGCCCAGCCCTCGCCCTGACGCTCGTACAGCAGGCGGTCGTGCAGTCGGAACGGGCGGTCCTGCCAGAACTCGATGCGCTTCGGCGTCAGCCGCCAGCCGCCCCATTCGGGCGGCCGGGGAATGTCGCGCCCGGCGAACTGCTGCTCGATCTCCGCCACCTTGGCCTCGAGCTCGGATCGGGCGGCCAATGGCCGCGACTGCAGCGAGGCGCGCGCGCCGATCTGCGAGACCCGGGCGCGCGTCGCGAAATAGGCGTCGGCCTCGGCCTCCGTCGCGTGGGCGACCGTGCCCTCCACCCGCACCTGGCGGCGCAGCGACTTCCAGTGGAAGGCCAGCGCCGCATGCGGATTGGCCTCCAGCTCGCGGCTCTTGCGGCTGCCGAAATTGGTATAGAAGACGAACCCCGCCAGATCCTGGCCCTTCAGCAGCACGATGCGGGCCGATGGCGCGCCATCCGGCCCCACGGTCGCCAGGGTCATCGCATTGTGGTCGTTGGGCTCCGACGCCTGCGCCGCGGCCAGCCACGCGGCAAAGCGCTGATAGGGTTCGGCCAGGGCGACGCCGCCGCCCGGCTGTGCCTCGAATTCCAGGAAGTCGCTCATGCCGGACCTTCTCGCTGCGGTCGCCCATGCCTCCGCCTGCGCAAGGAACGCCGGGGCGCCGTGACCGTTATCACAGACAGAAATGTGTGACCGATCCTAGATCCCTGTGACAATCGTGGCCTCTACTTAGGGGTTCAGCCATATTGTCACGGTCCTGGCGAGGCGTCAGAATCGCCAGGGACACCCAGATTTGCTGCGGACCAGATTGCTGCGGAGCCGTGGCGCTGTCCGTCACCACAGCCGAGGTTGAGAATTATGCGTGCACCCATGATTGCCCTGGTCGCCGCGGCGGCCCTGACGCTCGGCGCCTGCCAGCAGGGCTATGGCGGTTATGGGCCGAAGCAGACCGGCGGCGCCGTCCTGGGCGCCGGCGCCGGCGCGCTGCTGGGCAACCAGTTCGGCTCGGGCTCCGGCCGCATCGCGGCGACTGTTGCTGGCGGCCTGCTGGGCGCCTTCCTGGGCGGCAGCGTCGGCGCGTCGCTGGACCGCAATGACCAGATGTACGCCGAGCGCTCCGCCCAGAGCGCGTTCGAGACCTATCCCTCTGGCCGCCCTGCCGAATGGCGCAATCCGGACAGCGGCAACTACGGCACCGTGGTGCCGCAGCAGGCCTACCAGAACCAGTATGGCGAGACCTGCCGCGAGTACCAGCAGACGATCGTCGTCGGCGGCCGCACTCAGAACGCCTATGGCACGGCCTGCCGTCAGCCGGATGGCAGCTGGCGCATCGCCAATTCCTGATCGGACCCACCCGGTCCGGCCGTGAACGCGGCCCGGCGCCCTGAGGCGCCGGGCCGCGATGCCATCCCTCGCGCGGCGCTCCTGCCGCGCGCGGATGGCGAGACTTTTGCTGAATGCCGTTCTAGGCTCGACCTCCCATGTTCGAGCCCTATTCGATCCTCGGTGTCGCGCGCGACATCTCGGACGCCGACCTGAAGCGCGCGTATCGCAAGCGCGCCAAGGAACTGCATCCCGACCTGCATCCCGGTGACCCGGCGATCGCGGAGCGCTTCAAGGAAGTCGCCGCCGCCTATTCCCTGCTCGGCGATCCCATCATGCGGGCGCGCTATGACCGGGGGGAAATCGACGGCTGGGGCAACCATATCGAGCAGGAGGAGCCGCCCAAGGCCAAGGCGGACGGCGCGACGCGCAAGTCTGGCGCGCAGGGCGGCACCCGCGCCGACGCGCCCCCCCGGGGCAAGGCCGAGGGCGAGCCGCCGCCCCGGCACGAGGGCCCCGGCGTCAAGTTCGGCCGCAGCCAGGACGACGTCATCTCGGACCTGCTGGCCAAGATGCGGGCGCGCAAGGAATCGCAGTCGCCGGGCCAGGCCAAGCGCACGCGCGGCGCCGACCGCTCCTATTCCCTGACCATCGGGTTCCTGGACAGCATCAACGGGACCGTGAAGTCGATCGAGCGGCCGGACGGCGGCTTCCGCGTGACGATCCCCGCCGGCACGATGTCGGGCGAGATCATCCGCCTGTCGGGCAAGGGGGAGCCGGGCCCCGGCCCTGCCTTGGCCGGCGACGCCCTGGTCGAGATCGCGGTCGAGCCGCACCCCGTCTTCTCCCGGCGGGGCGACGACATCCTGGTCGACCTGCCGGTGACGCTGTACGAGGCGGTCCTGGGGGCCAAGGTCGTGGCACCGACCATCGACGGCCCCGTCTCGCTGACCATTCCGCCCTGGTCGAATGGCGGCACCGTCCTGCGCCTGCGCGGCAAGGGCGTGCCCGACGACGTGCTGAAGACGCGCGGCGACCAGCTGGTCACGCTGCGCCTGATGCTGCCCGACGAGCACGACGCGACGATCCAGGCGCTGGCCAAGGACCTGGCCGACCGCCACCCCTACGAGGTGCGCGGCCGCATGGCGCGATGAGGCGCCCTGGGACATAGGGTCTGCCCCGCGCCGGACAGGTTTGAAGCGGCGCCAGCCAGCGGCTAGGATGCGGCCGTTTTTCGGGATGTTGGGAATCACAGAATGACGGTTGGGACGCGACTGCTCAGCGGCAAGAAGGGGCTCGTCATGGGCGTCGCCAACGATCGGTCCATCGCCTGGGGCATCGCAAAGTCGGCACACGACCATGGTGCGGAACTGGCCTTCACCTACCAGGGCGACGCCCTTGCGAAACGTGTCCGCCCGCTGGCGGAACAGGTCGGGTCCAGCATCGTGCTGCCGTGCGACGTGTCGGATCTCGCCAGCCTGGATGCCGCCTTCGCCGCCGTGAATGAGGCATGGGGCGGCCTGGACTTCGTGATCCACGCGATCGCCTATTCGGACAAGGACGAGCTCAAGGGCCGCTACATCGACACCAGCCCCGAGAACTTCGCCCAGTCGCTCAGCATCTCCTGCTACTCGTTCACGGCCATCGCCAAGCGTGCGGAAGCCCTGATGAACAATGGCGGCAGCCTGATCACGCTGAGCTATTACGGGGCCGAGAAGGTGACCCCGCACTACAACGTGATGGGTGTGGCGAAGGCCGCGCTGGAGGCGAGCGTCCGCTACCTGGCCGTCGACCTGGGCGCCAAGGGGATCCGCGTCAACGCGATTTCCGCCGGCCCGATCAAGACGCTGGCCGCCTCCGCCATCGGCGATTTCCGCTACATCCTGAAGTGGAACGAGTACAACTCGCCGCTGAAGCGCAACGTCACCATCGACGAGGTGGGCGACGCCGGCGTGTACCTGATCAGCGACCTGTCGCGCGGCGTGACGGGCGAGGTGCACCACGTCGATTCGGGCTATCACGTCGTCGGCATGAAGGCGGTCGACGCACCCGACATCGCGACCGTCTGAGGCGGCGCGCACCCGCAGGCGTCCCATGTCCCACAACACGTTCGGCCACCTGTTCCGGGTCACGACCTGGGGCGAAAGCCATGGCCCGGCCTTGGGCTGCGTCGTCGATGGCACGCCGCCCCGCCTGCCCCTGACCGAGGCCGACATCCAGCCCTGGCTGGACCGCAGGCGGCCCGGCCAGTCGCGCTTCGTGACCCAGCGGCAGGAGCCGGACGCCGTGCGCATCCTGTCCGGCACCTATGAGGGCCAGACCACCGGCACGCCGATCAGCCTGCTGATCGAGAACGTGGACCATCGGTCCAAGGACTATTCCGACGTCGCGGCCAAGTTCCGCCCCGGCCATGCCGACGTCACCTACCAGGCCAAGTACGGCATCCGCGATCCCCGGGGTGGCGGCCGCTCCTCCGCCCGGGAAACCGCGGCCCGTGTCGCGGCCGGGGCGGTCGCGCGGGCGATCCTGGGCAGCGGCGTGACCATCCGCGGCGCCCTGGTCCAGGTGGGCAGCAGCGTGATCGACCGCAGCCGCTGGGACTGGGACGCTGTCGATCGCAACCCGTTCTTCTGCCCCGATCCCATCGCCGCCCAGGACTGGGAAGGCCTGCTGGATGGCGTGCGCAAGGCCGGCTCCTCGGTCGGCGCGGTGATCGAAGTCGTGGCCAGCGGCGTGCCCGCGGGCCTGGGCGCGCCCCTCTATGGCAAGCTGGACGCCGACCTGGCCGCCGCCCTGATGAGCATCAATGCCGTCAAGGGGGTGGAGATCGGCGACGGCTTTGCCGCGGCCGCCCTGCGCGGCGAGGACAATGCCGACGAGATGCGCATGGCGGGCAATGCGATCGCGTTCGGGTCCAATCATGCCGGTGGCATCCTGGGCGGCATCTCGACCGGGCAGGACGTGGTCGCGCGCTTCGCCGTCAAGCCGACCTCGTCCATCCTGCTGCCGCGCCGGACGGTCACGCGCGACGGCCAGGATGCGGAGGTCCTGACCAAGGGCCGGCACGACCCTTGCGTCGGCATTCGCGCCGTCCCGGTGGGGGAGGCGATGATGGCCTGCGTCCTGGCCGACCACCTGCTCCGCCACCGCGCCCAGGTCGGCACGCTCTAGGGGCACTTGGGATGGCCGGTGCGGACGCGCTGCTCAGGGCCCTGGCCACCCCCCTGCCGCTGAAGCCGCCGGCCAACCTGTGGTGGATGTGGCTGTTCATGGTCGTGTTCGGACTGGTTCTGGGCGGTCTGACCACCTTCCTGGTCGCCAGCGACCTGATCGGTGCCACCCAGGGACAGGTCCTGCGCGACACCGCCGTGCGCCTTGGCCTGGGCGAGCTGGAGGCGCGCCGGCCCGAAACGGCGGCGACCTGCAGCCAGGAAGCACCGGGCGATCACGTCTGCCTGCTGGACCTGCGCTACACCAATGCCTATGGCAACGCCGACAGCTGGACCGCCGTGCTGCGCAGCCCGGTCGCCCTGCCGCCGCGGCCGGAGCTCGATCTCTACCGCGTCCAGGTCGACCGCAACCTGCCCGGCCTGGACCTGGCAAGCCCGACGCTGGGCCAGCGCTGGGCGCTGCACCTGGGCCGCGTGGAATGGCAATGGCTGGTCATCCTGCTCTTTATCCTCTGGACACCGGCTTTGCTGGGCTGGGGCCAATGGCAGCGTCGCCGCCGTCGCGCCATCCTGGAGGACGCCGCCGGTCCGACCGGCCGCCCGGTCCTGGTCGAGCTGAAGCGCCGCCGCTACCGGCCGGCCTTCCGCTTCCAGAACGCGCACATCCCGGAAAAGATCGTCTGGCATTATGAATGGCGCGACCGCATGGGCATGCGGCGGAGGGTCCGCGAGCGTGTCCAGAAGGACCCGCTGCGCCTGGGTCCCGACGGCATGACGGGCGTGGCGCTGGCGACGCGCACGGGCGACACGGTGCTCGTCGAGCACGACCTGGGGCAGTTCACCCTCTCCCCCGATCGGCAGCACGCGGTATGGCAGGCAATGGGCATCGCCCCGCCAGGGACGCGCTGAGGCTCAGCCCCAGGGGCCGCGTCGCCGGGGCATGAACGGCTTGATCAGGGCCAGGCCCGCGACGAAGCCGCCGACATGCGCCAGCCAGGCGACGCGCTCCGCCTCGGCAGCGCCAGTCAGGCCGTCCCACAACTGCATCACGAACCACAGGCCGATCATGGCCCAGGCGGGCACGCGCAGCGGGATGAAGGCCAGCAGCATCCAGATCCGGGCCCGGGGATGCAGCAGGAAATACGCGCCCAGCACGCCCGATATCGCGCCGGAGGCTCCGACCAGGGGTACCGGGCTCGCCGGCTCGGCAACCATCTCGGCCACCGCCGCCAGCACGCCACAGGTCAGATAGAACACGACGAAGCGCAGGCGTCCGATCGTATCCTCGACATTGTTGCCGAAGATCCAGAGGAACAGCATGTTGCCCAGTAGGTGCGCGGTCGAGCCATGCACGAACTGGTAGCTGAACAGCGTCGACCATTCCGGCAGCGGCCGGTTCGCCTCAAGCCAGGTCAGGTCCGCCGGGGTCAGGTCCAGTCCGGTCAGCGCCGCCGGGATCAGGCCGGCCGCCATGGCGGCGCCGTCGTCGCCCTGCGGCCATTGCTGCTGCAGCAGGTAGATCAGGACATTGATGGCGATCAGCGCCCAGGTGACGTGGGGCGAGAAGCGCGTCGGCTGGTCGTCATGAAGCGGCAGCGCCATGCAGGATCCCGGGCGGCGAAAACGGTCAGAGCGGCCGGCGGAAGTGCAGGACCTTGGACAGGAACGCCGTCTCCACCCCCGCCAGGTCCAGCCCCGCGCCGCCGAACAGCGCGCCCAGGTCGGCCCGCGCATAGGTCGCGAAATACGGTTCGTGAAAGGCCGCGGGAAAGAAATGCAGCAGGCCGTCCAGGTCGGGGACGTCGCCGATCTGCAGCGAGTCGACCACGATGACGCTTCCCCCCGGGCGTACCACGCGCGCCAGTTCCGCCGCCACCTGCCCCCGGACGCGTGGCGGCAGCTCGTGGAACAGGTAGATGCAGGTGACGGCGTCCAGCGCCCCATCGGCCAGGGGCAGGTGCTCGGCCTGGGCCTCCACCAGGCTCAGCCAGGCGCGCCCCGCCAGGTGGCGCCGCGCCTCCGCCAGGTAATCGCGCGACAGGTCGACGCCCATCGCCTGGACCCGTGGCCATGTCGCCTTCAGGTCGCCCAGGAAGCGGCCGGTGCCGCAGGCGATGTCGGCCACCCGCGCGCGGCGCAGGTCCAGCGGCTGCAGCGCCTGGCGCAGGGGGACCAGCGCCTGCCGCCGCATGGCATCGGCCAGGCCGGTGAACAGCACTTCGACCTGCTGGTCATAGAGGCGGGCGGAGCGCTCGGACAGGTAGCCGTCGGTCTGGTAGTGGAAATTCTGCAGGTAGTAGCGCGGATAGCGGCCGCGCCGGCCCTCCCCATCCCCGTCCAGCACCTCGTCATGGCCGTGGGTTGCCTGGCGCCGGGTGATGCCCGGCAGGTCGCGAAAAAACCGCACCATGTCGGCCAGGGCCCGGTCCGCCGGCGGCAGCAGGCGTGGCGCGGCATAGGTCCCGTCCTCGACATTCCGCCGGTCCCGGTCCAGCAGCGCCCGCATGTGGCGCAGCAGCACGGCAGAGCCCGGCATGGGCGCGTCGACCGAAACCGCGGCGCGGTGCGGCCGGGTCAGGCGCGCCGCCGCCAGGTACTGCCCGCCATACCAGGCGACGCGTGCCGCCTGGGCCATCCTGTAGCCGATCCGGTCCGCCGCGTTCGCCATCGCGTCCAACCCTATCCGTTGCGCGCGAAACGCGCGACCAGCTCGACATGGGGTGTCATAGGAAACTGGTCGACCGGCACCACCCATTCGAGCTGGTACCCGCCATCGACCAGGATCCTGGCATCGCGGGCAAAGGTCCCGGGATTGCACGACGCCATGGCGACGACCGGCACGGTGCTGGCGGCAAGCTGCTCCACCTGCGCCCGGGCCCCGGCCCGCGGCGGATCCAGCACCACCGCGGCAAAGGCGTTCAGCTCGGCCGCCAGAAGCGGCGCGCGGAACAGGTCGCGCGACCGTGCGGCCAGCGCGCGCCCCTGCGCGGCGGTACGACAGGCGGCGATCGCCTCGCCCTCCGCGTCGAAGGCCTGGACCGACCGGCCCTCCGCCAGCCGCAGGGCAAAGGTGCCGCAGCCGCTGAACAGGTCGGCCACGGGATTGGCGTCGCCCACCGCCGTCCCGACATGCTGCGCCAGCACCGCCTCGCCCTCCGCGCTGGCCTGCAGGAACGCGCCGGGCGCCGGGGCAATGCGTGCCTGGCCCGCCTGCACGACGGGGCGGCGGCGCTCCGCAACCGTCATCGCCGGCCGCCCCCAGGACAGCCGCGCCAGGTCGTGCGCCGCGGCAAAGTCGGACAGCGCCTCCGACCGCTTCAGGTCCAGCTCGGCCGCCACCTCGAGCCACAGGTCGATGCCGCTGTCGCTGGCCAGGACGTGCGCCTGCGCCGCCAGCGCCTTGCGCCCGCCGGGCGGCAGGACGCGGGCCAGCAGGGTGCGCAGGGGCGCCAGCAGCGCCGCCAGCTCCGGCCGCAGGACGGGGCATTCCTCCAGGTCGACAAGGCTGGCGGAGGCGCGTTCGTTGAAGCCCAGCACGATCTTCTCGCGCAGGCGCAGGATCGCGAACGTGGCCCGCCGCCGCCGCCCCGGCGGGATCGAGATCGTGGGAGCGACCACGCCGCCGTCCAGGCCGCGATGGCCCAGCGCCTGCGCCACCAGTTCGCGTTTCCAGGCGGCCTGGTACGCTGCGTCGACGTGCTGGGTGGCGCAGCCGCCGCAGCGGCCGAAATGCCGGCACAGGGGCGCCACGCGGTGCGGCCCCGTCGTCACCAGGCGCGGCACCTGGCCCGCCAGGTCCACGCGATCGCCCGGTGCCATGAAGGGCAGGAAGACCGGCCCCCCCGGCCCCTGGGCGATGCCGTCGCCCTGGGCGCCCAGGTGCGTCACTTCAAGCATCGCGGACACCTGCGATCAGGTACTCGACATTGCCGTCGGCACCGGTGATGGGGCTTTCGGTCGTGCCCAGCACGCGCCAGCCCGGGCGGTTGCCCAGCCAGTCGACGATGCGCGCGCGCGCCGCCTCGCGCAGGCCTGCATCGCGCACGATGCCGCCCTTGCCCACGCCGTCGCGCCCGACCTCGAACTGCGGCTTGATCAGCGCGACCAGGTGGGCGCCCGGTCGGGTCAGGCTCAGGGGCGTGGGCAGCACGGTCTCCAGTCCGATGAAGCTGGCGTCGCAGGTGACGATGTCGACCGGCTCGGCCACCTCGGCCGTGGTCAGGTGGCGCGCATTGGTCTTTTCCAGCACGACGACACGCGGGTCGGTGCGCAGCGACCAGGCCAGCTGCCCCTGCCCCACGTCGACGGCATGAACTCGGGCGGCCCCGCGCGCCAGCAGCACCTCGGTGAAGCCCCCGGTCGACGCCCCGACGTCCAGCGCGACGCGGCCCTGCACCGGCACGGCAAAGGCGTCCAGACCCGCGATCAGCTTCAGCGCCCCGCGGCTGACCCAGGGGTGCTCCGCCCCGCGCACGGTCAGCGCGACGGCGGGGTCCAGCGTGGCGCCCGCCTTGTCCAGGCGGCGCTCGCCGGAGAAGACCTTGCCCGCCAGGATCAGCGCCTGGGCCCGGGTCCGGTTGTCGGCCAGGCCGCGCGCGACCAGCAGGGCGTCCAGCCGCTCGCGCGGGACCTTCGCCATCAGGCCCGGGCGGTCAGGTCCCGCGAATCCTGGCCGAGCGCCACCAGTGCGGTGGCCACGATGTGGCGCGCGTTCAGGCCGGCCTGGTCGTACATGGCAAGGGGTGAATCATGGTCCTGGAACACGTCGGGCAGAACCATCGGCCGCACCTTGCAGCCATGGTCGAGCAGGCCCGACACGGCGAGGAAGTGCAGGACATGGCTGCCAAAGCCGCCGACCGAGCCTTCCTCGATGGTGATCAGCACCTCGTGCTCGCGCGCCAGGCGCCGGATCAGGTCCTCGTCCAGCGGCTTGGCGAAGCGGGCATCCGCGACGGTCGTCGACAGGCCCCGGGCCGCCAGTTCGTCCGCCGCCTTCAGGCATTCCTGAAGCCGCGTGCCCAGCGACAGCAGCGCGACCTTCGAGCCTTCGCGCATCACGCGGCCCTTGCCGATCTCCAGCACGGTGCCCCGCGTCGGCAGGTCCATGCCGACCCCCTCGCCCCGGGGAAAGCGGAAGGCGGACGGCCGGTCGTCGATCGCGGCGGCGGTGGCCACCATGTTCATCAGCTCGACCTCGTCGGCGCAGGCCATGATGACGAAGTTGGGCAGGCAGGCGAGATAGGCGATGTCGAACGACCCGGCATGGGTCGCCCCGTCGGCCCCCACCAGGCCGGCGCGGTCGATGGCGAAGCGCACGGGCAGCTTCTGCAATGCCACGTCGTGCACGACCTGGTCATAGCCGCGCTGCAGGAAGGTCGAATAGATCGCCGTGAACGGACGGAAACCCTCGGTCGCCAGGCCGGCGGCAAAGGTGACGCCATGCTGCTCGGCGATGCCGACGTCGAACGTGCGTTCCGGGAAGCGCTTGCCGAACACGTCCAGGCCGGTGCCCGACGGCATGGCCGCCGTGATGGCCACGATCTTGTCGTCGGTTTCCGCCTCGGCGATCAGGCTGTCGGCGAAGACGCGGGTATAGGCGGGGGCATTGGCCTTCGGCTTGGCCTGGGTGCCGGTGATGACGTCGAACTTGACCACGCCATGGTACTTGTCGGCCGCCGCCTCGGCCGGGGGATAGCCCTTGCCCTTCTGCGTCACGACATGGACCAGGATCGGGCCTTCGTCCGCGTCGCGCACGTTCTTCAGGATCGGCACCAGCGCGTCCAGGTCGTGCCCGTCGATCGGCCCCACATAGTAGAAGCCCATTTCCTCGAACAGGGTGCCGCCACCGGCCACGATGCCCCGGGCATAGGATTCCGCCCGCTTGGCCGTGCGGCCGATCGACTTGGGCAGGTGCTCGGTGATCTGCTTCGCCATGTGGCGCAGCGAGGTATAGGAGTGCGACGACACCAGACGCGCCAGGTAGTGGCTCATCGCCCCGACCGGGGGTGCGATCGACATGTCGTTGTCGTTCAGGATGACGATCAGGCGGCTGTTCAGGTAGCCGGCATTGTTCATCGCCTCGTACGCCATGCCGGCGCTGATCGAGCCGTCGCCGATCACGGCGACCACGTTGTTGTTGCCGCCCGACAGGTCGCGCGCCACCGCCATGCCCAGCCCGGCCGAGATCGAGGTCGAGCTGTGGGCCGCGCCAAAGGGGTCGTACTCGCTCTCGGACCGCTTGGTGAAGCCGGACAGGCCGCCGCCCTGGCGCAGCGTGCGGATGCGGTCGCGCCGGCCGGTCAGGATCTTGTGCGGATAGGCCTGGTGCCCGACGTCCCAGATGATGCGGTCGCGCGGCGTGTCAAAGACGTGGTGCAGGGCGACCGTCAGCTCGACCACGCCCAGGCCCGCCCCCAGGTGTCCGCCGGTGATCGACACCGCGTCGATCGTCTCGGTCCGCAGTTCGTCGGCCAGCTGCCGCAATTGCGACTGCTCCAGCCGACGGACGTCGAACGGATAGTTGACCGTGTCCAGCAGCGGGGTCTTTGAGGATTCGGCCACGATGGTCCTTTCGCTCTCTCTCAGGCCCGGCGGCTCAGGATATGAGCGGCGAGCTGGCGCAGCAGGCGCGCCTTGTCGTCAAAATGGTCGAGATGGGCCACCGCCTGGTCGGCCAGCAGCGCCGCCTGGGTGCGCGCGCGCTCGACCCCCAGGATAGAGACGAAGGTCGCCTTGCCTGCGGCCTCGTCCTTGCCCACGGCCTTGCCGGCCAGGCCGGCATCGCCCTCGACGTCGATCAGGTCGTCGGTGATCTGGAACGCCAGGCCCAGGTCATGGGCATAGTGCTGCAGGGCATGGCGGCAGGTCTCGCTCGCCTTGCCCAGGATGGCGCCGGCCTCGGCGCCGAAGCTGATCAGCGCCCCGGTCTTCAGCTGCTGCAGCCGCGTGATCGCGGCCAGGTCATAGCCCGCCCCGGGTGCGGCCAGGTCGATCATCTGCCCGCCCACCATGCCGCGCGCGCCGGCGGCATGGGCCAGCTTCGCCACCAGTTCGCAGCGCACATGCGGGTCGGGATGGGTATCGGGATCGGCCAGGATGTCGAAGGCAAGCGTCAGCAGGGCATCACCGGCCAGCACGGCCGTCGCCTCGTCGAACGCCTTGTGCACGGTGGGCTTGCCCCGGCGCATGTCGTCGTCGTCCATGCACGGCAGGTCGTCATGGATCAGGGAATAGACGTGCACGCATTCCAGCGCGGCCGCCACGCGCAGCGCCGAATGGCGCAGCACGCCGAACAGGTGGGCCGAGGCCAGGACCAGGAACGGGCGCAGGCGCTTGCCACCGCCCAGCACGGCATAGCGCATCGCCTCCATCACCCGGGCCTCGTGCCCGGTGGGTGCCGGCAGCAGCTGGTTCAGCGTGTGCTCGACCGACTCGACACAGTCGGCCAGGGCCCCCTCCAGGCTCAGGCTCGCGAATTCAGACGACATCGGCGGCGCGCGCCTCGACAGTTCCGTCCGTCCCCAGGACGATGCGTTCGACGCGCGTGCGCGCGGTCTCGAGCTTGGCCTCGCAATGGCGCTTCAGGTGCACGCCGCGGCCATAGATCTCGATCGACTCCTCAAGCTCCACCTTGCCCTCTTCCAGTCGGCGGACGATGTCCTCAAGCGCCTTCAACGCCTGCTCGAAGCTCATCGCCGCAATATCGGCGGGCAGGGAATCAGCCACGCTGCTCATTCAGTGCTCCAAAAGCCGCGGCATCCTAGCAAGTGTGACCCTGCGACGCCACGTCGCCACCCGGGGGCCAGACGCATTGGCGGGAATGCCCGACGCGATGTGACTAGATTGTCATCAATGCCCGGACATGCGCTGCGGCGGAGCGGGCCAGGGCGTGAAGGTCATACCCCCCTTCGAGGCAGGACACAATCCGCCCACCCGCATGCCGTGCCGCAACCGCGCCCAGCATGGCGGTCACCGCTGCATAGTCCCGCTCGTGCAGGCGCAGGTTGGCCATCGGATCGTCCTCGTGCCCGTCGAATCCGGCAGAGATCATGACCAGCTCCGGCCGAAACGCGTCGAGCGCCGGCACGATCTGCTGCTCGAACGCCGCCAGCAGGTCGTCGCCGCCCGCGAACGGCGGCAGCGGCACGTTCAGGACGTTGCCATGGCCCCGCTCGCCCGCACGCCCCGTCCCGGGATAGAGCGGCCATTGATGGGTCGAGGCATAGAAGAAATCAGGCTCCAGAAGGGCCATGTCCTGGCTGCCATTGCCATGATGGACATCGAAGTCGACCACCGCCACGCGCGTGATGCCGTGCACGGCGCGGGCGTGCGCCGCCCCCACCATCACGTTGTTGAACAGGCAAAAGCCCATGGCCCGGCGCGGCGTCGCATGGTGCCCGGGCGGGCGCACCGCGCAGAAGGCATTGCGTGCGGCCCCCGCCATCACGGCGTCGACGCCCGCCACCGCCGCCCCCGCGGCACGCAAGGCAGCCTCTGCCGACTGGGGGCACACCACCGTGTCCTCGTCGATATGGTCCAGCCCATCGCGCGGCAGTGCCGCCAGCAGCGCCTCGACATGGGCGCGGGGATGGACGCGGGACAGCTGCTCAAGCGTCGCCAGCGGCGCCTCGCGGCGCTCCAGATAGGCGAATTCCTCCGCCTCCAGTGCCGCCAGCACCGCCCGCAGGCGGTCGGGGCATTCAGGATGATGCGGGCCGGTCTGATGCGCCAGGCACGCCGAATGGCTCAGCAGGATGGTGCTCACGCGCCAAGGTGCGATCCCGCCCCGCGTTTGGCAAGCGGCCGCAATGCCGCTGCCCTGTCCCCGCCGGCTCAGGCGGCTGCGGTCGCCGGCTGAAGGCTCCGCCAGCGGTCGACGCCGCCGGCGTCGGGCTCGCGCACCACCAGGCCCCGTCCTTCCAGGCAATGCAGGTGGGCCAGGCTCTCGCCGATGGCCAGGCCCACTTCCCGCCCCTCGATCCGCTTCCGGAACAGGATGGAAAAGACGTCCAGCGCCCGCTTGGGCTCCACGCACTGGGCGTGCAGATCGGCCAGGCGGCTCTCGTGCCCCTCGATCAGGCGGGACAGGCGCCAGTGCAGGCCGCGGAACGGCTCGTTGTGCGCGGGCAGGACCAGCGTGTCGTCCGGCACCGTGTCGCGGATGCGTGCCAGCGATTCCAGCCAGTCCTCCAGCGGATTGGCCCCCGGCTCGCTGGGATGGACCGAGACGTTGGACGAGATGCGCGGCAGGACCTGGTCGCCGGCGATGAACAGGCCCCGCGCCGGGCACCACAGGCAGGCGTGCTCGGGCGCATGGCCGCGGCCCACGACCACCTGCCAGTCATCCTCGCCGATGCGAAAGACCTCGCCATCGACCATGCGACGGAAGGCGGTCGGCAGCGGCACCACGCCCCGGGCAAATCCACTCTGCCCGCGCGCGCGGATCGCCTCCAGCATCTCGGGCTCCAGCCCGGCGCGGCGATAGAATTCCAGCACCTCCGCCGGCGGCTCGTCGCGGATGTCCAGTGCCAGCACGCGGCAGAACAGGTATTCCGTCCGCGTCATCCACAGCGGCGCATTCCAGCGGCTGGTCAGCCAGCCGGCCTGGCCGACATGGTCCGGATGATAATGGGTGACGATGACCCGCTTGACCGGCCGCCCGCCCAGGGTCGCGGCAAAGACCTTTTCCCAGTTCTGCTTGGTGTCGCGGCCGCGAATGCCGGTATCGACGATCGTCCAGCCGTCGCCGTCCCGCAGGAGGTACAGGTTGATGTGGTCCAGCGCCATGGGCAGCGGCATGCGCACCCAGTGCACGCCGTCCGCCACCTCGATCGTGGTGCCGGGTTCGGGACGGTCGGGAAACGGATAGATCAGTCCGGCCAAGAGGGTTCACCCTGCCCTGCCGCGAGGCAAACCTGCGAAACCCGGACCAATGCCCGACCGAGGCGACACCTGCGCACTTGAAAGATGACCGGATTGTAGGGGGGGACGCACCCCAGTCAACAGCAGCGGACCGTCAACGATGGTGGGCCGCGCGCCAACGCACGCGGGACGTGCCGGGCCGGCGGCGCCGACCCGATGCCGGGACCTGCCGTTCAGCAGGCGGTGCGGGTGGCAAGAGCCTGGTTGAAGCAATCCGAATTGCGGTCGTGCATGGCGTTGACGTTCCCGCCCAGCGCGGTGACGCCCACGATGATCGCCACCGCGATCATCGCCGCGATCAGGCCGTACTCGATTGCCGTCGCACCGTCCTCGTCGCGGAGGAATGCGACGACACGCCCGGCCACACCCCTTCCGAAGTCCGAAGATGCCGACATCTGCGTTCCTCACAGACTAATCACGGATTTGTGATTGATCATCACATACCGTACACCGGCGCGCAAGCGCTGTTCCACGCTGTGTCGCACGACCTCCCTTAACAAACCGTCAAGGCGAAGGCTGGTTCAGCCGGGGGTGGCGGCCTCGCGGTCGCGCTTCTTCTCGATCATGCGGACGGTCAGGATCGAGATCTCGTAGAGCAGCAGCATGGGCAGGGCCAGGCTGACCTGGCTGATCACGTCGGGCGGGGTCACCACCGCGGCAAAGGCGAACACGCCGACGATCGCGTACTTGCGCACGCGGGCCAGCCCCTCGGACGACACGATACCCGCCCGCCCCAGCAGCGTCAGCACGACCGGCAACTGGAACGACACGCCAAAGGCCAGGATCAGCGCGGTGACCAGCGACAGGTACTCGTTCACCTTGGGCAAGGCCTGCATGTCCTCGGTCTGGAAACTGAGAAAGAAGTGCCAGGCCATGGGAAAGATCAGGTAGTACAGCATCGCCGCACCCAGCAGGAACAGGATGGGCGAGGCGACCAGGAACGGCCAGAAGGCCTGGCGCTCGTTCTTGTACAGGCCAGGCGCCACGAACATGTAGACCTGACTGGCGACGATTGGAAACGACAGAAACAGCGCGCCAAAGAAGGCGACCTTCAGGTAGGTGAAGAAGGCTTCCGTCAGGTCGGTATAGATCATCCGCACCGGCTCCTGCGCCAGCTGCCCCTCGACCACGGGGCGCGCCGATTCCATGGCCGCGAACAGCGGATGGGTCAGGAAGCGATAGATGTCGGCCGAGAAGATGTAGCAGATGACGAACGCGACCAGGATCGCGCTCACGATATAGACCAGGCGGCGGCGCAGCTCGATCAGGTGGTCGAGCAGCGGCGCGCGACTGGCCTCGACCTCGTCTTCGACATTGTCCGTCATCGCTGCCTCAGGGTTCCGGCGGCCGGGGCACGGACCCCGCCGCGCGATCGGCCAGCGGCTCGACCGGTGCCGGTGTCTCGGGCTGCGGCAGGTCGGGGGACTGGATCGGCCCGTGCAGGCCGGCCTGCACTTCGGCCGCAACAGGGGTCGGGACCGGCACCACGCCCAGGTCGGCGGGCGATGGCCCTTCCCCTGCGGGAGGCGCGTCGGGTGGCTGGATGCTGTTGCCCGCGCCCGGACCGGCCGGCGGCGCCGGCGGGCGCGGTGGGCTGGCCGGGCCGGGATGCATGTCGATCCGGGTCGAGTCGCGCAGTTCCTGGTTGATCTTGTCCAGTTCCGCCTCGCGCGCCATCTCGTCCATCACGCGCTGGAACTGGCCCGCCATCATGCGTGCGCGATTGGTCCAATAGCCGGCCCAGCGCATCAGCTTAGGCAGGTCCTTGGGGCCCACCACCACCAGCGCCACGACCAGGACCACGAACAGCTCGGACCAGCCGATATCGAACATTGTTGGATGCCGCGTCGTCGCGCGTTCAGACCTTGGGCCGGTCGTCGACCTTCGGCGCCTCGATCACCGAGGGCGGCGCATCGGGCGCCCGGGATGCCGGCGGCGGCGCCTTGTCGTCGTCGGACATGGTGGTGCGGAAGTTGCGGATGCCCTTGGCCACGTCGCCCATCAGGCCGGAAATCTTGCCGCGCCCGAACAGGACCACGACAAGCAGCACCACGACGAGGATATGCCAGAAGCTGAAAGCACCCATGCGCGTCTCCTTGCGGGGGCGGGTCCCGCCGGCGGCCGGATCATGGACCAGCCCATCTTGCGGTGCAACGCAACGGCCGGACCTGCGGCACTAAGCGGCCGGGTGCACCCGGCGGGCCACCGCATCCACCTGGGCCGGGGCGGCATCGATGGCAAAGACATGGGCCTCCGCCGGATCCAGTTCCAGGGTGACCGCCTCGCCCGGGCTTGGCGCCAGGTGGCGCGGCAAGCGGGCCACGATGCGCGTGCCGACCGGGCTTTCCAGCGTCGCCAGCACCTCCGACCCCAGGATGCGCACCGCATGGACGCTGGCCGGCATGGCTGCATCCCCGCTGCCCGGGCCCGCCAGGCGCACGCCATGGGGCCGCACCAGGACCTGGACCACGGTTCCTTCGGCCAGGCTGGCGGGCACCGATCCGAACGGCGTCATCACGCGGCCGCCCTGGACGATTCCGGCCAGCTCCGTCACCTCGCTGAAGAACCGCGCGACGCCGGCATCCACCGGGTGGTCATAGAGCTCGGCCGGCGGCCCCTGCTGCACGATGCGGCCCTGGCGCATGATGGCGATGCGGTCCGCCATGCGCATCGCCTCCTCCGGGTCGTGGGTGACCAGCAGGGTGGCGACCCCGGCCCCCGACAGCAGGGCCAGCGTCTCGTCCCGCACGCGGTCGCGCAGGCGCACGTCCAGGCCAGAGAACGGCTCGTCCATCAGCATCACGCGCGGCCCCGGCGCCAGGGCGCGGACCAGCGCCACGCGCTGCTGCTCGCCGCCCGACAGCATATGGGGAAACGAATCGGCCAGGTGCTGCAGCCCCACCCGCTCCAGCGCGGCCAGGGCCGTGCGCCGCCGCGCCGCCGCCTCGCCCCCCAGGCCAAATGCGACATTGGCCGCCACGCTCAGGTGCGGGAACAGGGCATAATCCTGGAAGATCAGTCCGATCTGCCGTGCCTCTGGCGCGACATGGACGCCGCGCCCTGCCACCGTCTCGTCGCCGATGGCGATGCGTCCCGCCTGCAGCCGTTCCAGGCCGGCCACCAGGCGCAGGACCGTCGTCTTGCCACAGCCCGACGGGCCCAGCAGGCACATGACCTCGCCCGGGCCGACGGCCAGGTCGACCCCGGCCACCGCCTCGAACGCGCCATAGCGGTGGCCCACCTGCCCCAGTTCAAGAGCCGGCATGCTGTCCCGGGCGCGTGCGGCCGATCGCGCGGCTGAGCAGGATGACGGGCAGGATGCCGCAGGCCATGATCGCCAGCGACGGCAGGCCCGCCTCGCGCAGGCGCTCGTCTGAGGCGAACTCGAACGCCTTGACCGCCAGCGTGTCGAAATTGAAGGGCCGCACGATCGTGGTCGCCGGCAGCTCCTTCATCACGTCGACAAAGACCAGGAGCCCCGCCGTCAGGGCGGCCGGGGCGATCATCGGCAGGTGCACCCGGCGCAGCGTCCGCCCGGGCGAGGTGCCCAGGCTGCGCGCCGCGGCGTCCATGCTGGGCGTCACCTTGGCGAGGCCCGATTCGACGCTGTTCAGGGCAACGCCCAGGAAGCGCACCAGATAGGCATAGAGCAGCGCGATGATCGTGCCGCTGAGGACCAGTCCGGTCGACACGCCGAAGAACTGCCGCGCCCAGCCGTCGATCGTGTGGTCCAGCATCGACAGCGGCAGCAGCGTGCCCACCGCCACGACCGAGCCGGGCACGGCATAGCCCAGGCCCGCCATACGGGTCGCCGTGCGCTGCGCGACACCGCCGCCGATGCGCACGCCATAGGCGAGGACCAGCGCGATGCCGACTGCCAGCACGGCGGCGATGGTGGCCAGGATCACGCTGTGCCGGGCATAGGTCAGCATGCGGGCATCCGGTACGCCCTGCTCGATGGCCCAGGCGGCCAGCTGCACGCCCGGGATCACGAAGCCCAGCAGGATGGGCGCTGCGCAGGCGGCCAGGGCCAGGGCCCGGCGCAGCGGGCTCAGCTCGAAGCGCGGCAACGGCCGGTAGCGGGTGGAAGTGTGGTGGAAGCGCCGGCCGCCCCGCTCGACCCGCTCCAGCGCCGCCAGCAGGCCGACGAAGAACAGCAGCATCGCCGCCAGCTGCGCCGCGCCCACCGGGTCGCCCAGGCCCAGCCAGGTGCGGAAGATCGCGGTGGTGAAGGTGTCGACTTCGAAATAGCGCACCGTGCCGAAGTCGCCCAGCGTCTCCATCAGCGCCAGCGACACGCCCGCCACCAGGGCCGGCCGCGCCAGCGGCAGGGCGATGCGCAGGAAGGCGCGCCAGGGCGAGCAGCCAAGCGTGCGCCCGACCTCCAGCACGCAGACGGACTGCTGCAGGAACGCCGCCCGCGCCAGCAGGTAGACATAGGGATAGAGCACGAGGGTCAACATGACCGCGGCCCCGCCCAGCGAGCGCACGTTTGGGAACCAGTAGTCCCGCGCGCTCAATCCGGTCATGTCGCGGATGGCGGACTGCACCGGACCCGCCACGTCCAGCAGGCCGGTATAGGTATAGGCCAGGACATAGGCAGGCACCGCCATCGGCAGCAGCAGCGCCCATTCCAGAACGCGGGCGCCCGGCACCTGGCACATCGTCACCAGCCAGGCCGTGCCCGTGCCGATGACCAGAGTCCCCGCCCCCACCAGCAGCATCAGCGCCAGGCTGTTGCCGACATAGCGACCCAGCACGGTGGACGCGAGGTGCTCCCAGATGCCGGCCGACGGGGCCAGCGCCGCCGCCGCGACGACAATCACGGGCAGCGCCACGAACAGGGCCACGACCACCGCCGTCACCGTCCAGCCGGTCGTCCCCAGGCGCACGCGCGCCGCCGCAGCGCGGCGCGGGGCATCACCCGTGGTGAGAACGATGGCCATGGGGCAGGACACTCAACTGCGAGGCATTCGCACTCGATTACGCGATGCCGCCCTCCGCATCAAGGGCCAGCACCAATTTGGTGCCCACTCGACAGTGTCGCAGGTGTCGCGCGCGGGCCGGTTCAGGCGCCGCCGACGCGGGCGCGCAGGCGGGCCAGGCAGGCCGCCCGGCCGGCGGCGAAGTCGCCCTCCACCCACCAGTCCTGCACCTCGGCCAGCGCCTGGGCCACCGCCGGCCCTGGCGCCACGCCCAGGGCGACGACGTCGGCGCCGCGCACCGGCAGGGCCACGGGGACCCAGGCATCGACCTGGGCCAGCAGCGCCTGCCAGGCCTCCGGGTCGCTGGCCTCGCCCCGCTGCGCCGCCTCGGCCCAGGACAGCATCAGGTGGTCGCGGACCGTCTGCGCGCCCGCCAGGAACAGCAGGCGGCGCATGGCCTGCGGCGCCATGTCCGGCCGCAGCGGCAGGCGGGGCGCCGCCAGTGCCGCCAGCCGCTCCTGCCGCCGCCGCGACAGGCGCAGGCCCTGGCTGAAACCCGCCACGGCGTCGGGCCCAAGCCGCACCAGCGCCGCCAGGCGGAGGTCCGCGTCGACCTGCTTCAGGCGCCCCTCGATCGCCACCAGGGCCGCCAGGCGCGCCAGGTCCAGCGGCTGCGGCAGGAGCGCCGGCAGGACATGCGCGCCGTCCATCAGGACAAGGGCCGGCAGCGGATCGGGCGCGGACAGCAGCTTGAACAGTTCCGCGCCCACCCGCTCGGCCGACAGGCGGCCCAGCGTCCCCGCGGCGCGGGCGCAGGCGGCCAGTGCTGGGGCGTCCGGCGCGCCCCGGCCATACCAGGCATGGAAGCGGAAATAGCGCAGGACCCGCAGGCGGTCCTCGGCGATGCGCTGGTCGGGCTCGCCCACGAAACGGACTAGCCCGCGCTCCAGGTCGGCGATGCCGCCCACCAGGTCGTGCACCCTGCCCTCGGCATCGGCATAGAGCGCGTTCATGGTGAAGTCGCGTCGCGCCGCGTCCGCCGCCCAGTCGTCGGTGAAGGCCACCACGGCATGGCGGCCGTCGGTTTCCACGTCGCGCCGCAACGTGGTCACCTCGATGGCCACGTGGTCGGCGATCAGCGTGACGGTGCCATGGGCAAGGCCCGTGGGCACGGTGCGGATTCCGGCCTCCTTGGCCCGCGCCATCACCTGCTCCGGCGTCAGGGGGGTGGCCAGGTCGATGTCCTTGGCCGTCCGCCCCAGCAGGGCATCGCGGACGCAGCCGCCGACGAAGCGCGCGGGCGCGACCGCGTCGAGGATGCGGCGCGTAGCCGGGGCCTGGAACCAGGCCTGCGCCGCCACCGGCAGAAGCGGCTGCGTCATGCCCGCACGCTCAGGGTGCCTTGGGCGGCTCGACCATGCGGCCGGGCACGAACTCGCCGTTCTCCATGTGCGCGGGCTGGTAGACGGCACTGGCGGGCGAGGCGTTGAGCGAGCCGAACGTGGCGACGCTGGCACCGCACAGCAGCACGGCGCAGACGATCAGCCAGGCATAGGGCGCATCGCTCCAGCCAGGGCCCAGCTCCTCCTGCTTGCGCGCCACGAAGCGCGCCCACAGCCACCAGACGACGAACGGCAGGACCAGCGGCAGCAGCCAGACCATGAAGATGCGCACGATCCTGCTCCCCTTGCCCTCAGTCCTTCAGCCGGTCGAACAGGTTGACCAGCATTCCGGCGGTCGCCCCCCAGATGAAATGATCCTCGTGCGGGATGACGTAGTAGTGCCGCAGGACGCCCTGCCATTCCCGCGCGTGCTTCTCGTGGTTCACCGGGTCCATGACATGGGCCAGCGGGACCTCGAACACCGCGGCCACTTCGCCCGGATCCGGCACCAGGGTAAAGCCCGGCGTCACGATGCCGACCACGGGCGTGATGCGGAAGCCGGTGCCCGTGACATAGGGGTCGAGATGGCCCAGCACCCTCACGAAGCGACGCTCCAGGCCGATCTCCTCCAATGTCTCGCGCAGGGCGGCATCCTCCGGGCCTGCGTCGCTCGGCTCGATCCGGCCGCCGGGGAAGCTGACCTGCCCGGCATGGGTCGACAGCGTGTCGGTGCGCCGGGTCAGCAGCACGGTCATCCCCTCCGGCCGGTCGACCAGGGGCACCAGCACCGCCGCCTCGCGCAGGGTCTGGCCGGGCCTGACCCAGTGCTCGGCGTTCAGCTCGTGGTCGCCGCGCAGCACGTCGCTGACCGAGGAGACGATGGCCTCGCGGAAACGATCCTCGACCCGCTGGCGCAGGGCCTCGGCCGTCACGTCGTCGACGCTCATGGCGCCGGCCCGATGGTGAAGAACTCCCCGCTGCTCCAGACGCCCAGCATGCCGTCGCGTTCCTCCGCCAGTTCGACCAGGTCATAGAATACCGCCCGGGCGATCAATGCCTCCAGCCGGTCCCGGACCAGGACATAGGGCGACGGCTCCTGCGTCTCAGGGTCGATCGTGACGCGGATCGGATGGGCGGCATCGGCAGACACAAAATCGCCCACATTGGTCTCGAACGTCAGGACCTGTCCGGGACCGGAGCCGCTGGCGGTCATCAGCGTCGCCACGAAGGGCGCATCCTCCACCTGGATGCCGACCTTCTCCACCGGCGTGACAAGGTAGTACCGCTCATCGGGATCATGGCGCAGGACAGAGGCAAACAGCTCCACCATCGCCGGCCGGCCGATGGGCGAGCCGAGATAGAACCAGGTGCCGTTCCGGGCGATTCGCATGTCGATGTCGCCGCAGAACGGCGGGTTCCACAGGTGCACGGGGGGTCGCTTGCGCGCAGGACCGCCCGCGTCGGCCTCGCCCGCCGCGTCGCGGGTCGCCTTCAACGCCTTGCTCAACCCTGCGGCAAGGTTCGAGGGATCGGGTGCCGGCGGGGCACTTGCCTCGTTCATTGCGCTTCTCCTTGGCAGGAACAATGGGACAGGCCCTGACATGGGCGTATCCAGGCGAACCTGCAAACGTTTAAATCCAGCCCCTTCGCGCAGCCGGGGCGACACGCCGCGGCTGCGGGGAATCTCCTTGGCCTCGCAGGCGTTGCGACGAATATAGTGAGCGTCATGGCCCATATCAGTGATGCGGACGAGGCAATCGTCCAGGAGTTCGAGACGCTGGGCGCCAAGGTGGCGCTGGTCCGCGATGCCATCGGCCGCGTGATCTTCGGCCAGCACGAGGTGATCGAGCAGGCGCTGGTCGCGCTGCTGGCCGGCGGCCATGCCCTGCTGGTCGGCGTGCCGGGCCTGGCCAAGACCCGCCTGGTCGAGACGCTGGGCACCGTGCTCGGCCTCGACGACAAGCGGGTGCAGTTCACCCCCGACCTGATGCCGGCCGACATCCTCGGCTCCGAAGTCCTGGAGGAGAGCGAGCACGGGCGCCGCTCGTTCCGCTTCATCAAGGGGCCGATCTTCTGCCAGCTGCTGATGGCGGACGAGATCAACCGCGCCAGCCCGCGCACCCAGTCGGCGCTGCTGCAGGCGATGCAGGAGCATCACGTCTCCGTCGCGGGCCAGCGCCACCCCCTGCCCGGGCCCTTCCATGTCCTGGCGACCCAGAACCCGCTGGAGCAGGAGGGCACCTATCCCCTGCCCGAGGCCCAGCTGGACCGCTTCCTGCTGCAGATCGACGTGGGCTACCCGGATATCGAGGCCGAGCGCCGCATGCTGCTGGCGACGACCGGGGTGCGCGAGGACCAGGCCTTTGCCGTGATGAGCGCCGCCGACCTGGTGGCCGCGCAGAAGCTGGTGCGCCGCGTGCCCGTGGGCGACAGCGTGGTGGAGGCGATCCTGGCCCTGGTCCGCTCCGGCCGGCCGGAGGATGGCGGCCGTGCCGACCTGCGTGAGCTGATCGCCTGGGGCCCCGGCCCCCGCGCGGCCCAGGCCCTGATGCTGGGCATCCGCGCGCGGGCCCTGCTCGACGGCCGGCTCAGCCCCTCGCTCGATGACGTCGTGGCCCTGGCGCCGGCGATCCTGCGCCATCGCATGGCGCTGACCTTCGCCGCGCGGGCCGAGGGCGTGACCGTCGCCCAGGTCATCGACAAGCTGCTGACCCCCTATCGCTGAAGGCCGGACCGGCAATGGGTGTGGCGTAGAGATGGCCCGGTTCCAGGCACGGCCGGCGGCCGGCACCGACCTGTCGCTGGCCCTGTCGGCGGAGCAGGCAGGCGGCCGCCTGCCGCCGCTGCTGGTCGCGGCCGAACGCGTCGCCGCGACCGTGGCCCAAGGGGTGCACGGCCGCCGACGCGTCGGCATGGGCGAGACGTTCTGGCAGTACCGGCGATACCAGCCCGGCGACAGCGTCGCCCGCATCGATTGGCGCCAGTCGGCCAAGGCGCAGCCCCTGTTCGTGCGCGAGACCGAGTGGGAAGCCGCGCAGAGCGTCTGGCTGTGGTGCGATCCCTCGCCCTCGATGGACTGGCGCTCCGGCGCCAACCTGCCGACCAAGCGCGAGCGGGCCCTGCTCCTGGCCCTGGCGCTCGCCTCGCTGCTGGTGCGCGCGGGCGAGCGGGTGGGGGAGCTCGGCCGCGACCGCCTGCCCCGCTCTGGCCGCGCCGCCTTCAACCGCCTGGCCTTCAGCCTGCTGACGGCACCTCCGGTGCCGGGTGGCGACGGCCTTCCCCCGCGGGAGGTGCTGCCCCGCCATGCCGGCCTGCTCGTCGCCAGCGACTTCCTGACGCCGCTCGACGAACTGGACGCCGCCATCCGCTTCCACGCCACCCGCCAGGTGCGCGGCCACCTGCTGCACATCGTCGACCCGGCCGAGGCCGCCCTGCCCTATCAGGGCCGGGCCCGCTTCGTCGGCCTGGAGGGGGAGCCCGCCTACCTGGCAACGCGGGTTGAATCGGTGCGGGCCGCCTATTTCGAGCGCGTCGCGCAACACCACGACGCGCTCAAGGCGCTGGCCCGTGCGGCCGGCTGGACATTCTCGGCCCACCATACGGACAAGCCACCGGAAACCGCCCTGCTGGCCCTGCACGCGGCGCTCTCCGGCGCTGCATCCATGACGTCCGGCCGGGCGTAGGACGATCATGCTCAACCTTGGTGCGCTTGGTTTCGCCAGCCCGTGGCTGCTCCTGGGCTTGGTTGCCCTGCCCATCCTGTTCTGGCTGGTGCGGGTGACGCCGCCGGCTCCGCGCCAGATCAGCTTTCCCGCCATCCGCCTGCTCACAGGGCTGGTCCCGCGGGAGCAGACGCCGGCCCGCACGCCGTGGTGGCTGCTGCTTCTGCGCCTGCTGCTGGCGGCCCTTGTCGTGATCGGCCTGGCCGGGCCGCTGCTCAATCCCAAGGTGCCGCTGGCGGCAGGCGGACCGATCGTCGTCGTGCTGGACAATGGCTGGCCGGGTGCGGAGCGCTGGTCGATGCGGCGCGATGCGGCGCTGTCGCTGGTGGAGCAGGCCGGCCGCGCGGGCCGCGCCGTCGCCCTGGTGGCCACCGCCGAACCGCGGCCCGCGACCCCCAGCCTGCAGCCGGCGGTCGAGGCGCGCGCCGTGCTCCTGGCGCTGGAATCGCGGGCCTGGCGGCCCGACCGGGCGGGCTGGGCCGCGGCCCTGGCCGCCCTGGAACCGGGGGCCGAGGCCGTCTGGTTCAGCGATGGCGTTGACGGGCCGGGCACGGCCGAGATGGAGGCCGCCCTGAAGCGCCTGGACACCACGCGCGTCGTCCGCCACCAGCCGGGCGAAGGCGCGGTGGCCCTGGCTCCGCCGCAATTGGCGGGCACCAGCCTGGACCTGCGCGCGCTGCGGGCCGATGCCGGCGGCGCCCGCACGCTGCGCGTGGCGGCCCGGGGGGAGGACGGCCGCACCCTGGGCGAGGTGCCGGTCACCTTCCCGGCGGGCGAGACGGCGGGCACCGGGGCCCTGGCCCTGCCGGTGGAGATCCGCAACCAGGTGGCCCGCCTGGAACTGATGGGCATCGATTCGGCCGGCGCCGTGCAGCTGCTGGACGAACGCTGGCGGCGGCGCCCCGTGGGCCTGATCTCTGGCGCGCAGTCCGAAAGCGCGCAGCCGCTGCTGTCCGACCTGTTCTTCCTGGATCGCGCGCTGACCCCCTTTGCCGACGTGCGCCAGGGCACCCTGGCCGACCTGCTGCAGCGCGGCCTGGCGGTGCTGGTCCTGGCCGATGTGGGGCAGATCGTCGGCAGCGAGCAGGACGCCCTGACCGCCTGGATCGAGAAGGGCGGCGTGCTGCTGCGCTTTGCCGGGCCGCGCATGGCGGGCCAGACGGGCGACGCGCTCAGCCCCGTGCGCCTGCGCAGCGGCGGCCGCGTCCTGGGCGGCGCCCTGTCCTGGGAGCAGCCGGCGGCACTTGCCCCCTTCCCCGCGGGCAGTCCGTTCGCCGGCCTGGCGATTCCGGAGGACGTTCGCATCAACCGCCAGGTCCTGGCCGAGCCCGACCTCGACCTGCCGCAGAAGACCTGGGCCCGGCTTCAGGACGGCACGCCCCTGGTCACCGCCGCCCGGCGCGGCCAGGGCTGGATCGTGCTGGTGCACACCACCGCCAACACGACCTGGTCCAACCTGCCCATGTCCGGCCTGTTCGTGGACATGCTGCGCCGCATGGTGGCGATCAGCCAGGGCATTGCCGGCGGCACCACGGACAAGCCGCTGGCCCCCTATGCCACGCTGGACGGCCTTGGCCGGCTGGGTCAGCCGCCGTCCACCGCCCTGCCGGTGAAGGAGCCGGTGCCGGCCGCGGGCCCCGACAACCCGCCCGGTTTCTATGGCGATGAGACCGCCCGCGTGGCGCTCAATGCCCTGGGCGCGGAGGACGCGCTGGTGCCGCTGCCCTTGTTCCAGGGCGTCGTGGCCGACACCTATGCCGCGGTTGAGGAGGTTCCCATCGGTCCCTGGCTGCTGCTGGTGGCACTTGTCCTGCTGATTGTCGACGGCCTGGTCATGGTCGTGCTGTCGGGCGGCCTGCGCCCGGGCCGCGTCCGCCCCGCGCGGGGCGCCACGGCCACGACGATCGTCCTGGCGGCGGCGCTGGCCGCGCTGTCGCCCGCGCTGGCGCCGCCCGCCATGGCGCAGGCCTCGCCCGGCAGCGATGTGGAGGATGCGCGCATCCTCGACGCCACGCTGAACTTCCACCTGGCCTATATCCTGACCGGCGAGCCCGAGGTCGACGCGATGAGCCGGTCCGGCCTGTTCGGCCTGACCCGGGTCCTGGCCCAGCGCACGGCGGTCGAGGGGGGCGACCCGCTGGGCGTCGACCTGGACACGGACGAACTCAGTGTGTTTTCCCTGCTCTACTGGCCGATGACCTCGGCCCAGGCGCCGCTTTCGGACGCGGCACTGGAGAAGCTGGACCGCTACCTGAAGCAGGGCGGCATGATCCTGCTCGACACCCGCGACGGCGTCGACGGCACCGGCGGGGGCGAGGGGACGGAGACGCTGCGCAACCTGCTGGGCCGGCTGGACGTGCCGCCGCTGGTCCCCCTGCCGCCGGACCACGTGCTCAGCCGCTCCTTCTATCTGATGCAGTCCTTCCCCGGCCGCTATGCCGGCGCGCCGCTCTGGGTCGAGGCCGGGCCCGAAAGCCAGCGCGACGGCGTCTCGTCCATCATCGTGGGCGCCAATGACTGGGCCGCCGCCTGGGCGATCGACGACTATGGCGAGCCGATGGCGGGCCTGGTCCCCGGCAGTCCCGACCAGCGCGAACTGGCCAACCGCTTCGGCGTGAACCTGGTGATGTATGCCCTGACCGGCAACTACAAGGCGGATCAGGTCCACGTCCCCGCCCTGCTTGAGCGCCTGGGGCAATAGGGGCGGCCGATGGAAATCACCTTTGCCCCGCTTCTGCCCTGGCCCGTGCTGGCGGGCCTGGGCCTGGGGCTCGCCATCGTGCTGGCGCTGCTGCTGCGCGCGGGCAGCCGCGGCATCGTCCTGCGCGCCGCCGCGGGCGCCCTGCTGCTGGTGGCGCTGGCCGATCCCACCCTGGTGACCGAGCGGCGGGAGCGCCTGAACGACATCGCCTTGCTGGTCGTCGACCGCTCCGCCAGCCAGGAGATCGCGGACCGGGCACGCCAGACGGACGCCGCCGCCCAGGCGATGCGCGCCGCGCTCCAGGCCCAGGGCAATCTCGACGTGCGCGAGGTGGTGGTGCCGCCCGGCGACGGCACCGAGCTGTTCCGCAGCGTGGAAACCAGCCTGGGCGACGTGGCGCCGGAGCGCCTGGCCGGAATGGTCATCATCAGCGATGGCCAGGTCCACGACGTTCCGTCCGCGGAGGCCCTGGCCGCCCGGACCCGCACCGAGCTCAAGGGACCGGTCCACACCCTGCTGACCGGCGCGCCCGACGAGCGCGACCGCCGCCTGGTGGTGGACGAGGCGCCGAGCTACGGCATGGTCGGGACCAGCATGACGCTTCTGGTCCGCGTCATCGACGAGGGTGGGCCCGCGCCGGGCCTGGCCGATCGGGCCATCGTCACCCTGGTCCAGGACGGCGGCGCACCGGTCCGGCAGAGCGTGCCGCTGGACCGGCCGACGCCCGTCCCCTTCACCCTGTCGCATGGCGGCGCCACGGTGCTCGAAGTCTCGGTCGAGGCCGGGCCGGGCGAACTGACGCTGGAGAACAACCGCGCCGTCGTGTCGGTCAGCGGCGTGCGCGACCGCCTGCGCGTCCTGCTGGTCAGCGGCGAGCCGCATCCGGGCGAACGGGCCTGGCGCAACCTGCTGAAGGCCGACCCGTCCGTCGACCTGGTGCACTTCACCATCCTGCGCCCGCCCGACAAGCAGGACGGGACCCCGATCAACGAGCTGTCGCTGATCGCCTTCCCCACGCGCGAACTGTTCGAGCTGAAGCTCAACGACTTCGACCTGGTCGTGTTCGACCGCTACAACCGGCGGGGCATCCTGCCGCTGTCGTACCTGAACTATGTCGCGCAGTATGTGGAGGCGGGCGGCGCGGTGCTGGTGGCGGAGAGCCCCAGCGACGACCGCAATCTCAGCCTGCACGACACGCCCCTGTCGGTCGTGCTGCCGGCCAATCCGAACGGCAACGACATCCAGGGTGGATACCGTCCCCAGGTGACGGACACCGGGCGCCGCCACCCCGTCTCCGCAGGGCTTGAAGGGGCGGGCGCCGCGGGGCAGCAGCCGACCTGGGGCCGCTGGTTCCGGACCATCCCCTCGACCGTCTCGACGGGCGAGGTGCTGATGACGGGCATGGACGAGCAGCCCCTTCTGGTCCTCTCCCGCGTGGGCGAAGGCCGCGTGGCGCAGCTGATGACCGACCATGCCTGGCTGTGGCAGCGCGGGCTGGAGGGCGGCGGCCCGCAGGCCGAACTGATGCGCCGCCTGGCGCACTGGCTGATGAAGGAACCCGACCTGGAGGAGGAGGACCTGCGGATGCGGGCGGACGGCAACCGCCTGGTGATCGACCGGCGCAGCCTCTCGCCCGAGCAGCCCCTGCTGACCCTGACCGCCCCCGATGGCACGACGCGGGAGATCACGCTGGCCGATGCCGGGAACGGGATGTCGCAATCGACCCAGGTCGTCGACCGTCCCGGCCTCTATCGCGTGACCGATGGCACCCGCACAGCGGTCGCCGCGGTCGGTCCCCTGAACCCGCGCGAGATGGCGGACGTGCGCGCCAGCGCTGGCCCCATGGCGCCGGTGGCGGAGGCAACGGGCGGCGGCGTCGCCTGGCTGCGCGACGGCATGCCGACCCTGCGCCGCGTGGCACCGGACCGCACGGCCGCCGGCGACGGCTGGATCGGCCTGCGCGACAACCGCGCCTACCGCGTCACGGGCCTGGACAGCGTGCCGCTGCTGCCGCCGCTGGCCTTGCTGCTGCTGGCCCTGGGCGCGCTGATCGGCGGCTGGACGCGGGAGGGCCGCTGAAGCGCCTTCCCTATCTCGTGCTGGCCCTGCTGGCCGGCGTCCTGGCCGGGGCCTGGTTCGGCGGCAGCATGCTCAGTGCGGGCGCCACCTGGCCCGTGGCACCTGCCGTTGCGCCGGCGCAGGACATCACGCTGGCCCTGCCCGACGGCCTGGCCATCGCCGGGACCTGGCGGCCGGGGCCAGCACCCGGCGCACCGGGGGTGCTGATCCTGCACGGGCTGGGTTCCAGCCGCGGCCAGATGCGCGGCACCGCGGACTGGCTGGCCTCCCTGGGCTATGCCAGCCTGGCGATCGACTTCCGCGGCCATGGCGGCTCAACCCTGGCGGAACGCAGCTTCGGCTGGCACGAAGCGCAGGAGGCGCACGCCGCCTTCGCCTGGCTGAAGCAGCGCCAGGACGGCGCCCGCATTGCCGTGATCGGCATTTCGATGGGCGGGGCCGCGGCGCTGCTCGGCCCGGACGGTCCGCTTCCGGCCGATGGCCTGGTGCTGCAGGCGGTCTATCCGACGCTGCGCCAGGCGATCTGGAACCGGGTGGCACCCCGCCTGCCGGTCCTGCTGGCCGGCATCGCGGAGCCGCTGCTCAGCTACCAGTCGCTGCTGCGCTATGGCGTCTGGCCGGACGCATTGTCCCCCCGCGACGCCGTGCGCCGCTTCCCCGCCCCCGTCCTGGTGATTGGCGGTGCCGATGACAGCTTCACCCCGCCGGAGGAGACACGCGCCCTCTACGATGCCGTGCCGGGCCCGCGCGACCTGTGGCTGGTCCCGGGCGCCAACCACGCCCAGGCCTCGTCGCTGGCGACCGACGCATACCGCAGCCGCGTCGCGACGTTCCTGGCCCAGGTCCTGCGCGACTAGAGCGGGCGCCTCAGCAGGCGCTGCAGCTCGCCCACAATGCCGCGGCGGAAGGCCAGCACGCACACGACGAAGATCGACCCCTGCACGATCGTGACCCATGGCCCCAGTCCGGCCAGCGTGTTCTGCAGCGTCACGATCACCGCCGCCCCCACGACTGGGCCCAGCATGGTGCCAACCCCGCCGATCAGCGCCATCAGGACGACCTCCCCCGACATGGTCCAATGCACGTCGGGCAGGCTCGCCAGCTTGAACACGATCGACTTCATGCCGCCCGCCAGGCCCGCCAGCGCCGCCGATAGGACGAAGGCGATCAGCTTGTACTGGTCGGGGACATAGCCCAGCGACAGGGTGCGCATCTCGTTCTCGCGCGTCGCCTTCAGCACCTGGCCGAACGGCGAATGCACCACGCGCCAGATCAGGCCGAAGCCGGCCAGGAAGATCGCGACCACGACGCCGTACAGGACCATCATCTGGTCCAGGTCCAGAACGCCGAACAGGTGGCCGCGCGGGATCGCCTGGATGCCATCCTCGCCCCCCGTCTGTGGCGCCTGCAGGCACAGGAAATAAAGCAGCTGCGCCAAAGCCAGCGTCACCATCGCGAAATAGATGCCCTGGCGCCGGATCGCCACCGCCCCGAACAGCAGGCCCAGCAGGGCCGAGCCGGCGCTGGCCGCCAGCAGGGCCGCCTCCGGCGGAAAGCCCCGTTCCTTCAGCACATGGCCGCAGACATAGCCGCCCAGGCCAAAGAACGCGGCGTGCCCGAACGACAGCAGCCCGACATAGCCCAGCAGCAGGTTGAAGGCGCAGGCGAACAGGGCAAAGCACAGGATCTTCATCACCAGGACGGGATAGACCACGAAGGGTGCTGCCAGCAGCACGGCGACAAGCAGCAGGAACGGCAGCAGCAGGCTGCGCTCCCCTGTCATTGCGTGCGCCCGAACAGGCCCTGCGGCCGCACCAGCAGGACGATCGCCATGATGACGAAGATCACCGTGCTGGACGCCGGGGGATAGAACACCTTGGTCAGGCCCTCGATCAGGCCCAGCGAGAAGCCGGTGACGATCGAGCCCAGGATCGAGCCCATGCCACCGATCACGACCACGGCAAAGATCACGATGATCAGGTCCGCCCCCATCAACGGGCTGACCCGGTACATGGGAGCGGCCAGCACGCCGCTGAACGCGGCCAGGGCGACGCCGAAGCCATAGGTCAGCATGACCAGCCGCGGCACGTCGATGCCGAACGACTGGACCAGCGTGGGGTTCTCGGTCGCCGCGCGCAGCCGCGCGCCCAGCCTGGTCCGCTCCAGCACCGCCCAGGTCCCCAGGCACACGACCAGGGACGCAATGATGACCCAGCCGCGATAAAGCGGCAGGACCATGAAGCCCAGGTTGACCGCCCCCTGCAGCTCCGCCGGGATCGCATAGGGCAGGCCCGACGTCCCATAGCGATAGCTGAACAGCCCCTGCAGGATCAGGGCGAGGCCAAAGGTCAGCAGCAGGCCATAGAGATGGTCAAGCTGGTACAGCCTGCGGATCAGCGTGCGCTCCAGCACGATGCCGAACAGGCCGACGATCAGCGGCGCCAGCACCAGCGCGCCCCAATAGCCGATGCCCAGCTCCGCCAGCAGCAGCCAGGCGGCAAACGCCCCCAGCATGTAGAACGCGCCATGCGCGAAATTGATGATGTTGAGCAGGCCAAAGATGACGGCCAGGCCCAGGCTCATCAGTGCGTAGAACGAGCCGTTGATGAGGCCGACCAGCAACTGCCCCAGCAGCGCCTGCACCGGCACCCCCAGGATCATGGTCATGGGCGCTGCACCGGATCGTCGAGGCGATCGATCACCTCAAGCGGCCAGTCAGCCCCTTCCCCCCTCGCGGGGGAAGGTTGGGATGGGGGGGCAGACACGCCCGCGCCAACCCTGGCAAGGATGGAACCGGCGTTACCGCCCCCCCACCCTGCCCTCCTCCGCGAGGGGGAAGGGTTCTCAGGTCGCCGCCATTCCCCGACCACGCTCAAGCGCGGTCCTCGGGCTGGGCGCGCGGCGGGGCAGCGCGAACGAACAGGGCGGGGGCGAACTCGCCGACGAAGATCACCTCGCCAGCGTCCGTCCGACCCTGCTCCGCCTCGCGCAGCATGCGCTTCAGGTCCTGCCACAGGCCGCCGCGCGCGGGCGCCACGGGGACGCCTTGCCGCGCGCTCATGGCTGCACCAGGGGGCAGCCGCCCTCGGCCAGGGGGCGGAAGGCCTTGTCCGCCGGGATGGTCGAGACCAGCTTGTAATAGTCCCAGGGCCCCGTGCTCTCGGCCGGGGTCTTCACCTCGAACAGGTACATGTCGTGGATGGTGCGGCCGTCGATCCGCACCTGGCCCTTGCCGAACAGGGCGTCCTCGGTCGGCAGGTCCTTCATCTTCGCCACCACCGCGGCGCCGTCGCCGTCGCTGCCCAGCGCCTGCACCGCCTTCAGGTAGTGCAGGGTCGAGGCATAGACGCCGGCCTGGATCATGGTCGGCATGCGGCCGCCATGGCGCTCGGCAAAGCGCTTGGCAAAGGCCCGCGTGTCGTCGTTCAGGTCCCAGTAGAAGGCGGCGGTCAGCTGCAGCCCCTGCGCCGTCTCTAGGCCCAGCGAATGCACGTCGGACAGGAAGATCAGCAGGCCCGCCAGCTTCTGCCCGCCGGCCACGATGCCGAATTCCGCCGCCTGCTTGATCGAGTTGATCGTGTCGCCTCCGGCATTGGCCAGGCCCACGATCTTGGCGCCCGAGGCCTGCGCCTGGAGCAGGAACGAGGAGAAGTCGGCGGTATTGAGCGGCGCCCGCACGGTGCCCACGACCGTGCCGCCGCCGGCCTGGACCACCGCCGACGTATCGCGCTCCAGCGCGTGGCCAAAGGCATAGTCGGCGGTGATGAAGAACCAGGTGTCGCCGCCATTGGCGACCACGGCGCGGCCCGTGCCGTTGGCCAGGGCCCAGGTGTCATAGGTCCAGTGGACCGTGTTGGGCGTGCACTTCGCCGCCGTCAGGTCCGACGTGGCCGCCCCGGAATTCAGCAGGACGCGGTTCTTCTCCCGCGTGACCTCCGCCACGGCCAGGGCAACGCTGGACGTGGGCACGTCCAGGATCGCGTCCACGCCCTCGACGTCGTACCACTGGCGCGCCAGGCTGGCGCCGATATCGGCCTTGTTCTGGTGATCGGCTGAGATGATCTCGACCGGCGTATCGCCCACCTTGCCGCCGAAATCCTCGACCGCCATCTGCGCCGCGACGACCGAGCCCTGGCCCGCAATGTCGGCATAGAGGCCCGACATGTCGTTCATCACGCCCAGCTTGATGACATTGCCCGACATCTCGGCATGGGCAGCGCCCGTGGCGATCGCCAGCATCAGGCTCGCCAGGACCAGTGATCTTCTCATGGCACGTCCTCCCCAGGATGTGTCGTCAAACGCCCAGATAGGCATGGATCCGGCCCTGCTGCGCGGCATCGGCCGTGTTGGCCATCTCGTCGATCACCCGGCCCCGCTCCACGACATAGTGGCGGTCGGCCAGGGTGGCGGCGAAATGGAAGTTCTGCTCCACCAGCAGGATGGTGAAGCCCTGGTCCTTCAGGGTCCGGATCGTGCGGCCGATCTGCTGCACGATCACCGGCGCCAGGCCCTCCGTCGGCTCGTCCAGCATCAGGATGCGCGCGCCGGTGCGCAGGATGCGGCCGATCGCCAGCATCTGCTGCTCCCCGCCCGACAGCTTGGTGCCCTGGCTGCGCAGCCGCTCGCGCAGGTTGGGGAACAGGTCCAGCACCGCCTCGCGCGAGAGGCCGCCCGGCTTCAGCATGGGCGGCAGGTCCAGGTTCTCCGCCACCGACAGGCTGGCAAAGATGCCCCGCTCCTCCGGGCACAGGGCGATGCCCGCCCGCGCGATGACGTGCGGCGGCGCCGCCACCGCCTCCTGCCCGTTGACGCGGATCGAGCCGCTGCGCCGGCGCACCAGGCCCATGATCGACTTCAGCGTCGTCGTCTTGCCGGCGCCATTGCGGCCCAGCAGAGTGACCAGTTCGCCCTCCCGCACCTCGAAGTCGATGCCGTGCAGGACATGCGATTCGTCGTACCAGGCGTTCAGCCCCGCGACCGTCAGCACCGCCTCAGCCATGCGCGGCACCGGGCTCCAGGCCGGAGCCCAGATAGGCCTCCATCACCGCCGGGTTGGCCGACACCTCACCATAGGTGCCCTCGGCCAGGATCTGCCCGCGCGCCAGCACGGTGATGCGGTCCGACAGGTGGGAGACGACGCTCAGGTTATGCTCGACCATCAGCACCGTGCGCCCCCGCGCCGCCTTGGCGATCAGCGCGGTCACACGCTCCACGTCCTCGTGGCCCATGCCGGCGGTGGGCTCGTCCAGCAGCAGCATGCGCGGCTCCAGCGCCAGGGTCGTCGCCAGTTCCAGCGCCCGCTTGCGGCCATAGGACAGTTCGGCCGCAGTCGCCCCCGCCATGTCGGCCAGGCCCACCTCGTCCAGCAGGGCGCGCGCCGCCTCGTCATGGCGGCGCAGGACGGCGTCGCTGCGCCAGAAGTCGAAGGACCGGCCGCGCTTGCGCTGGAGCGCGACGCGGACATTCTCCAGCGCGGTCAGGTGCGGGAAGACCGCCGAGATCTGGAACGAGCGCGCCATGCCGGCGCGCGCCACCTCGGCCGGGCTCGCCCGGGTGATGTCGCGGCCCTCGAACAGGATGCGGCCCGAACTCGGCGCCAGGAAGCGCGTCAGCAGGTTGAAGCAGGTGGTCTTGCCGGCGCCGTTGGGCCCGATCAGGGCGTGCACCGTGCCGCGCCGGATGCGCAGGGCGACGTCCTTGACGGCGACGAAGCCACGGAACGCCCGGGTCAGCCCCTCGGTCGCCAGGATGACGTCGCCATCCCCGGAAATGCCCGTCGCCGTCGCCAGTCCGTCCGCCGTCACGCGCCGCACGCTCCCCCTCTGTCGTCCCGCGGGTCCGTGCCCGCGGCGATCGCGTGAACACTGTACGAAGTTCCGGGACGTCCGTCACCCGGGGCCGCCGCTCCTGCGATGCGCATTGACAGGGCGGGCGGACACGCCATATTGGCGCCCTTCCCGCCGGGGATTCTTGCCCGGCGGTCAGCCCCGGGGCGTTGCGTGGCGTCACCCCGGACCCAAGGTTCCAGGCCCCGGCTTGGAGGGGTGGCCGAGTGGCTGAAGGCGGCGGTTTGCTAAACCGTTATAGGGTCAAAAGCCCTATCGTGGGTTCGAATCCCATCCCCTCCGCCACCTCTGGTGCGGCACTCTTCAACGCAGGCGGGAAACATTCGGCCGGCGCCCGTGTTGCATCCCTTGGCCCCAAGAAAGTGCTGGCGATGCGGATCACGAACCCCCTGCCCCTCGATGATCTTCACATCCTCGTCTGCGAGGATGAGGGCATCGCGGCGATCGCGCTTGACGACCAGTTGGCGGCCCTGGGCTGCGGGTCGGTCGACGTCGTGCGCGACGTGCCCGGCGCGCTGGCCATGGTGACGTCGATGCACTTCGACCTCGCCCTGCTGGACGTGGGCCTGGGCGGCGATGTCGTCTGGCCCGTGGCGGAGCTGCTGGACAGGAACCGCATCCCCTTCGTCTTTGCCACCGGCCGCGACCCGCGCGACCTGCCCGAGCGCTGGCGCACCTATCCCCTGCTGGCCAAGCCCTTCTGGGCGGAGCAGCTGCGCCGGGCGATCGACCGCGCGCTCGCCCCCACCTGACGCGGCGCCGTCGGGAACAATCTTGGCCCAGGGCCGCTATGGCACCGCCGCAGCATCCCCCCTCCCCGCTGCCGCACCGGAGGTTCCATGGCCAACACCAGTCACGACGTCGACGTCCTGAACGACCTGATCGCCACCACGATCGATAGCGCCAACGGCTATGAGGAAGCGGCCAAGGACGCCGAAAGCGGCCGCTTCAAGGAGCTGTTCTCCGCCCGCGCCAGCGAACGCCACGGCGTTGCGGCCGACCTGCAGGCCGCCGTGGTGGCCGCGGGCGGCGACCCTAAGGAAAGCGGCACGCTGCTGGCCGCGGCACACCGCGTGTTTGTGAACCTGCGCAATGCCCTGTCCAGCGGCGACGAGGCCGTGGTCGCCGAAGTCGAGCGCGGCGAGGACCATATCAAGGCGAAGTACGAGGACGCGGTGGCCGACACCGCCCTGTCGCCCCAGGCCCGCGGCGCGATCACCAAGGCCTATGCCTCGGTCCGTGCCGGCCACGACCAGATGAGCGCCATCAAGCACAGCATGAACGCCCGCTAGCGCCCAACGACCCCGCCCCGGCCGGACAGACGGGGCGGGGCTGGCCTGGCGCGTCGGACGTTGAAGCCAGCCCCGGTTCAGCTTCCCCGGTTGAGGTTTCTGGCTCAGCTCCCCGGCGGGCGGGGCTGCTCCGGCTGGCAGATCAGCTCGCCATATTGCGTGCGGACATTGGCCTTGCGGCAGGCCTCGCTCGCCCCGACCCAGTTGCCGTTCTCGTCCCACTGCGAGGTAACGCGCTCGCGGCGCTGGATGTAGGCGTCCTCGCACTGCTTGGCGTACTCGGTGCCCGGCGGCGCCCCCTGGAAGTTGCAGATGATGACGGCCAGCCAGCGATCGGGCGGATGGCGCAGGATCTGCTGGCGGAACGGCTCGTCCAGGTGCTCGTACCATTTCAGGCCGCGCGTGCTGTTGGCGAGCGCGGCGCGGATCTCGCCATCGGTATAGGTCCGCCCGGGCGGCATCTTCAGAAGTGTCGACAGGGCATCGTGCACGCCGGGCTGCGCCGGCAGGCTGTTGTCGTCGGCCATGGCGCCAGCCGACAGGACGAGCGCCAGCGCAGCCGCGCAAGCGAAACGCAAGAGCATCGGGTTCCTCCGCTAGAAACGTCCCTCCGCCATCCATCGCGCCACCGGCATTCTCGACACGCCCCCGGGGGGCAGTCGGTCCGGCGTTCAGGATCCTGGCGCGCCTAGTGACTGCACGCCCGACCGCCGGCCGTCCAATTCATAGTGCCGCCGCTTCATGCCCGCCGGGAATGCCAGGGCCCGGCGCGTCCTGCCATTCCCATGGGGCATGACGGCGAAGCACTATGAATTGGACGCAGGGGCAGACGCCCCGCCACAGTTCGCCCCGGGCCGCTCCCGCAAGGGACGGTCCGATGGTGGCGGCTGGACCCGATGCGGCCGGGCAGACCACTGCAACGCCGCAGGAAGGGTGGAGACGAATGACTGACGTGCAGGGCCGGACGGCCTTCATCACCGGGGGCGCCAACGGCATCGGCCTTGGCATTGCCCGCGCCATGGCCAAGGCCGGCGCCAATGTCGCGCTGGCCGACCTGGACGCGGCCGCGCTCGATGCCGCGAAGGCGGAGCTTGCGACGACCACGGGGGTCGAAACCTTTGTCCTGGACGTGCGCGACCGCGACGGCTTCGCGCGCGCCGCCGATGCGGTCGAGGCGCGCCTGGGCCCGGTGTCCCTGCTGTTCAACAATGCCGGCGTCGCCGGCGGCGCTCCCGTGGCCCAGATGGGCTATGCCATGTGGGACTGGGGCATCGGCATCAACCTGGGCGGCGTCATCAACGGGGTTGAGACGTTCGTGCCGCGCATGGTGGCGCGCGGCGCCGGTGGCCATGTCGTCAACACGGCGTCCGGCGCCGGCCTGGTGGCGACCGATTCGGGCGTGCTCTACACCACCGCCAAGTTCGCGGTCGTCGGCATGGCGGAGGCGCTGCAGCGCGAACTGCAGGGTGCCGGCATCGGCGTCAGCGTGCTGTGCCCCGGCCCCGTCGCCACCAACATCGTCAAGCGCACCCACAGCCTGCGCCCGGCGCGGGAGCAGCCGTTGAGTGCGGAACAGACCCGCGCGGTGGAGGCGCGGCTGGACGCAACGACCGCCTGGCTGCAGCAGGGCGTGCCCTCCGACCGGGTGGGCGAGATGGTGCTGGACGCCGTGCGCGCCAACCGCCTGTTCATTCACACCGACCGCATCGTGGCCGACCTGCTGGAGGCCCGGCACCAGGCGTTGCTTGCCGCCTTCGCGGCACTCGACTGACGCGCCGCAGCCGCTACCCCGACCTGCCGAGGATCCATGCCCGATCGTACCGAACCCGGCGCCGCTGCTGGCGCCCCCCTGCTGGGCGGCTTTGCCGACCGGCGCTTCGCCGCCCTGCACCAGGCCTTTGCCGACAGCCTGGCCGATGGAACAGAACTCGGCGCCAGCGTCGCGGTGACGCTGGAGGGCGAGCCCCTGGTCGACCTGTGGGGCGGCTGGGCGGACGAGGCCCGCAGCCGGCCCTGGGTCGAGGACACCATCGTCAACGTCTATTCCACGACAAAGACGATGATGGCGCTGACCGCGCTGCTGCTGGCCGACCGGGGCGAGCTCGACTTCGACGCGCCCGTCGCCCGCTACTGGCCCGAATTCGCGGCCAACGGCAAGGACCGGGTGCAGGTGCGCCACCTGATGGCGCACAGCGCGGGCCTGTCCGGGTGGACGGCGCCGATGACCCCGGCCGACCTGTATGACTGGGACAAGGCGACCGCCCTGCTGGCTGCGCAGGCCCCCTCGTGGGAACCGGGCACGGCGTCCGGCTATCACGGCATGACCCAGGGCTACCTGGTGGGCGAGGTGGTGCGCCGCATCACCGGCCGCACCCTGGGCACCGTCTTTCGCGAGGAGATCGCCGGGCCGCTGGACGCCGACTTTCATATCGGCCTGGGGCCGGAGCACGACCACCGGGTCGCCGATCTGGTGCCCCCGCCGCCGCCGGTGCCGGTGCCGGGCGTGGTGCCCAGCGCCCTGCTGATCAACATGGCGACCAACCCGATGATCGACGCCCGGGCGACGCGGACGCGCGACTGGCGGGCTGCGGAGATCCCGGCGGCGGGCGGCCATGGCAACGCCCGCTCCATCGCCCGCATCCACGCGTTGCTGGCCAATGGCGGGGTCGCCAATGGTCGCCGCCTGCTGTCGGAGGCAACGGTCCGCCGGACGCTGCAGCAGCAGACGGACGGCATCGACCTCTGCCTCGGCTTCCATGCCCGCTATGGCCTGGGCTTCGGCCTGCCCGGGCCGTGGCTGCAGACGCCCAACCCGGACAGCATCTTCTGGTGCGGCTGGGGCGGCTCGCTGGGCCTGATCGACATGAACGCCCGCACCAGTTTTGCCTACGCAATGAACCGCATGAGCAGCGGCCTGCTGATCGACCCGCGCGCCCTGGGCCTGGCCCAGGCGATGTGGGCCGGCCTCGCGGCCTGACAGAACCGATCCACAGGGGGACGACATGCCCGACCAATCGCCCGCCAGCGCGGCCGGCTTCGACCCGGATGCGATCCGCGCCCGCTATCAGCACGAGCGCGACCGCCGCCTGCGCCGCGACGGTGCCACCCAGTATGTCGAGGCGGCGGGACGCTTTGCCCATTATGGCGACGACGATCCCCATGCCGACCCCGCCTTCGCCCGCGCGCCTGTGCGGGAAACGGTGGAGGTGCTCGTCGTCGGCGGTGGCTTCGGCGGCCTGATGGTGGCGGCCCGCCTGCGCGACGCGGGCGTCGACAGCCTGCGCATCGTGGAGGACGGCGCCGACTTCGGCGGCACCTGGTACTGGAACCGCTATCCCGGCGCCCAGTGCGACATCGAGAGCTACATCTACCTGCCGCTGCTGGAAGAGACCGGCTACATGCCGCGGGAGAAGTACGCCTTCCAGCCCGAGATCCTGGCCCATACCCAGCGCCTGGCCCGGCACTTCGACCTCTACCCCTGCGCCCTGTTCCAGACGCGCGTCACCGCCATGCGCTGGGACGAGGATGCAAGGCGCTGGCACGTCGCCACCAGCCGCGGCGACGCGATCGCCGCGCGCTTCGTCATCGTGGCGACCGGGCCCGCCAACCGGCCAAAGCTGCCCGGCATCCCAGGGCTGGACAGCTTCGCCGGCCACACCTTCCACACGGCGCGCTGGGACTATGCCTATACCGGCGGCGACACCACTGGCGGCCTGACCGGCCTGGCCGACAAGCGGGTGGCGATCATCGGCACCGGCGCCACGGCGATCCAGGTCGTGCCGCATGTCGGCCGCCATGCCCGCCACCTGTACGTCTTCCAGCGCACGCCGTCCTCGGTCGACCTGCGCGGCAACCGGCCGACCGATCCCGCCTGGGCCGCCGGCCTGAAGCCCGGCTGGCAGCGCGAGCGCCAGGATAATTTCAACGCCGTCTACCTGGGCGAGCCGACGGACGTCGACCTGGTGGACGACATGTGGACCGACATGCGCAACTACCGGCCATCGGGCCGCGACAGGGCGCAGTCGATCCAGGAGCTGATGGCCCAGGCCGAGCTGGCCGACATGCGCAAGATGAGCGACGTCCGCGCCCGGGTCGACGCGGTCGTCAAGGACCGCGCGACGGCGGAGGCGCTGAAGGCATGGTATCCCCGCCTGTGCAAGCGGCCGTGCTTCCACGACGACTACCTGCCCACGTTCAACCGGCCCAACGTCACCCTGGTCGACACCAGCGCGTCGCTGGGGGTTGAGCGGATCACGCCGCAGGGCGTCGTCGCCAATGGGGTCGAGTATCCGGTCGACTGCATCATCTTCGCGACCGGGTTCGAGATCACGAGCAGCTTCCAGCGCCGCCTGCCCATCGACATCCGCGGCCAGGGCGGGCGCAGCCTGACCGAGTCCTGGGCCCGCAGCGTCCGCAGCTTCCACGGCTATGCCAGCCACGGCTTTCCCAACTGGTTCTTCCTGGGCGGCAACCAGAACGGCATCTCGCCCAACTACACCTCGATGCTGGCGGGGGAAGCGGACCAGATCGCCTATGTCATCGGTCAGGTGCGCGCGCGCGGCGCCCTGTCGGTGCAGCCCACCGCCGAGGCGGAGGCCGAGTGGGTGGCCACGATCCGCCGGCTGGGCGCCGCCAGCGTGGGCGTCCTGCGCGCCTGCACACCCGGCTACTACAACAACGAAGGCCAGATCGCGGAGGACGAGGGCCGCGCGCTGGCCGACTTCTACACGCCCGGCCTCAACGCCTTCAACCGCCTGCTCCGGCACTGGCGCGACGACGGCACGATGGCCGGGATGGCGCTCGACATGCCGGCGGAGGCCACCCCCGCCTGAGCGGGACGGCACGAGGCGCAGGGACAGGAGGATCGGATGGGCGCGGCACAAAGGGTAGACGGCACGATCGCGGACCTGGCCTGGGACATGCCGGAAAAGCCGGCGGTGATCATGTCCGATGGACCGGTCCTGACGTACCGGCAGCTGGAGGCGCGGGCCAACCAGGCCGCCCACCTGTTCCGCGCCCACGGCGTCATGCCGGGCGAGGCGGTCGCCCTGTGCCTTGAGAACGGCCTGGAGTTCTTCGAGGCGGCGGTGGGTTGCCTGCGCTCCGGCCTGGTGGTCGTGCCCGTCTCCTCACGCCTCACGGCCAGCGAGGTCGAGTACATCGTGCGCGACAGCGAGGCCCGGGCCCTGCTCACCTCGCCCGCCATCGGCGAGGCGTTCGCCGCCCTGCCGGGCCTGCTGCCGGACGTCGTCCGCTTCGCGGCCGCAGTCGAGGGCCCGGGCTACCTGCGCTGGGCGACCGCCCTGGCGGCCCAGCCGACCACCCGCCCGGAGGATGAGCGCCCGGGGACCGAGATGCTCTACTCCTCCGGCACCACGGGCCGGCCCAAGGGCATCCGCCTCAACCCGGACGAAGACTGGGGCGCCAAGGCCCTGGCGATGATGGAGAGCTTCCGCCTGTTCGGCATGACGGCGGGGGACCGCTATCTCTCGCCGGCCCCGCTCTACCACTCGGCCCCCTATTTCAGCTGCATGGCGACGCTGCGCCTGGGCGGGACCGTCGTCTGCATGAAGCGCTTCGACGCGCTGGAGGCGCTGGCCCTGATCGAGCGCCATCGCGTCACCTTCAGCCAATGGGTGCCGACCCATTTCGTGCGCATGCTGAAGCTGCCGGACGAGACGCGGCTGGGCCACGACCTCAGTTCGCACCGCATCGCCCTGCACGCGGCCGCCCCCTGCCCGCCCGCGGTGAAGCGGGCGATGATCGACTGGTGGGGCCCCATCCTGCTCGAGTATTTCGGCAGCACGGAGCAGGGCTCGATCACGATGATCGACTCGCAGGACTGGCTGGCCCATCCCGGCTCCGTCGGGCGCGGTGCCGGCATCCACATCTGCGACGACGCAGGCGAGCCGCTGCCGGCGGGCGAGGTCGGCCTGATCTATTCGGAGGGAGGCCGCCCGGTCCAGTACCACAACGATGCGGGCAAGAGCCGCCGGGCGCTGAACCGCCATGGCTGGATGACGGTCGGCGATGTCGGCCGCCTGGACGCGGACGGCTATCTGTACCTGTCCGACCGGCGCGACTTCATGATCATCAGCGGCGGCGTCAACGTCTATCCGCAGGAGATCGAGAGCGTCTGCATCAATCATCCCGACGTGGTCGACGTCGCCGTCCTGGGCCTGCCCGACGACGACCTGGGCGAGGTCGTGGTGGCCGTCGTCCAGCCCCGCGACATGGCCCACGCAACGCCCGAGGCGGCGGAGGCGCTGCGCAGCTACATGCGGCAGTTCCTGTCGGGGGTGAAGACGCCGAAGCTGATCCTGTTCCGCGCCGACCTGCCGCGCCTGCCGACCGGCAAGCTGCAGAAGTTCCGCCTGCGCGAGGATCTGCTCAGGGAGCGGGCGGCCACACCCTGATCCCCATTCGCTCGCGGTTGCGTCTGGCGATTGCCACGGCCGCGCGGCGGGCGCAGGAATGATCCATGCTCGATCCCCGCCTGGTCCATGCGGTGGCGGTCGCCCGCCACGGCTCGTTCACAGCCGCAGCGACGGCCGTGGGCATCACCCAGTCCGCCATCACCAAGAGCGTTGCCGACCTTGAGCGGCAGGTCGGCTACCTGATCTTCCACCGTACCTCGCGCGGGGTGATGCCGACGGAGGAGGGCCGCGACTTCACCGAGCGGGCGGCCCGCCTGATCGACGATGCGCACGACCTTTTGCGCAGCGGCGGGCCGCGTGCCGACCGCTTCGCCGGCGCCCTGCGCATCGGCGTCGGCCCCGGCTCGCTCGACCGCCTCCTGGCCGAGCCGCTGGAGCGCATGCTGGTCCAGCACCCGCGCCTGCGCGTCGACGTCAGCGGCTCGACCTTCGAGCGCGTGATCCAGCAGCTGGTGACGGGCTCCATCGATGTTGCCATCGGCTACCAGGCGGCGTTCAGCGGGCGGCGCGACGTGAAGCATTTCGAACTGCCCTCGCTGCGCACCCGCGCCTTTGTCCGCCATGGCCACCCCCTGGCCGGAACGGGCAAGGCGACGCTGGAGCAGCTGGCCCAGTTCTGCTTCGTCATGCCGTCCGACTCGCGCCCCTATAGCGAGGCGATCCGCGGCCTCTACGAAAGTGCCGGCAAGGATTCGCGCGACCAGTTGCACATCGTGGATTCCTTCGAGCTGACCAAGCAGATCGTGAAGGTGACGGACTCGATCGGTCTCTCCGCCCTGCCCTATATCGAGACCGACAGCTTCAAGCGCCACTACGTCGCCATCGGTACGCCGTTCGACGACCAGCCCATGCCGCCGCTGTGCTGCGCTGTCCGCGCCCATGCGGAGCCCAAGCCCGCCGTGCGCCCCCTGATCGCCGCGATCCGCGACAGCCTCCGCGTCCTGAACCAGCGCTTCCCGGACTAGGCCTGGCCGCGTCGCCTCAGGCGAAGACGAAATCGGCCAGGGTCAGGGTGGACGGATTGAGCGCGCCGAACGCCGCCACAAGGTGGATGTCGGCGGGATCCCCGGCATCGGCGACGTGGAACAGCACCGTCACCCCGTTGTCCTGGCCCAGGACGAACAGCCCGGCGCCATCGGCGGCACTGGCATTCGCCTCCAGATAGCTGGCGATGGTGGCGGCATTGACCGTGCCGCCCAGGCGCAGCACATCGGCAGCCGCCAGGTTGGCCTTGGTCGCGGCAGCGGGGTTGGCCTCCACCGCCATGCGGTCGAAGGCGGATCCGTTGATCGCGAACGTCCCCCGTCCGAACATCAGCGTGTCGGCGGACGGGACGAAACCGGCGATGTGGTTCACCGTTCCCGCCCCCGGATCGCGGACCAGGAAGCGGAACGTGTCGGCCCCGGCACCGCCGTCCATGCGGTTCGAACCGGCCCCGCCGTCCAGCAGGTCGTCGCCATCGCCGCCCCAGAGCGTGTCATGGTTGGCGCCGCCCAGCAGCGTGTCGCCGCCCCCGCCACCCGTCATCACGCCCCGCCCCTCCCCAGCGCGGATCAGATCGCGCCCGGCACCGCCGATCAGGGTCGTGACGTCGCCATCGCCCCGGTCAGCGTGACCGAAGCGGCGGCGCTGGCGTCGACATGCTCGAACCCGCGGACGACGACGGCGCTGCCGGGGGCCTGGTCCGGGGCAGACAGGTCGATCACCGCCGTGCCGCGGACGACCAGCACGTCATCCCCCGGATAGCCCCCCGGCGACAGGCCGCCATCGATCAGCACGTCGCCGCCGTCGAACACGACGCGGTCATTGCCGCCGCCGGCCCGGATCACGTCGGCGCCGCCGGCACCGTCCAGCGTATCGGCGCCGTCGCCGCCGATCAGCGTGTTGCTGCCGGCGCTGCCCAGCGCGGTCAGCGGCGCCGGGCCGCCGGCATCGACATTCTCGAAGCCGCGCACCACGGCCCAGTCGCGGCTGGTCTGGTCGACCGCGCCCAGGTTGACGGGGACGTCCCCGCCATGGACCAGCGTGTCGCTGCCCGCACCGCCGTCGAGGGTCGGGATGACGCGCGGCATGGTCCCGCCGGCAAAGGGGGAGACGCTGGCGATACGGTCGTCGCCATCCTCCCCCAGCATGGTGTCGGGTTCCGGCCCGATGGGCAGGATCGTATCGTTGCCGCCGCCGCCGCGCAGGATGTCCCGCGTCTGCGAGCCCAGGATCGTGTCGTTGCCGGCGCTTCCCACCACCGAAAGGAAGCCGACGGCCGAACTTCCGCCAAGGATGCCCAGCCATTCCAGGTCCAGCGTGGCGGGGCCCGCCATGACGAAGACGGCGTGGGATTGCGCGCCCGACAGGCGGATCGTCTCCAGCGCCTGGGCCTGGACGCCGCTCAGCACGACTCGGGCACCGGGATCGACCTCCAGCGCCTCGATCCCGATCATGCGCACGGCGCGCATGTCGTGACTGCCCTCCAGCACCAGCGTGTCGTGCCCGCCGCCGCCGTCGATGCTGGCGTCCAGGCTGCCGCCCACGATCCAGTCGGCGCCCGCCCCGCCCAGCAGGACGTCAGCACCGCCATTGCCGCGCAGCGTGTCGTCGCCCCCACCGCCATTGAGCGTGTCGCCGCCGCCGCCGCCGGTCAGGGCGTTGCCGCGGGAGGTGCCCAGAACGACCAGCGGACCGGCCAGGGCGCTGCCGTCCACGCTGGAAAAGCCGGCGACCCGCGTCTGGTCGCCGACACTCTGGTCCGCCAGGCCCAGGTTGAAGTGCGCCGCGAGCGGGTTGGCCCTGACCACCAGGACGTCCGCCGCCAGGTCGGGGCTGGCGGCCTGGCCGATGGCAAAGCCAGCGATCTCGGCCTCGGTCCCCTTGTAGGCGATCCGGTCGGCCCCGGCGCCGCCCACCAGCGTGTCGCGGCCGGAGGATCCGGTCAGGGTGTCGTTGCCCTCCCCACCCAGGATCACCAGGCGGTTGCCCGGGCTGGTCACGGCGCCGCCGTCGATCACGTCGACCTGGCCACCGCCCGCAACCGTGACGCTGCCGCCCAGCGCGCTGCCGACCAGGGCATCGGCCAGGACCAGCGTGTTCCGGCCGTCGCCCAGGTCGATGCGCTCGATCCCGCGCACGCCGGCCAGCGCGACGGTCGACAGCGCGGCGCCCCCGACAAGGACCAGCCGGTCCGTGCCATCCCGGCCGTCCACCCGGTCGCCGGCATCCAGCGAGCCGTCCGCGAACAGAAAAAGATCGGCGCCGGCGCTGCCTTGCACCGTGTCGCTGCCGCCGTCGCTGCCGTCGAAGCCGACCGACGCGCCCGGTGCGGTGACGGCGCCGGCCAGCACCACGTCCTTGCCGCTACTGCCGGTCACATTCACGCGCGCCTGCTCGGCGCTGGCCACCATCGCGGACGCGAGGTTGAGCGTGATGCCGCCCACCGCGAGCAGGATCTCCTCGATCCCCGTGACCCGGGCCAGCGCGCTCGCCGCGACCGTGCCGGCGGCGGTGAAGGCCAGGCCATCCTGCCCCGGCCCGCCGGCCACCACGTCCGTTGCCGCCAGGTCGACCGGCCGGAAATAGAAGACGTCCGTCAGCACGCCGCCCTGGAAGACGTCATGCCCTGCCGTGCCCTGGAAGACCGCCATCCGTCACCACCACTGGATGAGTTCGTGCCGCACCCTGCACGCCGCCGAACCCGGCTGTAAAGGTGGGGCGCACGGCGCGGGCGACCTGTATCCCGTTCTCAACACATTGCCACGGAACGCCCGGATGGACGGCGCGCGCAGAACCGATCCGCGACGGCCGGGTTCTGGTGGACCAGTCATTGCCATGGGCCGAGCCGGTGCGGGAGGATGCCACCCGGCACAAGCGGTGGCGTAGGCCTGCACGATCGACAAGCGGAAGGAAATCGCCCTGATGTCACTGAAGAAGCGCCTGCTGGGCACGATGCTGGCGGCCGTCCTGTCGAGCGGGGCAGCCCAGGCGGACGTCGTCGTCGCCTCCAAGATCGACACGGAAGGGGGCGTGCTGGGCAACATCATCCTCAGCGTGCTTGAGGCGGGCGGCGTCAAGACCACCAACCGCATCCAGCTGGGTGCCACCCCGGTCGTGCGCCAGGCGATCACGGCAGGCGAGATCGACATCTATCCCGAGTACACCGGCAACGCCGCCTTCTTCTTCGAGAAGGCGGACGACCCCGCGTGGAAGGACGCAGGCCAGGGCTACGCGCTGGCCAAGACGCTCGACTACGACGCCAACAAGATCGTGTGGCTGACGCCGGCGCCCGCCAACAACACCTGGGCCATCGCCCTGCGCAAGGACGTGGCGGAGCCGGCCAGGCTGGCCACGCTCAGCGACTTCGGCGCCTATGTCTCCGGCGGGGGCGAGGTGGTGCTCGCCGCTTCGGCCGAGTTCGTGAATTCGCCGGGCGCCCTGCCCGCCTTCCAGTCGACCTATGGCTTCACGCTGAAGCCGGCGCAACTCATCACCCTGTCGGGCGGCGACACGGCGGCCACAATCGCCGCCGCCGCCAATCGAACCAGCAATGCCAATGCGGCCATGGTCTATGGCACCGATGGCGGTATCGCCCCGTCGGGCCTTGTCGTGCTGCAGGACGACAAGGGTGTGCAGCCGGTCTATGCCCCCGCTCCGATCATCCGCGAGGCGGTACTGAAGCAGCACCCGGAGATCGAGGGCCTGCTGAAGCCGGTGTTCGAGAAGCTGGACCTGGTCACGCTGCAGGAGCTGAACGGCCGCGTGCAGGTCGGGGGCGAGGCGTCCAAGGCCGTGGCCGACGACTTCCTCAAGACGCACGGCTTCCTGAAATAGGCGGACCCGGCCCCGGCCAGCCGGCCATGGCGGGTTCCGCGACGGCCTGGCCGGCCGCGCTGCGGCTGGACAAGGTGGGCGTGGTCATCGCCGCCATCGCCGCCACGGGCCTTGTCCTGCCGTTGGCGACGCTGCGCGCCAATCGCATCGTCGCGGGCGAGCCACGCGCCCTCCTCGATGCCCTGCCGCCGCTTCAGGGCGGCATGCTGCTGGCGATCCTGGTCGCGGCCAGCCTCGTGGCGCTCCTGCGTACGCCCGCCCTGGTGCGCCTGGGCGCCAGCCTGGCGGCTTTGGCGGCACTGGCCCTGCTGATCGGCCAGGCCGCGATGTTCCTCACGCCGCCCGGCAACAGCTTCGCCAGGGTCTCCCCCGCCGCGGGCTTCTGGGTGCTCGCCTTCGCCTTCGCCCTGCTCAGCGCCGACGCACTGACCCGCCTGGCGCCAGGCCCCCTGGCACGGGTCGGCGTCCTGGCGCTGGTCGCGGCCCTGGCGGCCCTGCTGCTGGCATCCGGGGCGTGGGACGGCCTGTCGGTGATGAAGGAATACGCGGTGCGCGCCGACCGCTTCTGGGCCGAGGCGCTGGCCCATGTCGTGCTGGCGCTGGGGTCGCTGGCGGCGTCCACGCTGCTGGGCGTGCCGCTGGGCATCCTGTGCCATCGCCGCGCCACCCTGCGTGCGGCCGTGCTGAACGTCCTGAACGTGGTCCAGACGATCCCCTCCATCGCGCTGTTCGGCGTCCTGATGGCGCCGCTGGCCTGGATCGCGGCCAATGTGCCCGGTGCCGCCGACCTGGGCGTGCGGGGCATCGGCATGGCGCCGGCCTTCGTCGCGCTGGTGCTCTATTCGCTGCTGCCGGTCGTCGCCAACACGGTGATCGGCCTGGCCCAGGTACCGGCCGCGGCCAACGATGCGGCGCGTGGCGTCGGCATGACCGGGGGCCAGCGCCTGCGCCAGGTGGAACTGCCGCTGGCCCTGCCCGTCATCCTGACCGGGATCCGCATCGTCCTGGTCCAGAACATCGGCCTGGCGACCGTCGCCGCGCTGATCGGCGGCGGCGGCTTCGGCGTCTTCGTGTTCCAGGGGGTGGGCCAGACGGCGCTGGACCTGGTCCTGCTGGGCGCCGCCCCCACCGTCGCCCTGGCCTTTGCCGCGGCGGTCCTGCTGGACAGCGCTGTCGCCTGGTCTGCCCGCCACAAGGGATCCGCCGCATGATCGAGATCGACCGCGTCACCCGCCGGTTCGGCGACAGCGTCGCCGTCGACGCCGTCTCGCTGGCCGTGCCGGCCGGCACCATCGTCGTGGTCGTCGGGACTTCCGGCTCCGGCAAGACGACGCTGCTGCGCATGATCAATCGCCTGGTGGAGCCGACCAGCGGCACGATCCGCATCGACGGGCAGGACCATCGCGCCCTGCCCGCCCACGAACTGCGCCGCCGCATCGGCTATGTGATCCAGGGCCATGGCCTGTTCCCCCACCGCACGGTCGCCCAGAACATCGCGACCGTGCCCACGCTGCTGGGCTGGAGCAGCGCCCGCATCGCCGCCCGGGTCAACGAACTGCTGGCCCTGTTCCAGCTGGACCCGGCGGTGTTCGCCGGCCGCTATCCAAGCGAACTGTCCGGCGGACAGCAGCAGCGCGTGGGCGTTGCCCGCGCCCTGGCGGCGGAACCCGCCGTCCTGCTGATGGACGAGCCCTTCGGCGCGCTGGACCCGCTGATCCGGGCCCGGGCGCAGGACGACCTGCTGGCCATCCAGCGCCGCTTCGGCACCACGATCCTGCTGGTCACCCACGACATGGACGAGGCGATCCACCTGGGCGACCGCATCGCCGTGATGGACGGCGGCCGGCTGATCCAGGACGCGCCGCCGGCGGAACTGCTGGCCCGGCCCGCAAGCCCGTTCGTGGAGGCGCTGGTCGGCGCCGGCGATCGCCCCTTCCGCCTGCTGGCGCTCGACACCGTCGACCGCCTGGTCGAGCCGGGCGGCGCCGATGGGGAACCCCTGGCCGTGGGCAGCAGCCGGCGCGATGCCCTGGCCGCCCTGCTCTGGTCCGGGCGCCGCGCCTTGCCCGTGGCCGGCGCAGACGGAACGGCCGTCGGCCGCGTCACGCTCGACAGCCTGGTGCGGCACGCGGTCCGCCCGGCATGAGCCGGGCCTGGCCGCTCCTGGCGCGGGGGACGCTGCTCGCGCTGCTGGTGGCGCTGGTGCTCGAGCCCGCCTGGTTCGAGCCGCTGTTCCGCCCGCTGACGCGGAACGGTGCACCCGCCATCTATGACCAGGGCAGCCTGCTGGCCCTGACCCTGCACCATGTCCAGATCGTCGCCCTGGCCTGCCTGGCCGCGTCCGCCGTGGCGATTGTCCTGGCGATCCTGGTCACGCGGCCGATCGGGGCGGAGTTCCTGCCCCTGTCGCGCGCCGTCGTGAACATCGGCCAGACCTTTCCCCCCGTCGCCGTGCTGGCCCTGGCGGTCCCGGCCCTGGGCTTTGGCGACCGGCCGACCCTGGTGGCGCTGTTCCTCTATGGCCTGCTGCCGATCTTCGAGAACACGCTGGCCGGCCTGACCACGCTGCCGCCGGCGGTCGTCGACGCGGCGCGCGGCGTCGGCATGACGCCCGTCCAGCGCCTTCTGCGGGTCGAACTGCCACTGGCTGCCCCGGTGATCCTGGCCGGGATCCGCCTGTCGGTCGTGATCAGCCTGGGCACCGCGACCATCGGCTCGACCGTCGCCGCCGCCACCTTGGGAGAGGTGATAATTGCCGGCCTGACCTCCAGCAACCTGGCCTTCGTCGTGCAGGGCGGGGTGATCGTCGGGCTCCTGGCGGTGCTCCTCCACGATGGCCTGGCCGCGGCCGAGCGCGCCCTGGCCCGGCGCGCGGGGATCCGGCCGGCCTGAGAGTGTCTAAGAGACTGTACATCTTGCTTTACGTCATGTTTCATTGACACCTGGATTCCTACTGGAGGGGACGCGATGGGCCGGGCGTTTCCGTTCGCCGCGCTGGTCGGGCAGGACGAGATGAAGCTGGCCCTGCTGATCGCCGCGGTCGATCGCGGGGTGGGCGGGGTCATGGTCCTGGGCGACCGCGGAACCGCGAAGTCGACCGCCGCGCGCGCCCTGGCCGCCCTGCTGCCGCCGATGCGGGTCGTGGCCGGTTGCCGCTACAATTGCGATCCCGCACAGCCGGCAGCCTCCTGCCCCTGTGGCTGCGCCGCGGGCGCGGCGCTCGGGACCGATGCCGCCGTGCCCTTTGTCGACCTGCCGCTGAGTGCGACGGAGGATCGCGTGGTGGGCGCCCTGGACCTGGAGCGTGCCCTGACGCGGGGCGAACGCGCGTTCGAGCCCGGCCTGCTGGCCCGCGCCCATCGCGGCTTCCTCTATATCGACGAGGTGAACCTGCTCGAGGATCACCTCGTCGACCTGCTGCTGGACGTGGCGACCACGGGCGAGAACATCGTGGAGCGCGAAGGCCTCAGCGTCCGCCACCCGGCGCGCTTCATCCTGGTTGGCAGCGGCAATCCGGAGGAGGGCGAACTGCGGCCCCAGCTGCTCGACCGCTTCGGCCTGTCGGTGGAGGTCCGCACGCCCGAGTCGCTGGCCGACCGGGTGGAGATCCTGCGCCGCTGCGATGCCTTCGAGCGCGAGCCCGCCGCCTTTGCCGCAGCCTGGGCGGACGAGGAAGCGGCGATCCGCGACCGCATTGCCGCCGCCCAGCAGCGGCGCGAAGGGGTCGAGGTGCGCACCGGCGCGCTGGAGATGATGGCCCGGCTGTGCGGCACGCTTGGCGTCCACGGCCTGCGCGGGGAGCTGACCCTGATGCGTGCCTCGCGCGCGGCGGCCGCCCTGGCCGGCGATCCGACGGTGGAGGCGCGCCACATCCGCCAGGTGGCGGCGCTGGCCCTGCGCCATCGCATGCGGCGCAACCCGCTGGACGAAAGCGGCTCCGGCATCCGCATTGAGCGCGCCATGGGCGAGGCCTTGGCCGCATGAGTCCGTCCGCCCCCGCCCCCCGTCCGGCGGCGGCGGACGGCGCCGGCGGCGATGCCTGGACGACGGCGCTTCAGGCCGCGCGCCTGCTGGCGCTCGACCCCGTGGGCCTGGGCGGGGCCGTGCTGCGCTGCCCCGCCGGAGCCGTCCGTGACGCCTGGCTGGACGCGCTGAAGGCCGCCCTGCCGCCGGACACGCCCTGGCGTCGCATCCCCGCGGGCATTGCCGACGACCGCCTGCTGGGCGGGGTCGACCTCCAGGCGACGCTGGCGCTTGGCGCGCCCCAGGCGCAGCGGGGGCTGCTGGCGGAGGCTGATGGCGGCGTCGTCATCCTGCCCATGGCCGAGCGCGCGGGCAGCGCCCTGGCCGCCCGCCTGGCCCATGTCCTGGACCGCCGGGACGTGGCGCTGGAGCGCGAGGGCCTGGCCTTGCGCCTGCCCGCGCGCCTGTGCCTGATCGCCCTGGACGAGGGGCTGGACGACAGCGACCCGCCGCTGGCGCCGGCCCTCGCCGAGCGCCTGGCGCTTCACCTCGACCTGCGCGCCATCGCTGCCGCCGACCTGGTTCCCGCTTATGACCAGGCGCCGACCCCGGGGGCAGCAGTCGACGAAGAGCAGCTGCTGCACGGGCTGGTCGCCACGGCCGCCCTGTTCGGCATCCATTCGGCACGCGCGCCGCTCCTGGCGCTGCGGGCCGCACGGGCCGCCGCCCGCCTGGCTGGCCGTCCCGCGGTGGCCGACGCCGATGCGGCGCTGGCCGTGCGGCTGGTCCTGGCGCCGCGCGCCCTGACCCTGCCCGCGGCCGAGGAATCAGCCGCCCCGGCCGAGGTCCCGCCGCCCCCCGACCAGACCGGCGAGACGGAGGCCAGTCCGTCCGGCGCACCACTGGAGGACGTGCTGTGCGCGGCCGCCCGCACCGCCCTGCCGGCCGACCTCCTGGCGGCGCTGCAGGCTGGCCGGCCGGTACGCGGCATGCGCCCGCCCCAGGACGGCAGCGGCAGCCACGCGGCATCGCTGCGCCGCGGTCGCCCAGCCGGCGTGCGTCCCGGACGGCTGCGCGCGGGCGCGCGGCTGTCGCTGTCCGACACGCTGCGCGCCGCGGCCCCCTGGCAGGCCCAGCGCCGCGCCGGCCCTGCCTCCCCCGCCATCGTCCTGCGGCCCGACGACATCCGCCTGCGCCGCTTCGTCCAGCGCCGCGCATCCAGCATCGTCTTCTGCGTCGATGCGTCCGGCTCGGCCGCCTTCGACCGCCTGGCGGAGGCCAAGGGCGCGGTCGAACTGCTCCTGGCGGAAGCCTATGCGCGCCGGACCTTTGCCGCGCTGGTCGTGTTTCGCGGACAGCAGGCGGCGACGGTCCTGCCGCCCACGCGCTCGCTGTCGCGCGCCCGCGCCCTGCTCGGCGACCAGGCCGGCGGCGGCGGCACCCCGCTGGCGGCGGGGGTGGAGGCGGCGGCCGGGCTGGCCCTGGCCGAGCGTGCGCGCGGCCGCACGCCGCTTCTGGTCGTCCTGACCGACGGCCGCGCCAATGTCGGGCTCAAGGGGCCCGCCCCCCGGGCCCAGGCCATGGCGGAGGTGGAGGCCGCCGCACGCCAGGCAGCGGCCCACGACCTGCCCGCCATCGTGGTTGACACCGCGTCCCGGCCGCGGGGAGAGGGGGCCGCCCTGGCCGGCTGGCTGGCGGCGCGCTACGTCGCCCTGCCGCGGCTGGAGGCGACGGCGGTACGCGATGCCGTGCGCCATGCCATTGCCTGATGTGCCGCGCCTTGCGGGACCACGCTGACTGGGAGGTCGAGGGGCGCGACTGGCCCCACCGCCAGGCCAGCCGCTTCCTGACGCTGGGTCCGGTCGCCTGGCATGTCCAGGTCCTGGGCAACGGCCCGGTTCTGCTGCTGCTGCACGGCACGGGTGCCGCCAGCCATTCCTGGCGCGGGGTGGCCGATATCCTGGCGCGCGACTTCACCCTGGTGATCCCCGACCTGCCGGGCCAGGGCTTCAGCCGCTATGCCGCCGGCTACCGGCCCACCCTGCCCCGCCTGGCGGCCGACCTCGCGGGCCTTCTGGGGCAGCTTGAGCAACCGCCGCTGGGCATAGTCGGGCATTCGGCCGGTGCCGCCATCGCCCTGCGCATGGTGCTGGACGGCAGCGTCCACCCCAGGGCGGTGGCCTCCATCAACGGGGCGCTTGAGCCCCTGGGCGGCGCGGCGGCCCTGGTCTTTCCAGCACTCGCGCGGCTGCTGTTCCTCAATCCGCTGGCTTTGGGCTTCCTCTCCTGGCGGGCGGGCGACCTGCGCGCCGTCGCCCGCGTGATCGAGGGGACGGGATCGCGCCTGGATGCCGCCGGCCTGGACTTCTATGCCCGCCTGCTGCGCACGCGGGGCCACCTGGCCGGCACGCTGGCGATGATGGCGGACTGGGATCCGGCGCCGCTTTGGCGCGACCTGCGGCTGCTTCCACTGCCGGTCGCCCTGGTGGCCGCCGCCGCCGACCGCGCGGTGCCGCCCCAGGCCGCGGTCCGCGCGGCGGCCCGCCTGCCCCAGGGCCGCGTCATTCCCGTGCCGGCGCTGGGCCACCTCGCGCACGAGGAAGACCCAGGCCTGTTTGCCACGCTGATCCGCGACGCCCTGGGGTCCTGAGGGCGCGCAACGTCTCCCAACGCTCATGTGCAGGAGGGTGCAATGGACTGGAGCCCGATCTTCATCATCGAGTTCCTGCTGGTCGGCGGCTGCGTGCTGGGCTGGGCCTGCTGGGAATTGTGGACGGTACGCAAGCCGCGCCAGCCGACGCGGCCGCTCTACCCGCCCGCCGGCTCAGGCACCAGGCCGCCGGGGCATGCGGAAGGGCAGCATCGCCCGCACGACGGGGGATGAGAAGCGGGTCAGCGACAGGCTTTCGTGCACCGACGGCCCGCGCCGGCCATACAGCGTCGCGTCCAGCACCGAGCGGGCATAGAACGGCGTGTCCTCCAGCGTCGCGCGCAGGCCGACCCGCGTGCCCAGGTCGCCGCGGGTCGGGCGCTCGATGCGCCAGCCGGTGCGCGGCAGCCGGGTCGCGGGCGGCGGCTCCAGCGCCTCGATCCGGCCATCCTCTCCGATCGCCAGCGCCAGGTTCTCGTGGCTGCGGTCGCGGCGCACGGCGTCGTACAGCACCACGGCCCGGTCGCCCTGCTCGGCGCGCGACCAGGTCCAGTCGGAAAACCCCTGCTCCAGCGGCTCCGTCCCCCAGTTCCCATCCAGGTACGCCATGCCGGTCCAGGCGATGTCGGGCTGCGCGAAGTCGACCGTGATGCGGGCCAGCGGCGCCACCGGCTGCCAGTTGTGGCGGCCGCCCGCATCCAGCGCGAAGCTGCGCGCCGGCTGGCACAGCGGCGTCAGGCGCAGGCGGCCCTTCAGCCGGCGCGGGATCGGGCAGCCGATCTCGTCGATCTCCGCCACCAGGTCGTCGCCGTCCCAGGCCAGCCGGCTGGGTCCGACGATCAGGTTTGCGGCATCGCGCTCCAGGGCGCCCTGGCCGCGCTCGGTCATGGCCCAGCGCCCGCATCCGGGGCCATAGAGCGCCACGTTGATGGCGCAATGGTTCTCCGGCCGGCGTCGCCCGCTCCAGGCGTAATAGGGCGAGAAGACGCTGCCGATGAAGGCGATCAGCGTGATGGCGTGGCGGCCGTCGTCGCTGAGGCCGTCGAGGTACCACCAGTGATAGCCGCCGGGACCCACCCCCACGTCGAAGCCCGGTCCCGCAGCACGGCCTGGGCGGCCAGGCGTCCCGAAAGTGCCGCCATCGGGACGCCCGCCCCCGGATGGACGCTGCCGCCCGTCAGGTACAGGCCAGGCACCCGCGTCCGCGCGCCGGGCCGCCGGAACGACGCCCGCCAGCCGTGGCTCGCCGCGCCATAGAGCGCTCCCCCCGTCCCCGGGAACAGGCTCGCGAAGCTCTGCGGCGACGTCGCCAGCACCGGCCCCGCCGGTTCCAGGATCGTGCCGCAACGCGCCAGCAGCGTCCGTGACTGCATCTCGCATGCCGCGATCTCCTCGTCTGTCAGGGGGCTCGTGTCGCCGTCCGCCGGCGCGTTGATCAGCATCAGCAGGCGCTCGGGCCCCTGCGGCTCGGGCAGGCCGGGACCCCGGTCCTGCGCGCAGAGATAGACGGTGGGCTGCCGCGGCATGCGGCGGCGATCGACCAGGTCGGCGAACTCCGCCGCATAGTCGTCGGAGAAGAAGACGTTGTGCCGGCTGGGCAGCGGGCCGCGCAGCCGCCCGCGCAGGCACCAGGTCAGCGCCGAGAGCGAGCGGCGCGACGGCGGCGTCGCCGCCACCGCATGCCGCACCGCCGGGCCGAACAGCCCCGCCGCCAGTGCGGCGCAGTCACCGTTCAGCACGACGGCGCGCGCGGGCAGCGGCCGGCCGGAGTCCAGGACCACGCCGCTGACCCGGCCGCGCGCGGTGCCGATGGCCGCGACGCGCTGGCCCAGGATCACCTCGACCCCCAGGCTGCGGGCCAGCGCCTCCATCGCCTGGGCCAGGCGCTGCATGCCGCCGTCGATCGCCCACACGCCGTCCTGTTCCACGTGCGCGATCAGCATCAGCGTGGCCGGCGCCAGGAACGGGCTCGACCCGCAATAGGTGGCATAGCGTCCGAACAGCTGGCGCAGGCGCGGATCGGCAAAGGCCTGGCCCAGTGCCCGCCACAGCGTCTCGAACGGCCGGATGCCCAGCAGGGCGGCCGGGCGCAGCGGGCCGACGCGCCAGGCCAGGCCCAGCGGCCCGGTGCGGCCGCTTTCCAGGAACGGGCCTTTCAGCGTGGCGTGCACGCGCCCCGCCTGGCGCGCGAAGTCCAGGAAGCGCTGGCGCTCCACCGGTCCGGCAAAGGCGCCGATCGCATCGGCCGAGCGGCCCAGGTCGGCATGCAGGTCAAGGCCGGGCCCCCGGCTCCAGGCATGGCGCGCCAGGATGTCCAGCGGGGTCGTCGGCACGGCGCGGTCGAAATCGGCGCCGGCCTGGTCGAACAGCGCCTGGAAGACGCCGCGCATGGTGAAGACGGTGGGTCCGGCATCGATCGCCTGCCCGTCGACGCGGATCGTGCGCAGCTTGCCGCCGACCTGGGGGGCCGCCTCGACCAGCGTGACGCGCTCGCCGCGCGCGGCCAGGTGGATGGCACAGGCCAGGCCCCCGATCCCCGCCCCCGCGATCACCGTGCCGTGGTCCGCCATGCGCTCCCCGTCCGTTCCGGGGCGCCGTTGTCACGGCAGGCCCACCCGAAAGCGTTTGACCAAGGATCGCCCGGTGCTAGCGTATGTCAATCAATATTGACACTTCTGGACGTCCACAAAAATTGACGCCAGTGTTCGGCACTGCCGGCTGTCAGGGAGGTGGGTCATGGACGGTTCCATCCTGGACGATCGCATCATCGACGAACGCATCGTCCCGCCCCTGGTCGGCGACCCGGTGGAACTGGCCCTGGACCGCGCCGTGGCGCGGGCCGACCGGCCGGGCGGCCCGCCCCTGCTGGCCGCCGCGATGCGCCATGCGGTCTTTCCCGGCGGGGCCCGCGTCCGCCCCCGCCTCTCGCTGGCCGTGGCCCAAGCCTGCGGCGGCGACCAGCCCACGCTGGCGATCGCGGCGGCCAGTGCCATCGAGCTGCTGCACTGCGCCTCCCTGGTCCATGACGACCTGCCCTGCTTCGACGATGCCGGCCTGCGCCGGGGCCTGCCCTCGGTCCACGCCGCCTTCGGCGTGCCGCTGGCGCTGCTGGCGGGCGATGCTCTCATCGTCCTGGGGTTCGAGGTCCTGGCCGAGGCGGGCAGCACCGCGCCGACGCGCCTTCCCGCCCTGCTGGGCCTGGTCGCACGCAGCGTCGGCGCGCCGCACGGCATTGCCGCGGGCCAGGCGTGGGAATGCGAATCCAATCCCGTGCCGGCCGACTATCGCTGCGCCAAGACGGGCGCCCTGTTCGTCGCCGCCACCATGGCCGGCGCCCTGGCGAGCGGCGCCGACCCGGAGCCCTGGCGCCTTCTGGGCCACCGTCTGGGGGAGGCCTACCAGGTGGCGGACGACCTGCTGGACGCGACCGCGACGGGGGTCGAGCAGGGCAAGCCGACCGGCCGCGATGCCGCCCTGGGCCGCCCCAACGCGGTGGCCGAACTGGGCGTCGAGCGCGCGGTCGAGCGGTTGGAAACCCTGATCGCCGGCGCCATGGCCAGCATCCCGCCGTCGCCAGGCGCTGCGGCCCTGCGCGACCTCGTGCGCGCCCAGGCGCTGCGCCTGGCGCCGAAGCAGCTGCTGCACGGGGCCTGAATGGGCACCGGTCCCCTGGTCCGGCCGCTGCCGGCGCGCGCGACCGCGACGCCGGCGCGGCATCTGGCCCGCTGGCACGAGGCGTGGCTGCGCCTGCGCAACGGCCTGCTGGCCAGCCCGCGCTTCCAGCGCGCGGCCCTTCGCCTGCCCTTTGCCCGGCCGATCGCGCGGCGCAACGCCCGGGCCCTGTTCGACCTGGTCGCCGGCTTCGTCTATTCCCAGGTCCTGGCCGCCTGCATCCAGGTCCGCCTGTTCGATCACCTGGCGGCCGGGCCCGGCGACGCCGCCGGCCTTGCGCCGCACCTGGGCCTCAGCCCCGCCGCGACGGAGCGCCTGCTGAAGGCTGCGGCCTCCCTGGGCCTGGCCCAGGGGCTGGCAGGCGGCCGATTCGCCCTGGGCCCGCTGGGTGCCGCCCTGCTGGGCAATCCCGGCATCGCGCCGATGGTGGCGCACCACGCCATGCTCTATGCCGACCTGGCCGAGCCCCTGGCCGTGCTGGAGCGGCGCAGCCCCGCGCGCCAGCTGGGCGGCTTCTGGCCCTATTCCGGCAATGCCGATCCCACCGCCCTGCCGCCGGAGCGGGCCCGGGCCTATAGCGAGCTGATGGCAGCGTCGCAGGCGATGATCGCCGACCAGGTTCTGGACGCCTGGCCTGTGCATCGCCACCGCCGCCTGCTGGACGTAGGCGGCGGGGCGGGCGCCTTCCTGGCCGCGGCGGGCGCCCGCGCCCCGCGGCTTGAGCTGGTCCTGTTCGACCTTCCGCCGGTCGTGTCCCTGGCGCGCCAGCGGCTGGAGGCGGCGGGTCTGGCCGCGCGCAGCACCTGTGTCGGCGGCAGCTTCTTCACCGACCCGCTGCCCACGGGCGCTGACATCGCAAGCCTTGTGCGCGTGCTGCACGACCATGACGACTCGGCGGCGCTGGCCATCCTGCGCAACGTGCACGCGGCACTGGCGCCCGGCGCCACCCTCCTGGTGGCGGAGCCGATGGCCGGGACCGCCGGCGCCGGGCCGATGGGCGATGCCTATTTCGGGCTCTACCTCGCGGCCATGGGCAGTGGCCGCCCCCGCACCCAGGCGGAGCTGACGGCCATGCTGGTCCAGGCCGGATTCGGCGCCGTGCGCCATCCCGCCACCGCCGTGCCGCTGATGGTCCAGGTCCTGGTCGCCCAGGCCTGATCAGCCCTGCCTGGGCCGTCAGGATCTAAATGTACAATTGCTTTGACATAGTGAAGTGTACAGTTATCGTTACATACATGAGGCCTGACACCGGTAAGGGGTCGGACAGATGTCGGAACTGGATACAATCGCAGTGGTGATGGAGGGGCCGGGCCAGCTCGCGCTTCGCCGCGTCGAACTGCAGCCGCTGGCCGCCGCCGACGTCGTCGTCGATGTCGACTGGAGCGGCATCAGCACCGGCACGGAACGGCTTCTGTGGTCGGGCCGCATGCCCAACTTCCCCGGCATGGGCTACCCGCTGGTCCCCGGCTACGAATCGGTGGGAGAGGTCGTCGACGCAGGGCCGGAGGCCCTGTCGAGGGTGGGTGAGCGCGTCTTCGTGCCCGGCTCCGCCGGCTTCAAGGATGTGCGCGGCCTGTTCGGCGGCGCCGCGCGGCGCCTGGTGGTGCCCAGCACCCGCGCCGTCACGCTGGACGACCATCTGCGCGAACAGGGCGTCCTCGTCGCCCTAGCCGCGACCGCCCACCACGCCCTTGCGGGCGGCACCCTGCCCGACCTGATCATCGGTCATGGCGTCCTGGGTCGCCTGCTGGCCCGCCTGGCGCTGGTCCTGGGCGAGCGGCCACCCACCGTGTGGGAGACGAACGCAGCCCGGCAGGCCGGCGCCTGCGGCTATCCCGTCCTGCATCCGGAGGCGGACGCCAACCGGGCCTATCGCGTGATCTGCGACGCCAGCGGCGATCCCGACATCCTGGACGCGGCCATGCCGCGCCTGGCCCGCGGCGGCGAGATCGTGCTGGCCGGCTTCTACGACCGTCCGCTCAGCTTCGCCTTCCCGCCCGCCTTCCTGCGCGAGGCGCGGATCCGGGTGGCGGCGGAATGGGCGCCGCCCGACCTGGCCGCGACGCTGGCCCTGATCCACGACGGGCGCCTGTCGCTGGACGGCCTGATCACGCATCGCCTGGGCGCCCAGGCGGCGGACCAGGCCTACAGCGCCGCTTTCAACGATTCGACCTGCCTGAAAATGGTCCTGGACTGGAGGGGATGCGCATGAACATCGCCGTGAACGCGGCCGAGCGACTGCGCCTCGAAGCAGCGATCGAGCCGGATCCCGTGGCCACCGGCCCGGTGACGAAGGAAACGCAGATCATCGCGATCTATGGCAAGGGCGGCAGCGGCAAGAGCTTCGCCCTGTCCAACCTCAGCTACATGCTGGCCCAGCAGGGCAAGCGGGTCCTGCTGATCGGCTGCGATCCCAAGAGCGACACCACCTCGCTGCTCTTCGGCGGCAAGTCCTGCCCCACGATCATCGAGACATCCTCCCGCAAGAAGCTGGCGGGCGAGGAAGTCCGGATCGAGGACGTCTGCTTCAAGCGCGATGGCGTGTTCGCCATGGAACTCGGCGGGCCGGAGGTCGGCCGCGGCTGCGGCGGGCGCGGCATCATCCACGGCTTCGAACTGCTGGAGAAGCTGGGCTTCCACGAATGGGGCTTCGACTACGTCCTGCTCGACTTCCTGGGCGACGTGGTCTGCGGAGGCTTCGGCCTGCCGATCGCCCGCGACATGTGCCAGAAGGTGATCGTCGTCGGCTCGAACGACCTCCAGTCGCTCTACGTCGCCAACAATGTCTGCTCCGCGGTCGAATACTTCCGCAAGCTGGGCGGCAATGTCGGCGTCGCCGGCATGGTCATCAACAAGGACGACGGCACGGGCGAGGCGCAGGCCTTTGCCGAAGCGGTCGGCATCCCGGTCCTGGCGGCGATCCCGGCGGACGAGGACATCCGCCGCAAGTCGGCCAACTACCAGATCATCGGCATTCCGGGCGGCCGCTGGGCCGGCCTGTTCGAGGAACTGGCCACCAACGTGGCCGAAGCCCCGCCGGTGCGGCCCAGGCCGTTGAGCTCCGAAGGACTGCTGGGCCTGTTCGCGGGCGACCAGACGGGCGCCGGCGTGGTGCTGCAGCCGGCCAGCCAGGCCGACATGCGCGGGGCGGAGTTCGTCGTGCCGCGTACCCTCGAAGTCGTCTACGACGCGGTCTGAGGCCAGCCGTGGACCGCCATCCCGATCGTCCCCCCGGTGTCGATGCCGAGCGTTGCGGCATCGACCCGGCGGCGTTGCCCGACGCCGGCGCCATCGCCCACCCAACGGCTGCCGCGCCGCCCCCAGGCACAGCCGTCCCGGGCGATGGCGTGGGACGGGCAACCGCCGTGGAGGGGGCCTGCGCGTCCGGCGACACGCTGCGGCAGGCGGCTGAGCAGGCCGGCAAGGGCGAGATCCTGGCCCGCTATGCCGCCGACTATCCGCGGGGCCCGCACGACCAGCCGCAAAGCATGTGCCCGGCCTTCGGCTCGCTGCGCGTTGGCCTGCGCATGCGGCGCACGGCGACCGTCCTTTCGGGCTCGGCCTGCTGTGTCTACGGCCTGACCTTCACCTCCCACTTCTATGGTGCGCGCCGCACCGTCGGCTACGTCCCCTTCAATTCCGAGACGCTGGTCACCGGCAAGCTGTTCGAGGACATCCGCGAGGCGGTGTTCAAGCTGGCGGACCCTGCCCTCTATGACACGATCGTGGTCACCAATCTGTGCGTGCCCACGGCCTCGGGCGTGCCGCTGCAACTCCTGCCGAAGGAGATCGACGGCGTTCGCGTGATCGGCATCGACGTTCCCGGCTTCGGCATTCCGACCCATGCGGAGGCCAAGGACGTGCTGGCCGGGGCGATGCTGAAATATGCCCGGGGCGAGGCGGAGCAGGGTCCGGTCGCGGCGCCGCGGGTGCGCAGCGAGCGGCCCACGATCACCCTGCTGGGCGAGATGTTCCCGGCCGACCCGGTCGGCATCGGCATGCTGCTGGAGCCGCTGGGCCTGGCCGCCGGGCCGGTCGTGCCTACCCGCGAATGGCGCGAGCTCTATGCCGCGCTGGACTGCGCCGCGGTCGCGGCCATCCACCCGTTCTATACCGCCTCGATCCGCGAGTTCACGGCCGCCGGACGCGCGATCGTGCCCTCCGCGCCCGTCGGCTGCGATGGCACCGATGCCTGGCTCGAGGCGGTGGGCCAGGCCTGCAACCTGCCCCGCGCCCGGATCGACGCCGCGCGCAACGCGGCCCTGGGCCCGATCCGCGCGGCCCTGGCGGCGCGCCCGATCCGCGGGCGCATCACCGTCTCGGGCTACGAGGGGTCGGAGCTGCTGGTGGCGCGACTGCTCGTCGAATCGGGCGCGGACGTCGCCTATGTCGGCACCGCCTGCCCGCAGACGCCGTGGTCGGAGCCCGACCGCGCCTGGCTCGACCAGCGCGGCGTGCCCGTGCAGTACCGGGCCTCGCTGGAGCAGGACCTGGCCGCGGTCGACGCCCTGACGCCGGACCTGGCGATCGGCACCACGCCCGTGGTCCAGCACGCCAAGGCACGGGGAATCCCGGCGCTCTACTTCACCAACCTGATCTCGGCCCGGCCGCTGATGGGCGTGGCCGGCGCCGGCTCGCTGGCGACCGTCGTCAATGCCGCCATGGCGGGCAAGGCGCGCTTCGACCGCATGACCGCCTTCTTCGAGGGCGTGGGCGACGGAGCGGCCGCCGGGGTGTGGGAGGACCTGCCCAGCGACCGGCCGGAGTTCAAGGCCCGCTACGCCAAGCAGCAGGCGGCCCTGCGCAAGTCGGAGGAGGCGGTGGGATGCTGATCCTCGACCACGACCGGGCCGGCGGCTATTGGGGCGCCGTCTACGCCTTCACCGCGATCAAGGGCCTGCAGGTCATCATCGACGGACCCGTCGGCTGCGAGAACCTGCCCGTCACCTCGGTCCTGCACTATACCGACGCCCTGCCCCCGCACGAGCTGCCGATCGTCGTGACCGGCCTGGGCGAGGAGGAGCTGGGCAAGACGGGAACCGAGGGCGCGATGAAGCGCGCCTGGAGCACGCTCGACCCGCACCTGCCGGCGGTCGTCGTCACCGGCTCGATCGCCGAGATGATCGGCGGCGGTGTCACGCCCGAAGGCACGAACATCCAGCGCTTCCTGCCGCGCACGATCGACGAGGACCAGTGGCAGGCAGCCGACCGCGCGCTGACCTGGCTGTGGACCCAGTTCGGTCCCAAGAAGGTGCCGAAGGCCCGCGCCCGCAAGGAGGGCGAGCGCCCGCGCGTCAACCTGATCGGGCCGATGTACGGCACGTTCAACATGCCCTCCGACCTGGCCGAGATGCGCCGCCTGGTCGAAGGCATCGGGGCCCAGGTCAACATGGTCTTCCCGCTGGGCAGCCACCTGGCCGACATCCGCAACCTGGCGGATGCCGAGGTGAACGTCTGCCTGTACCGCGAGTTCGGCCGCAACCTGTGCGAGAAGCTGGAGCGTCCCTATCTCCAGGCGCCGATCGGCCTGGAGTCGACCACCGCCTTCCTGCGCACGCTGGGCGAGCTGACGGGCCTTGACCCCGAGCCGTTCATCACGCGCGAGAAGCACACGACGATCAAGCCGCTGTGGGACCTGTGGCGCTCCGTGACGCAGGACTTCTTCGGCACGGCCAGTTTCGCCGTCGTCGCGACCGACACCTATGCCCGCGGCATCCGCAATTTCCTGGAAGCCGACATGGGCCTGCCCTGCACCTTCGCGTTCTCGCGCAAGGCAGGGGTCAAGCCGGACAACGCGGCCGTGCGCGCCGCGATCGCGGCCACCCCGCCGCTGGTGATGTTCGGCAGCTACAATGAGCGGATGTATCTGGCCGAGACGGGATCGCGTGCCGTCTACATCCCCGTGTCGTTTCCCGGCGCCGTCATCCGGCGCCATACCGGCACCCCGGTGATGGGCTATTCGGGTGCCGTGTGGCTGGTGCAGGAAGTCTGCAACGCCCTGTTCGACGCCCTCTTCAACATCCTGCCGCTCGCCACCGATCTGGACCGGGTCGAGGCAACGCCCGCCCGCGGTGCCGCGGAACTGCCCTGGACGGCGGACGCGCGCGCGCTTCTCGATACGCTGATTGACGCGGAGCCGGTCCTGGTCCGCATCTCCGCCGCCAAGCGCCTGCGCGACGACGCCGAACGCGCCGCGCGCCGCAATGGCGAGCCGACCGTCACGCGCGCCTGCCTGGCCGCGACCGCCCCTCGATCACGGGAGTTTGCCGCATGACCGGCACGCTCTCACCCCATGGCCGGTGTATCCGGCCAATTCCTCGGCAGGCCGCCTGGCGGCCCGTCGAAACCACTCCGGCCACCGACGGCCGGGGGCACGACAACAAGCATATGGAGGTGGGAGCATGAGTCTCAGAGACGAACGTTCCGGAACGTTCTCTGGTCTCACGGAAGACGAGGCCAGGGAATTCCATCGAATATTCATGTCCAGCTTCATCGCGTTCACGGTGATCGCGATCGTCGCCCACGTCCTGGTCTGGATGTGGCGGCCGTGGCTGCCCGGTCCCGGCGGATATTCGGCGCTGCAGAACGGCGTCGACTATGCGCAGGCCTTCGCATCCAGCCTCTTCACATAAGGGAGGGTATGTCATGTGGCGGCTTTGGACCCTGTTCGACCCGCGTCGCGCCCTGGTTGCGCTCGGGGTCTTCCTTTTCACTCTGGCTCTGCTGATCCACTTCATCCTGTTGAGCACCAATCGCTTCAACTGGATCGAGGGACCGCGGCCGGCAGCGACCAGTTCGCTGCTCGACAGCAGCCCGATCAGTCCGACTTGAGCGGGAGGCCTCGCGCCTCCCCCTCGCCAGTGGCGGGCGGTGCCGGATCTTCCGGCGCAGTCCGCCACGACCGCCGGCCCGATGGCACCGCCATCGGGACGCCCGGCGGCAGTCAGTAGCGTAAGGCGTCACGCGGCCTGGCCTGCCGGGTCAGGGGAATAACAAGGCCGGGAAGTCGAAACCGGGGGGATCTGATATGGCACTCTTGAGCTTCGAGCGGAAGTACCGGGTCCGCGGCGGCACCCTCATCGGGGGCGACCTGTTCGACTACTGGATCGGTCCTTTCTACGTGGGCTTCTTCGGCGTGACGACGGCCATGTTCGCCGCGCTGGGCACTGCCCTCATCTTCTATGGCGCGGCGCTCCAGGGCACCTGGAACCCGTTCCTGATCACGATCAATCCGCCGGCGGTCGAATACGGCCTGGCGCTGGCCCCCATGCAGGAAGGCGGGCTGTGGCAGATCATCACCTTCTGCGCGCTGGGTGCCTTCGGCTCCTGGGCCCTGCGCGAGGTCGAGATCTGCCGCAAGCTGGGCATCGGCTATCACGTGCCCATCGCCTTCGCGATGGCGATCTTCGCCTATTTCACGCTTGTGGTGATCCGCCCTGTCCTGCTGGGCGCCTGGGCCTTTGGCTTTCCCTACGGGATCTTCACCCATCTCGATTGGGTGTCGACCACGGGCTACCAGTTCGGCAACTTCCACTACAACCCCGCGCACATGATCGCGATCACCTTCTTCTTCACGACGACCCTGGCCCTATCGCTTCATGGCGCGCTGATCCTGTCGGCGGCCAATCCCGGCCGGGGCGAGGAGATGAAGACCCCGGAGCACGAGGACACCTTCTTCCGCGACCTCATCGGTTACTCGATCGGGCCTCTTGGCATCCATCGCCTGGGCCTGTTCCTGGCTCTGGCCGCCGTGTTCTTCAGCGCCGTCTGCATGGTGATTTCGGGCCCCTACTGGGTCCAGGCCTGGGACAGCTGGTGGTTGCCGCTGTGGCAGCTGGCCGACCCCGGCGGATCGCTGCCCGCCCCCTATCCCGGCCCCGGCCTGTAACGGCCCCGAACCTGAGGACCCTGTGATGGCTCGCTACCAGAACATCTTCACCCAGGTACAGGTCCGCTCGGCCCCGGAATACGGCGTGCCGATGCGGTCCAGCACCTTCACCCGGAGCGGCACGCCGTTCTTCTCCCGCCTGATCGGCATGTTCGGCAATGCCCAGATCGGCCCCGTCTACCTGGGCGGGCTGGGCATGGCCTCGCTCTTCTGCGGCTTCATCGCGATCGAGATCATCGGCCTCAACATGTGGGCCTCGGTCGGCTGGGACCCGGTGAAGTTCATCGTCCACCTGCCCTGGCTGTCGCTGCAGCCGCCGCCGCCCGAATACGGCCTCAGCATCCTGCCGCCGCTGGAACAGGGTGGCTGGTGGCTGATGGCCGGCTTCTTCCTGACGGCGTCGATCCTGCTCTGGTGGCTGCGCACCTACAGGCGGGCGCGGCAGCTGGGCCTTGGGACCCATGTCGCCTGGGCTTTCGCCGCGGCCATCTGGCTCTACCTGGTGCTGGGCTTCTTCCGCCCGATCATGATGGGCAGCTGGAGCGAGGCGGTGCCGTTCGGGATCTTCCCGCACCTTGACTGGACCAACAACCTGTCGCTGCTGCACGGCAACCTGTTCTACAACCCGTTCCACTGCTTCTCGATCGCCTTCCTCTATGGTTCGGCCCTGCTCTTCGCGATGCACGGCGCGACGATCCTGGCCGTGACGCGCTATGGCGGCGACCGCGAGCTCGACCAGATCTCGGACCGTGGCACGGCGTCGGAACGGGCCGGCCTGTTCTGGCGCTGGACGATGGGCTTCAACGCCTCGATGGAGTCGATCCATCGCTGGGCCTGGTGGTTCGCGGTCCTCACCCCGCTGACCGGCGGCATCGGCATCCTGCTCACCGGCACGGTCGTCGACCAGTGGCGCGACTGGGCCGTGCTGCACCACTACGCCACCAACGACCTCTATATCGCGCCGCCCTTGCCCGAATGAGGCAACCCACTCAGGGTGCCGGACGTTTCGGCACCTTGAGTGATCCGGCGCAGCCGCCACAGCGTACAGAGTGATTACCGTGTCAAACTGGCGCAACCAGGGCACGGACTAAAGTACCCTTCGGCTGCACAGCCCGCCAAAGGTTACGATGCCAACAAGAAGTGCCTCTCAGGGAGTGGTCGGATGATGAAAGCGACGAAGGTCCTGATCGCAGCAGCAGCCCTGGCCATGGCCGGCCTGCCCGTGGCAGCCCAGGCCGAGCCCGTCACGCTCGAAGTGTCGGACGCCGGCGGCCCCGCCCTGACCGGCGACCCGGCCAAGGGCGAGATCATCTTCAAGCGCTGCCAGGCCTGCCACACGGTCGAGGCCGGCAAGAACAAGGTCGGCCCCACCCTGCACGGCATCTTCGGCCGCACCGCCGGCACCGTGGAGGGCTATACCTACTCCAACGCCAACAAGTCGTCCGGCATCGTCTGGACGCAGCAGGTGATGTTCGACTACCTGCAGAACCCGCAGAAGATGGTGCGCGGGACCAAGATGGCCTTCCCCGGCCTGCCCAAGGCGCAGGATCGCGCCGACGTCATCGCCTATCTCCTCCAGCACTACGAGGAATAGGCGACAGGCCAGGCGCCGCGGGCAGGCCAGGGCGATGCCAGGACTGGGCGCCCTCCTGCTTGGCGGCGCGGCCTTGGGCGGGATCACCCTCCTCGCCCTCTACCAATGGCTCCGCCCCGGCGGGGCCATTTGGCTGCCGGGCCTCCTGCACGGCGCCGCCGCCGTGGCCGGGCTCACCCTGCTCCTCCTCGCTTTGCTCGATGGGCGCGCCTGGCCTGGGGGGATGGCGACCATCGCCTTCCTGTTCCTGGGCGGCACCGTCGTGACCGGCCTGTGGCTGCCCCTGGCGCGCTGGCGCCGGGTACAGGCCGGCTCCCTTGCGCTTGTGGTGCATGGCACGCTGGCTCTGGCGGGGCTGGTGCTCCTCGTCGCCTCCTGGCCGGGCTAGCCCCTTCATGGCCCATGCTTCGGCGATCCTGCCGCTTGAGGATCACCCGCTCCGCCGCACGCTCAATGAAGAGCTGCACCTGCGGCGCTTTCCCCCGTTCTCAGCCCCCGCCCGGCTGTTCCAGCTCGTCATGCTGTCGGGGGAGGACGGCTTCGCCGCCGACCGCGCCGCGGCCGAGGCGCTGTGCCGGCGGTTCGGCGTGGCGGCCGCGCCCGGCAAGCACTTCATCGCCGAGCTGGACGGCATCCATTTCGTCTGGGAACGCCATACGGAATTCGCCAGCTACACCTTCATCCGCAGCGAGCCGGCCGAGTGCGACTTCACGACCGGCCTTGCCCAGCGCCTGCCGCCGGACTGGCTGGCTGAAGTGCCGGGCCGCATCCTGCGCGCCACGCAGGTCGTCGTGCTCGACGGGGCGGAACCCGACCCGGCGACCATCCGCGCGACCTTCCCTGCCGCTGACCTGGTCTCGTGCCTCGTGGCGGAGGGTGGCGCCCGCATCTGGTCCGCCTTCCGCACCCACGAGGATGGGCTGGGCCGACTGCTGATCCACAATCGCAGCCTGACGCCGGGCGACCTGTCGCGCCTGGTGCAGCAGCTCCAGGAACTGGGCAACTACCGCAACATGGCTTTGCTTGGCCTGCCCGATGCCCAGGCGCTGGCGCCGCACCTGTCGGCCCTGCAGGGCCGGCTGGGCGTGCTGGCCGACCAGATCGCCGCCGGTGCCGCCGAGGACCAGGTGATGCTGGCCGAGCTGACGGCGCTCTCGGCCGAGGTGACGCACGTCAAGGCCCGCAGCAGCTATCGCATGAGTGCCACCCAGGCCTATGCCGAACTGGCGGCCGATCGCCTGCGCAACCTGGGCGACGGGCGGATCAAGGGGTTTCCCACGCTGGCCGACTTCACCAGGCGGCGCCTGGATCCGGCCGTCCGCACCTGCCTGTCCTTCACCCGGCGGCTGGACGACTTGGAACGCGCCACCTCCGCCGCCAGTTCGCTGCTGCGCACCCGGATCGAGACGATGCTGGAGCGGCAGAACCTGGAACTGCTCGACTCGATGAACCGGCGCACCGACATGCAGCTGCGCCTTCAGCAGACGGTCGAAGGCCTGTCGGTGGTGGCGATCAGCTACTATCTCGTCGGCCTGATCGGCTACCTGGCCAAGGGACTGGACAAGCTGGTGCCCGGCCTGGACCCGGGCCTGGTCACCGCGGCAAGCGTGCCGGCCGTCCTGGCGGTCGTCGCCATCTTCTCCCGCCGCCTGCGCCGCCGCCTCCACGCCGACGATGGATGACCGCTCAGGGGGGCCGGCGCCACAGGTCCAGCAGATGCGCCGGGAACGACAGCGCAAGCCACAGCGCGACCCAGGGCCAGCCCGCGTCGGTCAGTGCGCAACGCAGGGCCAGCAGCAGGCAGGCCCCCGGCAGGGCGGCGACCAGCATCGCCATCAGGCGCCGCCGCCACAGGCCCAGCGCCAGCACTTCCAGCACCAGCACGGCAAGGATCAGGTCGACCACATGACCGGAGTCGACCAGATCCCCCAGCATCAGGCGAAGGGGCCGTTATTCTGGACGATCCACCAGGTCAGGACCGAGGCCAGGCTGACCCAGGCCAGATAGGGCACGATCAGCAGGCTGGCCAGGCGCGAGAGGCGATACAGCCCGACCACCAGGGCCACGATCGACAGCCACAGGAAGGCGACTTCGACCAGCGCCCAGTCCGGCCGCTTCAGCGTGAAGAACAGCACGCTCCACAGCAGGTTCAGCGCGTAGTTGACGCCGAACAGGACGAGGACGCGACTGCGCTCGCCAGCACTGCGCGCGCCACGCCATGCCAGCACGCTGGCGATGGCGGCCAGGATGAAGATCGTGGTCCAGATCGGCCCGAACGCCCAGTCGGGCGGCTTCCAGTCCGGAACCTTGAGGCTGTAGTACCAGGGGCCGATGTCGGTCGCGAGGCCGCCCAGCCCCGCCGTCACGATGGCGGCGGCGGCGGCGACGATGATCTCGACCCGGCGCCGCTGGGGATAGGCGGCGGCGGCTGTCGTCATATACGTGCAAGACCCATCAGATGTGCCAGATCGGCAAGGAAGATCCGGACATGTGCAATGGGCCGCAGCAGTGCAAGTTCCTTCGACATGTACGCCTCCCACGTCAGGCGCTGCACATCGGGGTCGGCGCACATCGCGACGAAGCGCTCCCGCCGCGTGTCGTTGCGATACCATACGCGCTGCATGATCCCCAGGATCAGGAAGACCAGGCCGTGCGCCCGCATGAAGCGCCGCCGCGCCGTGGCCAGGGCGCGCACCTTGCCTGTCTTCAGCAGCAGATGCGCCGCATCCGCGGCCAGCCGCCCGCCCAGCATCGCGTAGTAGATCCCCTCGCCCGAGGCCGGCGCGACCACGCCCGCCGCGTCCCCGGCCAGGACGACATCCCTGCCATTGTCCCAGCGCCGCAGGGGCTTCAGGGGGATCGGCGCACCCTCGGAACGCACCAGGGTGCAGCCCTCCAGCAGGCTCTCGGCGCGCAGGTCGCGCACCGCCTTGCGCAGCGCGAAGCCCTTCTGCGCGCTGCCGACGCCGACGCTGGCCGTCTCGCCATGCGGGAACACCCAGGCATAGAAGTCGGGCGACAGGTCCTTGCGATAGTAGATGTCGCATCGGCTGCCGTCATAGGCTTCGGCACGGCCTTCCGGCGCCCGGATCACCTCGTGATAGGCGAAGACGTGGCGGGGCCGGCCGCCCTTGGGCACGGCCTGGCGGGCGACGGCGGAATTGGCGCCATCGGCGCCGATGACGCAGCGCGCGCGCAGCGCCACCTCGGCCCGGGCCTCGCCCGCGCCTTCGCGAAAGACGACAAGGGCCGTGCCGTCGGCGTCGCGCTCGATCCGGTCAAAGGTGCCGGTGCGCAGTTCGGCGCCGGACCGCACGGCACGGGCGCGCAGCCAGGCGTCGAAGGTCTCGCGGTCGACCAGGCCGACAAAGCCCCCGTCGATCGGCATGTCCACCGACTTGCCCGACGGTGCCACGATGCGGGCCGAGCGGGCACGCGCGACGACCAGGCTGTCCGGCACCTGGAAATCGTCCAGCAGGCGCGGCGGCACGGCGCCGCCACAGGGCTTGATCCGGCCGCCCCGCTCCAGGAGCAGGACGCGATGCCCGGCCCGCGCCAGGTCGTCGGCCGCAGTGGCGCCGGCGGGACCGCCGCCGACCACGATGGCGTCATAGGTCGGCGGCATGCTCATGTCAGTCTCCCCTGCATCGTCGCGGCGGACAGGCGGGCCGGGCGCGGCTCGCGGCCCAGGCTCAGCGCGATCAGCGCCGCCGCCAGGAAGCCCAGCGCCTCCAAGCCAAAGACCACGGCGAAGGCCGACCCACCCTGGCCCAGTACACGGCTGGCCAGGTCCAGGCCGGCCGCCCCGGCAAAGCCGCCCACGGCGAAGCCGATCGCCTGCGCGGCGCCCCAGACGCCGACGCGCAGGCCCGCCCCCTGGCTGCGGTCCGCCCCGGCAAAGGCCATCATCAGGCCGATGGCCGACACGGCGAAGACGCCATTGGCCAGGCCAAGGATCACGACCAGCGGCGCCAGCTGGACCCCATCGGGCTGCAGGCCGGCCGCCGCCAGCAGCGCCATGGCGCCGGCCGAACCCAGGCAGCCCAACACGACGCAGCGCCGCAGCAGGCGGGTCCGGTCGCCCCGCACCAGCGTACCCGCCAGGCCCAGCACGATCATGCCCGCCAGAACGCCGCCATGCTGAAGCCCGGTCAGCTGGGTCGATTCACCCAGCGAATAACCAAAGACCAGTCCGGCATAGGGCTCCAGGATCAGGTCCTGCGCGCTGTAGGCCAGCATCGACACCAGCACGAACAGGGTGAAGCGGCGCGCCATGCGATCCTGCCACACCCGCGCCAGGGCCTGGCCAAAGGGCAGGTCCGGCCGCCCCTGCGCGGCCGCCGTGGGCTCCAGGCGGGCCTCGACTCCGCGCACCGCCAGCACGGCCAGGATGAAGGCGCAAGCCGCGACGCCCGAGGCGACCAGGACCAGGCGCTGCGGCGAATACGGGTCCAGCGCGGCGCCGGCCACCCCGGCCGTCACGATGATGCCGGCAATCATCATGATCCAGGTGATTGCCGCGGCGGCCGGGCGTCGCTCCTCGGCCACTGCCGAAGCCAGCAGCGCCAGCAGCGACGTCCCCGCCGCCGCGACGCCGCCACCGATCATGGTGAAGGCCAGGACCGCCAGCACGCCGGCCAGGAGCGGCGACTCGGCCATGATCACGGTCGCGTTGGCGGCGATCACGGCGCCCAGGGCCAGGATGCCCAGGCCCAGGATGATCCACGATGTCCGCTCGGTCCCGCGCGCGGCGCCACGGTCGGCGGCGTGCCCCCAGCGTGGGCGGGACAGCTGCACGACATAGTGCCAGGCGACAAGCGCCGCCGGCACGCTGGCCGGCAGGGCCAGTTCCACGACCATCACCCGGTTGAGGGTCGACGTGGTCAGCACCGCCATCGCCCCGATCGCCGCCTGGACCAGGCCCAGGCGCACGATGCCCAGCCACCCCAAGCCGCTTGCCTGCGCCGCCATCTTAGACCCCCGCCACAAGCGGCCGCACGGCAAAGGCCGCGACCAGCATGCCAACGACATAGAGCGTGGTCCCGGTCGCGTTGTACCAGGGGGCCAGGCGCCGGGGCTCGCCCAGCAGCCGGGCCATCAGCCCGACCTGGACCAGCAGCAGCAGGGCAACCGCCAGGGCATAGACGTCCTGCCCCCACGACCAGAGCAGCCCGACGACCACCACCTGCGGCACGGCCATGACGGCGCAGGCAACCTTGGCAGCCCCCGCCACGCCCAGGACGACCGGCAGCGAGCGCAGGCCCATCTGCCGGTCGCCTTCGACCGCCTTGAAATCGTTCAGCGTCATGATGCCGTGCGCGCCCAGGCTATAGAGCGCGATCAGGGCCAGGATGCGCCCGTCCGGCAGGGCATTCGCCATGACGGCGGCCCCGGCGAACCAGGCCAGCCCTTCATAGGACAGGGCCACCGCAGCCGGCCCCCACCAGCCGGACTGCTTCAGGCGGACGGGCGGCGCACTATAGGCCCAGGCCAGTGCCAGCCCGACCAGGGCGGCGCCCAGGACCCAGGGGCCCAGCGTCGCGGCAAAGGCAGCTGACAGGACCGTCCAGACACAGGCGATCCCCAGGCCCCAGCGGCCCGGCACGCGGCCCGACGGGATGGGCCGCCCCGGTTCGTTGATCGCGTCGACATGGCGGTCGAACCAGTCGTTGACCGCCTGGCTGGTGGCGCACAGCGCCGGCCCCGCCAGGACCACGCCCGCCGCCAGGGCAAAGCCACGGTCGGCCAGCGGCACGCCGGACGAGACGACGCCGCACATGTACGCCCACATCGGGGCGAACCAGGTCAGGGGCTTCAGCAGTTCCAGGACGGCGGCCGGTGCAGGCCACGCGCGCAAGGATGGCTGGATGGGGGCCGATATCATGTGTGTAAGTCTGAATTGACACTTCAGGCCTGTCAATCAAACTGGACGCCCACTTCGCAGAAGACGTCTCCGGCGCTCAGTCGTCGCCGCGATCCCCGCTGGAATTCGCGATGCCATAGCGGTTCAGCTTCGAATACAGGCTCTGACGCGACAGGCCCAGGATCTCCGCCGCCGACACGCGGTTATTGCCGCTGCGGTGCAGCGCGGCCTCGATGCACATGCGCTCGATCACGTCGGTCGTCTCGGCCACGATCTCGCGCAGCGACACGCGGCCCACCAGCTGGGTCAGCTGCTCTGCCGTGCGCGGCAGTTCGCGCGTCGCGGTCGCCGGCGCCAGCGTCATGCGCCGCACCCGACGAATGACGAAGCCGTGCGTCGCCTCCAGCCCGTCGCGGGCCGAGACGGCGGACAGCTCCACCTCCTCCTGGTCGCCATACTGCGTGCGCGCCAACGTCCCCAGGTTGCGGATCGAGCCGTGCTCGCGCAGCAGGTCGGCCATCAGCCGCATGTCGCTGGCCGTCTTGCCCAGGAAGCGCCCCAGCGACTGGCCGCGCGCCGCGTCCGCGCTGGGCAACTGGGTCAGTTCCAGGAAGGCCAGGTTGGCATCGAGGATGGCGAACGAATCATCCGTCACCACGAAGGCGTCCGGCACCCGGTTGAGCACGCGCAGCAGGCGGCGCTGGGCTTCACCCGAATCGGCCGCGCTCGGCACCTTCTGGGCCGACAGGCTGATCAGGACATTGGCCACGCCGTCCTGGTTGAACAGCGAGGCGGCGGCGACGAAGCCGTCGCGCCCATCCGCCAGGCGCACCGCGACCGGGCCGCTGCGGGTCGAGGTCGAGCGGTCGAGCAGGACGCCCAGGCCGCCATCGCCGGACTCAGCCTGCAGCACGCGGGCCAGCGGCTTGCCGGCCAGCGATTCGTGCGCCACGCCCAGCAGGGCACCCGCGGCGGGATTGGCCTCCACGATTCGCCGGGCCAGCGGGTCGACGATCAGCACCGCCTCGGATGCGATCTGGAACAGGACGCGATAGCGCGACTCGGCCTGGCGCAGGCGGGCATAGTCGCGTTCCATCGCCTGCTGGGCGTGCAGCAGGTGCTGCTGCAGCGCCTCGACCGGGCGCATGTCGCGGCCCAGCGCGATCACCCGGCCTTCGCTGCCGGTGGCGACGACCGTGCAGCGCAGCGGCACCGCGCCGTTGGCCAGCAACTGGTTGATCTCGCGCCAGCGACCGGTCACCCCGCTGCGCCCATCGGCCAGCATTTCCGCCACTTTCGGTCGGCTGTCCAGGGCCACCGTATCGATCCAGCGGCGCTTCAGCAGGCCAGCCAGCTCCTCTGGCGACAGGCCTTCGGTCGAGACCGAGACGTCCAGCACGAAGCCATCGCGATCGATCACCAGCGCGACATCGCTCGAGGCCGCCGTGACGCGCGCCGCGGTCTCCGCATCCCAGGCGCCGAGGGTCTCCTCGGGCAGCCTGAAGGGGACCAGGGGGCGCTCGGCCTGTCGTTCGCTGGTGATCATGAATACCTTCACGGACCGGTCTGTGGGGCGGCGAGTGAGCCGATCTCCCGGGGTGAACGCGCGATCAGTTCCTCGGCAATGCCGACGGCGCTGACGCCGTCGAGGACCAGGGTCGTCCCGGGCAGCTGCCCGGCCAGGTGGGGATGGTCGTGCAGGAACTTGCCGCCGACCAGGATGGTGATGCCCCGGCGCTCGGCGATCGGGCGCACCGACTCGACCAGCCGGACCATGGGCTCGAAAAAGGTGTCCGTCCCGATGGTGAAGCCGATCACATCAAGGGCCTTGCGCGAGACTGTCTGCAAAATGGTCTCCGCAGACGCCGCATGGTCGCAGGCGGTCTCCCAACCGGCATGCAGGAAGAACTCCTCGACCATCGATAACCCGAACGTATGCTGTTCACCGGGCACCGGCACAAGATAAATCCGCGGCACCTTGTGACGCTGTGGGGTCCGGGTACCCCGCCGGGCCACCTCGTGCAGGACCTGTTGCAGGCGCGACAGGCCGATCGTCACCTCGACGAACGTGCAGCGATCCTGTTCCCAAAGCTCGCCCAGCTTGCGCGCGACCGGGGCCAGCAGGTCGGTATAGATCCGCTGAAGCCGGATGCCGTTCTCCAGCAGCAGCTCGATCTGGTCGATGATCGTGGGTGGGTCGCTGGCCAGGACGAAACGCGCAAAGGCTGTGCTGTCACGGATGTCCAGCGCGCCGCGCGCGCGCGCCTCCCGCCGGGGCGCGGCCTCCTGCGCCAGCATCAGGCGCGGGATGATGTCGCGTTCGATCACGCTGGCCAGCACGGCATCGGTCGGCGTGGCCGACTGGGCGATGGAGCGGCGCAGGCCTTCGACCCCGTTGCGCCAATCCAGGCCGGCGCCGCATGGATCGTCGATCGGCGGCATGCCCCCCAGGCCCCCGCCAGTGACATCGGGGCGCAAGCCCGATGTGTCAAGTGAAGCTGACACAGCCCCCATCCTTCCCCCTGGGCGCAGGATCTCATGTCCTGCTAACCGCATGCAAACCGGAACGCCGTTGCGGCCTGTTCCGTCCTGGTGTGCCGGAGTGTCGGTACGGGTAGGTATCGAGGCTGCCGGCCCTCTTCTGTCCAGTTCCGAGGCGGTCGTGGGATCCGAAGGGATCCGATCCGTTCAGACTAAACGTGGTTCGCTGCGGCGTAAAGCCGCCATGACGGACTTTCTGCATCGCGTCGCCCAATCCGACAGTCAATCATCCTAGACGTCCAATATATTTGACACTCTCTCCGACGCGGCGCTAGGGTTCATGTGTCGTCTGGCAGTCCAGGGAGGGGCGCCATGGTGAGCCTGATGGAACACGGGGCAGGTCACGGCAGGTATGCCGGACGCCGCCACAGCGCAGCGCTCCGCGCCGGCGACTGTTCAGGCCGACCGGCCTATTCCCTGCTTGATGCCCTGGTCGACCGGGTGGCGCCCTGCCCCTGGCACGCCTCGGCCGGCTCCCGCGCGCCGCTCGATCCCGTCGCCGAGGATGCGGCCCCGCCCGCCCTTTACACGGCCGAGGAGCGCCGCCGCCGCGACCAGACCCCCTGGACCGCGGTCCAGGGCTTCCTGGCGCCGATCCAGTTCGTGGTCTTCCTGGTCAGCCTGGGCCTCGTCCTGCACTACCTCTCGACCGGCAGCGACTACGACCTGGCCGCGGGCTCCGTGGTGGTCAAGACGCTGGTGCTCTACGCGATCATGGTGACCGGCTCGATCTGGGAAAAGAAGGTCTTCGACCGCTACCTGTTTGCACCCGCCTTCTACTGGGAAGACGTGTTCAGCATGCTGGTCCTCGGCCTGCACACGCTCTACCTGGTGGCCCTTTGGACGGGCGACCTCAGCGGCACCCCGCTGATGCTCCTGGCACTCGCGGCCTATGCCACCTATGTCGTCAATGCCGGCCAGTTCCTGCTGAAGCTGCGCGCCGCGCGGTTGCAGGAATCGGCGCGCCAGCGCACCGCCCTTACGGGCGCGGTCTGACCATGGACGCCCTCGGCATCGACGCTGGCGACGCGGTCCCGGCGGCCGGCTGCGCCGCCCCCCCGCCCCGCGTCGTGCTGCGCGAACGGGGCCAGCGCGAGGTCTTCTGCGGCCTGACCGGCATCGTCTGGCTGCACCGCAAGATCCAGGACGCCTTCTTCCTGGTCGTCGGCTCCCGCACCTGCGCCCACCTGCTGCAGTCCGCCGCCGGCGTCATGATCTTTGCCGAGCCGCGCTTCGCCACCGCCATCATGGAGGAGCGCGACCTGGCGGGCCTGGCCGACACGAACGAGGAGCTGGACCGCGTCGTCACCCGCCTGCTGGAACGCCGGCCGGACATCCGCCTGCTCTTCCTGGTCGGCTCCTGCCCGTCCGAGGTGATCAAGCTCGACCTGGGCAAGGCGGCGCAGCGCCTGTCCGCCCGCCACCGCGCCACGCCCGACCGGGCGGCGGTCCGCGTCCTGCACTATTCCGGTAGCGGCATCGAGACGACCTTCACCCAAGGAGAGGACGCCTGCCTGGCGGCACTGGTCCCCGAACTGCCGCAGGCCAGCCCCGGCCGCACGCTGCTTCTGGTCGGTGCCCTGCCCGACATCGTGGAGGACCAGTTCCGCCGCATCCTGGCGGAGCTTGGCATCGCCCGGGTCGACGTCCTGCCCGGCGTGCGGGGCGAGGCCATGCCGGCGATCGGCCCCGAGACGCTGTTCCTGCTGGCCCAGCCCTTCCTGTCCGACACCGCGCGGGCGCTGGAACGGCGCGGTGCCCGCCACCTTCCGGCTCCCTTCCCGCTGGGGGTCGAGGGGACGACGGCCTGGCTGAAGGCGGCGGCCGACGCATTCGGCGTCGCGCCCGCGGTCTTCGACCGGGCCGTCGGACCGGGGCGCGAGCGTGGACAACGCGCCGTCGCCCGCCACCGCGCGGCACTGGCCGGGCGCCGCATCTTCTTCTTCCCCGATTCGCAGCTTGAGATCCCGCTGGCCCGCTTCCTGGCGCGGGAGCTCGGCATGATCCCGGTGGAGGTGGGCACCCCCTTCCTGCACGGCCCGATCATGGCGCCGGAACTCGCGCTGCTGCCCGACGACGCGATCCTGAGCGAGGGCCAGGACGTGGAGCGCCAGCTCGACCGCTGCCGCGACGCGCGGCCCGACCTGGTCGTCTGCGGCCTGGGCCTGGCCAACCCGCTGGAGGCGGAGGGCCTGGCCACCAAGTGGTCGATCGAGCTCGTCTTCTCTCCCATTCACGGCTTCGATCAGGCGGGCGACCTGGCGGAGCTTTTCGCCCGGCCCCTGGCGCGCCGCGCGGCGCTGAGGTTTGCCTCATGAAGCTCAGCGTCTGGACCTATGAGGGCCCGCCCCATGTCGGCGCCATGCGCGTCGCGGCGGCGATGCGGGATGTCCACTACGTCCTGCACGCGCCCCAGGGCGACACCTATGCCGACCTGCTCTTCACCATGATCGACCGGCAGGGCGCCCGCCCGCCGGTGACCTACACCACGTTCCAGGCCCGCGACCTGGGCGGCGATACCGCGGAACTGTTCCGCACCGCCGCCCTTGAGGCCTGCGCCCGCTTCCGTCCCCAGGCCCTGCTGGTCGGCGCCTCGTGCACGGCGGAGCTGATCCAGGACGATCCGGGCGGCCTGGCCCATGCCCTGGCCCTGCCGGTGCCGGTGGTGCCGCTGGAACTGCCCTCCTACTCCAAGAAGGAAAGCTGGGGCGCCGGCGAGACCTTCTACCAGATCGTGCGCCGCCTGGCCGACCCGACCCGCCGGGCCCCGCCCCGCGCCGGACGGCGTCCGCGCTGCAACCTGCTGGGCGCCACCGCGCTCGGCTTCCACCACCGCGACGACGTCGTGGAGGTGACGCGCCTGCTGGGCCAGATGGGCATCGACGTGGCGCTGTGCGCGCCGCTCGGCGCCTCCCCCGCCGACATTGCCGGGATCGGGGAGGCCGACTTCAACGTGGTGCTCTACCCGGAAACGGGCGAATCGGCCGCGCGCTGGCTGGAGAAGACCTTCGGCCAGGCAATGACCCGCACGGTGCCGATCGGCTTTGGCGCCACGCGCGACTTCGTGGCGGAGGTGGCCGCCCTGGCCGGTGTCGACGCCGGCGCCGTCCTGGCCGATCCGCCCTCGCGCATGCCCTGGTGGTCGCGGTCGGTCGACAGCACCTACCTCACGGGCAAGCGCGTCTTCATCTTCGGCGACGCCACCCACGCCATCGCCGCCGCCCGCGTCGCGCACGAGGAGATGGGCTTCAAGGTCGTTGGCCTGGGCGCCTACAACCGCGAGTTCGCCCGCGACGTCCGTGCCTGTGCCGAGCGCCTGGGGGTGGAGGCTCTGATCACCGACGACTACCTGGAGGTGGAGGCCCGCATCGCCGCGCTGCAGCCCGAGCTGGTCCTGGGCACGCAGATGGAGCGGCACATCGCCAAGCGGCTGGGTGTCGCCTGCGCCGTCATCTCGGCGCCCATGCACGTCCAGGACGTGCCGGCCCGCTTCTCGCCCCAGATGGGGTTCGAGGGGACGAACGTCCTGTTCGACACCTGGATCCATCCCCTGGTGATGGGGCTGGAGGAGCATCTGCTGACGATGTTCCGCAGCGATTTCGAATTCAGCGACGCGGCCGGTCCTTCCCACCTGGGGGCCGCGCACGCCAGCCCGCCGGCCCCGGCGCCAGTGGAGGCGGCCGCCGGCACCGCGCTCACCTGGGCCAGCGAAGCCGAGCAGGAGCTGAAGAAGATCCCCTTCTTCGTCCGCGGCAAGGCGCGCCGGAATACCGAACGCTTCGCGGCCGAACGGGGCCTGGCGATCGTCACCATCGGGACGCTGTACGATGCGAAATCGCATTTCGGGCGCTGACGCGTCGCTCCCGGGTTCGCCGGCCGCGGTCCTCTCGGCCGCGGTCCCGGTCCGTGTCGTCATCGTCACGCTGGACATGCACCTGGCGCATGCGGTCGACCGCGTCGGCCGGCGCCTGGCGCAGCAGGTGCCGGGCCTGGTCCTGACCCTGCATGCGGCCGCCGAATGGGAGCACAATCCAGCAGCCCTGGAACGGGCCAAGGCCGACATCGCCCAGGCCCATGTCGTGATCGCCACGATGCTGTTCCTGGACGACCATGTCCGCGCGATCCGGCCCGCTCTGCTGGCCCGGCGCGAGGCCTGCGATGCGATGGCCGTGGTCATGTCGGCGCCCGACGCGGCGCGGCTGACGCGCCTGGGGTCCTTGCGCATGGACGCGCCCGAAAGCGGCCTGACCCGGCTGCTGAAGCGCCTGCGCGGCAAGGGGACGGAGGGCAAGCCCGCCTCCGGCGCCGGCCAGATGGCGATGCTGCGCCGCCTGCCCCGCATCCTGCGCCTGATCCCGGGCAAGGCGCAGGACCTGCGCGCCTTCTTCCTGACCATGCAGTACTGGCTGGCCGGCTCCGACGCCAATATCGAAAGCCTGGTCCGCTTCCTGCTGAACCAGTACGCCGACGGGCCGCGCCGGGCCTTGCGCGGCACGTTGAACCCGCCGGCGCCGATCGACTATCCGGACGTCGGCCTCTATCACCCGCGCCTTCCCAACCGCATGACCGAGCGGCTGGACGACCTGCCGCCAGCACCTGCGGGCGCTGCCGGCACCGTCGGCGTGCTGATCCTGCGCTCCTACGTCCTGGCGGGCGACACGGCGCACTATGACGGGGTCATCGCGGCGCTGGAGGCGCGCGGCCTGCGCGTGCTGGTCGCGTTCGCCACCGGCCTCGATTCGCGGCCGGCGATCGAGGCCTATTTCGAGGAGGGCGGACGCCCCCGCATCGACGCCCTGGTGTCCCTCACCGGCTTCTCGCTGGTCGGCGGGCCCGCCTACAACGACCAGACGGCGGCCGGGCAGATCCTGGGCCGCCTGGACGTCCCCTACATCGCCGCCATGCCGGTGGAGTTCCAGACCCTGGAGGGCTGGCGCGAGTCGCGCCATGGCCTGACCCCGGTCGAGGCCACGATGATGGTGGCGATCCCGGAACTGGACGGTGCCATTGCGCCGCTGGTCTATGGTGGCCGTTCCGCCGCCTCGGACGGGCCGCAGCGTATGCAACCGGAGCCGGAGCGCGCGGCGGCGCTGGCTGCGCGCGTCACGCGCCTGGTGGCGCTGCGCCGAACGGCCCGGGCGGAGCGGCGCATCGCCATCGTCCTGTTCAATTTCCCGCCCAATGCCGGCGCCACCGGGACGGCCGCCCACCTGGCTGTCTTCGAATCGCTGTTCAACACGCTGTCGGCGATGCGGCGGGCGGGCTATGCCGTCGACCTGCCGCGCGATGTCGATGCCCTGCGCGCCCGCCTGCTGGATGGCAATCGCGAGCGCCACGGCACCGATGCCAATGTCCATGCCCTGGTGCCGGTCGACGACCATGTGCGGCGCGAGCCGCATCTGGATGCGCTGGAGCAGCAATGGGGCCCGGCGCCCGGCCGGCACCTGACCAATGGCCGCGCGCTCTACATCCAGGGCGCCCAGTTCGGCCAGGTCTTTGTCGGGCTGCAGCCGGGCTTCGGGATCGAGGGCGACCCGATGCGCCTGCTGTTCGACGGCAGCTTCGCGCCAACCCACGCCTTCAGCGCCTTCTATCGCTGGCTGCGGGAGGATTTCGCCGCCCACGCCGTGCTCCATTTCGGGACCCACGGCGCGCTGGAGTTCATGCCGGGCAAGCAGGTGGGACTGGGGAGCACATGCTGGCCGGAGCGGCTGATCGGCGACCTGCCGAACGTCTATCTCTACGCCGCCAACAACCCGTCGGAGGGCACGCTGGCCAAGCGCCGGTCCGCCGCCACGCTGGTCAGCTACCTCACCCCCTCGATGCGCGAGGCGGGGCTCTACAAGGGCCTGCTCGACCTGAAGCACGCGGTCGAGCGCTGGCGGGCCCGCACCGCGCCCGATCCGGAGCTGGAGGCGACGATCGTCGACCAGGCCGCGGCGCTGGACCTGGCGCTGGACGATCGGGGCATCGCGGGTCTAGCCGCGCGCCTCTACGAGTATGAACAGGCCTTGATCCCCGATGGCCTGCATGTCGTGGGCGCTGCCCCCGACGCCGCCGCGCGCGCCGCCCAGCTGGCCCACATCGCCGGGGCCCAGGGCGGAGCGGTGCCGCCCGCCGCCGTCCTGGACGCCCTGGCGGCCGGCGTGCCGGCGGAGCGGGCGCTGCGCCTGTGGGACACGCCCGCCACGCCCGACCTGCGCCGCCTGCTGGACGACCTGGCCCGTGCCAATGGGCACCTTGCGGGGTCTGGCGAGCTCGATGGGCTCCTGACCGCGCTCGACGGCCGCTTCGTGGCGCCGGCGCCCAGCGGCGACCTGCTGCGCACGCCCGAGATCCTGCCGACCGGCCGCAACCTGCACGGTTTCGACCCGTTCCGCCTGCCCAGCGCCGCGGCGATGCGCGACGGTGCGGCCCAGGTGCGTCGCCTGCTGCAGCGCCATGCGGAAGCCGGCAGCCCGGCGCCGGAGACGATCGCCTTCGTCCTGTGGGGCTCCGACAACCTGAAGGGCGAGGGCGAGCCGATCGGCCAGGTCCTGGCGCTGCTGGGCGCCCGTGCCCGCTTCGACGCCTATGGCCGCCTGTGCGGCGCCGAACTGCTGCCGCTGGAGCAGCTGGGCCGGCCGCGCATCGACGTGCTGGTGACCCTGTCCGGCATCTTCCGCGACCTGCTGCCGCTCCAGACGCGCATGCTGGCCGAGGCCGCCTGGCTGGCCGCCAGCGCCGACGAGCCGCCGGAGCGCAACTTCGTGCGCAAGCACGCCCTGGCGGCCCAGGCCGAACTGGGCTGCGACCTGGAGGAGGCGGCCCTGCGCGTCTTCTCGAACGCCGAAGGGGCCTACGGCGCCAACGTCAACCACATGATCGACGCCGGCTGCTGGACCGACGGGGACGAACTGGCCGACACCTACCAGGCGCGCAAGTGCTTCGCCTATGGCCGCAGCGGCAGCGCCACGCGGCAGCCCATCCTGCTGGGCCAGGCGCTGCGTACCGTCGACCTCGCCTATCAGAACATCGAATCGCTCGAACTGGGCGTCACCGCGATCGACCACTATGTCGACACGCTGGGCGGCATCAGCCGCGCGGCGCGGCGCGCCCGCGGGGCAGAGATCGCCGTCTATGTCGGCGACCAGACCCAAGGCACGGCCAAGGTCCGCAGCCTGGCCGAGCAGGTGACGCTGGAAACCCGCACGCGGATGCTGAACCCGCGCTGGTACGACGGCCTGCTGCGCCACGGCTACGAGGGCGTGCGCCAGATCGAGGCCCAGGTGACCAACACCTTCGCCTGGTCGGCCACGACCGACCAGGTGGCGCCGTGGGTCTACCAGCGCATCAGCGAAACCTTCGTCCTGGACCCGGACATGCGTGCCCGGCTCATGGACCTGAACCCAAAGGCCTCGGCCCGCATGGCCAACCGGCTGATCGAGGCGCACGAGCGCAACTTCTGGTCCCCCGACGCCGCCACGCTCGACGCCCTGCGTCTGGCTGGCGACGAGATCGAGGACAGGCTGGAAGGCGTGCTGGTGGCGGCGGAATGACGAGGAGATCACCATGAACCTGCCCCTGTGCCGGCCGATCCCCAACTTCATCGGCAAACCCGATGGAGAAGGCAGCGTGCAGGTCCACCAGGATCCGCGCGTGAAGATCGACGGCGCCAAGGTCTTCGCCATCTATGGCAAGGGCGGCATCGGCAAGTCGACGACCTCGTCCAACCTCTCGGCCGCGTTCTCCAAGCTGGGCAAGCGGGTGCTGCAGATCGGCTGCGATCCCAAGCACGATTCGACCTTCACGCTGACCAAGCGGCTGATCCCGACGGTGATCGACGTCCTGGAACAGGCCGACTTCCACAGCGAGGAACTGCGGCCCGAGGACTATGTGGTCGAGGGCTATAACGGCGTCATGTGCGTCGAGGCGGGCGGCCCCCCGGCCGGTACCGGCTGCGGCGGCTATGTCGTGGGCCAGACGGTGAAGCTGCTCAAGGAGCACCACCTGCTGGAGGACACCGACGTCGTCATCTTCGACGTCCTGGGCGATGTCGTCTGCGGCGGCTTCGCCGCGCCCCTGCAGCATGCCGAGCGGGCGCTGATCGTGACCGCCAACGACTTCGACTCGATCTTCGCGATGAACCGGATCGTGGCGGCCATCCGCGCCAAGTCCAAGACCTATGACGTGCGCCTGGGCGGCGTCATCGCCAATCGCAGCGAGCAGACGGACGAGATCGACCGCTTCAACGACGCGATCGGCATCGGCCGCGTCGCCCACTTCCCCTCGCTCGACATCATCCGCAAGTCCCGGCTGAAGAAGTCGACGCTGTTCGAGATGGAACAGTCGCCCGAACTGGACAAGGTCCTGGACGAGTACCTGCGCCTGGCGGCGACGCTCTACGCGGGCGAGACGCGCTACGACGCGATGCCGATGAAGGATCGCGACATCTTCGACTTCCTGGGGTTCGACTGATGGCGACGCCCACCTTCGACGAGCGGCGCGGCCGGCTCGAGATCTATTTCGATCGCACCGCGCGTGATGCCTGGGCCCAGCTGACATCCGACGCGCCGGTCAGCGGCATCCGGGCAACGGTCCGCGCGGGCCGCGACCGGATGCGCGACATCCTGCTGTCCTGGCTGCCGCTGGACATGGCCGGCCGCCGCCTGCTGGACGCCGGCTGCGGCACGGGGGCCCTGTCGCTGGCCGCGGCACGGCGCGGCGCCCGCGTCGTTGCCGTGGACATTGCCGACGGTCTGGTCGGCATCGCCCGCCAGCGGCTGCCCGCCACCATCGCCGGCGCCGTCGACTTCCGCTGCGGCGACATGCTCGACCCCGCGATCGGGCCGGTCGACCACGCCGTCGCCATGGATTCGCTGATCCATTACGAGACGCCCGACATCGTCGCGGCACTCGCCCGCCTCGCCCCGCGCGTGCGCCACAGCATCGTGTTCACCGTGGCGCCCAGCACGCCCGCGCTGATGCTGATGCACAGGCTGGGCCGCGTCTTTCCGCGCGGCAACCGGGCGCCTGCGATCGTGCCGGTCAAAGTGGACGGCCTTGCCGCCCGCGTCGCCGCCGAGCCGGCCCTGGCCGGCTGGCGCCTGGGCCGGACGGAGCGCGTCACGTCGGGCTTCTACATGTCGCACGCCCTGGAACTGGTGCGCGCGTGAGCCCGCGCGGGGCAGGGTCGCGGCGGTCGCTGGGGGGGCGGCTGTGGTCGCGCGTCGGCCCGGGCTTCCTGCCCTTTGCCGATGCCGCCAGCGCCGACCTGCCGCTGTCGCGCCTGCTCCGCCTGTCGCTGTTCCAGGTCACGGTTGGCATGGCGATGGCGCTGACCATCGGCACCCTGAACCGCGTGATGATCGTGGAACTGGCGGTGCCGGCGGCGCTCGTGTCGGTCATGGTGGCGCTGCCCATGGTGTTCGCGCCGCTGCGCGCGTTCATCGGCTTCAAGTCGGACACCCACCGCTCCTACCTGGGCTGGCGCCGGGTGCCCTATATCTGGTTCGGCACGCTGATGCAGTTCGGCGGCCTGGCGATCATGCCCTTCGCCCTGCTGGTCCTCTCGGGCGACAGCGGCGCTCCCGTGGCGGTGGGCCAGGTGGCGGCGGCGGTCGCCTTCCTGCTGATCGGCGCCGGCATGCAGACGACGCAGACGGCGGGCCTGGCCCTGGCGACCGACCTGGCGCCGGAGGAGGCGCGCCCCCGCGTCGTCGCCCTGATGTTCACCATGCTGCTGGTCGGCGTCGTGGTCAGCGGCTTTGCCTTCTCCCTGCTCCTGGCCGATTTCAGCCCCATGCGCCTGATCCAGGTGGTCCAGGGGGCAGCCGCGCTGACCATGGCCGTCAACCTGGTCGCCCTGTGGAAGCAGGAGGCCCGCGACCCCGGCCGCACGCGTGGTCGCGCCGCCGACGATCCTGATTTCCGCACCACCTGGCGGCTGTTCACCGCCCTGCCCGGCCGCCGCCGCTTCCTGCTGGCGGTTGCCCTGGGCACCGTCGCCTTCGCCATGCAGGACCCGCTGCTGGAACCCTATGGCGGCGAGGTCCTGGGCATGGGCGTGGGCCAGACGACGATGCTGACCGCCCTGATGGCGGCTGGGGCGCTGGCGGCCTTCGCCGTCGCGGCGCGGGTGCTGGTCCAGGGCTTCGATCCGTGCCGGCTGGCGGCCTATGGCTTGGTCATGGGGCTGCCTGCCTTCACCGCCGTGCTGCTGGCCGCCCCCCTCGACTCGCCCGGATTGTTCCGTGTCGGCGCCATCCTGATCGGCTTCGGCTCCGGGCTCGTCTCCGTCGGCACCCTCAGCGCCGCGATGAACCTGGAGCCGCAGGCCCGCACCGGCCTTGCCCTGGGCGCCTGGGGCGCCGTCCAGGCGACGGCCGCCGGCGTCGGCATCGGCCTGGCCGGGGTGATCCGCGATGGCATCTCGAACCTGGCCGAGCGGGGCGCCCTGGGGCCGGCCCTGGACAGCCACGCGACCGGCTATGGCTCGGTCTACTACCTGGAAATCCTGCTGATCCTCGCGGCCCTGGTCGTGATCGGCCCCCTGGCCCGCCTGACCGACAAGGTCGCGGCGGGCGGGCCCAAGGCTTTGCAGGACGCGACACCGCACGGCGCCTGAAGGACGGCGCCCCGTTGAGGGGGAGGGCATGATGGTTGCAGCGCCGTATGGGGTCGATTGGGCCCTGGTATCCTTGTACGTGTTCCTGCTCTTCTTCGCGGGCCTGATCCTGTACCTCCGGCGCGAGGACCGGCGCGAGGGCTACCCGCTGGAGGAGGACGGCACGGGCCGCGTGCGTGGCCGGGCCGGCCTGCTGTTCGCGGCCCTGCCCAAGACGTTCCACCTGCCCCATGGCGGCGGCGTGGTCCAGGCGCCCAACGCCATCCGCGACACCCGTCCCCTGGCGTTGCGCCGGGTCAGCGTGACGCCGGGCTCGCCCTCCGTGCCCACCGGCAACCCGCTGGTGGACGGCGTCGGGCCCGCCGCCTATGCCCAGCGGCGCAAGGTGCCGGACATGACCAACCATGGCGAGTTCCGCATCGTGCCCCTGCGCGAGGCGCCGGGCTTCTACCTCGAGAAGCGCGATCCCGATCCGCGCGGCATGAAGGTCTATGGCGCCGACGGCAAGGTGGCGGGCACCGTCGCCGATGTCTGGGTCGACCGGGGCGAGGTGCTGCTGCGCTATCTTGAAGTGGCGCTGGCCGATGGCAGCGGCAGCGTCCTGACGCCCATCACCGTCGCCCGGATCGAGGGCCGCCACAACCGGGTGCGGGTCGACGCCATCGCCGCCGCCCAGTTCGTCGACGTGCCGCGAATCGCCAGCCCGGGCAGCATCACCTTCGACGAGGAGGAGCGCGTCGCGGCCTATTACGGCGGTGGCTATCTCTATGGCCGGCCCGGCCGGACGGAACCGCTGCTGTGAGCGGCCCGCGCCGGCATCCCGGGGAGCACGACGACTATCACGTCGAGCCGATCCCCGGCCTGCCGGAGACGCCGCCGGACGGCGAGCGGATCCTGTGGCAGGGCGGCCCGGACTGGCGCCTGGTCGCGGCCCATGTGTTCCATGTCCGCGGTGTCGCCTTCTACCTGCTGGCCCTGATCCTGTGGCGCGCCGGCGTCCAGTGGGACGCAGCGGGCCCGGGTGCGGCGGCGGCCACGGCGGTCGCCCTGCTCCCCGTGGCGGGCCTGGCACTGGGCCTGCTGGTCGTCCTCGCGCGCATCTGTGCCCGCACCACGCGCTACACCATCACCAACCGCCGCGTCGTGCTGCGCATCGGCATGGCCCTGCCCGTCGCCATGAACGTGCCCTTTGCCAAGGTGGCGGGCGCCAGCCTGCGCCGCCTGGCCCATGGCGGGGGCGACATCCCGCTGCAGCTGCAGGAGGGCCAGCGCATTCCCTATAGCTGGCTGTGGCCCCACGCGCGGCCCTGGCACCTGCGCCAGCCGCAGCCGATGCTGCGGGCCGTGCCCCAGGCAGAGCAGGTGGCGGCCCTGCTGGCGGAGGCGCTGGCCGAAGCGGTCCCCGTCGCGCGCAATCCTGTCAAGCTGGCGGCACAGCCTGCGCAGAGACCTGTGTCCAATTTCGTTGACAGTCCAATTCTGTCTTCCTAGCATGACAGGCAACGAACACGGGACGGGAGGGGCAAGGCCATGGCGGACCAGATCATCCCCACCGGTGCCGTCTGGGCGGCGGGTGCCCTGATCCTGGCCAGCCTGGTCGGCGTCGGCATCCAGCAATGGGACAAGCGCGACGCCCCCCCGCTGGCCAGCAGCGCCACCCCGGTCAATGTGCGTACCCTTCACTTCATCGACCAGGGCGACCAGCCCATCGCGTTCAAGGGCCGGGTCCGCGTCATTGACGAGCAGACCGGCCAGGAACTGCCGGAACTCGCCGCCAGCGACGGCTTCATCCGCGCCGTCCTGAACGGCCTCGCCTTCGAGCGGAGCAAGCGCCGAATCGAGGCGCCCGGCATCTTCCGCCTGGTCCACTGGTCCGACCACCGCCTGACGCTGGAGGATCCGGCGACCGGTGCCCGCATCAGCCTGGACGAGTTCGGCAGCGGCAACCTGACGCCGTTCCTGCGCTTCCTGCGGACCGAGGGGAACGCCGCGTCATGAGGCGGGCGCTGGTCACCGGCTGCACCGTCGCCGTCACCCACACCGCCGAACGGCTCGACGCGCACGTCGTCCTGGACGGCGACGTGGCGCTCAACCCCGGCGATCAGGTGCAGGTCCACGGCGCCCCCATCCGCCTGGCCTTCGGCCAGACGCTGGTCGAGCGCCGCACCGCAACCGTGCGCCGCGCCGGCCCCCTGGCGCGGGCCTGGACGCGCCTGACCGCGCGCCTGGAACTGGCCGAACTCTACGATCTCAGCTTCTCATCGGGGAAGGTGCCATGACCGCTGCCGCCCTTGCCGTAGCACCCACGCACGCGCCAGCACCGGGCCTTGCGCCCGACATTCCGGACGCAACCGGCATCGCCCTGCGCGAAACCGTGCTCAGTCCCCGCTTCTACACGACCGACTTCGCGGCACTGGATCGCATCGACGTCAGCGCGGTGCGTGCCGAATGGGACGGCCTCCTGGCCGAGATGAAGGCCGATCCCAACCGCACCCATTTCAAGCGGACCGAGGCGCTGGCCCAATCGCTGGACAGCCTGCCGCCGGACCTGCGCGGCGAATTCGTGGACTTCCTGGTCAGTTCGCTGACCTCGGAATTCTCGGGCTGCGTGCTTTATGCCGAGATCGCCCGGCGCTCGAAGAACCCGGACGTGGTGGCGCTGTTCAAGTTCCTGGCGCGCGACGAATCGCGCCATGCCGGCTTCATCAACGAGTCGCTGAAGGACTATGGGATCGGCATCGACCTCAGCTTCCTGACCAAGACCAAGAAGTATACGTTCTTCAAACCCAAATACATCTTCTACGCGGTCTATCTGTCCGAGAAGATCGGCTATGCCCGGTACATCACGATCTATCGCCAGCTGGAACAGAACCCGCACCTTCAGTTCCACCCGATCTTCCGGTGGTTCAAGGAATGGTGCAATGACGAGTACCGCCATGGCGAGGCGTTCGCCCTGCTGATGCGGGCCGATCCGGGCCTGCTGCGGGGGCCCAATCGCCTGTGGATCCGCTTCTTCCTGCTGTCGGTCTACGCGACCATGTACTGCCGCGACCATGGCCGGCCCGCCTTCCACAAGGCGCTGGGCCTCAATCCCACCGACTACGACTATCGCGTCTTCCGCGTCTGTTCCGACATCTCGCGCCAGGTCTTCCCGCTGATGCTGGATACCGACAGCCCGGCCTTCCGGGCGCGCATGGAACACCTGCGGCAGCTGGCCGACCGCCACGCCGCCGCCAAGGCGGAAGGGGGCGGCGTCCTGGCGCGGCTGAAGCGCGGCGTGCTGGTCGCCCGCATCGCCACCACCTTCGTGCGGCTCTATGCGATGCCCGTCGTCTCCAACGAGCTGCCGGCGACGGTGCGCCTGGCGCCGACCTGGTAGGGAGCGCGGCGATGGGCGGGCATGGCTGGGCGGTCCTGTTCGCCATCCTTCTGTGGTGGGCCAGCACGGGCCTGATCATCGCCCTGTGCGCCCTGCCCGCACGCACCTTCCGCGGCAGCCTGCTGGCGGCGGGCCTGGTCCTGGCGGCGGCGCTCTATGGCCTGGGCGAACTGGCCTGGATGACGACGCCGGAAGCCGCGTACGGCGCCTTCCTCTGCGCGCTGGCGGTCTGGGGCTGGCTCGAGATGAGCTTCCTGATGGGTTTCCTCACCGGTCCCCGGGCCGAGCCCTGCCCCGCCGGTGCGCAGGGCTGGCGTCGCTTCCGCCTGGCGCTGGACACACTGCTCTATCACGAGCTGGCGATCCTGGCGGCTGCGGTCCTGATCGTGGCGCTGAGCTGGGACGCGCCCAACCAGGTTGGGGCCGGCACCTTCCTGATCCTGGCGGTGATGCGGATCAGCGCCAAGCTGAACATCTTCCTGGGCGTGCCCAATCTCAGTGACGAGATGATGCCGGCGCGCCTGGCCTACCTGAAGTCGTATTTCCGCAAGCGCCGCTTCAACGGCCTGCTGCCCGTCTCGATCCTGGGGGCCAGCGCCTTCGCCACGGGCCTGGCCCTCCAGGCAGCCGGCGCCCAGGGCGCGGAGGCGGTCGGGGCTGCCCTGATGGCAACACTTCTGGGGCTTGCGGCGCTCGAACATTGTTTCATGATCCTGCCGCTGCCCGATGCCATGCTATGGCAATGGGCAATGCCCGGCAGGCCACGCCCGCCGGCGGACGAGACTTGAGGGCCGGGCCATGACTGGACCGGATCGGATTGGGCCGGAGAGCTATGGGCAGGCAGCGCCCATGACCGGGAGGACGCAGATGGATTTCGAGGCCTTCTTCGCGCGCGAACTGGATGTCATCCGCCAGGACGGCCGCTACCGCGTCTTTGCCGAGCTGGAGCGCAAGGCCGGCGCCTTCCCCAAGGCGAAGCGCCACGCCAACGGCACCACCGCCCCCGTCACCATGTGGTGCTCCAACGACTATCTGGGCATGGGCCAGCACCCCAAGGTGCTCCAGGCCATGCACGAGGCACTGGACGCCTGCGGCGCCGGCGCCGGCGGCACGCGCAACATCGCCGGCACCAACCATCTCCACGTCCTGCTGGAGCAGGAACTGGCCGACCTCCACGGCAAGGAGGCGGCGCTCATCTTCACCTCGGGCTATGTCTCGAACTGGGCGGCGCTGGGCACGCTGGCCAGCCGCATTCCGGGCTGCATCGTCTTCTCCGACGCCGGCAACCATGCCTCGATGATCGAGGGCATCCGCCATTCCCGCGCCGAATGCGTCGTCTTCAAGCACAATGACGTCGCCGACCTGGAGCAGAAGCTGGCCGCCGCCGACCCCGCGGCGCCCAAGCTGATCGCCTTCGAATCGGTCTATTCGATGGACGGCGACATCGCCCCCATCGGCGCCATCTGCGACGTGGCCGAGCGCTTCGGCGCCATGACCTACCTGGACGAGGTCCATGCCGTGGGCCTCTATGGCCCGCGCGGCGGCGGCATTGCCGAGCGCGACGGCCACATGCACCGCCTGACCATCATCGAGGGCACCCTGGCCAAGGCGTTCGGCGTGCTGGGCGGCTACATCGCAGGGTCGGCCGCGGTCTGCGACTTCGTGCGCAGCTTCGCCTCCGGCTTCATCTTCACGACCGCGCTGCCGCCTGCGGTGGCCGCCGGGGCCCGCGCCGCGATCCAGCACCTGAAGGAAAGCACCGTCGAGCGCGAACGCCACCAGGACCGCGTGGCCCGCACGCGGCACAAGCTGCGGGCGATCGGCATCCCGATGCTGGACAATCCCAGCCACATCATCCCGGTGATGGTCGGCAACCCGCACAAGTGCAAGCAGATCAGCGACTGGCTGATGGAAAACCACGGCATCTACGTCCAGCCGATCAACTATCCCACCGTGGCCCGGGGCACGGAGCGCCTGCGCTTCACGCCCTCCCCCTTCCACTCGGACGCCGATATCGACCACCTCGTCGCGGCCCTGAGCGAGATCTGGTCCCACTGCGCCCTGGCCCGGGTCGCCACCGCCGCGGAGTAGCAGCCCGCCCCTGCCGGTCATGCGCATTCTCGTCGTCAATCCCAACACGACGGCGCGCATGACCGACGGCATCGCGCGCGCCGCGCGGGCCGTCGCCGCACCGGGGACGGAGATCGTGGCCGTCACCAACCGCGCCGGCCCCGTCAGCATCGAAGGCTTCTATGACGAGGCTTTCGCCGTGCCCGGCATGCTGGCCGAACTTGCGGCGGCAGACGGGATCGACGGCGCCGTCATCGCCTGTTTCGACGATACCGGCCTGGACGCCGCCCGCGCCCTGCTCGACGTCCCCGCCGTCGGCCTGTGCGAGGCGGCCCTGACCGCGGCCGGCCTGATCGGCAGCCGCATTTCCGTCGTCACCACGCTCGCCCGGTCCATCGTGCCGATCGAGGGACTGGTGCGCCGTTACGGCTTTGCCGAGCGCGCGCGGGTCCATGCCTCGGACATTCCCGTGCTCGCCCTCGACGACCCGCAGTCCGGGGCCAGCGCACAGCTTGAGGCGGCGGTCGGCCAGGCGCTGGCGCAGGACCGCAGCGACGTGGTCGTGCTGGGCTGTGCCGGCATGGCCGAACTCACCGCCCGCCTCTCGCAGCGTTTCGGCGTGCCCGTGGTCGACGGTGTGGCCGTGGGCGTGAAGCTGGTGGAGGCGCTGGTCGGCCTCAACCTCCGCACCAGCAAGGCCGGGCCCTATGCCCGGCCCCTGGCCAAGCCCTATCTCGGCCCCTTCAAGGATCAGGCCCCGCGCTGAGGCGGATGCCGCGCGTGCCAGTGGCGGGCAATGTCGGCCCGCGTCGCCACCCACACCCCGTCGTGCCGCGCGATGTGGTCCAGGAAGCGGATCAGCCCCGCCGCCCGGCCCGGCCGCCCGGCCAGGCGGCAGTGCAGCCCGACCGACATCATCTTCGGCGCCTCCGCACCCTCGGCATGGAGCACGTCGAAGCTGTCCTTCAGGTACTGGAAGAAATCCTCGCCCGTGCCGAAGCCCTGCGGATTGATGAAGCGCATGTCGTTGGCATCGAGCGTATAGGGCACGATCAGGTGCGGCCCGGCCTGCACGTTGACCCAATAGGGCAGGTCGTCGGCATAGGAGTCGGACGAATAGAGCAGGCCGCCATGCTCCAGCACCAGGCCCAGGCTCCGCTCCGACGTCCGCCCGGTGTACCAGCCCAGCGGCGGCGCGCCCGTGGCCGCGGCGTGCATGGCCAGTGCCTCGTGGAAATGCGCCCGCTCCACCTCCGGCGCCAGGGCGGCATAGTCGATCCAGCGCTTGCCGTGGGAGGCGATCTCCCACCCCGCCTCGCCCATCGCGGCGACGCAGTCGGGATTGCGGGCCAGCGCCTGGGCCACGCCGAACACGGTCACGGGCAGGCCCCGCGCCGTGAACAGGCGCCACAGCCGCCAGAACCCGGCGCGGGTACCATATTCGAACATCGACTCGACGTTCATGTGCCGCCGTCCCGGCCAGGGCTGGGCGCCCAGCACGTCCGACAGGAACGCCTCCGACGCGGGATCGCCGTCCGGCACCCAGTTCTCGCCCCCTTCCTCGAAGTTCAGGACGAACTGCACGGCGACGCGTGCCCCGCCCGGCCAGTCGGCAAAGGGCGGATTGCGGCCATGGCCGCGGAAGTCGCGCTCAGGCCCCATGCCCTGTCTCCAGTCCTTGCGCGAACAGGTCGATGAAGCGGCCGAACACCCGCGTCGCCAGGCCCGCGTCGGCGGCCGTGATCGACTCGGCAGGGTTGTGGCTGACACCCCCACGGCAGCGCACGAACAGCATGGCGATGGGGGCCAGGGCGACGATGGCCATGCCGTCATGCCCCGCCCCGCTGGGCAGCGCCATGCTGGCCGCCCCTTCGTCCGCCGCCGCCTGCGCCATCAGGGCCTGAAGCGCAGGGTCGCAGTCGGCCGCCGCCTCCTCATGCGTCGTCACCACGTCCAGGCCGACGCCGCATTCGCCCGCCACCGCGTTCAGCCGTGCCGCGATGTCCGCGACCAGGGCTTGGCGCCGCGCGTCCACGCCACAGCGCGCGTCGACGGTGAAGCGCACCTGCCCCGGCACGACATTGACCGCGTCTGGCGACACGGCCAGGCGCCCGACCGTCGCGACCAGGCCGGGCTCGCTTTGCGCCGCCGCCTCGACCTCCAGCACCATGCGCGCCGCCGCCACCAGGGCATCCCGGCGCAGGCCCATGGGCACCGTCCCGGCATGGCCCGCGACCCCCGTCACAGTCACCGCCAAGCGCGTCGCCCCCTGGATCGCCGTCACCACGCCCAGCGCCAGGCCGCGCGCCTCCAGCACCGGCCCCTGCTCGATGTGCACCTCGGCAAAGGCCAGGATCTCGCCCGGTGCGCGCGCCGCCCGGCCGATCGCCGCGGGGTCCAGGCCGAACGCCGCCATGGCCTGGCCCATGCTGGTTCCGGCGGCATCCGTCCGCGCCAGCAGGGCCGGGTCCAGCGTGCCCGCGATGGCGCAGCTGCCGATCAGGCCGCAGCCAAAGCGCGTCCCCTCCTCATCGGCAAAGGCGGCAACCTCGACGGCACAGGGCAGGCGCCGGCCCGCGCGGTTCAGGGCATCGACACAGGCGATGGCCGACAGCACGCCCAGCATGCCGTCGTACTTCCCCGCATCCCGCACCGTGTCGAGGTGCGAGCCCAGAAGCAGTGCGGGCGCCCCCGGCGTCGTCCCCTCGTACCGGCCGATCAGGGTGCCGACCGCATCGGTGCGCACCGCCATGCCCGCCTTGACCATCCAGCCCGCGGCCAACGCATTGGCCGCCGCGTGCTCGGGCGTCAGGTACAGGCGGGTCAGGCCGGGCCCGGCGCTGATCGCGGCCAGTTCGTCCGCCCGCGCCAGCAGCTCAGCGCCCAGCGCCTCGTCGTCGATCACGTTGCCCCTCGCCCCCCAATCACCGATCCGGAAACTGCAGGATGCGTGCCAGCGGTCCCGCTGGGCGTGCTTCTTGCTTGGCCAGGCGCACGACTGACCTGTTGCGAGACACCGAAGCGATGCCCGAAATCCGCATGGACCGCCTGTCCTGGCCCGACTACCAGCGCCGCGTGCAGCAGGATGGCGCCGCCGTGTTCCTCCCCCTGGGGGCCACGGAACAGCACGGCCCCCACATGGCGATGGGCACCGACCAGGTCCTGCCGACCGCGATTGCGGCAGAGGTTGCCCAAAGACTGGGCGGCCTGCTGGCACCCACGCTCGCCTATGGCTACAAGTCCCAGCCCAAGTCGGGCGGCGGCAACCATTATGTCGGCACGACCAGCGTCTCCGGCACGACCCTGATCGGACTGGTGCGGGACATCCTGTGCGAACTGGCGCGCCACGGGGTGAAGCGCATCGTCGTCCTCAACGGCCACATGGAGAACACGATGTTCGCGGTCGAGGGGATCGACCTGGCGCTCCGCGACCTGCGCGCCGACGGCATCGCGGACGTGAAGATCCTCAAGGTCGAGTACTACGAGTTCCTGTCCGGGGAGGTTCTGGACAAGGTGTTCGATGGGGATTTCCGCACCTGGGCCCTGGAGCACGCGGCCACGTTCGAGACGTCGCTGATGCTGCATTTCGCGCCCGACCTGGTGGACCTGTCTCGCCTGCCCAACGACGCGCCGGCCGACTTCCCGCCCTATGACGTCTATCCGACCGTGGTCGACTGGGTCCCGCCCTCCGGCGTCCTCTCCCCCGCCCACGGCGCCAGCGCCGAAAAGGGCCGCTGGATCGCCGAGGACATCATCACCCGCATGACCGCGACCCTGGCGCCGGCGCTGGTGTAAGCAAAGCCGAACAGTTGCACCAGCATCCTTCGAGACGCCCTTTCAGGGCTCCTCAGGATGACGCCTGTTGTAAAGGATTGAAAAACAACGGCGTCATGCTGAGGAGGCCTGCCTGTAGGCCGTCTCGAAGCATCTGGTGCTACGCCTTCGCCTGCCTCACTGCGGCCCGGCTGGCAGCACCCCGGCGTCGAAGTTGCTCTGGCCTTCGGGCAGGTTCAGCTCCGTCGTCACCGGCGCGGTGCGGGCGATCACCCGGCCACGCCGCATCACGTGCAGGCGCGCCGGCTTGATGCGGATTGCCTCGATCACGTTGGCCGCCTGGAGCACGACCAGGTCTGCATGCGCGCCGACCGCCAGGCCGTAATCCCCCAGGCCCATCACCGCGGCGGCCTGGGTCGTGACGCCGGCAAAGCACTGCTTCAGGCCGGCCTCGCCCGTCATGTGGCCGGCATGGGCGCCCATGGAGGCGACCTCCAGCATGTCGGCATTGCCCAGCGGGTACCACGGGTCCATCACCGAATCATGCCCCAGCGCCACCTTCAGGCCGGCGGCGTTCAGCTCATCCACCCGCATCATGCCGCGCCGCTTGGGATAGGTGTCATAGCGGCCCTGCAGGTGCATGTTGGCCAGCGGGTTGGCGATGCAGCACAGGTCCGCCTCGACCAGCAGGCCCAGGAGCTTGGAGAAATACTGGTTGTCGAACGAGTGCATGGAGCACAGGTGCGAGCCGGACACCCGCCCCTGCAACCCATGGCGCACCGTCTCCGCCGCCAGGCGCTCGACGAAACGCGACGCCGGATCGTCCGTCTCGTCGCAATGCAGGTCGACCAGCAGGCCCCGGTCCGCCGCGATGCGGCAGAGTTGGCGCACCGACTCCGCCCCGTCCGCCTCGGTCCGCTCGAAATGGGGAATGCCGCCAACGACGTCGACGCCCAGGTCCAGCGCCCGCTCCAGGTTGGCGGCGTTGTTGGGATCGCGCAGGAAGCCGGCCTGCGGGAACGCCACCAGCTGAAGGTCCATGAAGGACGCGACCTCCCGGCGGACCTGCAGCAGCGCCTCCACCCCCACGAGGTTCCGGTCGGTCACGTCGACATGGCTGCGCACCGCCAGCAGCCCTTGCGCCGCCGCCAGCCGGCAGAAGGTCAGCGCCCGGCCGACGATCGCCTCCTGCGTCAGGTCGGGGCGCATGCCGGCCCAGATGCGGATCCCCTCGAACAGGGTGCCGCTCTGGTTGCGCTGGTCCGTGGCGGTCAGGGCCAGGGTCGCATCCATGTGGAAATGCGCGTCGACGAAGGGGGGCGTCACCAGCCGCCCGGTCGCGTCGATCTCGGCCGCCGCCGTCGCCGCCAGCGCCGGCTCCAGCGCTGCGATCCGCCCGTCCTTGATCCCGATGTCGATGCCGGTCCGCCCGTCGGGAAGATTGGCCCCGCGGATGATGGTGTCCAGGCTCATGGCTGGAACCCCGGCATCTTCGCCCAGTCGTCCAGCACGGCGCGCGCCTCCTCCGCCAGCAGGCGCTCGGACGGCAGGGTGCGCTCCGCGATCGCGGTGCGCACCAGGGTCTTCAGCGTCTCGACGTCATAGCCGATGTCCTCGGCATCCTTGAGCGTGTTGGCGTAGTAGAGCTTGTCGATGCGGGCCCAATGGATCGCCGCCACGCACATCGCGCACGGCTCGCACGAGGTGTAGAGCTCGCACCCCGACAGGTCCCAGGTGCCGAGCTTCTGCCCGGCATCGCGGATCGCCACCACCTCGCCATGCGCGGTCGCGTCGTGGGTGGAGGTGACGGTGTTGCCGCCCTCGCCCACGATCACGCCGTCCTTCACCACCACGGCGCCGAACGCACTGCCCAGGCCCTGCTCCACCTGGTGCCGGCTGATCGCGATCGCCCGCCGCATGAAGTCCTGCTTGTCCACCCTGATCCTCCTCAAGCCTATCGCATCCATTCAGCATGGCCCGTGCCACAACGGCGGCTGCATCCGGATCGCCGAACCTGACCCGATCAGGCCGCCGACGCTGCCCAGCGCGGCACCAGTCTGCCCATTCCATAGCCAGTTTGCGGCTCTGCCCAATGTTCGGGCACATGCAACGCGGCGGCACGTCTCTTGCCTCCCATGCACCAGAGGCGAGGAGACGATTGCGATGACGAGCATGTGCGCGGTGACCGGCCTGTTCCATGTCCTGGTCAAGACGAACGACATCGACCAGACCCTGGCCTTCTATTGCGGCCTGCTGGGGCTCAGGAAGGCCAAGCGCCCGCCCTTCGGCTTCCCCGGCGCCTGGCTTGCCTGTTCGACGCCGCAGGGCGACATCATCATCCATGTCTGGTGCGGCGGCCCCGCCATGGGGCCGGGCGGCCGCTCGCCCTATGGCACGGCGACCATCGACCACCTGTCCCTCACCGCCATCGGGCACGAGGGTTTCCGCGCCCGCTTCCAGGCGGCGGGCCTGCCCTGGCGGGAGTTCCTGATCCCCGAGACGACGCTCTACCAGATGTTCGTCTACGACCCCAGCGGGGTGCAGATCGAACTGACCTTCGACATGGATGGCGAGCCGCCGCTGCCCGGCCCCATCCCGCCGGAGCGGCTCTATGCGCCCGAGGTGAAGTGGTTCGACCTCGACACCTATCCCCGCCTACCCCCGGTCCCGGCCACCGCCTGACCCGCAGGTCCGGGGTCTGGCACGCCGCTTGCTTTTTCCGGGGCAGGCGCGTCGGGGACGCGCAGCAGGGGAGAGCACGATGGCGAGCACGCCTGAAGACACTGCCAAGGCATCGACCGTTGCAGCCACGGCCGAGGCCGCGACGACCACGCCCGGCGCTGCGGAGAAGGTCGCAACGACGCCGGTCACGCGCCGCTCGTTCCTGGCCGGCGCTGCCGCTGCCGTGGGCGTCGTCGGCTGGTCGAACCTGACCATCATCAACAAGGCCAAGGCCGCGACCACGCTGCGCGTCCTGGCCTGGCCCGGCTATGACGAGAAGCCGGTGGTGGGCGAGTTCGAGGAGAAGTTCGGCGTCAAGGTGGAGTTCAAGAACTACATCGGCGGCGAGCAGATGCTCCAGTACTTCGCCCAGTCGCCCAAGGGGACTTTCGACGCCATCATCTCGGACGCCGAATACGTCCAGAAGTTCACGGCCCAGGGCGCGCTCGACGTGCTGAACCCCGCCGACTTCCCGGCGCTCAAGGACTATCACCCCAAGTACCAGGATTTCGCGCCCCTGCGCGCCGAAGGGGGCAAGACCTACGGCATCGGCACGCGCTTCAGCTTCTATGGCGTCTCCTACAACACCAAGTTCGTGTCGGAGGAGGAGGTCGACAGCTGGTCCAAGCTGCTGGACCCCAAGTTCAAGAACCGCCTCAGCATGTTCGACTGGTACCTGCCGAACATGAGCAATGCGAGCCTGGCCGTCTTCCCCAACAGCCAGACGCCGTGGGACATCTCGAACGAGCAGCTGGCCCAGGTGAAGGACTGGCTGATGAAGCTGCGGCCGCAGATCCAGTCCTTTGCCGAACAGAACCAGGGCCTGGTCTCCGCTCTCGTGAACGAGGACGCGATCGCCACCCCCTATGGCGACATGGACATCGAGATGACGGTGGCCGGCTACGACAACTTCGCCTGCACCGTGCCCAAGGAAGGCTCGATCCGCTGGACCGAGGCGGCGTGCCTGGCCAAGGACAGCATGAACAAGGATCTGGCGCTCGAATGGATCAAGTACATGTCCGACGCCAAGATCCAGGCGAGCCTGGTCTACACCAAGGGCTTCAAGGCCCGCGCGCCGAACATGAAGGTCGTCGACTTCTGGGATGACGAACAGAAGACCATCATGAAGTACATCCCCGACCCCAAGAACCCGGGGAAGATGCTGGTCGAAAGCCTGATCGACCTGACGGCCCCGCGCGGCCTGCCCAAGCAGCAGCCCGAAGCCGACTGGCAGGCCATCTACAACGCCTTCAAGTCCGCCTGAGCGCGGCCAGGTCCTGATAGCCACCTCATCCTGAGGAGGCCGCAGGCCGTCTCGAAGGATGGGCCGCCAGCGCTGGTGGCCCATCCTTCGAGGCTCCGCTTCGCTCCGCACCTCAGGATGAGGTGTGCGAGCTGCAAATGAGGTTGCCTTGAGTGCAGTCCAACGCCCACTCCCCCTCTCGCCCGATCTCGACATGCGGGCGATCTGGAAGCGCTTCGGCGACTATGTCGCGCTGAAGGGCGTCGACCTGCGTGTCGAGCGGGGCGAGTTCATCGCCATCATGGGCCCCAGCGGCTGTGGCAAGACCACGCTGCTGCGCATCATTGCGGGGCTTGAGACGATCGACAGCGGCGTGGTCCGCATGCGCGACGTGCCCGTGGACGACGTGCCGGTGCACAAGCGGACGACCCGGCTGGTCTGGCAGAACTACGCCCTGTTCCCCCACCTGTCGGTGCGCAACAACATCGCCTTCGGCCTGACTCTGAAGCGCCACGACCGGACGGAGGTCGCCCGCAAGGTCGAGGCGGCCGCCGCCATGGTCCAGATCGAGCCGTTCCTGGACCGCAAGCCGGCCCAGCTCTCGGGCGGGCAGAAGCAGCGCGTGGCGATTGCCCGCGCCCTGGTCTGCGAGCCCGACATCCTGCTGCTGGACGAGCCGCTGTCGGCGCTGGACGCGCACCTGCGCATCAAGGTCCAGGCCGAGCTGAAGCGCCTGCAGCAGCGCCTGGGCATCTCGTTCATCTACGTCACCCACAACCAGAGCGAGGCCTTCTCCATGGCCGACCGGGTCGTGGTGATGAACCAGGGCAGGATCGAGCAGATCGGCACCCCCCAGGACATCTTCGTGAAGCCACAGACCCGCTTCGTGGCCGAGTTCGTGGGCGCCAACAACATCTTCGACGGCAACGTCACATCGACCATGAACGGCATCGTCCGCGTGGCGACCGGCGCCGGCACGATCGAGGTGATCTCAACCGACATGCTGGCCCCCGGCCAGCCGGTCGCCCTGGTCGTCCAGGCGGCCAAGATGCGCCGCACGCCCACGGACGAGCCGTTCGAGAACCGCATCGACGTCGTCCTGACCGCGACCGAGTTCATCGGCTCCCAGGTCATGTACTACCTGGCGACGGCCGACGGGTCCGAGATCCGCATGATCGCGCAGGAACCGTTCGGCGCCTCCGCCGTCCGCGCGGGCGAGACGATCCCCCTCTACTGGTCGCCCGAAGACGTCGTCATCCTCCCCGCCGAGGTGTCAGCGTGAGGGCGCTCACACAATCCCCCTCCCCCCTCGCGGGGGAGGGAGGGGTGGGGGGGCGTCGACGCACGCGCAAGTCCAGAAGCCTGGCACACGCGGCACCGACCCCCCATCCCAACCTTCCCCCGCGAGGGGGGAAGGGGTTCCGGATGCGCTCGCATGACTGACGTCGCGATGCCCGTGGCAGCGCCACGCCGAAAGAATCCCATCAACGCGCTCAAGGCATTCGTGCTGGGCCTGCCGACCGCCTATTTCGTGGCCTTCTTCGTCGGCCCCCTGGCCTTCCTGGTCATGCTGGGCTTCTGGGGGATCGAGAACTATCAGGTCGTCGCCACCTGGTCGGTCGCGAACTATGTCGACATCGCGGCCAACATGGTCGACCAGTCCAATTACGGCCTGGCGATCCTGCAGTCGCTCTATGTCTCGACCACGACGGCGCTGTGGGCGGTGCTGCTGTGCTACCCGTTCGCGCTGGCGATCGTCTTCGCCGTGCCGCAGCGCTGGCAGCGCCTGGTCCTGCTGCTGGCGGTGGCGCCGTTCTGGACCAGCTACATCCTGCGCCTCTATGCCTGGCAGATCCTGCTGGCCAAGCGCGGCATCATCAATGCGGGCTTCGACTTCATCGGCCTGCCGGGGGTCGAGCAGGCCTGGATCTATACCCAGGTGGCCACCCGCATCGGCCTGATCCACTACCTGGCGCCGATCCTGATCGTCGTCCTCTATGTCACGATCAACAATATCGACCGCACCCTGATCGAGGCCGCGCGCGAGCTGGGTGCCACGCGCTTGCAGGCCTTTCGCCGCGTGATCCTGCCGCTCAGCCGGACGGGCATCATCCTTTCGGCCTCGTTCGCGACGATCATCAGCTTCGGCGACGTCCTCTCGGGCTCGCTGCTCGGCGGCGGCGCCGGGCCGTCGGCGCTGGGCTCGCTGCCGCTCTATTCGAACCTCGTCATCCGCGAATATGCCAGTTCGACCAACCTGCCGCGCACGGCGGCGATGGCGATGATCCTGGTCCTCATCATGGTGTCGTTCCTGGTCGCCAGCTTCTGGGCGACGGAACGCTCCGCCAGGCGGGATGCCGCCTGATGAAGGGCCTCACCCTGCTGGGCCGCGTCTACCTCGCCATCGGCTTCGTCTTCCTGATGCTGCCGATCGCGACCCTCGTCATCTTCTCGTTCCAGAAGAACCAGTACGCCTCGATCCCCGGCCAGGGCTGGAGCTTTCGCTGGTACGAGAAGCTGTTCAACGACGGCACCCTGCTGGACGCCCTGACCAGCAGCCTGATCGTCTCGCCGCTGGCCGCGACGGGTGCCTCCATCCTGGGCTTCCTGGCGGCCTATGGCGTGCATCGCTGGCGCTTTCGCGGGCGCACGACGCTGATGCTGACGATCATGCTGCCCCTGATGATCCCGGGCCTGATCCTGGGCGTCGCATTCCTGGGGCTGCTCTCGCGCGTCGGCATGCAGGGCCAGCTGCTCAGCGTGCTGCTGGCGCATGTCGTCCTGGTCACGGCACCGGCCATGGCGATCATCCAGCTGCGCCTGTCGCAGATGCCGCCTGAGTTGGAACAGGCGGCCTGGGACCTGGGGGCGACCGAGTTCCAGACGATGATGCGGGTCGTCCTGCCCTTTGCCGCCAGCGGCATTGCCGGCGGCTGGCTGCTCGCCTTCACCTTTTCCTTCGACGAGTTCGTGATCGCCTGGTTCGTCTCCGGCTTCGACAAGACGCTGCCGGTTGCCGTCTACGAATACATCGTGGGCTCTGCCGACCCTTCGCTCAACGCCATGGCCAGCATCATCTTCGTGCTGTCCGGCATCGCCCTGATCGGGGTCGAGCTGGCACTGATCCCGATGCTGATGCGCAAGCCCAAGGAGGCAGCGTGACCGGCATCACGGGCCTGCACCATCACGCCTGGCGCTGCCGCGACGCGGCGGAAACGCGCGCCTTCTACGAGGGCCGGCTGGGCTTTCCCCTGGTCCACGCGGAACGCAGCGACGGGCCGCATGGCCCGGTGTTGCACATGTTCTTTGCCCTGCCGGATGGCACGTTCCTGGTCTTCATCGACCTGGGCGACGGCCAGCCGGTCCAGCCCTCCCCCAACACGCCGGCGGGGATCAACCACCTCAGCCTGGCGGTCGCCAGCCTGGAGCAAGTGGATGCCGTGAAGGCGTCGCTTGAGGTCGCGGGCATCGCCGTCACCGGCCCCGTCGACTACGTCATGAGCCGCTCGATCTACCTGACCGACCCCAACGGCCTGCTGGTGGAAGTCGCCGCGACCCGCGGCACCCCAACCGAGGTCGCGGCACGCCGCGACGCCGGCCTTGCCTGCTTCGACGCCTGGCTGGGGCGCTCGGGCTGAACCACCAGCTCCCTCCCCCACCTTCGGCGGGGGAGGGCTAATGATCGACCTACTTCGTGCCGAACAGGCGGTCGCCGGCGTCGCCCAGGCCCGGCATGATATAGCCCTGCGCATTCAAACCCTGGTCGATGCCGGCGGTGAAGATCGGAACATCCGGGTGGGCTGCGCGCACCGTCGCCAACCCCTCGGGCGCCGCCAGCAGGCACAGGTAGCGGATGTCGGTGCAGCCCGCCTGCTTCACCCGGTCGATCGCCGCCACGGCCGAGTTGCCGGTCGCCAGCATCGGATCCAGCACGATCGCCATGCGCTCGCCGATGTCGTTCGGCAGCTTCAGGAAGTACGGCACAGCCTGCAGCGTGTCATGGTCGCGATAGAGGCCGACATGGCCGATGCGCGCCGCCGGCACCAGTTCCAGCATGCCGTCCAGCAGGCCGTTGCCGGCGCGCAGGACGCTGACCAGGCACAGCTTCTTGCCCGCCAGCATGGGTGCGCGGCAGGTCGTCAGCGGCGTCTCGATCTCCACCTCCTCCAGCGGCGCATCGCGCAGGACCTCATAGGCGACGAGCATCGCGACCTCCCGCACCAGGCGGCGGAACTCGCCGGTCACGGTGTCCTTGCGCCGGATCACGCTCAGCTTGTGCTGGACCAGCGGGTGATCGACCCAGACCACTCCTTCGGGCACAGGCGGCGGTGTCGGCATCGGATCGGCCTCGCGGTCGGGCATCGGGGATTGCCAGCATGCCCTGCGCCGCCACCCCGGCGCCAGGGTCGGGGCTGCGGCGGCTTGACCGGCTGGCGCGCGGCGCGCCAGCCTGACTCCATGGACTCCGTCATCAATGCGGCGGCGCGGGCGCTTGCGGCCGGCGATCCGCTGGGCGGGCTGAACCGGGTGGCGCTGCGCGACGATCCGCCCGCGCTGGCCCTGCGCGGCATCGCCCTGGCCCAGCTGGGCGACCTGGAGCGGGCCCGCGCCCTGGTCCGGCGCGCCGCCGCCGCCTTCGGCCCGCGGGAGGCGGTGGCCCGCGCCCGCTGCGTCCTGGCGGAGGCGGAGATCGCCTTCGCCGCCCGCGACCTGGCCTTTCCGGCGGAGCGCCTGGCCGCCGCCCGGGACGTGCTCGCGGCGCGCGGCGACCGGCCCAACGCTGCCCATGCCCGCCTGATCGAGGGGCGGCGCCTGCTGCTGGTCGGCCGCCTGGACCAGGCGGCGGAGGCGGTCTCGCCCCTTGCCGGGGTCGACCTGCCGCCGGTGCTGCGGGCGACGCACCTCCTGGTCCTGGCCGGCATCGCGCTGCGTCGGCTGGACGTGGCGCGCGCCCGCACCGACCTGGCCGCGGCGGCAAATGCGGCGGCCCGCATCCCCGCCCTGGCGGCAGAGGTGGCGGCCGCGCGGCGGATGCTGGACCAGCCGGCCGCCCGCCTGCCCGACGGCAGCACCCTGACGCTGGAGCAGGTGGCGGCCCTGCGCGCCCGCGACGCCGTGCTGGTCGATGCCTGCCGCCATGCCGTGTCGGGCCCCGCGGGCGCGCAACGGCTGGACATTCCGCTGGCCCGGCGCCCGGTCCTGTTCGCCCTGGCCCGGGCCCTGGCCACGGCCTGGCCCGCCGACGTGCCGCGCCTGCACCTGCTGCGCCAGGCCTTCGGGGCGCGTCATGACGACGAGTCGCACCGCGCGCGCCTGCGGGTGGAGGTGGGACGCCTGCGTGGCCTGCTGGCGCCGCTGGCCGCGATCCGGGCGACGCCGCGCGGCTTTGCCCTGGCACCACTGGGGCAGCGCCCCGTCCTGGTCGTGGAACGGCCCATCGCGGAGCCGCACGGCCCCCTCCTCGCGGTGCTCGCCGATGGCGAGGCGTGGTCCAGCTCGGGCCTGGCGCTGGCCCTGGGCACCAGCCAGCGCAGCGTGCAGCGCGCCCTGGACGACCTGGCGGCGGCGGGCAAGGTTCAGGCCTTCGGGCGCGGTCCGGCCCGACGCTGGACAACGCCGCCCCTGCCCGGGATCGCGACCACCTTGTTACTCCAGGCGCCGCTGCCGCTTGGCTAGGATCGCGCCATGACCAGGTCCCCCACCACGATCCTGCGCGAATACGGCCCCTATCCCGGCGCCGACAGCGTTCACGGCGTCACCTTCGACGGGCGCCATGTCTGGTTCGCCTCCGACGACCGTCTCAACGCGGTCGACCCCGACAGCGGCGCGCTGGTGCGCACGATCGACGTGCCCGCCCATGCCGGCACCGCCTTCGACGGCCGCCACCTCTACCAGCTGGCGGATACGCGCATCCAGCGCATCGACCCGGCCAGCGGGCAGGTCGTGGCCACGATCCCGGCCCCGCCGGGTGGCGCCTCCGGCATGGCCTGGGCGGAGGGCTCGCTCTGGGTCGGGCAGTACCGGGAGCGGCGCATCCACCAGGTCGACCCGGCGACCGGCGCCATCCTGCGCACGATCGAGAGCAACCGCTTCGTCACCGGCGTGACCTGGGCGGACAGTTCCCTGTGGCATGCGACATGGGAGGATGACGCCAGCGAGCTGCGCCGGCTGGACAGCACGACCGGCGCCGTGCTGGAGACGCTCGACCTGCCGCCCGGCATCATCGTCTCGGGGCTGGAGGCCGACGGCCAGGGCCGCTTCTTCTGCGGCGGCAGCCGCACGGGCAGGATCCGCGCCGTGCGCAAGACCGGCGCATGAAGTCCTGGCCCAAGGGCCCTCCCCCATCGCACGCGACGAGGGAGGGAGAGCAGGATCCCTAGTTCTTGGGATCCAGGCGGAGCGCCACGAAGCGCAGGTCGCCGGCGCGGTTCAGCAGCAGCAGCACCGACTTGCGGTCGCCCTTCTGGACCTCGTCGATCTTGGCGCCGACATCGGCCGGCACCCCGACCTCCTTCTGCGCCACCTCGACGATGACGTCGCCCGCGCGGATGCCCTTCTCGGCGGCGGCGCTGTCCGGCTTCACCTCGGTCACGACCACGCCCTTGACGTCCTCGGCGACCTCGAACTTGGTGCGCAGCTCGGGCGTCAGGCCGGCCAGGGTCATGCCCAGCACTTCCAGCCCGCGGGCCGGGGCGGCGGGCGTCTCCTGCGCGGCCGCGGCGGCTTCCTCCTCGGTCTCGTCCAGCTGGCCGACCTGGACCTGAACCGTCTGCTCCTTGCCGCCGCGCCAGATCTTGACGTCGACCGTCTTGCCGATCGGCGTCTCGGCCACGATCCGCGGCAGCGAGCGCATGTCCTCGATCGGCTTGTTGTCGAAGGTCAGGATGACGTCGCCCGCCTCGATCCCGGCGGCGACGGCGGGGCCTTCCTCGCTGATGCCGGCGACCAGGGCGCCGCGCGCCCCGTCCAGTCCCAGGCTCTCGGCAATCTCGTCCGTGACCGACTGGATGCGCACGCCCAGCCAGCCGCGCCGCGTCTCGCCGAACTCGGCAAGCTGGGCCACGACCTGCCGCGCGATCGACGACGGAATGGCAAAGCCGATGCCGACGCTGCCGCCGGTGGGCGAGAAGATCGCCGTGTTGATGCCGATCACCTTGCCCTCGGCATTGAACATCGGCCCGCCCGAATTGCCCCGGTTGATCGAGGCATCGGTCTGGATGAAGTCGTCATAGGGCCCGGCATTGATGTCGCGGTTGCGCGCCGAGATGATGCCCGCCGTGACCGAGCCGCCCAGGCCGAACGGGTTGCCGATGGCCAGCACCCAGTCGCCGACCCGGCCGCGGTCCGAATCGCCCCATTCCACGCCGACCAGCGGCTTGGTCGGGGTGACCTTCAGCAATGCCAGGTCGGTCTTGGGATCGTGGCCCTTCAGTTCGGCGGTCAGCTTGGTGCCGTCGTGGAAGGTGACGGTGATCTCCTCAGCGTCGGCGATGACGTGGTTGTTGGTCACGATCAGGCCGGCCGCCGCGTCGATCACGAAGCCGGAGCCGAGCGAGGTCACGCGCCGCTGCGCCTGGTCGCCCCCGCGCCGCTGGCGGTCGAAGAAGTCCTTGAAGAAGTCCTCGAACGGCGAACCGGGCGGGAACTGCGGCATCGGCACTTCTTCTTCCTGGCCGGCCGCCCCGTTCACCATCTGCGTCGTCGAGACGTTGACGACGGACGGGATCAGCCGCTCCGCCAGGTCGGCAAAGCTGGGCGGGCCGGACGTGGCGGCCAGGGCCGGCGGCGCCTGGACGGTCAGCGCGGGAACGGCGGCCACGCTGGCCAGCGCCGCGCCGGCCATCAGCACACGGACAAGTTGGGTCCGCGCGCCCTGGGCCCGTGGATATGAGTTCAAGACCGGCTCCTTCGCATGGGGTGTCGCGGGGCGACCATCGGCTGCGCGATCTGGGACAAGCATTGTGGACTCATTGTGGCGCGGGCGCAGCCGCGTCGCCTGCGCCACCACCCTCGGCCGGCGCAGGTGCCGCGTCTGTGACGGGCGGCACGGCCGGCGCGGCGGCGGGCGCGCTGGCGCCCCCCGCCGACCCGTCGAGCGGCGCCGGCGCCGGTGCGGGCGTCCCCGGGACCGGCGACTCCGGTGCGGGCGCGTCCGGCGCGGGCAGCGCCGGGACGGTGCCGTCCGCCGGCATCATCGGCGCGGGCTCGATCAGCAGCGGGGTCGACGCGGGATCGGCACCCGGCACCGGGGGCAGCACCACGGGGGCCGGCTGCGGGATCGGGATCGGCGTCGCGTTGGGATCGCTGGGCGCCGCCGCCACCGCCTCGTCCATCCCGGCCGAAGAGCCGAGGAAGCGCAGGAACGGGCTGGCCGGAGACAGGACCATCGTCGTCGTCTCCTTGGTCAGCGCGGTCCGATAGGCCTCCATCGAGCGGTAGAAGGCATAGAACTTCGGATCGCGGCCATAGGTCTCGGCGGCAATCCGCGCGGCCTCCGCATCGCCCTGGGCGCGGGTGATCTGCGCCTCGCGCCGCGCCTCGGCCAGCAGCACCGTGCGCTGGCGGTCGGCGTTGGAGCGGATCCGCTGCGCCTCCTCATAGCCCTGCGCGCGGTACTCGCGGGCTTCCTGCTCGCGGTCCGTCTGCATGCGGCGGAAGATCGCCTGGCTGTTGGCGTCAGGCAGGTCGGCGCGGCGGATGCGCATGTCGACCAGCTGGATGCCGAACTGGACGACCTGCGGATTGACCAGTTCGCGCACCCGGCGCATCAGGTCGGCGCGCCTGTCGCTGAGCACGGTGCGGAACTCTTCCGAGCCCATGACCTGGCGCAGGGTGGAGTTGATCAGCGTGCCCAGGCGGGTGCGCGCCACGTCCACATTGTTGACGCTGGTATAGAAGCGCAGCGGATCGACGATGCGGAAGCGGGCAAAGCTGTCGGCGACCAGGCGGCGCTGGTCGCGGGTGATCAGCTCCTCGGTCGGCGCGTTGAGGTTCAGCGTCCGCTTGTCCAGATAGACGACGTTCTGCACGAACGGCACCTTGGCGTGCAGGCCGGGCTCGACGACCACGCGGCGGGGATCGCCGAACTGCAGCACGATCGCCGACTGCGTCTCCGACACGACGAAGAGCGACGAGCCGATCAGGGCAAAGCCACCGATGAGGATGACGCCCAGGATGACCAGGAAGCGCTGGCTCATTGCACGGCCCCCGACTGCGCGGGCGCCGCGGGCGCGGGCCTCAGCTCGTTGAGCGGCAGATAGGGCACGGCCCCCGTCCCCCCGCCATTGCTCCCGGACGTATCCAGGATCGTCTTGTTCATCTCGGACAGCACGCCCTCGACCGTCTCCAGGAACAGGCGCTCGGCAATGACCTCGCGGGCCCGCACGAACTCGTTGAAGACCGACAGGAAGCGCGCCGCATCGCCCTGGGCCCGGGTCACGACCTCGGTCCGATAGGCCTGCGCCGCCTGGATGTCGCGGACCGCGTCGCCGCGGGCGCGTGGGATGATGTCGTTGGCATAGGCGCGCGCCTCGTTCTGCTGGCGCACCATGTCGGCCTGGGCCGACTGCACGTCGCGGAACGCCTCGACCACCTGGGCCGGCGCCGCCACGTCCTGCAGCAGCACGGTCAGGACGCGGATGCCGGCGTCATAAGAATCCAGCGTCTGCTGGATCTGGGCCAGCACGCGGCGCTCGATCTGCGGCCGCTCCTGGGTCAGCGCGCCCTGGAACGTCGTCTGGCCCACCACCTCGCGCATCACCGATTCGGCCACGGCCTTCACGGTCTGCTCCTGCGGCTCCTGCACGTTGAACAGGAACTTGGCGGGATCGGCGATCTGCCAGGTCACGACGAAGTCGATGTCGATGATGTTCTCGTCGCCGGTCAGCATCTGGCTTTCCTCCAGCACGTCGCGGCTGACCGCGTTGCGGCTGTCGGAGCTGGTGAAGCCGACGCTGACCTGGTTCGTGAACAGCACCTTGGGCGTCAGCGCGACCGCGATCGGCGCCGGCCAGTGCCAGTTCAGGCCGGGCTGGGCGGTATGGGTCCACTTGCCAAAGGTCAGGACGATGCCCTGTTCCTCGGGCTCGACGCGATAGAAGCCGGTCGCCATCCACAGGGCGAACAGGGCTGCGGCGGCGACAAGAATGCCGCGCGCGCCCCAGCCGCCGCCACTGCCCGGGATCATCCCCCGGAATCGGTCCTGCCCCCGCCGGAACAGTTCTTCGAGATTGGGCGGCTGCGGGCCATTGCCGCGCGGACCCTGGCCCCACGGGCCGCGGTTGCCACCGCCGCCGCCGCTTTGCCAGCCTCCGCCGCCCTGATTCTGCCACGGCATCGGGTTCGACCTCTCCTCTGCTGAACTTGGGGTGCTTGGACCCAGGGCCGGCGTTTGCCCGCCGGTCTTCGCCTATATAGGTATGGCCGGCGACAGGCGCAGGCCCTGTCGCAATATGAGCACAACGCCTTTGAATGCAAGGACGGGAACCAAGATGACCGTGACCCGAGAGGCCGTACTCGCCGCCCTGGCGACCGTGGTCGACCCCCGCAGCGGCCGGGACGTGGTCCAGGCCGGCGTGATTTCCGGGCTGGTCGTGCGCGACGGCCATGTCGGCTTCGCGGTCGAGGTCGACCCCCGCGAGGGGGCGGCGATGGAGCCGCTGCGCGCCCGCTGCGAGCGCGCGGCCGAGGGCGTGCCCGGCGTGCTGTCGGTCAGCGCCGTGCTGACCGCGCACACCGCGCGGCCCGAACACCAGGGCGGTCACGACCATGGCCACGGCCATGGCGCCCAGGCCAAGCCCGCCCTGCCCGGCATCCGCTCGGTGATCGCCGTCGCCAGCGGCAAGGGCGGCGTGGGCAAGTCGACGACCGCCGTCAATCTCGCCCTGGCCCTGGCGCGCCGCGGCCTGGCCGTGGGCCTGCTCGACGCCGACATCTACGGCCCCTCGGTGCCGCGCCTGATGGGCCTGTCGGGCAAGCCCGACACGCGCGATGGCAAGAAGCTGCTGCCGATGCGCGCCCACGGCGTGGCCTGCATGTCGATCGGTTTCCTGATCGAGGAGGACACGCCGATGATCTGGCGTGGCCCCATGGTGATCAGCGCCCTGACCCAGCTCCTGAACGAGGTCGAATGGGGCGCCCTCGACGTGCTGGTCTGCGACCTGCCGCCGGGCACTGGGGACGTGCAGCTGACCATGGCGCAGCGGGTGCCGGTGACCGGGGCGGTCATCGTCTCCACCCCCCAGGACATCGCCCTGATCGACGCGCGCAAGGGGCTGAACATGTTCCGCCGGGTCGAGGTGCCGGTGTTCGGCATCGTCGAGAACATGAGCACGTTCATCTGCCCCCATTGCGGCGAACGGTCCGACATCTTCGGCCATGGCGGCGCCCGCGACACCGCCCTGAAGTATGACGTCGACTTCCTGGGAGAAATTCCCTTGTCCCTGCCGGTGCGCATCCAGTCCGACCTTGGCATGCCCATCGTCGCGGCCGATCCCGACGGCCCGGTGACCCAGGCCTACCTCGCCCTGGCCGATTCCGTCGCCACCCGCATCGAAACCGCCCTCGGCCCCCAGGGCCGCCGACCGCCCCGCATCGTCGTGCGTTAGGCGGCCTCCGGCACGCGGCCCGGAATCAGCCTCATGGGGCGTCGCACCGTGACGCCCATCACGCACACGCAGATCGGGAGAACCGAACGACCATCAAGCCGCTCGCCTGCTGAACCCTGGGTTGCTACCATTCGCACATTCACAGCAAGAGGCGACGACCCTCGTTGCGATAGCGCTTCGAGAGATCGGCCCGGATAGTACGTCAGACCGGATCTGCATCCGTCTGCGAAATGTCAGTTGCGATCATTCAGTGGGAGAGCGCGTAGATGGCGACGTTCAGGGGTACGACGGGTCAGGACAGGTTTTTCGGTGGGTCCGCCGACGACACGTTCTTCTTCGGCGACGTCTTTCGTAACTTGGTTCAGAACGACCTCAGTTCCGCCGACACTGTGAATGGCGGCGCCGGGAACGATACACTGGCTTTCACGCTCACAATGTCTGTGAGCGAGGCGGATCTCGCCAATGTGCGCAACATTGAGCGGATCGTCCTCAGCAGCGATATCGGTCCCCAGGGCTCTGGGCCGACGACGAACACAGTATTCCTCACTGACGCGATGGTCGGGAGCGCCCAGAGCGACGTCGTCACGATCGTTGGCACAACGATCAACGACAGGATCACTGCGGCGTCTGTGACCGGTGCCGCTCACCGGACCATCTTCATGGCCGGCGGGGGCAATGACACGGCAATCGGCGGTGCCGGCAAAGACACGTTCATGGGAGGCGACGACAACGACATCCTCTCCGGCGGCGCCAACAACGACACGCTGATGGGTGGCAACGGCCTCGATACCCTCATTGCGGGACTGGGGGATGATTTCCTGGATGGCGGCGCCGGCGCCGACCTCTTTCAGTTGACCGCCGAGCAGTTGACGTCGGCCGACTCCGTGATCGGTGGCAACGACGCGGTTCTCGACACATTGGAACTCACCACTGCCGGTACTGTGACCGCTGCGGAGCTCGCAGGCGTATCTGGCGTGGAGGTGATCCGCTTTGGCGTGGCGGGCCTGAACAATATCGCCCTGTCGGATGCCTTCGTCGGCTCCGCGATCGGCGACAAGGTCACGATTCTTGGCAGTGCGGGCGCGGACAGCATATCGGCTGTCGCCGTGGCGGGCGCCGCCAACCGCATCAACGCGGTTCTCTACGCGGGCGCCGACCGGATGACTGGCGGTGCAGGGGCCGACACCATCGATGGCGGCACGGGCGACGACGTGCTGTCCGGGGCGGCCGGCAATGACACGCTGATCGGCGGCGATGGCCTTGACACCCTGACGGCGGGCATCGGGGCCGACATCCTGGATGGCGGCGCAGGAAACGACAGCTTCCGCTTCGGGGTTGCCGAACTCACGAGCGCGGACACGGTCAATGGCGGTACCGGCCGGGACGTTCTCACCTTTACAAGTTCCGGTGTCATCGCAGCATCGAGCCTTGACAAGGTGTCGCTGGTTGAAGTCATACAGCTCGCCAACGGCGCGAACAGGCTGACCCTCTCCAACACCGCGGTTGACGCGGTTGCCAGCGGTACCGCTGCAGACCTGCTGTCAGTCATCGGCGGCAGCGGTCTCGACATCATCGACGCCAGCGGCATTGCAACCACAGGAGCAGACGGCCGCCGAAATCTCGTTCAGCTTTTCGGAGCGGCGGGCAATGACACCTTGCTTGGTGGGGCTGGCGAGAACTACCTGTCAGGCGATGCCGGTGACGACCTGCTCTCAGGTCTGGCGGGGGATGACTCGCTCCTGGGTGGGGTTGGCAATGACACATTGCTCGCCGGCACGGGCAACGACAAGGTATTCGGTGGCGACGGAAACGACACGTTCCGCATGGCCGAAGCCGAACTGGGTGGCGTCACCGGCAACCGAGACAGCCTGTTGGGCGGCCTGGGTATAGATACACTTCAGTTCACGACCGCGGGCACGATCGCGGGCAGCGACCTTTCCGGGGTCGAGCAGATCGAAGTCATCCGTCTCGCATCAGGAAACAATACGGTCGCATTGCTTGAGCGCAATGCGACGAGCGCGACCGGCGGCGTGATCACTGTGGTCGGTAATGCCGGCACCGATGTCCTGGATGCCTCTTCTGTGGACACGGGCGGGGTCCACCTCCTCGGCGCCGCGGGAAATGACACCCTGATCGGCGGTGGCGGGCGCAATGTTCTGGACGGCGGCGAGGGGAACGACGTCCTCGTCGCCGGTTCCGGCACGAACACGCTGATTGGGGGCAACGGCAACGACACCTTCCGTTTTGAGGACCCATTCACATCGGCCTCGATTATCGGTGGCGCTGGGGCCGACACATTGGTTGTCGGTGGCGGGTTCGGTGCCTGGACCTTGCCCACATCCGCCACGTCCCTGATTTCGGGTGTCGAAGTCATCCGCCTGGAGACGAGCAGTTCGGCCGCCGGCAATGCCGATACGATCGACATCGCCGACAGCACTGTCGCCTCGGCTGGTAACCGACTGCTCGTGATCGGCGACGGCAGCGCGAACATCCTGAATGCCTCGGCCGTTGCCGCCGGACGTTCGGTCACGCTGGTCGGCAATGGTGGCGCGGATCAGCTGAGCGGAGGCCAGGGCGCCGACCGGCTGGAAGGCGGCGACGGGAACGACGTCCTGAAGGGGAACGGCGGGGCCGACGTGATCGTCGGGGGCACGGGAAACGATACGATCACGGGCGGCACAGGCGCCGACACGATCGTCTGGAATCAGCTGACGGAGGGGATCGACACCATTGTCGGCTTCTCACATGCTGACGACAGCCTGCGCTTCAACAAGCTGGTCTTCGGCTTCAACGGAAGCTCGTTTGACACGCGGCAGGTCGACAGCACCGGCTCCGGTCCGATCGGCGCTGCCGATCTTGTCCTGCTCTCTGGCGTCGTCATCAACAATGCAAGTCAATTCAATGAGTACCTTGACAGCAACGGCACCGGGGCCGGAGGGGCCGGCCTGTTCGTTGCGGCCAAGAACAGTGCGGGCGCAACACTCCTGTTCTATACCGGCGACGCCAGCGGGGCGGCCAACGACGGCATCCAGATCGCCAATTTCGGCAACATTGCATTGTCTTCGCTCGACGTGAACGACTTCGTTTTCGTCTAAGCACATTCGCGTCCGAGCACAGCGGTCGAAGCGCCATTCGGGGCTTCGACCGTTGCTGCGCGCGGGACCATGGTGGTTCCCCCGAGCGGCGCAGCCCCGCAGCGTCGTGCGCAGACGCCATCGCTGCCGCTCGCACGCAATGGCTGCGGCGGAAACCAGGGATTAACGGGTTCGCGCGATAACTCGGACTGCAGGCCGCAGGTCGACTCCGCAATTTCGCGCATGGGTGCATCGCCCTGGGTCGACACGCTGGGGTCACGACGGTTCCGCGTATGGTCGATGCCGCGCGCCAGGCGCCCCCACCCCATGTCCTGCCCTCGCCACGCCAGGTGCGCGACGCCCTGGTCGTGGGCGCCGTGGTCCTGGCGGCGGCGCTGGCCGGCATCCTGGCCCGGCCGCTGGGCCTGCTGTCGGACCTGTGGCCGGCCAATGCGGTGCTGATGGGCCTGATGCTGCGCGCGCCGCGGCTGGCCGGGGTCAGCTGCTGGAGCGCCGCGTTCTGCGGCTTTGTCGCGGCCGACCTGCTGACCGGCAGCGCGCTCGCCATGACGCTATGGCTGACCCTGGCCAACCTGGCGGGGGTCGCCGTCACGGTCGGGCTGTTCCAGCTGCGCCCGGCGGCAGACCGCCGGCTGGCGCGGCCGTCCTCGGTCCTGGTGATGTTCGCGATCCTGGTCCTGTCGGCGGCGGCAGCGGGCACGATCGGCGGTGTGGCCGGGCCGGTCTTCTTCGCCCAGGATTTGGTCCCCTCGATCTTCAACTGGTTCACGGCGGAACTGGTCGCCAGTTCGATCATCCTGCCCGTCCTGCTGACCTTTCCCCGGCTGCCCGTATCGCGGCCGGGGGGCCTCGCCCGGGCCCTGCACGGCGCCCTGCGCGGCGTGACCCCCGGCGCCCTGGCGCCCGCCGTGTCGGTCGTGCTGGCGACCGCCTGCGCGACCCTGCTGGGCGGCCCCGGCGCCATCGCCTTCCAGGTGCCGGCGCTGCTCTGGTGCGCCGTGTCCTATCGCCTGCCGGTGACGGTGGTCCTGACCATGGCGGCCAGCCTGGTCCTGACCATGGCGGGCTCGCTTGGGACGATGAACGTCTTTCCCGTGCCGGACACCAGCGCGATGATCTCGTTCCGGCTGGGCATCGCGCTGCTGGTTCTTGGGCCACTGATGGTGGGCAGCATCCAGGCCGCCCGGGCCGAACTGCTGCTGGAACTGCGCCACGCCGCCGACCACGACGCGCTGACCGGCGTGCTGGGCCGCAGCGCTTTCCTCCGCCAGGGGCAGGAGACGGTGGCCGCCCTGGCGCGGGAGCAGCGGCCCTTCGCCGTGCTGATGTTCGACCTGGATGGGTTCAAGGCCGTCAATGACGGCCAGGGCCACGCCGCGGGCGATGCCCTGCTGCGCCTGTTCGCGCGCACGGTGCAGCGCACGCTGCGCCGCGGCGACCTGATCGGCCGCCTGGGCGGGGACGAGTTCGTGGCCCTGCTGCCCGATGTCGACGGGGACGAGGCCCAGGCCCGCGCCGAGCAGATGCGCCGGGCCGTGGCCGACGCGCCGCCGCAGGGCGATGGCCGCGACCGCGCGCCCGTGACCGCCAGCATCGGCCTGGTCCATTCCGACGAGGGCCATGCCTTCCGCGACGACGCCCGCCTGCGCGAACTGCTGCTGCTGGCGGACAAGGCGCTCTACCGGGCCAAGCATGCGGGCCGCAACCGCGTCGCCACCGTGCGGCGCCCGCTGCCCGCGATGTGAAAGCCTCGACCTGACGCCCCCCGCATGAAGCCCCGGCCCGGCAGCCAGGGACACAAAACGTGACTGCCGGCGGGCCCGCGAACATGGCAAGGTCGCGCCTGGCACCGGGCCGGGATTCGTCCGCCGGGTGCCGTGGCATCGCCCCGGCCGATGCCGGGCAGGAACGCGGCGGGCCACAGGTCCCGCCCGCATGTGTGGAGTGGCACCCGTGACCGACACCGCCGTCATTGTCCTGGCCGCCGGACAAGGGACACGGATGAAATCCCGCCTGGCCAAGGTGCTGCACCCGCTGGCGGGGCGCGCCATGCTGGGCCACGTCCTGGCCGCGCTGGACGAGCTGAAGCCGCGCACGACCGTGCTTGTCCTTGCCCCGGGGATGGAGGAGGTGGCCCGCCACGCCGGCGGTGCCAGCATCGCGATCCAGGAACGGCCATTGGGCACCGGCGACGCGGCGCGCGCCGCCCTGCCCGCGCTGGCGGGCTTTGGCGGCGGCGTCCTCGTCGTGTTCGGCGACACGCCCCTGCTGACCCCGGCGACCCTGGTGCGCCTGCGCCATGCGCTGGACGACGGCACGGCGATCGGCGTCCTGGGCTTCCGCCCCGCCGATACCGCGCAGTACGGCCGCCTGGTGCTGGATGGCGACGGCGCGCTGACCCGCATCGTCGAGCATCGCGACGCGACCGAGGCCGAGCGCGCCATCCCCTGGTGCAATGCCGGCGCCATGGCCATCTCGGGCATCCACCTGCGCGAGCTGCTGGCCGGCCTGACCAATGCCAATGCCAAGGGCGAATACTACCTGACCGACATCGTCGCCCTGGCCCTGGCGCAGGGCCTGGCGGCGCGCGTGGTCGAGGCCGACGCGGACGAGGTGCTGGGCGTCAACGACAAGGCCGAGCTGGCCCAGGCGGAGGCGATCCTGCAGCGGCGCCTGCGGGCCCGCGCGCTGGAGGCGGGCGTCACTATGCAGGACCCGGCCAGCGTCTTCCTCTGCGCCGACACGACCTTTGGCCAGGACGTGACGATCGGCCCCAACGTCGTCTTCGGCCCCGGCGTCGTCGTCGGCAGCAACGTCACGATCAAGGCCTTCAGCCACGTGGAGGGGGCCGACATCGGCGCCGGCAGCGTGATCGGCCCGTTCGCCCGCCTGCGTCCTGGCACCGTGCTGGAGACGGACGTCCACATCGGCAATTTCGTCGAGCTGAAGGCGACGCGCATGGGCACGGGCGCCAAGGCCAACCACCTGGCCTATGTCGGCGATGCCAGCGTCGGCGCCCGCGCCAATATCGGCGCCGGGACCATCACCTGCAATTATGACGGCTTCGACAAGTGGCGCACGGTGATCGGAGAGGATGCCTTCATCGGCTCCAACACGGCACTGGTGGCGCCCGTCACCGTGGGCGACCGGGCCATCACCGCGGCCGGCTCGACCATCGTGCGCGACGTGCCGGAGGATGCCCTGGCGCTGGCCCGGGGCAAGCAGGAGGACAAGGTCGGCTGGGCCCACCGCTTCCGCCTGGCTGGCCTGAAGCGCAAGGCCCGGCGCGCCCGCTAGAGCGTCCCACGCAACAGGAGTCCTGACGGCATGTGCGGAATCGTTGGCATCGTGGGGACCGCGGAGGCGGCGCCCCGCATGGTGGAGAGCCTGCGCCGGCTGGAATACCGCGGCTACGATTCGGCCGGCGTCGCGACCCTGGTGGGCGGCGGCATCGACCGCCGGCGCGCCGAGGGCAAGCTGAAGCACCTGGTCGACCTGCTGGGCCGCCAGCCGCTGCCCGGCGTCGTCGGCATCGGCCACACCCGCTGGGCGACCCATGGCGCGCCGAACGAGACCAATGCCCATCCCCATGCCACGCGCCGCGTCGCCGTCGTCCATAACGGCATCATCGAGAATTTCCGCCAGCTGAAGGACGAACTGGCCGCCGCCGGCCACGTCTTCCAGACCGAGACCGATTCCGAGGCGATCGCCCACCTGATCACCCATCATGTCGAGCAGGGCCTGAGCCCCGAGGCCGCGGTCGAGGAGGCGCTGCGCCGCCTGCACGGCGCCTTTGCGCTGGGCATCATCTTTGCCGGCGAGGACGACCTGCTGATCGGCGCCAGGCGCGGCAGCCCGCTGGCCGTCGGCCATGGCGAGGGCGAGAGCTACCTGGGCTCCGACGCGCTGGCCCTGGCGCCGCTGGCGCGCGCGATCACATACCTGGACGAGGGCGACTGGGCCATCCTTCACCGCGGCGGGATCGAGATCCGCGACGCCTTCGGCGGCCGGGTCGAGCGTCCGGTCCGCCCCATGGGCCCGGCGCTCGGCCTGATCGACAAGGGCAACCACCGCCACTTCATGCTCAAGGAGATCCACGAGCAGCCGGCGGTGATCGGCGACACGCTGGCCTGCCATTTCGATCCCGCGACCCGCCTGCCCGTCCTGCCGGACACCAAGGTCGACCTGGCGGCGGTGAAGCAGCTGACCATCGTCGCCTGCGGCACGTCCTCCTACGCGGCCCTGGTCGCCAAGTACTGGTTCGAGCAGATCGCCCGCATCCGGGTCGAGGTCGACATCGCGTCCGAGTTCCGCTACCGCGAGGCCCCGCTGGAGCCGGGTGGCCTGGCGATCTTCGTCTCCCAGTCGGGGGAGACGGCGGACACCCTGGCGGCGCTCCGCTATGCCAAGGCCCAGGGGCAGTACGTCGCCGCCGTCGTCAACGTCGCCGAAAGCTCGATGGCGCGCGAATCCGACCTCGTCCTGTCGACCCATGCGGGGCCAGAGATCGGCGTCGCCTCGACCAAGGCATTCACCTGCCAGATGGTCACGCTGGCCTGCCTCGCCCTGGCCGTGGGCCGCGCCCGCGGCGTGCTGGACGAGGCAGCGGTCGCCGACCTGTCGGAACAGCTCTCCACCGTCCCCTCCCGCCTGGCCGAGATCCTGGACCGGGAGGAGGAGATCGCCGACGTCTCCCGCTTCATCGCGGATGCGCGCGACGTGCTCTACCTGGGGCGCGGCAACTGCTATCCCCTGGCGCTTGAAGGCGCGCTGAAGCTCAAGGAAATCAGCTACATCCACGCCGAAGGCTATGCCGCGGGCGAGATGAAGCACGGGCCCATCGCGCTGATCGACCCCGCCGTGCCGGTCGTCGTGATCGCCCCCAGCGGCCCCCTGTTCGAGAAGACCATGTCGAACACTGCCGAGGTGCTGGCCCGCGGCGGCAAGGTCGTCCTGATCTCCGACGCCGAGGGGATCGCGCGGGCGGGCGAGGTCGCGCGCACGATCGAGATCCCGGCCGTGCCGCCCTTCATCGCGCCGATCGTCTGCGCCGTGCCGGTCCAGCTCCTGGCCTACCACGCCGCCGTCGTGAAGGGCACCGACGTCGATCAGCCCCGCAACCTGGCCAAGTCCGTCACGGTCGAATAGGTGGCCCGGGTCCGCGGTCCGGCGTCTGGGCATGGAGGTCCTGCACGTCATCACCGGCCTGGAACGCGGGGGGGCGGAGGGGGTGCTGCTGCGGCTGGCCGGCAGCGCGCCAGGGCAGCACGAGGTTGCCGTGCTGCGTCCCGGCATCGGCTTGCGCGGGCACTTCCACGCGGCGGGGGTCAAGGTCCATGAGCTGGCCATCGGCGGGGCGGCGCAGGCCCTGCCCGGCCTGTGGCGGCTGGCCCGCCTGATCCGCCAGCTGCGGCCGCAGATCGTCCAGGGCTGGCTTTATCATGGCGACCTGTTCGCGACGGCCGCGCTGGCGCTGTCCCGCCGGCGCAAGGCGACGCGCCTGGTCTGGAGCGTCCGGGCGTCCGACATGGACGCCGCACGTTACGCGCGCCTGCACCGGATCGGTGCCTGGGCCTCCCGCTTCCCCGACCTTGTGACCTATAACAGCGCGGCCGGCCGGCGCTTCCACGAGCGTGTCGGCTATCGCCCGCGGGCCAGCGCCCTGGTCGACAATGGCATTGATATCAGTCGCTTCCACCAGGATCCGGAAGTCGGATCACGACTCCGCGCGACGCTTCAGATCCCGGATGAAGCAACGGTCGCGATCGCCCTGGGGCGCAACGATCCGATGAAGAACTGGCCCGGCCTGCTGGCCGCGGTGCGTGACGTGCCCGGTCTCACCCTGCTGGCGGCGGGCACCGGGACCGAGGCCCTGCCCAACCAGCCCGGCCTGGTCCGCCTGGGGGCTCGCGACGACGTGGCCGCCCTGCTGGCCGCGTCCGACCTGTTCGTGCTGGCCAGCAGCCATGGCGAAGGCTTCTCCAACGCCCTGGGGGAGGCGATGGCCAGCGCCCTGCCCTGCATCGCGACCGACGTGGGCGACGCCGCCCGCGTGCTGGGCGGGACCGGCCTGGTCGTGCCGCCCGGCGACGCGTCAGCCCTGCGCGCCGCGCTCGCCGCCCTGTCGGCCGACCCGGCACGCCGGCGGGCGCTGGGCAGCGCGGCCCGCGACCGGATCGCCACGCATTTCACGGTCCAGCACATGCTCGACCGCTTCGACGCGCTCTACGCCGACCTGATCACACACACGCTCCACCTACGTCCCCCGGTTCATCCGGGGGACCCATGAACCGGCCGTCAAATTGGAGGCCCTCAGGCGAACGCTTCCGTCATCGCGGAATAGACCAGCGTCCTCAACTCGCGCCGCACCGGATAGGCGGACGAGGGCAGAAGCTGGGCCATGAACACCACGGCCAGGTCCTCTGCCGGGTCGACCCAGAAATAGGTGCTCGCCGCCCCACCCCAGAAGAAGTCGCCGTGGCTGCCAGGCAGCATGGTCAGCGGCACGTCCATGGTCGTGGCAAAGCCCAGGCCAAAGCCCACGCCCGAATAGCCGGCTTCGGTGAACAGGGCGCGCGACCGCGACACCGCCCCGATATCGGCCCCACCCGGCAGGTGGTTGGCGGTCATCAGGTCCAGCGTCTTGGGGCTGATCAGGCGGGCCCCGTCCAGGGCACCCCCCTCCAGCAGCGCGCGGGCAAAACGCATGTAGTCGGCCGCGGTCGAGACCAGACCGCCACCGCCCGACACGAAGCTGGGCGCCTTCAGGTACGGGCTCTTGGCCGGATCGTCCTGCAGGTCGGGCGGCCCCGCCTTCACCGCCTTGCCGCCCAGCGCGCCCGCGGCATAGCAGGCGACCAGGCGATCGGCCTTGCCGTCCGGCACATGGAAGCCGGTGTCGACCATGCCCAGCGGATCGAAGATCCGGGCCTTCAGGAACTGCTCGAACGGCTGGCCGCTGATCCGCTCGACCAGATAGCCCAGGACATCGGTCGAGACCGAATAGTTCCAGGCCGTTCCGGGCGAGAACTCAAGCGGCGTCTTGGCCAGGGCGGCGATCATGTCGGCCATCGTGCCGCCCTCGCCGATCTTGTGATGGCGGTAGGCGGCATCGACGTTGGACTGCTGCTGGAAGCCATAGGTCAGGCCGGACGTATGGCGCAGCAGGTCGATCATCTGCATCGGCCGGGCGGGCCGCGTGGTGCGGAACGCCTGGTGCGTGCCCCCCTCGAACACGCCCAGGTCGGCCCATTCGGGGATCACCTTGGCCACGGGATCGTCCAGCGCGACCAGCCCCTCCTCCACCAGCATCATGAAGGCGACGGATGTGATCGGCTTGGTCATCGAATAGATGCGGAAGATCGCATCCTCCTGCAGGGCCTTGCCCCGCTCGCGGTCGGCCAGGCCCTGCACCGACTGGTGGACCAGGTCCTCGCCCCGCCAGATCAGCACCTGGGTACAGGGCAGCAGGCCCGGCGCCACATAGCGGTCGTTCAGGAACCGGTCCAGGCGGTTCAGGCGCTCGCGCGAAAAGCCGGCAACCTCGGGTTCGCTCATTGTCTTGGGTCCTCCCTGGGAGCGGACCCTAGCACGGCCGCGCGACAAGAAACCTGTGGACTTGCCCCTCTGGCTTGGGCTTTCAAGGCGGGACCGCCGGACCGGCGGGGGGAGACGACGCGATGAAGCTGGCGACCTTTCTCGACGAGGGCCATGAGCATGTCGGCCTGGTTGTGGGCGGCGGCCTGGTCGCCCTGGACCGGGTGGCACCCGCCCTGCCCCGCACCATGATCGACCTCATCGCCGCCTGGCCCCAGGTCCGCGATGCCGTGGCCCAGGCCGCAACGGCGGCACCCACCCACCGCCTGGACCACGTCCGCCTGCTGGCCCCCGTCCCACGACCGCGCAAGATGATGGCGATCGGCCTCAACTATGCCGACCACGTGGCCGAGACGGGGATGGCGACCCCGGTGAACCAGCTCTGGTTCGCCAAGCAGACCAACGCGGTGAACGGCCCGTTCGATCCCGTCGACCTGCCTCGTGTGTCCGAGCAGCTCGACTGGGAGGCGGAACTGGTCGCGATCATGGGGCCCACCGGCCGCCACGTCCCCGTGGCCCGCGCCCGCGACCATGTGTTCGGCTATTGCGTGGGCAACGACGTCAGCGTGCGCGACGTCCAGATGCAGACGCCGCAATGGATCCTGGGCAAGTCGTTCGACACCCACGCCCCCTTCGGCCCCTGGATCACCACCGCGGACGAGGTGGGCGACCCTCACCGCCTCGGCATCCGCACCCTGGTCAACGGCGCGCTGCGCCAGAACTCCAACACCACGAACCTGATCTTCCGGGTGGAGGACCAGGTCGCCCGCCTGAGCCAGGTCATGACGCTGGAAGCCGGCGACGTCCTCTTCACCGGCACGCCGGGTGGCGTGGCGCTGGGCATGAAGCCGCCCGTCTGGCTCAAGGCGGGCGACCGCGTCCGCGTCGAGATCGATGAACTCGGCGCCATCGAAGCCGAAATCCGGCCCGAGCCTTGAGGACGCGCGGGCTCCTGCTGCTTCCCCGCATGCCCCGGGTCCCCGCGCCCATGGGCATGGGGTGGAATCGCGGGGAAGCCGATTGCCGGGCCGGTGCGCAACAGAGCCCTCCCCCGTCCGCAGGATGGGGGAGGGTTGGGTGGGGGCGGTGTCCCGACTTCCGGCAGGTCCGGTCCGCGCTGGAACCTGAGGTCCAGCCCCCACCCCAGCCCTCCCCCATCCTCCGGACGGGGGAGGGAGCGGGTTGGTATCCCCCATGCCCACCCTGACCCTGGCCCTCATCCTCGCTGGCGGACTTGGCCTGTCCCTTGTGCTGACCCGGGTCATGATGGCGGTGCCGATCCTGGATCGGCCGCAGGCCCGCTCGTCGCACAGCGTGGTGACGCCGCGCACCGGCGGCATCGCCGTCGTGCTCAGCTTCGCCGCCACCGCCACCGCCCTGCTGGCAGTGGGGCCGGGCGACCTGCCGACCGGCCCGCTGGCCTGGTTCGTCGCCGCCGCGGGCCTGCTCTGCGGCGCGGCCCTCTATGACGACATCGCCGACGCGCCGCCCCTGACCAAGCTCGCGGCCCAGGTCGCGGCGGCCCTGCTGGTGGTGCTGGGCGGTGGCTTCTCGTGGGATGTACTGCCCCTGCCCGGCCTGGGCGAGGTGCTGCTGCCGCCCTGGGCGGGGACGGCGCTTGCCCTGGCCTGGCTGCTGTTCTTCACGAATGCCTTCAACTTCATGGATGGGATCAACGGCATTGCCGGGGTCCAGGCGGCTTTGGCCGGACTGTTCCTGGCGCTCATCGCCTGGTCGGCGGGGCAGACGGGCGTGGCCCTGCTGGCGCTGGCCGTGGTCGTCGCCGTGGCGGGCTTCCTGTGCTTCAACTTTCCCGCAGGCCGCATCTTCATGGGCGATGTCGGCAGCCAGTTCCTGGGCCTGCTGTTCGCGACGCTGACGCTGGTCGACTGGAACGGCCAGGCCGGCACGCAGCCCGTCTCGATCCTGGTCGTGCCGATCCTGGTCCTGCCCTTTGCCGCCGATGTCGCGCTGACCCTGGTGCGGCGCGCCCGGCGGGGGGAGAACCTGCTGAAGGCGCACCGCGACCACCTCTACCAGCTGCTGATCCGCGGCGGCATGAGCCACGCCCAGGTGACTGGCATCCACGCGGCGCTGATCGCGCTGTGCGGCCTTCTGGCGCTGGCCACGCAGGCGACCCTGCCACCGGGCCTGGCCTGGATCGGGCTGGCCCTGGCGCTCGGCGCCCAGGCCGCCTTCACCGCCGCCGTGCTGGGCCGCGCGCGGCGCCAGGGCCTGCGCTGATGGGCTTGACGGGCGGCGACGCCGGCACCAATGAGAGGCCGGTGAGCGATACCCCCCTGCGGCACGGCAAGGCCCGGCGACGGCGCTGGAAGCAATGGACCATGGTCGCGGCCGATGCCGTGGCCCTGCCCATCGCGCTGTGGTCGGCGACCACCCTGCGCTTCACCGACCCGCGCGTGGGGCTTCAGGTTTCGCCCTGGATCTATGCCCTGGCGGCGCTGGCCGGCGTGCTGTGCTTTGCCAGGCTTGGCCTCTATCGCGCCGTGATCCGCTTCATGGGGATCGAGGCGATCGGCGCCGTGGTCGCCGGCGTCACGCTGTCGACCCTGGCCCTGCTGCTCGCGACGATCGTCCTGGCCGAAGGGGCGCTGGGCCTGACCGACGAGCGGCTCAGCATCTCGGTCCTGACGATCTACTGGGCCTTCGCCCTGATCTATGTCGGCAGCACCCGGCTCGCCTGGCGCGCCTGGCACTACAGCCGCGACGTCAGGGGCAAGGGGCGCGAGCGCACGCTGATCTATGGCGCCGGGCGCTCCGGCCTGCAGACGATGATGGCGCTGCGCCGCAGTCCCAGCTACGTGCCCGTCGCCATCGTCGACGACGATCCCGCCGTGCGCGGCAGCACCTTCGACGGGCTCAAGGTGCGCCCCTCGACCGAGCTCCAGCACCTGCTGCGGGTGGAGCGGCCCTCGCAGATCCTGGTCGCGGTCCAGGCCCAGGGGGCGCGCCGCCGCGCCCTGGACCAGCTCCAGGCGCTGGGGCTGGAGGATCGCGGCATCCGCGTCCGCATCATGCCCAGCATCGAGGACGTGGTCGCCGGCCGCAGCAATCCGGAGGCGCTCCGCGCGGTCGAGCCCGAGGACCTGCTGGGCCGCGACCCGGTCGAGGCGGATCCCGCCTTGCTGGCCGCGACCGTCGCGGGCCGCGTCGTGCTGGTCACCGGCGCCGGCGGCTCCATCGGCAGCGAACTGTGCCGCCAGATCGCCCAGGCGGGGCCCGCGCGCCTGCTGCTGTTCGAGCATTCGGAATTCGCCCTGTTCCAGGTGCACCGCGAGCTGGCGGCGCGCCATCCCGACCTGGCCCTGACGCCGGTGCTGGGCTCGATCCTCGACCGCGACCGGCTGGCGGCGGAACTGGCCCAGGCGGGCGTGCGCACGCTCTTCCACGCCGCCGCCTACAAGCATGTGCCAATGGCAGAGGCGAACGTCCGCGCGACCGTGCTCAACAACGCCATCGGCACGCTGCGCGTGCTGGAGGCCGCCGAGCAGGCGGGCTGCGAGCGCGTCGTCCTCATCTCGACCGACAAGGCGGTCCACCCCAGCAGCGTCATGGGCGCCACCAAGCGCCTGGCCGAGCTGACGCTGCAGGCCTGGCCGCAGCGGGACCCGGCGCGCGCGCCGATGCGCCTGACCATCGTGCGCTTCGGCAACGTCCTGGGCTCGTCGGGCTCGGTCATTCCGCTGTTCAAGGAGCAGATCGCCGGCGGCGGCCCGGTGCGCGTGACCCATCCCGACGTCACGCGCTACTTCATGACCGTGTCGGAGGCGGTCCAGCTGGTGCTGCAATCCGCCGGCATGACGGAGGCGGACGAGGCGCGCGGCGGGCTGTACCTGCTCGACATGGGCGAGCCGGTCCGCATCGTCGACCTCGCGCGCAGCATGATCCGCCTCGCCGGCCTGCGCCCGCGCGACGACGCTCACCCGGACGGCGAGATCGAGATCGTCTTCACGGGCCTTCGCCCGGGCGAGAAGCTGACTGAGGAACTGTCCAGCACCGGCGACGCGCTGCCCACCCGCCATCCCCGCATCTTCCGCGTGCGCGAGCCGATGCTGCCCTGGACCGCCGTCCGCGACCGCCTGGCGGTCCTGGACGGCCTGTGCCGCGCCGGCACGGAGGAGGCCGTGCTCGCCGCCCTCTGGCGGGCGCTCGACACGGCCGAACCGCCCGCCCACGGCGCTTGATCCGGCGCAAGGCGGGATCGCCCCCGGCATGATCCTGTAACATCCGGTGTCGCCTGCGCGCCGCCCGGCCGGCCCCGGTGTGACCTGTGCCTGCACTTGCCCAAGTCCGCGCCTTGTTGGACTGTCGGGCGCCAAAGGGTTGGAGCAGAGATTGTGGCGCACGAAACGGAGCTGAAACTCGAATACCCGGCACAGGCCCTGCGCCGGGTGGAAAAGTCGCAGCCCCTCAAGGACTTCGGGGTGGGCCGCGCGCGTATCCGCGAGCTTGTCTCGACCTATTACGACCTGCCCGACCGCAGCCTGGGGGCGGCCGGACTCAGCATCCGCCTGCGCCGCATCGGCGAGCAGGCGGTGATGACGGTCAAGGCCCCGGGCACCGACCAGGGGCCACTGGCCCATCGCCTGGAATGGGAGATCCCGGCGCCCGCGGGCGAGCTGGCCCTGGACGCCTATCCCCCCGGCACGATCGACCAGGTGCTGGACGTGGCGCGCGTGGCCCCTGCCCTCGTGCCCCTGTTCTCGACCCACATCACGCGGCGCGAGCGGCGCGTCCTGATGGGCGAGACGACGATCCTTCTCCTGGCCTTCGACGAGGGCGAGGTCCGCGCCGGCGACGCCCACGACAAGGTGTCGGAGCTGGAGATCGAGCTGGTCCAGGGCGAGCCTGCCGCAATCTTCGACCTGGCCCTGGCGCTGCACGCGGTCGAGCCGACGCGCATCGGCACCCTGACCAAGGCCGCGCGGGGCCATGCCCTGCTGGAGGGGACCCGCGCCGCGCCGGTCAAGGCGGCGGAGATCGCGCTGGACCCCGTCAGCACGACCGGCGACGCGCTCGCCGCCATCGTCGCCAACTGCCTGGAGCAGTGGCTGGCGAACCAGGCCGGCGTCCTGGCCGGCGACGACCCGGAGGCGGTGCACCAGATGCGCGTGGCCCTGCGCCGCCTGCGCTCGGCCCTGCGCCTGTTCCGCACCGTGCTGGACGGCGCCACGACCGATCCGCTGGACGGCGAGCTGCGCTGGGCCGCTTCCGCCTTGGGCCAGCAGCGCGACTGGGACGTCTTCGTGGACGAGATCCTGGCCAGCGTGCGCGATGGCCTGCCGGACGAGGACGTGCTCGCCCTGCTAGCGGAGCGCGCCGCGGCGCCGCGGGCGGCGGGTCGCGCGGCGGCCCAGGCCGCCATCGCGTCCCCCCGCCATGCCGAGGCGGCGCTGCGCGTCGGCCGCTGGCTGGCCGCGCGCGCCTGGTCCGCGCCGGATTCAGGCTCGGGCCCGGAGGCCGGCGCCGCCCCCGACGGCCGGGCTGCCGCCCTGGCGGCCCCTGCGGCCGTGTTCGCGGCGGGCGTCCTGGAAAAGCGCTACCGCCGCGTGCGCAAGGCCGGCCGCCATATCGAGACGCTGCCGGCCGAGTCCCTGCACGCCCTGCGCATCCAGATCAAGCGCCTGCGCTATGGGATCGAGTTCTTCTCCAGCCTGTTCTCGCAAAAGGCCGTGCGCCGCTTCGGCGCGGCGCTGCAGGAGCTGCAGTCCCTGCTGGGCCACCTGAATGACATCGAGGTGGCCAAGCGCCACCTGGCGACACTCGACGATGGCCGACCCTCGACGGCGCGCGCCGCGGGTCTGGTCCTTGGCTTCCACGGCGGCCAGGTCGCGGCCGAGCGCCGCGCCCTGTTCAAGGCCTGGGCCAGGCTCAAGGACCTGGCCCCGTTCTGGCACGACGCCTGAACCGGCCGCCTGCCCCGCCACGCGGCGGGGCAGGCGGACGTTAAAGGCCGGCCAGCTTCAGGATGTCCTGGGCGCGCTCGGCATGGCGGCGTTCCTCGGTGCCGTTGCGGCGCAGCAGGCTGGCCGCCTCCGCGTCGTCCACATGGGCGGCCCAGCCCTCGTACAGGACCTCCCCCTTCAGCTCCTCGGCCACGATCATCTCCAGCAGCGGCCGCGTCACGGCCAGGTCCGCCGGCACCTTGGCGTAAGGGTTGTCGGCATGGTCGGGGATCGCCATCGCCTGCCCGTGCAGGCGCTGGATCACCTCCTGCACCCGGTGGGCGTGGGACAGTTCCTCGTTCGCCGTGCGCCCCAGCAGGCGCTTGATGTCGGCATTGTCGGTCGTCTCGGCCAGGGCCTGGTAGAACGCCTGGCCGCCCGCCTCCTGCAGGACCATGCGCTTCAGGTCCTCCAGCGTCGGCGCGGCCGAGGCATCGGCCGTATAGCCGCCGGGCTTGCGCTCTTCCTGCATCTCCGTCTCCCCCTGCTTGCCCTGGGCCCGGTCCGGCCCAGGCATTCAATCGCGCAAGATCATATCACGCCCGCGCCGCTCAGATGGCGCTCTGCGCGTGATCGACCGCCAGTTCCGCGCCGGAGACATAGGCGGCGGCATCGGAGGCCAGGAACAGCACGGCGTTGGCGATGTCGGTCGGCTGGCCCAGCACGCCGCCCGGCACGATGGCCTGGGCCAGGATCGCGGGATCGATGCGGTTGGCGACCACGGCGCCGACCTGGCCCGCTCCGGCCAGGGAGTCGGCGCCGCTGCTGACCTTGTTCCAGATGGCCGTCTCGATCACGCCGGGATGGATCGAGTTCACGCGGATCCTGTCGCCCGCCCGGGCGCACTCGCCCGCCACCGCCTTGGCGAACAGGCGCACGCCGCCCTTGGTCGCGCAATAGCCGGCCAGGCCAGGCGCGCCCTTCAGTCCGGCGACGGACGAGATGATGATGATCGAGCCGGACCCCGCCCGGCGCATGGCGGGGATGGCATGCTTGGTGCCCAAGAACACGCCGTCCAGGTTGATCGCGTTCTGCCGGCGCCAGTCGGCCAGGGTCATCTCCCACACCGGTCCGGCAATGCCGATGCCGGCATTGTTGACCAGGATGTGCAGGCCGCAAAAGGTCTGCTCGGCGTCCGCCACGACGGCGATCCAGCGGTCCTCGTCGACCACGTCGTGCTCCAGGGTCAGGACCTTGCCGCCGCCGTCGCGGATCTCGCGCTCCAGGCTCGCCAGTCCGTCGCGGTCGATGTCGGTGGCGACGACCGCCGCCCCTTCGCGCGCCAGGACAAGCGCCGAGGCCCGCCCGATACCGGATGCCGCGCCCGTGACGATCGCCACCTTCCCCGAAACCTGCCCCATGTCCCTGGCTCCCCTGTTTGTCCCGGCGGTCGATTGAGTGACCGCGCGGTCTGCTTATCGGCTCGACTTATCGCCGATCCGCGGGCCAAACGCTAGGGACGGAAGGGGCCGCCTCAGCCAACGGGAATGTCGAAGTGCAGGACCGCCTCCCGCGTGCCCAGGCTGTCGTACAGCGCCACCGCCGGCGAATCGGGCGGGTCGGCCTGGACGAAGATGACATACCCGCCGCGGGCCGCAGCCAGCGGCTTCAGTGCCTGGATCAGGGCGGTGGCGATGCCCCGGCGCCGGTGCTCCTCCGCCACCGCCAGGTCATAGATGTAGAACTCGCTGCGTTCCTGCTCGAACTTCACCAGCTCATAGGCCGCCAGACCGCCCACGACCGTCCCGCCGCGCAGGGCCGCCAGGGCGATGAAGCTGTCACCGCCCAGCAGGCGGCGCAGGTAGTCGTCGCCCGGCTGGGCGCCGGTATAGGTTGCCTCCTCGGCAAAGGCACGGCCCAGCACCGCCAGCATCTCGCGGAACAGGGCGATGTCCGCCGGTCCCAGGTGCCGGATCACCACGCGCTCGCTGCCCTGCATGTCGCTGCCCTGCATGTCCCTGTCCTCGCCTGTGGGTGCGGGACCGCACATGGGGCCGCGTCCGTCCTGGCGCCAGGGGCCCCTACCACACCTCGCCGAACGGCCGGATCTCGACGTTGAACGACCAGGCAGAGCGGGGCTGGTTGACCAGGTGCGCCACCTCGTCCGCGATATGGGCCGGCTGGATGAAGAAATCGTCCGGCTTGTCGGCGAAGCGCTGGCGGGTCCAGGGCACGTCGATCACCGCGTCGATCACCACATAGGCGACATGCACGCCCTTGGGATGCACGTCCCGGGCGATCGCCTCGGCCAGGATGCGCTGGGCCGCCTTGGTCGGGGCAAAGCCGGCGAAGTTCGCGCGGCCTCGCTGGGCCGAGGTATTGCCGGTGACGATCAGCGCGCCCCGCCCGGCCGCGATCATGGCGGGCGTCAGGCGCCGCGCCAGGTGCAGCAGCGCCATCGTGTTGACCTGGAAGTTCTGCAGCAGCACGGCCGGGTCGATCTCGGCAAAGGTGCCCCAGGCCCCGCCCACGGCATTGTGCACGACGACCTCGGGCGCGCCGATCTCGCGCTCGACCGCGTCCAGCGCGGCGTCCAGCGCGGCCGCGTCGGTCACGTCGACGGGATAGCCGCGGGCGCCATCGACCTCGGCCTCCAGCGCCTTCAGCCGCTCCCCATCGCGCGCCAGCATGGCGACGGAAAAGCCGTCGCGCGCCAGGCGCCGCACGATCGCGGCCCCCGTGCCAGGGCCCACGCCCGTGACCAGTGCAACCCTGCTCATGCCGCCGCTCCCGCCTGCCGCGCGCCGTTCAGGGCCGCGCGCACGAAATCCATCCGGTCATTGCCAAAGAACATCTCCTCCCCGACGAAGATCGTGGGCACGCCGAACACGCCGCGACCCGCCGCCTCCGGCGTGATCGCCTCCAGCTGGGCGCGGCGCTCCGGCCCGTCCGCCTCGACCCACAGGCCGTCGTCCGCGATCCCCGCCTTGGCCAGCACGGCGGCGCGGCCCTCCGCGCTGACCAGGTCGGCCGGCACACCCCACATCGCGTCGAACACGGCGGTGGTGAAGGCTTCGGCCTGCCCCCGGTCGCGCGCCACCAGCGCCGCCCGGATCAGGGTGTTGAAGTCCGTCTGCCCCGCCCGTGCCGCGGCCATGAAGGCCCCGTTCATCGCGAACGGCGCGCCCAGCAGCGCCGCCCAGCGCGCCGCATCGATCCCGGCATAGCGCGCCTTGGGCGGACAGGCGGGCGACGGCACGTTCCCCACGCTCTTCATCACCGCCAGGATGTCACAGGGCTGGTACACAACCTCCGCCCCATGGCTCTCCCGCAGGCCCGGCAACTGCCGGTTCGCCAGATAGGCATAGGGGCTGCCGAAGTGAAAATAGAAGTCCAGGCGCATCGCACCCTCCCAAATCGTTCCGGGATGCGATTACGCCCGTCATATCATATGACGTCAATCATCGAACGCGACGCAGGAGGCCAACCCGGACAAAAGTGGAGGGCCGCCCGTCCCTCCGGCCCCAAGAGCCCCCCGTCCGAAGGATGGGGGAGGGTGCGTCCTGCCCCATTGCGGTGCCGTGACGGTTCGGGCGAAGGGGCGGCACGGATCTCCTCACCGGCTGGCACGTTTGCATCCTCTCCGGGCTTCGCGACGCAGGGACGCTGACACCATGATCGTTCTCAGCCTGTTGATCGGCATCGTGGCGGGTCTGCGCACCATGACCGCGCCTGCGGCTGCCAGCTGGGCGGCCTATCTTGGCATCCTGCCCCTGGCCGAGACGGGTCTGGCCTTCCTGGGCCATGCCTGGGCGCCCTGGATTCTGACCCTGCTGGCGCTGGGCGAATTCGTCGCCGACAAGCTGCCGTTCACGCCCAGCCGCAAGGTCCCGATCCAGTTCGCGGCGCGCCTCGTGTCCGGCACGCTGTGTGGCGCCGCCTTTGGTGTTGCTGCGGGATCGATCTGGCTGGGCGCTGTCGCCGGCCTGGTCGGGGCCGTGGCCGGCACGCTGGGTGGGGCCACCCTGCGCCAGCGCCTGGCCGCCGCCATGGGCCGCGACCTCCCTGCTGCCCTGTGCGAGGACGCCCTGGCCATCGGTTCGGCCGCCCTGATCGTGTGGAGTGCCGCATAACCCGAACATGCGATGCGATCGTGGTCGGGGGGAACTGATCCCGACCCGTGTCGGCGGGCTACGGCCGGTCGCTCCCGCCCAGGGGCCGTACCCGCCGCAGCCGTCCGCCCGTCGTGTCCCACAGCCGCGCGCGGTCCACCGCCTGCACATAAGCGGGGGCCAGGGCACGGAACAAGGCGTGGCTCTGCGCGATCCTGTCGGTGCGCAGCGGCCGGCCGCCGCGCGCTGCGGCGCGGGCCTCGGCCTCCGCCGGATCGCAGGTCAGGCCGTGCAGGATGATCCGATAGTTGGCCGCCCGGATCCGCGCCAGCCAGGCCAGCGCCTCCGCCCCCTCCGCGTCCCAGGCCAGCGTCGTCTCCCACACGACCAGCGGCGGCGCCGCCGCCAGGACGCGGTGCATCAGGGCCTCGCCCGCCGCACTTGCCGCGGCCTGCAGCAGGGCGGCCCCCTCCGCCCCCCAGGGCTCCGCCGCGGGCGCGACCCCCGCCATGGCCGCCGCCATGACGTCGGTCGAGACGACCTGCGCCCCGCGCACCATCGGGCAGGCCAGCGCCAGGCGCTGCCGGAACCGGGTCTTGCCCGCCGCGATGCCGCCGCAGACGACGATCATCGAAGGCGGCCCGATCACGGAGATGTCCTCCGCAAAACGCTCAGCGGACGCATCAAGGGTCGTGACGCCCGGGCTCCGCTTCCGTACGCTGTTCAGCAACGAGAACGCGCGCGGCGCACGCCGGAAAGGGAGAGGAAATGAAGTTCACCTGGTTCAACCTGATGCCCTGGCCCTACATGCCGGAGGACTTCCGCGAGAAGAACAACTCCGTCTGGGTCGACATCCCGTCCACCATGTACGACCCGGTCAAGGGGCACGACGTCTATAACGAATACCTCGACCAGCTCGAATATGCCGAGTCCGTGGGCTTCGACGGCATCGGCATCAACGAGCATCACCAGAACGGCTATGGCCTGATGCCGTCGCCCAACATCATCGCCGCCGCCCTGACCAGGCGGACCAACCGCGCGGCGATCGTGGTGCTGGGCAACTCCATCGCGCTCTACAATCCCCCGATCCGGGTGGCGGAGGAGTTCGCGATGCTCGACGTGATGTCGGGCGGGCGCTTCGTCGGCGGCTTCCCCGTCGGCACGTCGATGGACACCAACTACTGCTATGGCCAGATCCCGGGCCTGACGCGCGAGAAGTACCAGGAGGCGCACGACCTGATCGTCAAGGCCTGGACGAGCGACGAGCCCTTTGCCTGGAACGGCCGCTATACCAAGCTGCGCTACGTCAACCTGTGGCCGAAGCCCGTGCAGAAGCCCTACATGCCGATCCACATTCCCGGCGGCGGCTCGGTCGAGACGTACGACTTCTGCCTCGACAACACCTATTCCTATTCCTATCTCAGCTTCACCGGCTACATCCGGGCCAAGGCCCTGCTCCAGGGCTATTGGGACCGGGTCGCCGAGCGCAACACGCCCGACGAGAGCCCCTACCGCGCCGGCTTCGCGCAGACGATCTGCGTGGCCGAGACGGACGAGGAGGCCGAGCGCCTCTACTGGCCGCACGTCAACTATTTCTACAATCGCTGCCTGCACGTCGACGCGCGCTTCGCCGATGCGCCCGGCTACCGCACGATCAAGACGATCAAGTCCGGCGCCCTGTCGCAATACGCGCCCGGCTTCGACTTCACCACCCTCTCGTGGAAGGACCTGGTGGAGGGCGGCCACGTCATCGCCGGCAGCCCAGAGACGGTGCGCCAGCGGCTGGAGGAGGCGATCCGGGGCCTGCGCGTCGGCAACATGTTCTGCCTCATGCACATCGGCGACATGCCGGGCGAGCTCACGCGCTACTCGACCCGCCTCTTCGCGGAGAAGGTGATGCCGAAACTGCGCAACATCTGGCCCGACTACGCGAACGACGGCCGCTTCTGGTGCCACCCGCTGGAGCGCCGCGCCACCCCCGCCCCCCTCCACGCCCCGTTCGAGCGCAAAACCGCGGAGGCCGCGGAATGAGCGCGATCACGCTGACCCATGTCCAGACCCACCATGCCAATGTCGAAGTCCTGCAGGGCGGCTCCGGTCCGGAGCTGGTCTTCCTGCACGGCGCCGGCGGGGTGACGGCCGACGATCCGTTCCTGCAGAAACTGGCGGAGCGCTACCGCGTCTATGCCCCCATCCTGCCCGGCTACGGCACGTCGGAGGAGTGCGAGAGCCTTCGCGACATGCTCGACTTCACGCTCCACACCTGGGACGTGGTCGAGGGGCTGGGCCTGATGAAGGGCAGCGACCGGCCCATCCTGGTCGGCCATTCGATGGGCGGCATGATCGCGGCCGAGATGGCGGCGATCGCCCCCCATGACGTGGAGCGCCTGGGCCTGATCTGCCCGGCCGGCCTGTGGCTGGACGCGCATCCCATGCCCGACATCTTCGCGACCCTGCCGTTCGAGTTCCCGCCGCTGCTCTTCCACGATGTCGAGGCGGGGACCGCGCTGATGACGGCGGGGGTCGACTTTGCCGACCACACGTTCCTGCAGAACTTCCTGGTGCAGAACGCGCGGCAGCTGGGCATGGCGGGCAAGATCCTGTTCCCCATCCCCGACCGCGGCCTGTCGAGCCGCCTCTACCGGATCAAGGCGAAGACGGTGCTGGTCTGGGGCGACTCGGACCGCCTCATCCCCCCGCCCTATGCCCAGGCCTTCAAGAAGGGCATTGCCGGCGCCCAGCTGGTCAGCATCCCAGAGGCTGGCCACATGGTCATCCTGGAGAAGACCGACGCCGTCATCGGCGCCCTCGACCGCCTGAAGTAGCAGCCCCGACCCAGCCCCCGCGCACCCCGGCGCGGGGGCCACTCCCCCATCCGCGTCGCTGGGCCGAAGCGAACGCGGTCAACGCCCAAAAAGCCGATCATCCCCGCGAACCGGGGTCCCCACGCGCAGCTGCGTGGGGTGGGCTGGCGGGGATCCAGAGCCCCAAGCGCAGGTCCATGTTGCCCCTGGGTCCCCGCCTTCGCGGGGACGAGCGGGGAGATGTTTACGCAAAGATGACCGCGGCCGTCGCCGACCCAGATCCGTGAGACCCTTAGGTTTCAACAGGGGTCCCACGACCCGCCACTTTCCCCTCTACGTCCCCCGCTTCATGCGGGGGACCCATGACCCGCCGCGCAAGGCCCGCGACCGCACCCCAAGCCGCCTCCGAAAATCAACCCCCAACCCCCAACCTCATCCCGAGGAGCGCCACAGGCGAGTCTCGAAGGATGGGCCACCCACGCCACCCTCCCCCATCATTCCCCCAGACCCCCAACCTCATCCTGAGGAGCGCCCCAGGCGCGTCTCGAAGGATGGGCCACCCACGCCAACCTCCACCGCCAGTCCCCTGCCCCCCCCAAAACCCCGGAGCCCGCATGACCCCCACCGCCCCCCTGAAAGGCACCTGCCATTGCGGCGCCTGCGCCTGGACGCTCGACGGAGACCCCGGCCCGATCACGGCCTGCAACTGCACCCTGTGCCGGCGCTACGGCGCCCTCTGGGCTTATGACTTCGCCGGCGAGCGCATCCACCTCAGCGGCCCCACCCGCAGCTATACCCGCGCGGAAAAGCCGAACCCCGTCCTGGAAATCCTGTTCTGCCCCGCTTGCGCCTGCGTCCTCGCCTGGCGCGGCCTCCGCCTGGAGCCCGACGGACGTCGCCGCATGGCCGTCAACGTGCGCCTGAGCGCCCCGGAAGCCACCGCCCACCTCCCCATCGACCACTTCGACGGCCTCGACACCTTCGAGGACCTCCCGAGGGATGGGCGGTGCGTGCGGGATATGTGGTTCTGACGTCTCAACGTCAGAACGTCATCTGAAGACATAGGTCGATGGAATAGTGGCGCCGATAGGCGCGCCGGTAAGCTTCTATTGACAACAGTCAGCAATAGTTATCTAAAGTTTATTCGAACCCAATTCATACCCTTTATGATTGACAGCGTCATCAAAGAGGATCGAGCAATGAAACTTTCTGCGGTGATAATTGAGAATTTCCGTGGCTATCGCGAAAATACGATCATCGATATATCTGACCTTACTGCTGTAGTTGGAAAAAATGATGCAGGAAAATCTACAATACTTGAAGCACTTGAAATATTCTTTAATGATGGGAAATTGGATCGTGGAGATTCCTGTGTCTACAGTCTAGATAAGATTGTTCGCATAGGATGCGTTTTTGACGACCTCCCTGAGAAATTAACTCTTGATTCAACATTCGAAACCGACCTCAAGTCGGAATACCTTCTGAATAAGAACGGACAGCTACAAATTATTAAAGAGTGGAACACTGACAATAAGACACCGAAGGAATCCATTTATGCTGTAGCAATTCACCCCACCGCACAAGGCATCTCTGATTTGCTTTATCTCAAGAACAATGAACTTAAAGCCCGCCTCAAGCGAATGTCCATTGACGAAACCGATGTTGATCTAACCGTTAATGCCGAAATCAGGAGAGCAATAAGGAACTCTTGCGAAGAAAAAGCTCTTGCTGAGATGCAAATTGCCTTAGAAAAAGAAGATGCAAGAAAAATCTGGGATCATATAAAGCCACAGCTCCCCATGTTTGCGCTCTTTCGCTCTGATCGCGCGAGTCAAGATGCAGATGATGAAGTTCAGAATCCGTTAAAATTTGCGATAACCCAAGCACTATATGAAGTGAGAGATGAATTGAAGCGCATTGAGCAATTTGTACAAAGTAGAGCGGAGGATGTAGCCACGCGTACTCTCGAGAAGCTTCGCGAGATGGATAGCGCATTAGCGAGTGAGCTAAAGCCGTATTTCAAGGCCGATCCCAAATGGGACGTTTTTCGATTTGGACTGACAGGGGACAATGATATCCCTATAAACAAGCGAGGAAGTGGTGTCAGAAGACTGGTTTTACTTAATTTTTTCCGAGCAGAAGCCGAGAGAAGGAGACATGAAAGAGGCGCATCGTCAGTGATTTTTGCTGTAGAGGAACCAGAAACTTCTCAGCATCCACATAATCAAATGCTTCTTGTGAAGGCCCTAAAGGATCTTGCTGCAGACAATAATACTCAGGTTATTATTACATCGCATACGCCGGGATTAGCTGGACTTTTACCCAGCGACAGTCTCAGGTGCGTGCGGAAGGACACGACGGGCTCAAGCAAGGTATACCTCTGCAGCGAGACAGAGTTAGTCGATATCGCAAATGATCTGGGAGTTTTGCCTGATCGGCGCGTTCAAGTCCTGGTGTGCGTAGAGGGACCACATGATATAGAATTTCTGGAGCGCATAAGCCAAATTCTCAGAAAAGAATATGATGATGTGGTTGATCTTAAGACAGACCATCGTGTGGCATTGGTACCTTTGGGTGGAGGCACTCTAAAGCAATGGGTCGAAAAGCGCTATCTACGCGGGCTGTCGATTCCGGAAGTGCATATCTATGACAGAGACGTTTCGATACCGCCGAAGTATAAAGCTGCATGCGACCTTGTGAATGCTCGCGGTGACCGGTCTTGGGCCGTTTTAACAGCGAAGCGTGAGATCGAGAACTACCTGCATCCCGACGCTATAGCAGAAGCCATGGACGGATTGTCAGTTTCGTTTGATGATTTTTCCGACGTGCCAAAGATTATTGCGGAGGCGGTACACAATAACTCGGCGTCCGAAGTACCTTGGTCGGACGTAATTGAAAGAAAGCTAAATCAGAAGATTAGCAATGCCAAGAAGCATCTGAACAAAGATGTTGTCGATAGGATGTCTATTAGAAGGCTTGAAGAATCAGATAAAGATGGAGAGATATTGGGTTGGCTGCGGCGTATAAATCAAATGTTAGTCTAAGTTTTCTCTATATTACTCAATTTTTGCGGCAATAGAGGCCCCATTTGCTGCACCCACGTAGAGACAGGAGGCATTCTCCTAAACTGCCGCGTAGGTGGCATTGGCAGACATATCAGTCTAGCTGCCGTCGTTGCTGTCTGTCATCGTGACCCCGCATCGTCATTTTGTCCCCGCTCGCCTGTAACGCCCACGCCCGGCGCAGCGAATCCTTTACCGTCAACCCTGCATCCTGGGACGGCGATGACTGAGATCATCAATGGGTATCCGTGCCGGACGTGCACCGACGTCGAGAATGCGAAGAAGCATATCGACCCGGCGCGGCCGCAGGATGGCCCCTTTGGCGAGGCGGCCAAGGCGAAGGCGGAGCGGGAGGCCGCCCGGGCCGACTCCCTGCGCCCCGGCGATCCCGCCGTGGTCCTGGGCGGGGCGCTGGCCGGGCTGGACGGGTCGGTCGCCGCCAATGCCCGGCAGACCCCCGCACTCGCGCCGCCGTTCGCCCGGACGATCGACCTCCGCGCCTGAGCCGGCGCCCGGATCGCGGAGCGGGAGCGGACCCGGTCTCGCCCCGCCCGGTCCGCCACACCCGCTCCACCCCACGGGCACGCACGGCCCACCACATCGGCCATCACGCGGGCCGGCGCCCGGTCGGGCCCGATCCACGCGCCCGCGTGCCCGTCGCCGCCACCGCATCCCGTCCGCAACGCCGCCTGCGCGGGCGCAGGCGCCGGGCCGGGGCCGGTCCCGCGCGACGGGGCTCAGGTCCCGCTGCGCTGCGGGGCCTTGTTGAGCTGCCAGATCGACAGGTTCAGGGCGGAGGCGAAGCTGACCCAGGCCAGATACGGGACCAGGAGCCAGGCCGCGCGCGCGTCGATCGGCATGAACACGACGATCATCAGGGCAATCGACAGCCACAGCAGCACGACATCGACAAAGGCCAGGTCGGGCCGCTTCAGGCCAAAGAACAGGGCCGACCACGCGGCATTCAGCGCCAGGCTGACGAACCAGAGGACGAGCGGCACGGTCACGTCGACCGCGTCCGCCCGCTGCGAGATCAGCCAGCCAGAGACGGCGATCATCAGGTACAGCACGGTCCAGGCGGGGGCGAACACCCAGTTCGGCGGGTTCCAGGACGGCTTCGCCAATTGCCGGTGCCATTCCCCGGGACGGAACAGCGCCCCCGACAGGGCGGCCAGGAAACAGATGCCGAGGAAGCCCATCAGGGCAAGGATGCTCACAACAATCCTCCAGCGCAGCCCAGGGCCCGCGCATTCAGGGGCCCGCGCATTCAGGGGCCAGCGCAGGCAGCAGCCGGTCCGGCCGCCAGCCAGTAGACCACATCGCGCCCAGGACAAACCAGCCACGGCCACCCCCGTTCCCAGGGGTTCGGGCAGGGGCCTCCGCCTAGGCCCGCCGGCCCGGCCAACGCGCCGGCGCCAACCCTCGACCTTGACTTTCGCACGCAAATGTGCATGATTTGTTCTCATGGGTTCCGCCGCTTCCTCAAGCCCCCCACAGGGCGATCCGCGCGCGCCCGCCGATCCAGGCGGGCCGGCCGTGGACATGCCGGGCACGGCAGAGGAACTGGCCGACCTCGCGGAGCTGCGCGGCCTCGCCATGGCGGCGGCGCGGCGCTGTGCGGCGGCGCAAAGCTCGGCCGAGACGCCGGAGCAGATTGCCGTCCTGACGCTCGCCCTCGACCGGGCGGCGCGCGCGGTGCGCCACATCATCGTGCTGGAACAGCAATGCCGCGGCGCGCGGCCCCTGCCCCATGCCCGCGGCGCGTCGGCGTCGGCGGGGTCGGCCGCCGATCCGGCCGGCCAGACGGGCGCGGCACCGTCCAGGCTCTATGGCGGGCCGCCGCCGGGCTGGCAGGATCCGGACGGCGACGACGACTATATCGAGCGGCTGGACCAGCTGTTCGAGCGGGTGGGCCGCGCCCACCACGGCGAGCAGGCGGCGGAGGCAGCCGCCCGGGGCGAGGCCGTGCCGGCGCACTTCACGGTGCCCAGCATGGATGGCACCTGGCGCACGTTCAGTGCCACGGATGCGCCCGCCACCGCCCCGGCCCCCGCTGCGGCCGCTGCCCCGGCCTTGGCGACCGGCTTCGCGACGGGCCCGCCCCGGGTTGCCCCCAACTGGCGCGCGTGACCTCCAATTGCCCTGGCGCTCACCCCCCGGCTCAGCGCCAGGGCCGGTCGCCCAGGGGAAAGACGTGGGTGCCCAGCGTGCCCGTCTCCAGGTCGATGGCGGCCAGGATCTCCGCCGCATTGTGATAGGGATCGCGCGCCGGCTCGTTCGGGTCCGGCCGGTATTGCCGGCCGAACAGGACCAGCGTGCGCGCCTGGGCGTCGCCCGGCCCGCGCATCACCGACTGCACCAGGCTCAGCGTCGTGTCGGTGGTCCAGGCCACGCGCCCGCCGCCCCCCGCGGCAAGGTCGACGCGGGAGAGCAGGACGCGGCCCGCCTCGCCCAGGCGGCTGCGATGGGCCAGCAGCACGGCGGCCGGCCGGCCATCGGCGCCGGCCAGCACGAAGGGCGCATCCTTGTCCCCGAACAGGCCGGCGCCCAGGAAGTCCTGCTCCGGCAGCAGGACGCGCGGGCCCTCGATCACCAGCGTCTCGCCCCAGGTCTGGGGGAAGTCGGCGGGCCAGCCGGGCGGCGCGGCGGAGCGCGCGCGCAGCCGGCCGTGCCACAGGCGCTGGCGCGTCGCGGTGTCCCCCAGGCCGCCCAGGTAGCGGTGGCCCGGCGGCCGGGCAAAGCCGATCTGGCGCACGTCCCCGGCGCTGGGCGGATCGTCCATCAGGGCAAGCCAGGTGCCCGCCACCTGCATCTCCCGCGCGCGGAACATGCCGTGCGAACTGGGGGTGTGGAAGGCCGGCACCTCGCCCGGGTCGGCGGGCGGGGGCGCCCCCTGCTGCCGCGCCACGATCGCCTCCAGCTCCGGCGGCAGGGCGATGCCCATGGGCGGGATGCTGGACGGCGCCAGGACCGGCACGCTGGGGATCTCGGGCAGGCCCAGGGCGCGGGCGGCGCTGGACGGCGGCGCCGGCCCGTCATGCGCCACCGCCTTCAGGTCGGGGCCGATGCGCCACAGGCGGCCGTCCGCGGCGGTCAGGACCAGGCCGCGGGCAAAGCCGTAATAGCGCGCCTCCGGCAGGATCTGGCCGGCCAAGGCGGGGTTCGCCTCGGCCAGGCGGGCGGCATCGGCCACCACCTGACCGTCGCCCGTCGCCACGCCCACGATGCCGTCCAGGTAGAGCCAGACGACCGCCCCGTCGCGACCCAGGAGAAGGCCGTTGACCGCGCGGTCGCCCGTGACGGTCCGCAGGCCCCGCTGCCACAGGACTGCGGCGGTGCGCCCGTCAAAGGCAGCCAGGTCGAAGAAGGTCTTGGCCCGGCTGCGCGTCGACCGGCGGCCCAGGGAATAGGTCATCACCTGCCGCGTCAGGACGACGACCTGGGGCGCGCCGTCGACCGTGATGGGCAGGACCGGCCCCTCGACCCGCGCAGGTCCGGCGAACTGCACCAGCAGGCCGTCGATCACCTCGTCCAGGGCGCCGCTGGTGACCAGGGCGCCGATGCCGCCGACCAGCAGGACGATGAGCAGCAGGATCCTGCGCATGGCCGCCCGCGCCGTCAGCCGCCGCGCTGGCCGGAGAATTCCTGGAGTGCGGCGCGCGCCCCGCCGCTCATCTCGGCATTCAGGCTGGCCCCGGCGGTATAGCCGCCGTCGACCGCGATGGCCTGGCCGGTCACGAACTTGGACGCGTCGCTGGCCAGGAACAGGGCCATCTCGGCAATGTCCTCGGGCACGCCCACCTTGTGCAGGGGGCGCCCCTCGGCCGCCAGCTTGCGCATGTACTGGCCAAAGTCCTCGGCCGTCGCCTTGCCCACGCCAAAGCCGCGGGCCAGCAGCTGGGTCGCGATCCCGCCGGGGCAGATCGCGTTGGAGCGGATGTTGTCGGGCAGCAGTTCCAGCGCGGCGCACTTGGCCAGGTGGATCACGCCGGCCTTGCAGACGCTATAGACCAGCGGCCCGCCGCCGCCCGTGATGCCGGCGACGCTGGCGGTGGAGATGATGCTGCCGCCGCCTTGGCGCCGCATGTGGGGCACGGCGTGCTTGTAGCCGGCGAACACGCCCTTGAGCAGGACCGCGACAGAGACGTCGAACTTGTCCATGTCGATCTCGGCCACACCGCCCACGGTGCCGCCATAGCCCGCATTGTTGAACAGGACGTCGATCCGGCCAAAGCGCTCGACGGCCAGGTCGATCAGCGCCTTGACGTCCGCCTCGACCGCGACGTCGGTGCGGCGGAAGGCAAAGCCGGCGCCCAGGCTGCCGGCCATGCGCTCGCCCTCCTCGGCCTGCAGGTCGCCGACGACGACGCAGGCCCCTTCCTTCAGGAACAGCTCGGTGGTGGCCCGGCCGATGCCGGCCGCCCCGCCCGTGATCACCGCAACCTTGCCCGCCAGTCGACCGATCATGCCATCCTCCCCGTGTTCTTTGGGGCGGATGCTAATGGCTCGCGCGCCGGCTCAGAAGACGAAACTGGCGGGCCTGGCAAAGCCGGGCAGCGGGCGCACCGCGGCGTCGAACAGCTGGCGCCGGCCCAGGTCGGGCGTGCGGGTGTAGAGCGTCGCCTTGCCCAGGCCCGGCGACGGCCCGGCCAGCACCACGGCGGCGCGGCCCTGGTCCGCCAGCTGGGCCAGGATCGCGTCGGGCACCACCTCGACCGCGCCGTCGAACAGGATCACGTCATAGGGCGCCCCGGCTGCCCAGCCCTGGTTCAGCGGGCCGCTCGCCACGACCACGCCGGGCGCCAGCGTGGCCAGCAGACCCTGCGCCTGGACTGCCAAAGCCGCGTCCTCCTCCAGGGCGACCACACTGCCGCCCAGACGCGACAGGACCGCGGCGCCATAGCCGGTGCCGGCACCGACCAGCAGCACGCGCTCTCCCGGCTGCACCAGCACGGCCTGCAGCAGGCGGGCAAAGACCCGCGGCTCCATCAGGAAGCGGCCGGGCGCCAGTTCCAGGTCCTCGTCGATATAGGCCAGGGACTGCCGCCCCTCGGGCACGAACGCCTCGCGCGGGATGGCGTCCAGGGCCTCATGGATGCGCGCGTCGGGCACCATGTTCGGCTTGATCTGGCTGGCGATCATGGTTCGGCGCAGGGCCGCAAAGTCAGGCGTCGGCATCGTTCCCCGGGACACAGGCTTGGGCGCAGGCGTGCGGCGGAGCATAGCGACCGCCCTTGCCCCACTCAACCACCTGCGATGCGTGCCGGACCGCCTTGCGCAACGGCGCGGCTTCTTCTAGGTTGCCGCCCCTGCGCGGGGCATTGGCCACGTGGCGGAGTGGTTACGCAGCGGACTGCAAATCCGCGTACGGGGGTTCGATTCCCTCCGTGGCCTCCAGCGCCCCGCAGCAGACCGCATTGCTGTCGGCGATCATGGCCCACGGGCCGACCGGCAAGTCTCCGCCCGCGATTGCCCCGTCCTGCCCCATGAGTGCGCACGCCCTGCCCACCGTCCTGCTGTCCCTGGCCGTGGGCGTCGCCCTGGTCCTTGGCTATTTCGTCCAGGCCCGGCGCGCCACCATCCGGCGGCATGCCGCCCTGGCCCGCGCGCGCCACTGGCGGGTTGAGCATCGCCGCGCCGCCCTGCCTGCCGGCACCGTGCTCGAGATCGCTGCCCCCGGCGGCACCTGGACGATGCGGACCGAGCCCGCCCACGGCACGACCTGGCGCCAGGCGGACCTTGCCCATCCCGATGGCGTGGTGGTGCTGGGTCCCGCTCAGGCGGAAGCTCGATACGCAACCGATATCGACGCCATGGGCACCGTCTCGCCGCCAGCCGCCGCTGCCCTGCTGGTCGAACTGCTGGGCCCAGCGGCCGATGCGGCGCAGGTCCTGGGACCGCTGCGCATCGTAGGACAGCCGCCGGGCCGCACTTTCACCATGCTGGCCATCGGGGCGGGCTCGGGACGGCTGGACCTGGATGCGATCGACGCCCGCCTTGCCGCCTGGCACTCCCGGCACCCGGACCCGGCCCTGCATCCGGTGCTGTGCTTCGACGCGGGCGGGCTATCCGTGCGGCTGAGCCAGCCAGTCACCGACCTGGACCTGGCGGCCCGCTTCATCGACCTGGCACTGGACCTGCGCGGCGCCATTGGCCCCGCCTGACGCCGTGCAGCCTGCGGTGGCTAGACGGGTTCCGGCACGGCGCGAAGCAGGAAGCGACGCTCGATCTCCTCCTGCGGGACAGGGCGGCTGAAGAAATAGCCTTGCGCCTCGTCGCAGCCGAGTTGCCGCAGGTAGCTCGCCTGCTCGGCCAGTTCCACGCCTTCTGCCACGACCCGCATGCCCAGCGAATGGGCCAGCTGGATGATGGTACGCACGATGCTGGACTTGGATGGGCTGAGGTGCATGTCGATCAGGAAGCTGCGGTCGATCTTCAGAACGTCGATCGGCAGCATGTGCATGTAGCTGAGCGACGAATAGCCCGTGCCGAAATCATCCATCGAAACGCGGATGCCGAGCTTCCGGATCTCCTGCAGCTTGGCGATGACGCCGGCCACGTTCTCCATGACCATGGATTCGGTGATCTCCAGGTCCAGGCCGTCGGCATCCGGATTCATGCCCATGGCGTCGGCGACATCCTGGACGAAGCGCGGCTGACGCAGCTGCACGGCCGAGACGTTGACGGCGATGGGCGGCGCCACCAAGCCCGCCTGGGTCCAGGCGCGGCGCACCTGCATGGCTTGCCGGATCGCCCAGCGGCCGACATGCTCGATCAGCCCCATCTGCTCCAGCATGGGGATGAAGAAGCCGGGCGCCACCAGTCCGCGCTCCCCGTCCTGCCAGCGAAGCAGCGCCTCCAGCCCCACCACCGCGCCGGACCGCAGGTCAATCTTGGGCTGGTAGTGCAGGACGAACTGGAACAGGTCCACGGCACGGCGCAACCGTGTTTCAAGCTCCAGCTGCTCGGCCACGCGGACATGGATCCGCGGCTCGTAGAAGCGGTAGCGCTCATGCCCCTGCTTGGCGCTCTTCAGTGCCGCCTCGGCGTTGTGGAAGACCGTGACGGCTTCCTGCCCGTCCTCCGGGAATACGGCAAGACCGGCCCGCCAAGCGATGCGGAACTCCTGACCGGCAATGGGGAACACATCGTCGAAGAAGCGGATGTCGTTGCGCGAGATCAGGTCCTCGACCGTGGCCCGGTCAGGAATGTTGGGCAGCATGACGGCGAACTGGTCGCCCGACAGGCGACTGACGAAGTCGCTGCGCCGCATCACGGTGCGCAACCGCTCCGCCAACTGGTGCAGCAGGTCATTGCCCGACTTGCGGCCCAGCGCGTCATTGATGACGTGGAAGCGCTCGACGTCCAGGACGATGACGCCGATCCGGCCATTGGGACCGGCAGCATCCATCTGCTCGGCCAGGCGGTCCAGAAAGGCCTGATGATTCGGCAGGCCGGTCAGCGGATCGACATAGGCGATCTGCTCCAGCCGTTCCTCGCGGGCGATCATGTCCAAGGCCACGCCCAGGTTCGTCCCTAGTGCCGCAAGCACGGCCTGGTCGTGGCCGTCGAACACGCGGTCGCGCTGGGCCTGCAGCACCAGCACCCCATGGCAGTCCGCCTCGCCCAGCAGGGGCACAATGGCGACGCCGCCGCGGGCCTGGACCTGCCCGCTGGTGCGGGCCAGGTCCGCACTTGGGTCCTCGGCGTCTTGGTGCGCCGCATGCCAGGCCGGACCGACACCAACGCCCGGCCGCATCGACGCGCCGTCGGCGATCAGGAATTGTACCCCCTCCATCCGCCCGACCTCGACGGCGACGCGGCAGACCAGAGCGCACAGGTCAGCCGCGCTGCGCTGGCGGATCAGGCCGGCATTGATGGTGGCGAACAGGTCCCTGATGTGATGTTCCTCGCTGAACCGGGCGTATTGCGGCGCCGTCCGGGTCACGTCGGTGGTCGATCCGTCGAACCGGATTACCTGTCCGTCGCCGTCGAGCACGATCGAGCCTTCCTCATGCATCCACCGGATCGTCTGATCGGGCAGGATGATCCGATAGGTCGTCTGGTAGGTTCCGGTTTCCACGGCCTGGGTCCGTACCCAGTGGACCCGGCTCCAATCCTCGGAATGGATCATGCGCGACCACAGGTCCGGATCGCGGTTGAACTCGGTCAGATCGCGGCCGACCACGGTCTCGAACCCCGGCCCCACCCGGATCAGGTTCCAGTTCGCGGGCGTCACCGACCATTCGACGCGCGGCGGTGCCGGCGGCGTCTGGAGGTCGGGCGGCACGGGCGGACTGGAAATGATGACCCCTCCCCTCTTCCGTTCGAGTTCAGTGGCGATGGCGATCGGTCGGGGCCTTGCTGCATCGGGATCCAGCCGCGTGGCTGTTGCCCGGATTCGTCAATCGACAATCGCCGTGCTGCCTTTCTAATCCGTGAATGCTGCCAGGACCTCGTCCACCGTCTGGATCAGGCAATAGCCACCGAACGCCTTCAAGGCGGCTGCATGGCGGGCAGCGCTGTGGGTGGCGCAGGCGTCCTCGGCACAGACCATGTAGTAGCCCCGATCCGCGCCGTCCCGCACTGCCATGTCCACACACTGATCAGTCAGGAATCCCACAACAATGACGTTCTCCACCCCAAGGTTCCGCAACAGATAGTCGAGACTAGTCGAATTGAAGACGCCGGATGACGTCTTGGGAAGCACGATTTCGTCACCCACAGGCGCGACGCTGGCAATCACCTGCGCCTCATGCGATCGCGGTGCCACATGGATACCGGAAAGCTTGTGATCCAAGGATCGGTCGCGACCATCGCGCGTTAGTGATTCGATCACCGTATAGATGACCTCGCAGCCGCGCTGCCGTGCGCCGGCCAGAAGACGCGCCATGGCGGGCAGGGCACGCTCATGGATTGCACGCTGGTAATCCGGCTTGTCAGTGCGGTAGTGCTCGGCAATCTCTGCATTCTGGACGTCGACCACCAGGACGGCGGTCACCGCAGGGTCCAGGCGCTTGTCCCGACGCAATTGGAGCGGATCGAAACCCGGTCGGGCCATGACAAATCCCCCTGGCATGTCGGTATGCCGGCGCCGATTCCACCGGCCCGACCCACTCAGCATAGTCCGCGGCAGCGCGCGCGAGCCTGGAAAAGATCAGTCGGCCGAATCTCTGGCCCGCTGAAGCGCCAGCCACTCCGCGGCGCGGAGCAGGCGGCAATAGCTGCCAAGCCCGGCCAGCGCGCCCTCGTGACGGGCCTGGGTCCCGGCCATGCAGGCATCGGTCAGGCAGGTGACGAAGAACCCCCGGTCCGCGGCATCGCGGATCGTATGGTCGACACATTGGTCGGTCATGAAACCGGTCACGACCAAGTCCGTGATCCCGATGTTGCGCAGCAGGTATTCGATGTTGGTGGAGTTGAACAGGCTCGATGAAGTCTTTGGGATCACCAGTTCGTCGCGGGCCGGGCGCAGCGCATCGATCACATGCGCTTCCGCCGAGCCGCGCGCGACAAAGACGTTCGACAGCTTGTAATCCAGGCTTCGGTCGCGACCGTCCTCGGTTGCGTTCTCGATCACCGTGTAGACGACCTCCACCCCCTGCAGACGGCAGTCATGGACCAGGTGACGCAGGGCCGGGATGACAACGTCGCGGGCCCGTTCATAGAATTCCGGATGGCTGATGCGCTGGCCGGGGTTATAGGTCAGGTTCTGAACGTCGATGATCAGCAGCGCCGTCCTGGCGGGATCAACGGGTCGGTTCCGGCTCAAGCCGGTGTCGCGCGGGCGCGGCCCCGCCTTGGCCTGAGGCATGAACCCTTGTCCTCCTGGGCCGGGTGCCCAATTGCAGCCAAGGATAGGTCGCGGATGAGTGTCCCGGTCAAGCCGCAAGCCCCGATTACCCGCCTGGCCCGCCTGCTGGGCCCTGACGACCCGGCTCCCTACAGTGTCGAGCGGGCGGCCGGGACCTCGCCCTTCGTCCTGACCTGCGACCATGCAGGGAAGGTCGTGCCGCGCCGCCTGGGCACGCTGGGACTGCCGCAGGCGGAACTGGATCGCCATATCGGTTGGGACATCGGCGCCGCCGGAGTCACCCGGCGCCTGGCCGCGGGCCTTGATGCCTTCGCCATACTCTCCACCTATTCACGGCTGGTCATCGACGCCAATCGCGATCCCGCGGTGCCCAGTTCAATCGCCACGATCAGCGAACTGACCGAAGTGCCGGGCAATGTCGGGCTGGTGCCGGACGAGCGCGCCGCCCGCATCGTCGAGGTCTTCGAGCCCTATCACAACCGGATCGCCGCCGAACTGGACCAGCGGCAGGCGGCCGGACGGCCGACGATCCTGGTCGCCGTGCACAGCTTCACGCCAGTCTTCAAGGGCGTGGCGCGCGCCTGGCATGCGGGCGTCCTCTACAACCGCATGCCGGCGCTGCCCCACGCGGTGCTGGCCGGACTACGGGCCGAGCCGGGGCTGGTCGTCGGCGACAACGAGCCCTATGCCGTCAGCGACGCCACGGACTACACGGTGCCCGTCCATGGCGAGCGCCGCGCCCTGCCCCATGTGGAGATCGAGATCCGGCAGGACCTGATCGCCGGGGCGGATGGGCAGGCCGAATGGGCGGAGCGCCTGCAGCGCGTCCTGGTGGGCGCCGCGGCCTCCCTCGGCCTGCCGCATTGAGGCATCAGCGAACAGCCTTCAGGCTGACGCCCGGCGGCAGCGGCATCGTGTCCGGGATCATGTAGTCGCCGCCACCCAGGTCGTGGGTCGGGTCGACGCGGTACTGGTCAAAGTCGCGGATCCCGGCGTCGTAGAGCACCTGGTCATCGATCAGGAAGTTGCCGCTGAACGTGCGCGCTTCCTTCATCAGGATCACATGCGCCGCATCCGCCATGATGTCCACGGTGCGGCAGCCGCGCAGCCCCTCCTGTCCAGAGACGGCAAATTCGATCGCAGCGGTGGCGATCCCCGTGCGCGGCCACAGCGAATTGAAGGCGATGCCGTCGTCGCGGAATTCCTCGGCCATGCCGGCCGTGCACATCGCCATGACCAGCTTGGCCGAGGTATAGGCGACATGCCTGCCCAGCCACTTTACCGGCATGGCCAGCGGCGGCGACATGTTCAGCACATGCGGATTGGGCGCCCGCTTCAAGTGGGGAATGCAGGCCTTGGACGTCAGGAATGCCCCACGCGCCGTGATCTGGTGCATCAGGTCGTACTTCTTCATGTCCGTCTCGAGCGTGCCGGTCAGGCTGATCGCCGAGGCGTTGTTGAGGCAGATGTCGATGCCGCCAAAGGCCTCGACCGTCTTCTCCACCGCCTCGAAGACCTGGGCGTCGTTGCGCACGTCGACGACCAGTGGCAGGGCGCGTCCGCCCGCCTTCTCGATCTCCTCGGCCGCCGTGTAGATCGTCCCCGGCAGGTGCTTGTGCGGCGCTGCGGTCTTGGCCGCGATCGCGACATTGCCGCCATCGCGCGCTACCCGCAGCGCAATGGCAAGGCCGATCCCGCGGGAGCCGCCGGTCATGAAGAGCGTCTTTTCCTTGAACGCGCCCGTCTGGGGTATGGCCTGGCCCATCGAATCCTCGCCTGTGTTCTTGGTGGTGCAGGCTAGCAGGTCGCCCCTGCGTCTTCGACCGGCGGGTAGACTATGCTTGCGCGCGGGGGCCGCAACACCTAGAGATCGGACGAAGAACGAAGGGACGGAGGCTCTCGACCATGACGCAACAGGCAAAGGGCCCCATGGCGGGGGTCCGCATCATCGACCTGACGCAGTTCATCTTCGGCCCCTATGCGACGCAGAACCTGGGGGACCTGGGCGCTGACGTGATCAAGGTCGAGGAACCGGGCGGCGACCGTCAGCGCAAGGGCGGCAAGGCCCCAAAGTCGGGCGACATGGGCCCCGTCTACATGGGCTACAACCGCAACAAGCGCTCGGTGGCCCTCGACCTCAAGAGCGAGGCCGGCAAGCGCGCGCTGCGCCGCCTGATCCGCTCCGCCGACCTGTTCATCCACAACATGCGGATGGAGACGGTGGAGAAGCTGGGTTTTGCCTATGACGACGTAGCGAAGGTGAAGCCCGACATCATCTATGTCGCCTGCCGGGGCTATGGCTCCGACGGCCCCTATGCCAAGCGACAGGCGTTTGACGACCTGATCCAGGCGGCCAGCGGTGCCGCCGACCTGCTGCCGCAACTGGATGGCAATCCCGAACTGCGCCTGCTGCCCTCGGCCGTCGCGGACAAGGTCAGCGGCCTCTATGGCACGATCGCGATGCTGGCAGCCCTCAACCACAAGGCCCGCACGGGAGAGGGCCAGTTCGTGGAAGTGCCAATGCTGGAGAGCTTCACCAGCTTCCTGATGAGCGAACACCTCTACGGCCACACCTACGACCCGCCGACCGGGCGCATCGGCTTCACTCAGATGCTGACCCCCGACCGCAAGCCCTACCCGACCCGCGACGGTTTCCTCTCGGTGCTGCCGGCGTCGCAGGACCAGTCGGCGCGCTTCCTGGAACTGGGCGGCGTGCCCGGCTTCTACACAAGCGAGGCGTTCAAGGCGGCACCGGACAGCAAGGCACGCGTGCGCCTGTACTACGACGCCATGCGGCAAGCGGCGCTCAGCCGCACGACCGAGGACTGGATGGCCGTCTGTGCCGAGCACGGCATCCCCGTGATGCGCGCCAACACGCTGGCGACCCTGCTCGACGATCCGCATCTCAAGGCGGTCGACTTCTTCGAGCGGCGCGACCTGCCCGGCGAGGGCACCTGGCGCTCCATGCGGCCGCCCATCAAGTTTGCACGCACCCCGTGCGAGGTGCGCCTGGAGCCGCCCCGAATCGGTGAGCATACCGACCAGGTGATGGCTGAACTCGACCGGCTGGACGGTGGCGACGCCGCTGCGGCGGAGTAGTCGAACAACGTTCACAAAGCGCTTGACGGACCTCTGACGGCACCAGGAAGCTTCACGCGGAGCAGAGGTCCGCAATCGCCCCATGACGGACCCCCCATGGAGGAGCCGTCATGAGCGCCGTCGCCGGTACCCCGCGCACTCTCCCCGTCGCCGAGCGGCGCGGCCGCGAGAGCGCTCGTCCCCTGCCGGCGGAGGGGGAGAACGGCGTCTTTACCCAGTCCTGGTGGCCCGTCTGCCTGGCGGAGGAGGTGGCCGCGGCCCAGGTCAAGGGCTTCGGCTTCCTCGACGGGCGCGTCGTCGTGTTCCGCACCGCGGCGGGCAAGGCAACCGTGATGAGCGCCTATTGTCCTCACCTGGGTGCCGACCTCGCAGTGGGCGAGGTAGTGGACGATACCGTCCGCTGCGCCTTCCATCACTGGCGCTACGACGCCACGGGGGCCTGCGTCGCGACCCTGATCGGTGACCCGCCGCCACCGCGCGCTTGCCTGTTCGTGTTTCCGACGATCGAGAAGTACGGCCTCATCTGGGCCTTCAACGGGACGGAGCCGCACTACGAGCTGCCCGACTTCCCGGTTCCACATGCGGACCTGGAGTTCCGTACCTTCCGCATCGACGGGTCGTTGCCGGTCGACCCCTGGATCGTCTGCGCCAATACACCCGACATCCAGCACATCAAGGCGCTGCACGGCATCCGGTTCGCTCAGGAAGACCCGCATGACGAGGTCGAATGGACACCCCATTCGATGTATTACAACTTCACCGGCTATCACAAGCAGGGGGAGCCGATCGACAACCGCGTCGGAATCGTCGGCACCAGCCTCTACTACCAGCACACCCTGTTCAATGGGCAGTGGTTCGGCTTCCTGGCGCCCTTCGGCATGCCCAGCCCGGGCGAGACGGTGGTCTACATGGTCGTGGCGGCGCGACGCGACATGGGGCCGCCCGAGGCTGTCGGCCAATTCCTGGACTTCATCTCCGAGCTTGAGACGCAGATCGTGATGGAAGACTGGCCCATCATGCGGACGATCCGCTTCGCGCCGGCGCACCTGACGAAGAGCGACCGAACGCTGGCCCGCTTCTTCCAGTACATGCGCGACTACCCGCGCGCACATCCGTCCGCACCATTCATCCGATAGTGGCGCCGCCGCCACGGGGCGATCCCGCAATGCGGGATTTCGTGTTAAACCTCAAAGGGCGAAAGGTGCGCTAAGCATCTGACCCAATTGCCGTTAAGGATTTGTTAAGCATATCATCCGGGGACGCGTTGGAGGCAGCGTGGTTTCCCCGAGCAAGGCCGTGGTCGCGGCAATCGAATCCATCGGCCCGCGCAACGCCGCCCGGCCCAAGCCCGCAGCGGCGGCCCTGCCCGCCGCGGCGCCGCCACGTGTCGATCCCGGTTACGCGCTGCCCAAGGCGGGGCCGTTGGGCCGGGTGATCGACATCCTGGTCTGAAACCAACGCCTCAGAGACTGTTCAGGAAGGCCTGGGCAGCCGCGGGGGCCCGGACCTTGGCCCCGTTGATGAAGAACACGAAGACATCGCGGGGCGTCCGCTGCGGCGCAGGCGCCAGCAGGTCAAGATCGTCCGGCACCCCGCCTGCAGCCCAGGTCCGCGCCCGCCCGGCGAACCGATGCAGCGCCTGGGTGTCATAGCCGCTCGCGACGTTCTCCTGCGCGTCCTGCAGGCGGAGATAGACGGGGTCCGCCGTCACGTCGGAAAAGGCCGCGTACTTGCGCGTGTCGGCGATCACCAGCGACACGTCCAGGCGCCGCAGCAGCATCGGCATGGCTGGGACGGCAAAGCTTGCATGTCTCGGCTCCAGTACGTGGCGCAGCGCCCGACCCTGGACCTCCCGCGGAAGCAGGGCGCAGAATGCCTCGATCTCGTCCGGGTTGAAGACCTTGGTATCGGCGAACTGCCACAGGATCGGACCCAACCTGTCGCCTAATTCCACGATGCCAGAGTCGACGAAGCGCGCGATGGACTCGCCCGCGCCGCCCAGGTCCTTGCGGTTCACGGCGAAGCGCGGGGCCTTCAGCGCGAATACGAAGTCGTCAGGCACCTGCTCCGCCCAGGACCGGAACGTCGCCGGCGTCTGGTTGCGATAGAACGTGCCATTGACCTCGATCGCCGTGACGTGGCGGCTGGCATGGGCCAGTTCGTCCTTGTGCTTCAGGCCCGGCGGATAGAAGACCCCGCGCCAGGGCTCGAAGGTCCAGCCGCCAATGCCGGCACGGATGCGCCCCTGGCCCGCACGCTTTCCGCTGCCCGTCGTCATGTCGCGCCCTCCAACTCCACAGGGGCGCTATCATGCGCGATGAGCGATCGCCCGCAGCCCGAAAACCCGCATCCACCACGAGCCGGATCGGATGGCCTGACCCAGCTTGGCCGCAATGTCGGCCTGCCCACCTCGCCCCAGGCAGCGCACCTGGAACGCGTTCCGAACACCTATCCCCGGACACGGTATGTCGTGCGCTTCGCGGCGCCCGAATTCACCTCCCTGTGTCCCATCACCGGTCAGCCGGACTTTGCGCACCTGGTCATCGACTACGTACCCGATCAATGGCTGGTCGAGTCGAAGTCATTGAAGCTCTACCTGGGATCGTTCCGCAATCACGGTGCGTTTCACGAAGACTGCACCGTCGGGATCGGCCTGCGCCTTGTCGCCGAGCTGGCACCGCACTGGTTGCGCATCGGTGGGTACTGGTATCCACGCGGCGGCATGCCGATCGACGTTTTCTGGCAGTCCGGGACGCCGCCTGGTGAGATCTGGCTGCCTGATCCGGGCGTCCCCTCCTATCGCGGGCGAGGCTGACCGCGGAGCTGACTAAAGGCCGGCGATCGGATTGGCCACGCTGCCGTCGGTGAACCGGCTGTGGCGATAGGGCGTCGGATCGACGCGCGGGCGCTCACCGGTGATCATGTCGGTAATCAGGGCCCCCGCCCCCGGCCCGATGCCGAAGCCATGGCCCGAAAAGCCAGTGGCCACGATGAAGCCGGACAGGCCCTCCACCGGGGAGATGACGGGGACGGCGTCGGGCGTGGTGTCGATCATGCCGGCCCAGCGCTGCTCGACCTTCATGTGGCGGAAGGCCGGGAAACGGTCGAACAGGTCCTCGGTCGCCTGGTCCAGGTGGCGATCGACAGGCGCCGGATCCAGGGTACGGACCTCCTCGAACGGGGTGACGTCGCTGCCGCTCCAGGTGCGCTTCCAGCGCCATTCCTGGAGGAAGCCGGCCGTTATGCGCGGCTCCACGTCCTTTGGGCTCTGCCGCAGGACTGGCAGGTAGTCGCGCAGGTAGCGGAAGCTCTTGGGCACGATCTCGTGGCGGATGATGCCGCCATTGGCGATCGTGTAGCCGCCGTCCGCGCGCTTGCGGAAGGCAAAGCCCGGCGCCCAGCAGGCAATCTCCGGCACGCCGTCCAGTGGCGCGGTACGCAGCACGGACGAGCGCACCAGCAATTGCGGCAGGCGTACACCGTGATTGAAGCAGAACGCCTCCGACCATGCGCCACCCGCCAGGACGACGGTGCCGCAGGCAATCCGCCCGCGTTCGGTGATGACGCCGGCAACCCGGCCGGCGGCGATATCAAGCGAACGGACCGCGCAGTCGGTCAGGATCGTGGCGCCCAGGCGCTGCGCCGCCCGCGCAATCGCGGGCGCCGCCTTCTGGGGCTCGGCCCGTGCGTCCGAGGCGGTGTAGAGCGCGCCGGCCCAGGGTCGGGCAGCCCCCGGCAACAGGTCCTCAAGCTCCCGCCCGCGCACCATCCGCGTGTCCAGCGCGTACTCCCCGGCCATGGCGATCCAGGCCAGGCGCTTCTCGACTGAGGCCTCGTCCGGGCACAGGTACATGATGCCTGTGTTCCGGAATCCGACATCCTCCCCCACCATCTGGTGCATCTGCGACCACAGGTTCAGCGCCTCGACCGAGAGTTCCAGCTCGCGCGGATCACGCCCCATGCGCCGGCACCAGCCCCAGTTGCGGCTCGACTGCTCGCCGGCGATGTGCCCTTTTTCGCAAAGCACGACCGGGATGCCCTTCTGGGCCAGGAACAGCGCTGTGGTGGTGCCGATGATGCCGCCGCCGATGATGACGACCTCGGCCTGCGCTGGCACTTCGCTGTCCGGGGTGACCGGTTCGACATTGGGACCCAATCCGCTCTCCCACATTGGCGCGACCATCGCGGCAGTCTAAGCCCGGCCGGCGCGCTCTTGCTTCAGCAAGCCTCACGCAGCGGGCGCCGCGCGCTCAAACTGACGCCGACGCCTCAGCGCGGCGGCGTCAGGTTCAGCCGGTCGACGAGCCAGACGCCGTCCACCTTCACCAGGTCGACCTCGGCCCGGACGCGGCCCTGCGGCGTGGCGATGCTCCCGCGAAGACGGCCACGTCCCGGCTTCAGCGCGCGCTTGTTCCAGAATGCTCCACTGGACCGGTCCAGGGCGAAGCGGGCCACGACTTCGGCGAATTCGGACCAGGGCACATCGGCGCGGAAGCGCGCGGTGGTGCGTCCCGACCAGACTGTCTCCACCGGCTCGCGCGACAGGGCGGTGACGAAGTCGCGGCCGGCGTCGGCCAGCGGTCGGGTGATGCGGAACACCGCGGCAAAGATCGCCCCGAACAGCGCAAGCCCGCCGACGATGGCCAGGACGACGACGCCCCACATGACACAGGCCCTGCCGCGCGCCTATAGCGCCTGGATGGCCGTAATCAGGCACAGCACGGCTGCCACCGTGAAGTAGCCAAGCGTCACCACCATGCCCAGGAAACGGCCTGGCGATTCCCCGCCATTGGCCATCAGCCCCAGGCCATGCGCGGTGCGGCCCAGGAACAGGGCGGCCCCCAGCGCGTGGACGGACCAGCCGGGCCAGCCGGCGGCTTCGATCAGGAACAGCAGGACAAGGCCTAGCGGGATGTACTCGACCGCGTTGCCATGCGCCCGGATGCGTCGCTCCAGCATGGGATCGTTGCCGGCGCCAAGCAGCACCTTGCTCGCCATGCGCTGCTGAATCACCGAAAAGGTCAGGAAGAGAATGAGCAGGGTGCACAGACCTGCCCAGAGCATCGTGATCGACCCCATGCCACCCCCATCGCGGCCTTGGCGTATGGCCACCCCATCTGGATAGTAGCGCCACAGCGCTGGGCAAGAAATCCTGGCGCCAACGAATACGGGAGGATCGGCATGTCGGAGCAGAAGCGGACCGCTATCGTCACCGGGTCGGCCACGGGCCTGGGGGCGGCGATCGCCAGGCAACTGGCCCAGCGCGGCATCCGCGTGGCGATCAACTATTCGAAGAGCGTCGACGCCGCCAAGGCGACCGCCGCCGCCTGCGAGTCAGCCGGGGTGGAGACGCTGCTGGTCCAGGCCGACGTGTCCCAGGATGCCGACTGCCGCCGCCTGGTCGCGACCGTGACCGAGCAATGGGGCCGCCTGGATTACCTGGTCAACAATGCCGGCACGACCAAGTTCGTCGAGCATGCCGACCTGGACGGGCTATCGGCCGAGGACTTCCAGCGCATCTACGGCGTCAACGTCATCGGTCCGTTCCAGATGATCCGTGCCGCCCGTCAGGCACTGGCCGCGACGGGTGATGCCGCCGTCGTCAACGTCTCGTCCATCGCCGCCATCATGGCGGTGGGCAGCAGCGTGGCCTACCTGGCCTCCAAGGGCGCGCTCAATACAATGACACTTGCCCTTGCGCGGGCTCTGGGACCGCAGATCCGCGTCAACGCGATCTGCCCCGGCTTCATCCAGGGCGAATGGCTGCGCGAAGGCCTGGGCGCGGATCGCTACGACATGACCAAGGCGATCATCGAGCAGACCTCCCCCCTGCGCCGCGCCGGCACGCCGGAGGAGATCGCGCAGACCGCGATCTACCTCCTGCTGGACGCGAAGCTGGTCACGGGCGAGACGATCATGGTCGATTCAGGCGTGCACCTGGGCGCTCAGATCACGGCGCCGAAGCCCTGACAGCCCAAGCCCCGCTCATGGCGAAGCCGGACCAGCCCGAAACCAGCGCGCCCACCCTCCTGTGGCTGCGCCAGGACCTGCGCGTGTCCGACAATCCGGCCCTGGTCGCTGCGTCGCGGGGTGGCGGCATCGTCGTTCCCGTGTACCTATTGGACGAGGACCTGGGCGGCGCCTCGCGCTGGTGGCTGCATCACAGCCTGGCACGGCTCGCTGCGCGCTTCGCCGACCTGGGCAGCCCGCTCATCCTCCAGCGGGGCGATCCCGCCAAGGTCATTCCGCGCTTGGCACGGACCGTTGGCGCCGGCCGCGTGGTCTGGAGCCATTGTGTGGAGCCCAAAGCGAGGAAGGCAGCGGATGATGTCGCCTCGGCCCTTGACCGCGACGGGATCGCCACGACGGTCCTCCACGGCAACACGCTGTTCAGGCCCGGAACGATCCGGACCGGGTCCGGCGGGCAGTTCAAGGTGTTCACCGCCTTCTGGCGCAAGTGCCTCACGGAACCGCAGCCGGCGGAGCCCCTGCCAGCGCCCCGGGCGCTGCGGGCACCTGACACGGTGCCCGGCAGCGAATCACTCGACTCCTGGAACCTGCTGCCCAGGCGGCCCGACTGGGCCGGCGGGCTGCGCGCCACCTGGGCACCAGGTGAGGACGGCGCGCGAAAGCGCCTGGCGAATTTCCTCGAGAATGCCCTGCCGCGCTATGATGGCGGGCGCGATGTGCCGGGGGATGACGCCGGGACCAGCGGCCTCTCGCCCCATCTGCATTTTGGCGAGATATCGCCCCGTGCGGTCTGGCACGCCGCGCGCCGTCAGGACGTGGCCGACCGCCATGTCGATCGCCTGCTGTCGGAACTGGGCTGGCGCGACTTCGCCCATCACCTGATGGAGGCCGATCCCCGCCTGGCCACGCACAGCCAGGATCGTGCCTTCGACCGGATTGAGTGGAACGATGACGCAGCCGCCCTGCACGCCTGGCAGCGCGGCCGGACGGGCTATCCGATCGTGGACGCGGGCATGCGGCAGCTCTGGGCGACCGGCTTCATGCACAATCGGGTGCGGATGATCGTGGCCTCGTTCCTGGTCAAGGACCTGCTGGTGCGCTGGCAGGCCGGGGCCGACTGGTTCATGGACACCCTGGTCGATGCCGACCTGCCGGCGAATGCGATGAACTGGCAGTGGGTCGCCGGCTGCGGGGTTGATGCCGCCCCCTTCTTCCGCATCTTCAACCCGACGACGCAAGGGCAGAAGTTCGACGGCGACGGCCGCTACGTGCGGCGCTGGGTGCCGGAACTGGCCGCCCTGCCCGACCGCCACCTGCATGCACCCCACGCCGCCCCGCGGGCCATCCTGGATCAGGCAGGGATCGTGCTGGGCCGGGACTATCCCCTGCCCATCGTCGACCATGCGGCGGCCCGACTGCGGGCCCTGGAGTCGCTGCGCCGGGCAAGGCCGGCGGAGGACTGAACCTTCAGCCGACGCGATCCGACCAGGGTTCGAGCGCGCTCAGGCCCCATTCGATGATTGAGCCGTCGGACCCCTTGACGCGGATGCGGACGAGAAGTCCACGCGAGTCGTACCACAGCTCCCGCTTCAGGGCGCCGTCTGCATCGACCATGCGATAGCGCGTCGCCTGCACGGTCTGCCCGGCGGCCTGCACCATCTCGGCGCCTGCCAATTCCAGGCGCTGGGCCACGGGGGTGCCGTCCTCGATGTCGATCAGATGCGCCGCGCGCACCGTATCGACATTCCAGTAGCTGTTCGGCAGCGCCTCGGCCATGGCGGAGCCCTGGTGGGCCGAGCCGTCAATCACCAGGCCACCGGCATCGGCCCGGACCTGGAGGCGCCGTATGTCGCCATCATCGTCGGTGTTCGCAGTGACAGCCACCAGGCGCCCGTCGCGCCACGTCTCCACCGCCTCCTGGCGATAGGCATAGACGCGGATGAAGGCGATCCTGACGTCGATCTCGGTCTGGTGGCGGACCGACATCTGTGCCCCGTCCGTGTCGAACGTGAACACCTGCCGGCCAATGGCGCCACCGTCGCGCGTGATCTCATAGTCCAGGCGGGCGGCGGGCGGCTCGTGCTCCGCCGCCAGAACATCTGTGCCGACCATGACGACACCGGCAGCCAGGATCAGCCCGGCGACAACCCAATTCCGCATGACAAGAAATGCCCCTGACCCTGGCCGACCTGCCTCGGCTCTTTCTTCAACCAATGCCAGAGATGGGGCCTTGGGCCGCTGATTTCACCCGTGCACGCAGTCGCACCCGCCAAGTCCCTGACAAAGCAGCAGCATGTGTGGCACCGGTCACACCCCGACCTCCTGCGCTTCGTGGATCTGCACGCCGTTGATGCGCCATGTCCCGTCGGGCTGGCGTTGCAGGGAATAGGTGACGACGACGCCCTTGCCGTCCGGACCGACCATGTAGACGTCCTGGCGCAGCGCGCCATCGACATCGCGAAGAGCGCGGAACTGAACCAACTTTGGCCGATAGACAGCCGGGTATTTCGAGCGGACCACCTCCAGGAAGAATTCGGGCGTCATGAAGCGTTCCTGGATCTCGGGCGACGCCGCGGCCCAGGCCGCGCCCGCATCGTCGCGGCGAAACGCGGCGATCTGCGCCTCGATCAGGCTCCGAATGGCGGCACGGTCCGCCGCCTCCGGCGCGTCCGCGGCGCGCGCCTGGCCCAGCATCGAAACCGCCAGCACCAGCATGGCCAGCACCATTGCCCGCATGGAAGGATCCCCCATCAACCTAACGGCCAGCATGCGCTGCAGGGCGGCGGCGCGATGTGCCCGTCGCCACAAGAGTGCACCGACGCCAACGCCGCGGCGATTGCATGTGCGAACCTGCCCGTTCGGGCGGGCCGCAGCGATTGTCGCAGGGCCATCCTGACCCCATATGGCGACCAGGGGCCGTGTCGCTGGCCTGTGGCCTGGGCGCGGCGCCGGATGCTGGCGCGGCAGTTCCGGAACATCCGTTCGGCGGCGCCGCGCGTAGTGCAGATACGCACCCGGGGTATGCGTTCCTGGCAACGCCAAGGGACTTGCGCCGCGGGGTCCAACCGATGTCGCATGGGCGAACGGCGTTGGGGCGCGCCCGCCTGCCAGAATGTGAGGGTCCGTGAATCTCCTGACGACCATCCAGTTCGCGAACGGCACGGAGTGCGATGGCAATCGCCTGCGCGTCGGCACGCGCCTGCACCTGAACCTGGCCCAGACCCGCGTCCTGCACGCGATCATGGCCGATCCCTGCCTGACCGAAGACCAGGCCGACCCGGCGATCCTGGTCACCGATTCCCTGGACCTGCTCCAGGGTCTCGGCAATGACGGGCCGCGCCTGATCCTGCTGGCGGCCGATTCGCAGTCGGCGGCGCGCGGTTGGACCGCCGGCGCCGCGGCGGTGCTGCAGGCCGATGCGGGTTCCGACGAGATCCGCGCGGCGATCCGCGCCGTCGCCCTTGGCCTGATGGTGTCGGGCTTTGCCCCGCCGCCGCACCGGGCGGAGCGCCAGGACGACGACGTCCTGGTCGAACCGCTGACCCCGCGGGAGCGCGAGGTGGCCAGCCTGTTGGCGCAGGGCCTGTCGAACAAGCACATCGCCCGCCGCCTGGGGGTCAGCGACCACACGGTGAAATTCCACGTCAGCGCGATCTTCTCCAAGCTGGGCGCCCACACCCGGACCGAGGCCGTTGCCCGCGCCAGCCGCCTGGGCCTGGTCCTGATCTGAGCCGGCGCTCAGGGCGCGCCGCGGCCAGCGAAGCGGCCGCGCCAGCGCTTGGCCAAGTCGGCCATGAAGTCGATTGCCGCACGCACGCGCGGCACTTGGCGGCGATCGCGGTGGATCGCGGCCCATAGTTCGCGACCGGGCGCCTGCGCCGGCTCGCCCAGGCGCACCAGGCCCGGCACCGCATCGGCGACGAAACAGGGCAGCAACGCGACGCCCAGGCCAGCGCGCGCAGCTTCCAGCTGCGGCTCGACCCCGTTGGCCCGAAGCACGGGCCGACTGCCCCGCGCCAGGCGCGCGAAGTACTCGACCTCCACCCCTGTCGACAGTTCCTCGACCAGGCCCAGCGTCGCATGGCCGGTCCAGGCCGCGCCCTCCGGCGGAACACCGGCCCGGGCGAGGTAGGTCGACGCCGCATAGATGCCATAGCTGACGACGCCCAGCTTGCGCACGATCAGGTCGGGCTCCTCCGGCAGGCCGTAGCTCAGCGCAACGTCCGCATCGCGCCGCGCCAGCACCGCTGGCCGGTCGTCTGCGATCAGTTCCAGAGTCAGGCCGGGGTGCTGCCCGATCAGTCCCGCCAGAGACGGCGCCAGCCAGTTGCTGGCCAGGATCTGTGGTGCATGCAGGCGGACGGGGCCTGCCAGGCCGCCGGCATCGCGGTCCAGGGCGCGGGCCAGATCGGCCATCTCGCCTTCCATCCGCTCGGCCGCCAGGACCAGGCGCCGGCCCAGTGCTGTCGCTTGCGGCCCCTCCGCCGTGCGCTCGAACACCGCGCTCCCCAGGCGGTCCTCGAGGGCCGCGAGGCGCCGGCTGATCGTCGACTGGTTGACACCCAGCGCGTGACCCGCGGCGGTCAGGCTGCCTGCCCTTGAAATCGCCAGCGCGATCTTGAGGTCGTCCCAGTCCACCATTGTGCTGTGCCCGGCTCCCTTCGATAGCGTCCGCAAATCCCGCTGCCCGTTGTCCGACAGTGCCATGACCTGTCGCCGTGGTGCGACCACGCTGCGTCGGCGCGGGCTTTTCGCCGGCCCCGCCGCCAGACCCGGGAACCAGGGCCGGCGTCCGCTATACTGGCTGGCGTGACCGCTGTCCCTGCCGACTCGCCCCCTCCCCCCGGCCCGCGCCCGCGCCTGCTGCGCCGCCTGGGATGGGGCCTGGTCGGGTTGGCACTGCTGGTCCCCGTGCTGGCGGCGATTGCCTGGATCTATCGCCTGCCGCTGGCGGAACACGTCGCCGTGCAGGCGTTGCAGCGGGCGGGGATCGACGCCGTGACCCTGCATGTCGAGGAAGTGACACCCGGCCGAGTCGTTGTCACCGGCGTCGCACTGGGCGGCGCGGACGGCTGGCAGGTCGGGCGGATCGAGGCTGCCCTGGACCTGACCAACCTGGCGCAACCGCGCCTGCGCAGCCTGGTCCTTTCCGACGTGACGGCGCGCGCCGCCTATGGCCCCGATGGCCTCGACCTGGGCGCGCTCGATCCCCTGCTGGCCTTGGGCGAAGGACGGGCCAGCGGTACCACAGGTCCGCCCCCCGTGGACGAGGTGAAGCTCGAACGCGCGCGCTTGTTGCTCACCACGCCCTATGGCCCGTTGGAGCTGGACCTGGACGGCGTCGGCCACCCCAGTGCCACCTATCCCAATGCCAATGCCCGGTTCGTGCTGCGTGGCCAGGGCGAGGAGGCGGCGGGCTCCCTCTCGCTTAGGATGGACGAGACGGCGTTGCGTGTCGTCCTCGACTCGAACTCCGCGGACGACACGCTTCGGGTAGCGGCGGAGATCGATCCCCGCAGCCACGCGCCAATGAAGCTTGAGGTGGTCGCGGAACTGGTCGACGTCGCCCGCCTCGCCCGCTTCCTGCCCGGCCTGGGCGCACTGTCGGGCGGAATGGGACTGAGCCTGAACTACGCTGCCGCCGGGCCATGGCAGGGGGAGCTCCGGCTCACGCGCCTGACTGTTCCCGGCAGCATCCGCGACCTGGACGGGACCCTGTCCGCAAGCGCCGACCCCGCTACCCTCCAGACCGGCATCGTCCCCGTCACCGGCAAGGCGAAGGCGACGCGCCTGGCCCTTTCGGGCACCATGCTCGAAGCGGCGGACCTCAATCTGGACGGCACCATCGTCTTCGATCCCGCAGGCCTGGGCCTGCTGGCGGCTGGCGACGGCCAGGCGCTCGCGCCGGCTGGGGTGCCGTTGCGCGCGGCGGAACTGAACCTGGCGCTCGTGGGCACGCGCCTGACGTCCGGCGCGCTGCGGGGGCGCGCGCCCCGGCTGGAATTGGCCCTGGGCACTACCGGGACCTGGCCCGGCCTGGATATCGCCATACGCAGCGGCCATCTGGCCTTCGCCGCGCTCGAGCTGGGCAGTCAGGCGCGCAGCGCGCAGGCGGTACGCCTTGACCTGGGGCCGGCGCAGAAGGCGCCGGTACGCGGCCCGGGCGACGCCCTGGCCCTGGGCTTCACGGTGAATGCCGCGACCCTGGCGCTGGAGGCGGCCGGCCAGCGCGTGCGGCTTGGCCTGCCCACCCTCGCCGCCTCCATCACCGCGGGCGCCAGCCTCGGCCTGCATGTCGAGGGTTGTTGCGGCACCATCGCGCTCGCAGCGCCCAAGGTGGACGGGACGGGGCTGGGTCTGACCCTGGCCAGCGCCGCCGACAAGCTGCTGACAGCGCGTTTCACACTGAAGGCGCTCACCACGCCATGGACCGTCCCGCTGGTCGCCGATGGCAACTTCAACATGGCGGGCGCAGGGCTGCGCTTCGACGGCACGGTGACCGGCCCGGCCGGTCTGGTGCTTGCAACCGTCGCCGGCGCGCATGACCTGGACAAGGCCCAGGGCTTTGCCGAGGCGAAGGCTCCCCGCCTGACCTTCCAACAGGGTGGACTGCAGCCGGGCCAGCTGTCCCCCCTCCTGGCGCCGCTCGTGGCCAATGTCTCCGGCACCGTCGCGGCGGAAGCGGCGCTGCGCTGGGCCTCGGGGCGCACTACATCCTCGGCCAGCGTCCTGGCGGAGGACCTGTCCTTCACCACGGCGGAAGTTCCCGTCAGCCGCATGAACACCGTGGTGGCGTTCGACAGCCTGCTGCCGCCGACCACCCCGCCGGGGCAGAAGGTGGCCGTGGGCGCGGTCACGATGGGCGTGCCGCTGACCGACGGCGTGGTCGATTTCCGACTGGTACCGGGAGCCATCGCGGTGCAGTCGGCATCGCTAGGCCTGGCCGGTGGGCGCGTCAGCCTGTCTGCAACCCGCGTCGAGCTGCCAGTCCAGGCCGAGCGCCTGGCCCTCGCCGTTTCTGGCGTCAGCCTGGAGGCGCTGTTGAAGGTCGCCAATGTCGAAGGCCTCAGCGGCGACGGCGTTCTGGACGGCACAATTCCCGTCGATATCGCGGACAAGGCACTGCGCATAGCCGACGGCCGGCTGGCCGCACGCCAGGCGGGCGTGCTGCGCTACACGCCGCAGACCTATCCCGCCGCCCTGCAGGGTGACGATGAGCGCATCCAGCTTCTGGTGCGGGCGCTGCGCGACTTCCGCTATGACCGGCTGGGCCTGGGCATCAACAGGGAAACCGACGGCGAGGCGGTGCTGGCGCTCTCGGTCGCCGGCCGCAATCCGGCCGTACTTGACGGCTATCCGTTCGAATTGAACCTCAACCTCAGCGGACGCCTGGACCAGATCGTGACGGAAGGACTTGCCGGATATCGCATGCCGGACGATATCCGCAGGCGGATGCAGCAGTTCGGCAACCAGGAGTGAAGATGGCGCGCGTCGTTTGGGGGGCCCCGCCAGCGGGGAAGCTGGCCCGGGTGGGGATCGTCGCCCTGGCGATTGCGGCGGCGGCCTGCAATCCCACGGTCAAGGTCGAGGCACCGGACAAGCCAATCGTGATCAACCTCAACGTCAAGATCGAGCAGGAAATCCGGGTCAAGGTCGAGAAGGACGTCCAGGACCTGCTGCAGCAGCGCCAGGACATCTTCTGATGACCCTTCTTGCGATCATCCGTCTGCCTGCAACCCCGCGCAGACCCGTTGGACAAGGATCGAGGCACGCAATGCTTAAGCGGCTGGCTTTCGCGGTCTTCCTGGCCGTGTCCGGCATGACCGGCGCGGCCACCCTGGCGGTGGCGCCCGCCCACGCGCTCACCCTGGACGAGGCGCGCCGGGCCGGGCAGATCGGCGAGATGCGCACCGGCTTCGTCGGCGTGGTCGCCGGCGGCGCGGACGTGAAGGCCCTGGCCGACCAGATCAATGCCCAGCGCCGCAGCGCCTATGCCGACATCGCAGCCAAGAACGGCACCAGCGTCGACGCCGTCGGCGCGCTGACAGCGGAACAGCTGATCGGCCGCCTTCCCGCCGGCGCCTTCTACCAGGACACCGGCGGCGGCTGGGTCCGGAAGTAGGCGATCCGCACCGCTCCGACGGCAGTCGGCCACCCTGGCACTTTGGAATTGATCCAGGTCATGGTTCGCAGCCGGGCCTGGCACCAGCCTTAGTCCCCTGGGATAGCCGACTGGATCGTAGGGCGGTGCGCTGATGTACAAGGATATTGCCGTCCATCTTGACGGCAGCCAGGCGGATGCCGTGCGCCTGGCGGCGGCGGAGGGACTGGCGCGCCGGCACGGCGCCCATCTGCTCGGCCTATATCTCAACGTACTGCCCGAGGTTCCGCTGGCAACGGCCGAGTTCGGCAGTTCGATCGCGGTCCTGGCCGCGGCCCAGGATGCCGCCCGCGCGAAAGGCGACCAGGTCCACCGCAATCTGGCCGGATCGGTCCAGGCGCTCGACCTGCCGGCGGAATTGAGGCGCTTCGACGTCATTGCCTCGCTGCTGCCGGCGGTCGTCGCCAGCCAGTTGCGCGTGACCGATCTCCTCGTGGCGCTCCGGCCCTACAACAGGGCTGGCCCAGCCCAGTGGCCAGAGGTGGTCGAGGCGGCGCTGCGCGATTCCGGTCGCCCCGTCCTGCTGGTGCCAGAGGATGGCGTCCTTGCCGATCCTGCCCGCATCGTCATCGCCTGGAGCGACAGCCGGGAGGCCGCGCATGCCGTGGCCGCCGCGATGCCGCTGCTGCGCACCGCGCGCGAGGTCGTCGTCGCCCTGGTGGAAGGCACGGCCCCGTCGGCCATGCTGGGCCGCGAGCCTGGCGCCGACCTCGCCCGCCACCTGGACCGCCATGGCGCGGCTGTTACCCTGCGCCACCTGCCGCACTGGCCCGATCCGGGCGAAGGCCTGCTGAATGAGGCGATCGCGATCGGTGCCGACCTGCTGGTGATGGGCGCCCATGGCAAACCGCGGCTTCAGGAATGGATAATGGGCAGCGCCACGCGCACCGTGCTCACCCACAGCAGGCTGCCTGTCCTGATGGCGCACTGACGGCGACATCGCCACCCCGGACCCCATCAGAAACCTCGCGAAAAAACCCCGCCGCGGCCTTGGCCCGGCGGGGTGGCAAGTCGGGAGGCTTGGGGGAGGCAGACACTCAGCCGTCGAGCGCCTCCAGCGGACGGCGATTGCGGATCACGACGTGGCGTGCGCTGGGAAGCTCGATCAGGCGCTGCTCCTCCAGCAGGGTCATGGTGCGGGACACGGTCTCGATGGTCAGGCCCAGGAAATCGGCGATGTCCTGCCGGCTCATCGGCAACTCGACATCGTCTCCGGCATGGGTCCGTTCCGACATCGCGATCAGGAACGAAGCAACGCGCTCCACCGCGTTCTTGCGGCCCAGCAGGGCGAAATGGCGCTGCGCGCGCTCCAATTCCGATGCCGTCATGCGCCACAGGTCGCCCATCAGCTCCGGCTGGATCAGCAGGTGCCGGCGCAGGACGTCCCGCTTCACCACGACCAGCTGCGTCGCCACGATGGCCTCGGCCGAGAAGCGATAGGATTCCGACGCTTCCAGGCCAAAGATCTCGCCCTGAAGATAGAAGGCATTCACCTGTCGGCGGCCGTCCTCCAGCAGCTGGAAGGTCCGTACCGCGCCGGACACCACCTTGAACACGCGGTCGGCGGAATTGCCTTCGGCATAGATCTCCCGATTGCGCGCGAAAGTCTGGCGCGTTCCCATCGCCCACAGGTCGCGGGCCGGTGCCGCGTCCGTGTCGTTGGCTGCGCTGCCCAGGGACCGGGTGGCGTCGGTGCCATGGCGGTATGCGAGTGCGGGCCGCATTTCGACCGTCGCCAGTGCCACCATTGCCGTGCTCCCTTGCCCCATGATTTGTGCTACGAGTTCAGATGTATCCAATTGAAGGCATTCACCAAATTCGGTTTGGTCCTTAAGGGGAATCACGTTATGGGCCAGCCCTTAAGGGAAATTACGGATCTCGCCGGGACCCATTGGGCCGGGCGCGGTGCCGGCTTTGCCCTGGCCCTGCTGCTTGTCGGCGGCTTCCTTCTGGTACGGGTCGCCCTGGGGCCGTTGGCGCCGGACCTGCCGGTCTATCTCTTCCTGGTGCCGCCCGTCGTCATCACGGCGGGCCTGGTCGGCCTTGCCCCCGGCCTGCTGGCCACGCTCGTGGGACTGGGTGCCGGTCTGTGGATGCACGGCCGCAATGCCGATGCCGAGACGGCCGCGGCCTATCTTGCCATGTCGCTGGTCCTGGCCTGGTTCGGGTCCGAGCTCTACCGCACCCGTTCGCGCGAGGCGGAGACCGCGAGAGACCTGGCGGCACGGGAAGCGCACCTGCGCTCGATCCTGGAAACCGTGCCGGACGCGATGGTGGTGATCGACGAGCATGGCGTCATGCAATCCTTTGCCATCGCGGCGGAGAGGCTGTTCGGCTACCGCGCGCACGAGGCGATCGGCCGCAACGTGTCGATGCTGATGCCCAGCCCCTATCGCGAGAACCACGACAACTTCCTGGCCCGCTATCTCTCGACCGGGGAGAAGCGCATCATCGGCATCGGCCGCGTGGTGGTGGGGGAGCGCAAGGACGGCTCCACCTTTCCCATGGAACTCAGCGTGGGCGAGATGCGCAGCGGCACGCAGCGCTATTTCACGGGCTTCATCCGCGACCTCACCGAGCGCCAGCAGACCGAGGTGCGGATGCAGGAATTGCAGTCCGAGCTGGTCCACGTCGCGCGCCTGTCCGCATTGGGCGAGATGGCGTCCAGCCTGGCGCACGAGTTGAACCAGCCGCTGACGGCGATCTCGAACTACCTGCGCGGCTGCCAGCGCTTGGTCGGCCAGAGCCCGCCGCCGCCTGTTGCCACCCTGACCGACGCGCTGGACAAGGCAGCGGCCCAGGCGCTGCGCGCCGGCCAGATCATCAGCCGCCTGCGCGAGTTCGTGGCGCGCGGCGAAAGCACCCGTACGGTCGAGAGCGTGTCGAAGATCGTGGAGGAAGCAGGCGCGCTTGCCCTGGTCGGGGCCAAGGAACAAGCGGTCAAGGTCCGCTACCGCCTGGATCCTGCGGCCGACGTCGTCCTGGCCGACAAGATCCAGGTGCAGCAGGTGCTGATCAACCTGATGCGCAACGCGCTCGAGGCGATGGAGGGCTGCGCCACGCGTGAACTGACGGTCGAGACCGTTGCGCGCGATGCCGATTTCGTCGAGATCAGCGTGGCAGACACCGGCGGCGGGCTGGACGCGGAGGTGGCGGGCCGGCTGTTCCAGCCCTTCGTCACGACCAAGGCGCGCGGCATGGGCGTGGGCCTGTCGATCTGCCGGACGATCGTCGAGGCCCATGGCGGACGCATCTGGGTTGAGCCTAATCCTGTCGGCGGTACGATCTTTCGATTCTCCCTCGCCCGCGTGGAGGAGGAGACGAGGGAGGAGGAGACTGGGATTGAATGAGCAGCCGATCGTCCATGTGATCGACGATGACGAGGCCGTGCGGGAATCGCTGGTCTTCCTGTTGACCTCGGCCGCGATCACGGCGGTGCCGCATCCATCGGGCGAGTCCTTCATCGGCGCCCTGCCGGTGATCGGCCAGGGCTGCATCCTGACCGACGTGCGCATGCCCGGCATGACGGGCATCGAGCTGCTGCACCGGGTGCAGGCCCATGATCGCAACCTGCCGGTGATCGTCATGACCGGCCATGGCGACGTGCCAATGGCGGTCGAGGCGCTGAAAGCCGGCGCCTTCGACTTCATCGAGAAGCCGTTCAGCGACGAGCAGATCATCGCCACCGTCCAGGCAGCGCTTGCCGCGCGGGGCCGCGCGCAGGAGGAACGGGCGGACCGTGCCGCGATCCAGGCCCGGCTGGAAGCGCTGACCACTCGTGAGCGCCAGGTCCTGGACGGCCTGATTGCAGGACATCCCAACAAGACCATCGCCTATGACCTGGGCATCAGCCCGCGCACGGTCGAGATCTATCGCGCCAACGTCATGTCCAAGCTCAACGCCTCCAGCCTGTCCGAGGTGATCCGCATGACCTTCGTCGCGCGCGGCGCCGATCCCAGCCTGGCCTGAGTTTGGCGCCGGGATTGGGGGCGGGCGCGTTGATCAGCGTCAATGTTCCGCCTTCCCTACCGTGACACCGTCGCAACCCTGTCGCAGCAGGGAGGATCGCGCATGAAGGGACTCGAGGCCGCCCAGGCCCTGCTTCGGCGCTGCCGCGCGGCGCAGCAGGGCGGGGCCGGGTTCCCGACGGTGTGGCGCGAGACGCTCAGCACGCATCCTCTGGTCCGCGGCATTCCTGTCCAACGCCTGTCCGACGGCCGGCCAACGCTGGAAGTGCCCCTGATCACGGGCCAGCGCCTGATCCTGGACGACGACGGGTATTCGCTGGGCTGAACCTTGGGCCGTCCGGGCGACCAGGCGCTTCACGTCAGGGCAATCGCCTGCAGCATCGCGTCGATGTCGACCGGCTTGGCAAAGCAGGCCTGGGCCGACAGGCGCCGCGCCTCCACCTGCAGCGCGGGGCTGGGTCGGCCGGTCATGAAGATCGCCGGCCGATCGAAAGCACGGGCGCGCAGTCGCCGCAAGGTCTCCAGACCACTGGCGCCAGGCAAGTCGACGTCCAGGATGACGCAGCAGCTCTGCTCCAGGTCGTGGGCCGCCAGCATCGCCTCGCCCGTAGCGAAGTCGCGCACCATGTAGCCGTCAAGTTCCAGGAGCATGCGCAGGGACTCGCGCACGGCCTGATCGTCCTCGACAACCACGACCATCCGGCCCATGCGGGAACTCCGCATACAGGGAAACATGACCGCCAATCTGCATCCCTCGGCTGCAGGCGCCCATGATCCAGATCAAGCGGCGCGCGGCCCGGCTGCCGCGTCCGCGCGGGCGCGCGCCAGATCGGCGACGAACGCGCGCCAGGCCTCCGCCTTTGCCGCCTCGTCGGGCAGGCGCAGCAGGTAGGAGGGATGAACCGTGATGAAACCGGGCCGGTTGGCAAAGGTCGTCGGTCCGCGATTGGCGGTCACCGGGATCGGCCGTCCGGCCAGGGCGAGGACCGCGGTCGCCCCCAGCGCCACGACCAGGCGCGGCTGGACGAAGTCCAGTTCCTGCTCCAGCCACCAGCGATAGTGCTTCACCTCGCCCGCCGTCGGCGTCTTGTGCAGCCGCCGCTTGCCCTGCTGCTCGAACTTGAAGTGCTTGACCGCGTTCGTGACATAGGTGCGCGCCCGGTCGATGCCGGCCTCGGCCAGGGCTCGGTCGAGAAGCTGTCCCGCCGGTCCGACAAAGGGCCGTCCCTGCAGGTCCTCCTGGTCACCTGGCTGCTCGCCGACAAAGGCCAGGTCGGGCCGCAGCGGCCCCTCCCCCAATACCGCCCGGGTGCCGCCGGGCACGAACGGTGGCGTCGCGGCGATCAGCCGGTTGAGCGCCTCAAGGCTGTGGGGCGCCTGCTCGGCCATCGCGGCAACGGCCCGGTCCGGATTGCGCTTCGTGGGCATGGCTGCCTCCCGTTCGATCATTTCCCGGACCCGTGCGGGAGCTGAGCGGATCAATTCCGGAATGGCCTGTGTCTCCGGCATGTTGGCCCAGTATTTCCGCGGCATTTCCGAACGCATGGCGACCGGGTTCACCCGCGCCGGGTTGAAAACGCTCTGGTAATAGGTGCGCCAGCCGGCCTCGAAGCCGTCGCCCTCCGGCAGGTCGCTGCGCCGGCCCGGCGGCCCCACCTCCAGCCGCCGCGTGTCCCAGTGCAGCGCACCAAACGGCGTCAGGATCGACCAGACCATGTTGCGGAAGCGGTTCACGAAGAAGCCGGCCGTCGCGCGCACGATGTCGTGGTCGGGCTCGAACCAGGCGACGAAGCGCTCCGACCCGTCGGGATCGTGCACCACGCGAAAGCGCAGGAAGGCGTGCATCTTGTGCAGGTCGCGGCGCACCGCCTTGGCCAGCAGATGCAGGCGATGCACCAGTGGATCGCTGGCGATCGCCAGCAGCGCCCGCTCGCCCTGCAGCACCCGCCACACCAGTTGGTACAGCAGCGCGAACCGCTCCGGCTCGCGGTGGCACACCACCAGGTCGATCACCTCGGCAACGCCCCGCGGCAGCGCCAGGGGTGGGGCATCCGGCGCCGGCTCGATGCGCTCCGCCGTGCCCAGCAGGCCGGGCGCGCCGCTGCTCCACAGAACCTCCGCGGGCGGCACGCCGGCGGCGATCAGGTGGCGGACAGCCGCACGGAAACTGTCCAGGTCGGCGCCCGCGGCCAGCACCACCTGGCGCGCGGCGGACATCAGAACAGGCTCATCTGGCGGGCTGGCGCGACCAGCTGCTGGCGGAGGTCAGCCCTGTCGGTCAGCGCGCCAGGCTGGTAGTCCGCGGCCACCAGGAAGGGCCGCGCGCGCCGCAGCGCCCGCGTCAGGCGCCCCACATCCGCCAGCCGCAGCCGCGTATGACGCCGCGCCGCCACGATGCGGTCGACACAGCGGGTACCCAGGCCGGGCACGCGCAACAGCATCTCCCGCGCCGCCGTGTTGACGTCGACCGGAAACTGCTCGCGATGCTTCAATGCCCAGGCCAGCTTGGGATCGACCTCCAAATCCAGCATGCCGCCGGAGCCGCCCTCTGCGATCTCGTCAACCCCGAAGCCGTAATAGCGCAGCAGCCAGTCCGCCTGGTACAGCCGGTGCTCGCGCTGCAGCGGCGGCGGCTTGATCGGCAGGACGACGCTCGCCTCCGGGATCGGACTGAAGGCGGAATAATAGACACGCCGCAGCGCGTAGCGGTCGTAGAGCGTCGCCGTCGTCTCCAGCACCGACCGGTCGCTTGTGTCGTCGGCGCCAACAATCACCTGCGTGCTCTGGCCCGACGGGGAGAAGGTGCGCTTCTCTGCCTTGGCCTCGACAATGCGCTCGTGCATCTGGCCCATGGCACCGCGGATGCGCCCGGCATCCTTTTCCGGCGCCAGGCGGCCCAGGCTGCGCTCGGCCGTCAGTTCCAGGTTGATCGACAGGCGGTCGGCCCACAGGCCCGCCTGCTCGATCAGCCAGGGACTGGCCTCCGGAATGGCTTTCAGATGGATGTACCCGGCAAAGCCGCGGTCGCGGCGCAGGGTACGCGCGACCAGCATCATCTGCTCCATCGTATAGTCGGGCGAGCGGATGATGCCGGAGGACAGGAACAGCCCCTCGATATAGTTGCGCTTGTAGAACTCGATGGTCAGCGTCACCACCTCGTCCACGCTGAATCGGGCACGCCGGACATTGGACGAGCGCCGATTGATGCAATAAGCGCAATCGAACAGGCAGTAGTTGGTCAGCAGGATCTTCAGCAGCGAAACGCAGCGGCCGTCCGGCGTGTAGGCGTGGCAGATGCCGCTGCCTGTCGTACTGCCCAGCCCGCCCTTGCCGGCGCTACGCTTCGGTGCGCCGGACGAGGCGCAGGACGCATCGTATTTCGCGGCATCCGCCAGAACCTTCAGCTTCTCCGCCAGAGTCTCGTCCATCGGTCCACCCTGTTACGCAACATCGTTCACTATATGTTCTTTATCCCCTGTTTGCCAAGGATCATCTTTTTCTCCCACGACCTTAAGGCGGCAGAAGTCCGCTTCCGCTCATCCCCGCGAAGGCGGGAATGAGCGGCGGGGGGACGATCCGTCAGTGGCCGCCCAGGACGAAGGGGACGCCGCTTTGGTCCAGTGCGTCGTGGATCGAAGCCTTGAGCCGCTCAAGTCCGGCCTCATCCGCCGACTCGGCGCGCGCCACGAGCACGGCCTGGGTGTTCGACGCCCGCAGCAGCCACCAGCCATCGGGCGTGTTGACACGCACGCCGTCGATGCCGTTGACCTCCGCCCCGGCATCCGCCAGGCGCTGCCGCACCTCGTCGATCACGGCGAACTTGCGCTCGTCGGGGCACTCGATGCGCAGCTCGGGCGTGTTCACGCGCTCAGGCAGGCTGTCGCGCAGGTCGGCCAGCGGGCCATGGTTGGCGACGGTGACGAGCAGGCGCAGGGCGCCATAGATCGCGTCGTCAAAGCCGTACCAGCGGTCGTTGAAGAAGATGTGGCCGCTCATCTCGCCTGCCAGGGGCGAGCCCACCTCAGCCATCTTGGTCTTGATCAGCGAATGCCCGGTCTTGAACATCAGCGGCACACCGCCCAGGCGCGCGATCTCGTCGTACAGGACCTGGCTTGCCTTCACGTCGCCGATGATCGTGGCGCCAGGATGGTCACGCAGCACATCGCGGGAGAACAGGGCGATCATCTGGTCACCCCAGATGATGCGGCCCTGGGCGTCGATCGCGCCCACGCGATCGGCATCGCCGTCCAGGCCGATACCGATGTCCAGTTGCTTGGCCAGGACCAGTTCCTGAAGCTGAACCAGGTTCTCTGGCACGGTCGGGTCGGGATGGTGCGCCGGGAAGGTGCCGTCGATCCGTCCGTTGATGATGTAGTGGCGGCCCGGCAGGCGCTTCACCAGCGCCTCCACGACCTCGCCCCCCGCCCCATTGCCGGGGTCCCAGCCCACGGCCAGGTCGCCGGGAATCACTTCCTCGGCCAGGCGGTCGACATAGGCGTCAAAGACCGAGATGGCGCGCTCCGCCCCCTGGCCCCAGGCATAGTCGGCGACGGCGGCGATGCGGCCGATCTCCTGGATCTGTTCGCCAAAGAAGGCCTTGCGGCCCAGCATCATCTTGAAGCCGTTCTGGTCGGGCGGATTGTGGGAACCCGTGACCATGATCCCGCCATCTGCCTCCCGGTGATAGACCGAGAAGTAGAGCATCGGCGTCGGACCGCGGCCGATCCGCTCGACCTCCGCGCCGCACGACACCAGGCCGTCGACCAGGGCCGCTTCAAGCTCGGGCGAGCTGACACGGCCGTCATAGCCGACAGTCACCTTGGGCCGGTCCTTGCCATGGCGGCGCAGGATCGTGGCGAAGGCCCGGCCGATGGCGCGCGCGTCCTCCGTTCCCAGCGTCTTGCCCACTGTGCCGCGGATGTCGTACTCGCGCAGCGACGTCGGGTGAAAGGCGTGCGCGGCGCTCATTGGGCGGCCTTCGGCAGCAGGTTCTGGATGATGCCGGCCAGCGGCCCGCCGGTGTCGGCCCGCGAAAGCCCAAAGGCGACATTCGCCTCCAGGAAGCCCAGGCGCTCGCCACAATCGAAGCGCCGGCCTTCGAAGCGCAGGCCGTGGAACGGCACGCGACCAACCAGCCGGGCCATCGCGTCGGTGAGCTGGATCTCGCCGCCCGCGCCCTTCTTGCGTTCCTCCAGGAACGGCCAGATTTCGGCAGACAGGACATAGCGGCCGATGATCGACAGCGTGGACGGCGCCACCGCCGGGTCCGGCTTCTCGACCAGGCCCAGGATCTCGGTCAGCGAGCCGTCTACCCCGCCCGGCTGCAGGATGCCATAGCGGTTCGTCTGGTCGCGCGGCACGTCCATCACGGCGACCACGCTGCCGCCGGTGCGGTCGTGGGCCGCGGTCAGCTGCTGCAGGCAGGGGGTCTTGCTCAAAACGATGTCATCGGGCAGCAGCACGGCAAAAGGCTCGTCACCCACGATGTCGCGCGCGCACAGCACGGCATGGCCCAGGCCCAGCGGTTCCTGCTGGCGGGTATAGACGACCTGACCTTCGCGCGGCAGCCACGCCTTCAGCGCCTCCAGCTCCCGCGTCTTGCCGCGCCGCTCCAGCGTCGCTTCAAGCTCATAGGCATGGTCGAAATGGTCCTCCAGGGCCGTCTTGCCCCGGCCGGTCACGAAGATGAACTGCTCGCAACCCGCGGCCTTGGCCTCTTCCACGGCGTACTGGATCAGCGGCTTGTCGACGACGGGCAGCATCTCCTTGGGGATCGCCTTGGTCGCCGGCAGGGACCGTGTCCCAAGGCCGGCAACGGGGAAGACTGCCTTGCGAACCTTCATGTGATGGGTCCTGCGTAGGTCTGGGTCCGATGCCCCATTGGCACCGGCATCCAAGAGTAGTGTCTGGTACTCAACGAATCACGAACGGACAGACGTTGCCGCCGCGCCCGGAACGAATGCCGGCCCGCCGGGCATAAGCCTGCGGCCCGGCTCCAGATGCCGGTAGGGCAGTCGCGTATTGTCGGCGGGATTGGGGCCCGGGGCATCGACGACGATGATCCTGGAGGCAAGCGGGTTGAAGTCGGCCCGGAAATGGACGGATGACTTAACCGCGATCAGGCGCTGGCGTTCCAGGTCGACGCCGACATGCGCAAGCATCGCGCGATCGGCGCATTGCGTCTTGCGACTGGCGACCACGACCTGCACCCCACCTCGCGACAGGCGCGCCGTCGGCCCCAGGTTGATCGTGGCCCCCGCATAGAACGGTCCCAGCGCCCGGACCACCCCGTCGCTCAGCTGCTCGACGCGCCAGGATCCCGGCAGCGGCGTATCGCCGGGATGCGACTTGCCGCCCAGGTCCAGCGCGATCGTGGCGCCCACCCCGGCGGCATGGGCCTCGGTCGCTGAATGCGGATCCCACAGCACGCCGATCACGGCGTCATGGGCGCCCGACTCGACCATCGCACGCAGCAGGCCAGTCGTATCCCCGTTCGCCCCGGCGCCGGGATTGTCGGCAGCGTCCGCCACGACCAATGGCCTGGGATCGTTGCTTTCCATGGCAACGGCGACGGCCTGGCCGGGCTTGAAGATCGGGATGCCGAATGCCGGCTCCGCCGCGTCGATCGCCGCGGCCAGGGCGTCGGCTGCGCGGTCGGCGCTGGCCCGGTCCGGGCCATAGGCGATCACGGTCGGCGCGCAGTCGCGAATGTCGGCCGGCGGGAAGCCGAAGCAGAATGACAGGCTGAGCGCACCGCCCCCCGCCGCCTCCAGCGCCTGGCGCAGGCCATAGAGGCCGGCTGACGGCTCCTCCATCGTGCACTGGCCCACGATCGGCACCAGGAAGTTCAGGCGGCGCAGCGCCTTGGCCGGCCGTACGCCGGTGCGCAGCAGGTCGGCCAGCGCCTGGGCGGCCAGGCCGCCGGTCGCCCCCATGTCCAGATGCGGATAGGTGCGATAGGCGATCATCAGGTCGCTGTTGGCGACCATCTTCTCCGTCACGTTGGCATGCAGGTCCAGGCTGGCGACCACCGGCACGTCCGGCCCGACAAGGGCCCGGACGCGGGCCAGGATCTCCCCCTCCCCGTCCTCCAGGTGCTCGGTGACCATGGCGCCGTGCAGGTCGAGGTACACCGCGTCGACGGGCAGCACCTCGGCCAGCCGCTCCAGCAGGCGGGCCACGATCCGCTCGAACGCATCCTCGGTCACATGGGCCGACGGCGTCGCAGAGCACCAGACCAGCGGCAGCAGCGTGAAGCCAAGGGCCGGCGCCGCATCCAGGAAGCCTGCGATCGGCACGTTCTGGCCCGCCGCGAACGCCGTCAGCAGCGGCGGACCGTCCTGCAGCCCAGGCCAGGCATCGGCCTGGGCGAATGCTTCGAAGTCTGCCTTCGAGGCCGCAAACGTATTGGTTTCGTGCTGGAAACCGCCAACCGCAACGCGCATGTGGTCGTGTCACCCTCGGGTCCCGCCCGCTGGGACCGCCGCCAGAGTCAATTGCATCGCGGAGGCCACAGCGTCAATGCACGCGGCCCTTTATCATCGCCTTGTAACAGCACGCGGCGTCATGATTGCGACAGCCACAGGAAAGTCCCAAAGGCGGCGCCTCACGGGCGAGCGCTCGCGGTTCACCAGCCCACGGCACAGAGTCAACCCCCTGGCCTGCCCGGGAAGCGCGGCTATGATGCCGGCGCACGCGCTATCGCTGGAAAGGCCCTAGACATGACCAAGACTGCCCTGATCACCGGCGGCACACGGGGCATCGGCCTGGCCACCGCACGCGTCCTGCTGCGCGAGGGCTGGGCCGTCGCCATCAACGGGACGACCGAGGAAGGGTGCGAGAAGGCCCGCGCCGAACTCAGCGCCCTGGGCAGGGTCGCAGCCGCTGACTTCGCCGTCGATGACGAGGCGGCCTGGGGCCCAGCGGTCGACCGGCTTGAGGCGGAGCTGGGGCCGATCGGCGCACTGGTCGCCAATGCCGGCATCTCGCTGCGCCATGGCGGCAAGATCATCCCGCTGGCCGAGACTGACGTGGCGCACTGGCAGCGCACCTTCGCCGTAAACCTGCAGGGCGTGGTAAATGCCTTCCGCACGCTGACGCCCCGGATCCTGGCGCGGGGCGAGCCGGGTGCGTTCGTCGCGATCAGCTCGATCGCGGGCCGCATCGGCAACCCGGCCCTGTCCGCGTCCTATTCGTCCAGCAAGGCGGCCGTGATCGGCCTGTGCCGGCAGCAGGCGACAGAACTCGGCCCGAAGGGCATCCGGGTCAATGCTGTCTGCCCCGGTGCGATCGACACCGACATGCTGCGCGCCGGCCCGATGCGCGCCTCCCCCGCCATGATGACCGGCATCCCGCTGCAGCGCGTCGCCCAGCCGGAGGAAGTGGGGGAGGTCGTGGAGTTCCTGCTGTCGCCCCGCGCGTCCTATGTCACCGGGGCCACGATCGACGTGACCGGCGGCCTCAACATCACCTGAGCGGGAGACGACGAGCATGCCGGTCTATCCGTTCAGCGACCACCTGCGCGACCTGGTGGCGGCGCGCATCACTGCCTTTCCACGGCTCGACAGCCTGCCCGCGGGCTCGATCCTGCGGCGGGCGGCCGTTGCCATCACCCTGGTCGCCAATGAGGACGGCGAGACGTCCTTCCTGCTGACGCGCCGTGCGCCGCGCCTCAACTCCCATGGCGGCCAATGGGCCCTGCCCGGCGGCCGCCTGGACGAGGGGGAAGATCCGGAGCGCGCCGCCTTGCGCGAGCTGGATGAGGAGTTGGGCCTGACCTGCGGCCGGGACAGGGTGCTGGGCATCCTGGACGACTACCCAACCCGGTCGGGCTATCTGATCACGCCGGTAGTGATCTGGGCCGAGGCCGACCCCGCGCTGACGCCCAATCCCGGCGAGGTCGCCTCCGTCTTCCGCATTCCGCTGTCGACCATCGCGGCCGAGGGGGCAGCCCTGTTCGTGACCATCCCGGAGAGCCCGCGCCCCGTGATCCGCCTGCGCATCGGCGCGCGCCACCTGCACGAGATCGACTCTGCGACGCCGCCCGAGGATGCGTTCAAGGATGAGCGCTTCATCCACGCGCCCACGGCCGCCGTGCTGCACCAGTTCGCCGAGGTCGGCCTGAAGGACCGCGTCACCCGCGTGCACGAACTGGAGCAGCCAGTCTTCGCCTGGCGCTGAGCACAGACATCGATAGACAAGGGAGGGAGCCAATGAAGCTCAAGGACAAGATCGTCGTCATCACCGGTGGCGCCGACGGCATCGGCAAGGGCCTGGCCGAGCGGTTCCACGCCGAAGGGGCCAAGGCGATCGTGGTGGTCGACCTGCTGAAGGAAAAGGCTGAGGCGGTCGCCCAGAAGATCGGCGGCAAGGCCTATGGGATCGACGTCACGAACGAGGCCGAGCTGGTCCGCGTGATCGACGAGACGGAAGCCAATATCGGCCCGATCGACCTGTTCGTGTCGAACGCCGGCATCGGCGGGCGCGAGGAATTCGACAATGCCGCCTCTGCCACCAACGCCGTATGGCAGAAGGTGTGGGAGGTCAACCTGATGGCGCACGTCTACGCGGCGCGTGCCCTGATCCCGCGCTACAAGGCGCGCGGCGGTGGCTATTTCCTGCAGACCGCCTCGGCCGCCGGCCTGCTGTCGCAGATCGGCAGCGCGGTCTATTCGGTGACCAAGCACGCGGCGGTCGCCTTTGGCGAGAGCCTGGCGATCACGCACCGCGACGACAACATCCGCGTCTCGGTCCTGTGCCCGCAGGCAGTCGACACGCCGCTGCTGCGCCAGGCAGGTGAAGGCTCGCAGAACGTCGACGGCGTGCTGACGCCGGAACAGGTGGCGGACGTCGTGGTCGACTGCCTGGACCGCGAGACGTTCCTGATCCTGCCGCACGAGCAGGTCCGCACCTATATCCAGCGCAAGACGGGCGACTACGACCGCTGGCTGTTCGGCATGTCCAAGCTCCGCCGCAAGGTCTCCGAACTCCCCGGCGGCGGCAGCTTCAAGACCTGAGATGGAGGATTTCTGAACCGCTCCGTTTTCTGGACTGATGGTTCATGGGTCCCCCGGATAAACCGGGGGACGTAGAAGACTCCTTATATTTTCGAGAATAATACAATACTACCTACGCGGCCCGGTTTATCCGGGCCACCCATGAACTGAGATTTCCGCACTCGGAACGGTCCAGAACCTTTGGGGTTCGGCGGTGACAGCCTCACGACCTGGAGCAATTCTGCGCCGCGGTACCAGTTAAGATGTCAGTTCATGGGTCCTCCGGACAAACCGGGGGACGTAGGCAGTATTATTGTTGACGGCGGCCTTGAATAACCGCAGGCGCCGGCAACGCAACGGCGCAGAACATTGGCTACCGGCTCGCCGCAAAATCGTCGAACAGGTCCCGCCATCCCGGATTGTTCTCCTCGATCAGATTGATCTTCCACGCCCGCGGCCATTTCTTGATCCGCTTCTCCCGCTGAGCCGCCGTCACGTACTGGTCATGCGCCTCGTACCAGACCAGCAGGTCAACGCCGTACCGTGTGGTGAACCCTTCCCGAACCCTCGACCTGTGCTCCTCCACGCGCCGCACCAGATCCATCGCAACGCCCGTGTAGAGCGTCCAATTGCGCTGGCTCGCCAACATGTAGACCCAATGCGTCACCGAGTCCTCACCCCCCGCGCACCACCAGGGCGGCAATGCGGTCTCGCTGCATCTCGTTCGAACCGTCGGTGAACTGGGCGAGACGAGCCGCGGCCAGGTGGCGGCCGAGGGCGTGCTCCTCGCGCAGGCCCTCGGCACCCATGGCCTGGATGCAGGCGGCAATGCCGCGTTCGGCCGTGCGCGGCGCAAACAGCTTGGCCTGGGCCGCCTCCAGCGTCGCATCGCGCCCCTCGTCGATCGCGGTGCACGCCCGGGCCACCAGGGCGTCCGCCGCCGCCAGCTCGGTCGCAACTTCGGCCAGGGACCAGGCCAGGCCTTGATGCTCGACCAGCGGCCGCTCGAACGCTTGGCGTTCACGGCCATAGGCGATCGCCGCCTCCAGGCTGGCGCGCAGGGCGGCGCAGCACAGGGCGGCGACATAGGTTCGGGCGCGGTTCAGGCTGGCAAGGGCCGTGCGGAATGCCTCCCCCGCCGGCCGCAGCAGCGCCCCCTCCGGAGCCATGTAGTCGTCCAACCGGAAGCCGCCCGCCCCGATCGCGTGCCCGCCGGCCAGGGCAAAGGCCGGCTCCCGCGCGAAGCCCGGGCGGTCCGCCTCGACCACAAAGCCCGCGATGCCGCGACCCCGCGCGCCGGGTTGCGTCTGGGCATAGATCAGGAAAACCTGCCCCTCGCTGGCATTGGTGATCCAGGCCTTGGCCCCGTTGAGGCGCCATGCGCCATCGACCCGCTCGGCCGTCGTGGCGATGCGGGAGAAGTCGCTGCCCATGCCAGGCTCGGTCAGGCCAAAGCCGCCGACCACCTCGCCCGCCAGGAGCTGCGGGGCCCATTTGGCCGAGAGCGGCGCCGGTGCCTCCCGCAGCAGCTGGTCGGCAAGGTTGCCCGCGTTGACCAGGGAAAAGGCGAAGCCGAAGTCGGCGGCGCCAATCGCCTGGAGCACCGCGACCTTGGCCGAGAAGCGCAGGCCCAGCCCGCCATGGTCGCGCGGCGCGTCCAGTCCGATCAGACCCCGCCTGCCCGCCTCGCGCAGGCTCTCCCGGCCGATGCGCCGTTCACGCTCCCAGGTGGCGGCCAGGGGTGCCACGTGCTCCGCGGCAAAGGTCCGCGCACGCTCCACCAGCGCCCGCTCGGCGTCGCCCAGGGCGATCATGTCGGTCATCCGTTTCCTCCTGGCCTGGGAACATCGGGTGTGGGCGGGGCCGACGCAACCGGCCATCGTCCGTCGCAGTCCTGCCATCCCACAGGCCCGCGTTGTGATCCGCCGGCCTTGGGGCTAGTGTCCGCGCCAATCATGGATTCCGCCGTCATCGTCTTCCCCGGATCGAACCGCGAGCACGACATCGCGGATGCGGTCGAACGCGCCTCTGGCAGGCGTCCCCGTCATGTCTGGCACGCGGAGACCGAGCTGCCGCCGGTCGATCTCGTGCTGCTGCCGGGGGGCTTCGCCTATGGCGACTACCTGCGCTGCGGCGCCATGGCGGCGCGCTCGCCGGTGATGAAGGCGGTGGCCGAACACGCCGCCGCGGGGCGCTACGTGCTGGGCGTGTGCAACGGCTTCCAGGTCCTGACCGAGGCAGGGCTGCTGCCCGGCGCGCTGATGCGCAATGCCAGCCTGAAGTTCGTCTGCCGGGACGTCACGCTGAAGGTGGTGGAGGCGACCAGCGCCTTCACCCATGGCTATGACCAGGGCGCCATCGTGACCTTCCCCGTCGCCCATGCCGAAGGCAACTATTCCGCCGATGAAGAGACGCTGAAGCGCCTTGAGGGCGACGGTCGGGTCGCCTTCCGCTATGTCGATGCAGAGGGCCAGCCGGTGGCGGCAGCCTCGCCCAACGGCGCGCTGAACAACATCGCGGGCATCCTGAACGAGCGGCGCAACGTACTTGGCATGATGCCCCACCCCGAGAACCGCATCGAGCCGGCCCAGGGCGGCAGCGACGGCCTGACCCTGTTCGAGAGCCTGGTGAAGAGCTTCGGATGACCGCCTCCCCCATCACGCCCGACATCATCGCAGCCCACGGCTTCGCGCCCGACGAGTACCAGAATGTCGAGCGGCTGCTGGGCCGGACGCCGAACATCACCGAGCTTGGCCTGTTCTCGGTCATGTGGTCCGAGCATTGCTCGTACAAGTCGTCCAAGGTCTGGCTGCGCCGCTTGCCGACCACCGGTCCGCGTGTGATCCACGGCCCGGGCGAGAACGCGGGCGTGGTCGATATCGGCGAAGGCCTGGCCGTCATCTTCAAGATGGAGAGCCACAACCACCCCAGCTATATCGAGCCGTTCCAGGGGGCCGCGACGGGGGTCGGCGGCATCATGCGCGACGTCTTCACGATGGGCGCGCGCCCGATCGCCAACCTGAACGTGCTGCGCTTCGGCCGGCCGGACCACCCCAAGATGCGCCACCTGGTGTCCGGCGTCGTGTCCGGCATCGGGTTCTATGGCAATTGCATGGGCGTGCCGACCGTGGGCGGGGAGTGCAGTTTCCACCCCGCCTATGACGGCAACATCCTGGTCAATGCGATGACGGTGGGCATCGCACCCGCCGACCGCATCTTCCTGAGCGCCGCTGCCGGCATCGGCAATCCGGTCGTCTATGTCGGTTCCAAGACGGGCCGCGACGGCATTCACGGCGCTACCATGGCCTCGGCCGAGTTCGACGAGAATTCCGAGGAGAAGCGCCCCACCGTCCAGGTCGGCGACCCGTTTATCGAGAAGCTGCTGCTGGAAGCCTGCCTGGAGCTGATGGCGACCGATGCCATCGTGGCGATCCAGGACATGGGGGCCGCTGGCCTTACCTCCTCCTCGGTCGAGATGGCGTCCAAGGGCGGCGTCGGGATCGAGCTGGTGCTGGACAACGTGCCCCAGCGCGAGCGCGGCATGACGGCGTACGAGATGATGCTCTCCGAATCGCAGGAGCGCATGCTGATGATCCTGAAGCCGGGGCGCGAGCCGCAGGCTGAGGAGATCTTCCGTCGCTGGGGCCTGGACTTCGCCGTGATCGGCATCATCACAGACACCCAGCACATCGTCCTGAAGCACAAGGGCGAAGTGGTGGCCGACGTGCCGCTGGAGGCGCTGGGCGAGCCGCCGCTCTATACCCGCCCGCACGAGCCGACGCCCAAGCGTGCGCCATTGGCGGCCGGGGACGTGCCCGGCGTCGAGAACCTGGGCACGGCGCTGGCGACGTTGATGGGGGGCCCCGACCTTTCCTCGAAGCGCTGGATCTGGGAGCAGTACGACCATCTGGTGATGGGCCACACGCTGCAGCGCCCGGGTGGTGATTCGGCCGTGGTCCGCCTGCCCCGCTCCAATCGGGCACTAGCGCTCACCGCAGACTGCACGCCGCGCTACTGCTTCGCCGACCCGGTCGAGGGGGGGCGTCAGGCGGTGGCCGAGTCCTGGCGCAACATCACGGCGGTCGGCGCGCAGCCATTGGCCATCACCGACTGCATGAACTTCGGCAACCCGCAGCGTCCCGCCATCATGGGCCAGTTCGTGGGTGCCATCGACGGCATGGCCGAGGCGTGTACCGCGCTCGACTACCCCGTCGTGTCGGGCAACGTCTCCCTCTACAACGAGACGAGCGGCCAGGGCGTCCTGCCGACCCCGTCGATCGGCGGCGTCGGCCTGATCGAGGACCTGAACCGCACGGTGGGCATCGCCCTGCCCGGCCCCGGCCTGAACCTGGTCCTGGTGGGCGAGACGGCAGGCCATCTGGGCTGCAGCCTTTATCTCCGCGAGCTATGCGGCGGGCGCGAGGATGGCCCCCCGCCGCCCGTCGACCTTGGCGCGGAACGGCGCAATGGCGACTTCGTGCGTGGGCTGATCCAGGGCGGATCCGTCCGTGCCTGCCATGACCTGTCCGACGGCGGCCTTCTGGTCGGCGTGGCCGAGATGGCGCTGGCGGGCAAGGTGGGGGCGGCCCTCACGCTGGAGGGCGCCGTCCCCCTGCATGCCCAGGCCTATGGCGAGGATCAAGCCCGCTATGTCCTGGCGGTCGACCATGCCCGGCTGGCCGCCGTGCTGGACGCGGCCCAGGCAGCGGGCGTCCCGGCCCAGGTGATCGGCACCACGGGCGGCGAGGCGTTGACCGTCAACGGGGCGCATGGCGTATCCTTGGCCCAGTTGCGGCAGGCGCACGAAGGCTGGTTCCCGGCTTTCATGGCTGCCGCCGAATAGACGGAGAGCCGCCATGCCGATGGACGCCGGGGAACTGACGCGCCTGATCCAGGACGCCCTGCCCGATGCCCAGGTCCGGATCGAGGACCTGCGCGGCGATGGCGACCACTATGCCGCTTATGTCGTCTCCGGCGCGTTCAAGGGCAAGACGCGGGTGCAGCAGCACCAGCTGGTCTACCAGGCGCTGAAGGGCCGCATGGGCGGCCAGCTTCACGCCCTGGCACTGCAGACAAGCCCGCCACCCGAGGCCTGAATCCAAGGCACCGCACGGGGTCGGCGCGCTGCCCGGCTCCGGTTCGGACCAGAAGGCCGACCATGACCACCGATCCCGAACTGGCCCGCCTGCGGGCCGAACTCGACCGTGCCCACGCCGAACTGGCGGAAGCGCGGCGCGGCGCCCGGGCCGAGATCGAGGCACGCACGCTGGCCCTGCAGCAGGAAAAGCTGGCCGCCCTGTCGACGCTGACCGGCGGCCTGGCGCACGACTTCAACAACCTGCTGACCGTGCTCTCCAGCGGCCTGCGCCTGCTCTCGCGCAATCCGGACCCGGAGCGGCGCGAGTTCCTGATGCAGCAGATGCAGGACGCCGTGCAGAAGGGAACGGGCATCACCCGCCGCCTGGTCGGCATGGGCCAGGCCGAGGGGGCGGAGACCGACACCCTGGCTCTGGATGGCGCTGAAGAAGCGTTGCGCCTGCTGCTCGCCCCCGTCCTGGGCCCCGGCGTGGTGCTCGACCTCCACCTCCAGCAGGGACTATGGCCCTTTCCCGCGGACCGGGCCGCGTTCGACCTGGCGCTGACCAACTTGGCCGCCAACGCGCGGATGGCCATGGGCGATACCGGAACGGTGCGCCTGACCCTGCGCAACCACGCCCTTGACCCGGTGGCCGCCGCCAGCCTCAGCCTGCGGGCGGGCGAATATGTCGAGCTGGTCCTGGCCGATAGCGGCCCTGGCCTTGCGCCCGAGGTGGCGGCGCGCGCGTTCGAGCCGTTCTTCACCACCCGCGCGGCCAGCGGTCATGTCGGCCTGGGCCTGTCCCAGGTCATGGGCCTGGCCAACCAGGCGGGTGGCACGGCCCTGATCGCCTCCGCGCCGGAGGGCGGGGCCTGCGTGACCCTGCTGCTGGGCCGCGCCCTGCCGCCCAAGACGGCCCCGACCCCTGCCCCGGCAAGCCCCGGCCCGGCGGACGGACAGCCCGATGCGGGCGTCGGCATCCTGCTGGTTGAGGACAGCGACACCCTGGCCGGCCTGGTGGCCGACATGTTGCGCCAGCTTGGCCACTCGGTCGTGCGGGTTCCCGACGCGGGCGCCGCCATCGCCGCCCTGGGCGGCACGCCGATCGACCTGGTCTTCACCGACATCGTCCTGCCCGGCGGAGCAAGCGGCGTGGATCTGGCGCGCGAACTGGCGCGTCGCCGGCCGGGCCTGCCCGTGGTCCTGACCAGCGGCCTTGGCGGCGCCTTGCCCCCCGACGTGCAGGCGGCGCAGCTGCCCCTGCTGCGCAAGCCCTATGACATGGAGGCCCTGCGCCAGGTGATCCAGGCGGCCCTGCGGCGCGCCTGAAGGGGCCAGTCCCTTGAGGGGGCCATTCATGGGTGCGAGGATCGCGCCCATGAACGAGAGGAACGCCCCGGACCAGACCGGGCATGTCGTCACCCAGGTCAAGGACCGGGTGGCCATCATCACGCTGAACCGGCCCGACCGGCTCAATGCCCTGACCCATCCCATGATCAAGGCGGTCCGCACAGCGGCGGACGCGGCCGCCGCCGATCCCGAGGTGATCGGCATCGTCATCACGGGCATGGGCCGCGCCTTCAGCGCCGGGCTCGATGCCGATGCCCTGGTCAGCGCGACGCAGGCCGGTGCCGCGGGCCAGGCCAGCGCGCGCGAGTCGGCCCCGCCGCCGGACGAGCTCCCCGCCCTGTTCAGCCACTTCCTCACGGTGCCAAAGCCGGTGATCGCGGCGATCAACGGCGTGGCCGCTGGGGGCGGCTTCGTCCTGGCCCTGATGGCCGATCTGCGCTTCAGCGCCGAGACGGGTGCCTTCACCACCGTCTTTTCCAAGCGCGGGCTGATCGCGGAACACGGCACCAGCTGGATCCTGCCGCGCCTCACCGGCCTCAGCCGCGCGCTGGACCTGCTGTGGAGCTCGCGCAAGATCGACGCCGAGGAGGCCTATCGCATCGGCCTGGTCGACCGCATCGTTCCGGCGGAACACCTGGTGGCGGAGGCCTGCGCGTACCTGCACGACCTGGCGGCCAACATCTCCCCGCGCTCGATCGCCGTGATCAAGGCGCAGGTCCATGCCGACCTGTCCCGCAGCCTGCACGATTCGACCCACGCCACCGCGCCGATCATGTACGAGGCGCTGCAGCACCCCGACGCGCGCGAGGGGGCGGCCTCGTTCATCGAGCGTCGCCCGCCCCGCTTTGCCCGCCTGGGCGGCTGAACTTCAACGACAAGAAGAACGGGAGGACAAGACCATGGGCTTCAACGCGATCACCTATGCGGTCGCCGACGGCATCGCACGCCTGACCTTCAACCGGCCCGACCGGCGCAACGCGATCACGGGCGAGATGATGACCGAACTGGGCCGGGCGCTGGACCAAGCGGTGCTTGACCGGTCGATCCGCGTCCTGGTCCTGACGGGGGCCGGACGCGATTTCTGCCCCGGGGCCGACATCCACCACTATGCCGACGGCGGCACGGCAGAGGATCGCGGCTACCAGGACATCCACGATTTTCGTGTGACGCGGCTGCTGCACGAGGCGCCCTTCGTGACCGTAGCCGCCGTCAATGGTGCCTGCGCCGGTGCGGGCTTCGGCTGGGCGCTGGCCTGCGACCTGCGCATTGCGGGCCGCGCCGCGCGCTTCAACTCGGCGTTCCTGGACGTGGGCGTGGCCGGCGACATGGCGGGCCCGTGGTTCCTGCAGCGGCTGCTGGGCTCGGCCAAGGCGCGCGAGCTCTACTTCCTGCCGCAGAAGTTCGATGGCGAGGAAGCGGCGCGCATCGGTCTGGTCAATCGCGTGGTGGACGATGCCGCCCTGGCGGGGGAGGTCGACGCCATCGCAACCCGCCTAGCCCGCGCGGCCCCGCTGGCCCTGCGCGCAATGAAGGCGAACTTCCTGCTGGCCGAGAAGCTGGACCTGGCCAGCTATATCGAAGTGGAGAGCGAGCGTCATCGCGGCCTGTTCGCCAGCGCCGACACGAAGGAGGCGTTCGCCGCCTATGCCGGCAAGCGGGCGCCCCGCTTCGAGGGCCGCTGACGTGCCGCCCCGGCCCCGTGCCAACGCGGGGACCCGGGGCGCAACCCCTCGCCTCAATCCACCCTTATGGGTGCGCGGACGCGGGCGTTGATGCGGTCGGCCAGCCACATCAGGCCGCCGCGCCAGAAGCCGTGCAGCCGCGCCTGGTGGCGACGATAGAGCAGGCTGTGCCCCAGGCGGGCGACACGGCCGCGCACGAAGCCGCCCGGGATCAGCCCGAACTGACCCAGCGACGCATAGGCGTCGAACCCACCCAGCATAACCAGCGCGCCAAAGTCGCGATGACGGAACGGCGGGACACGGCGCCCGGCCAGGATCGCCGGCAGGTGGCGCACCAGGTAGCGCGCCTGCTGCTGTGCCACCTGGGCGGTCGGCGGCAGCGCCCGCTCAGCGCCCGCCGGCGTGTAGCTGGCGCAGTCGCCCAGGGCAAGCACCGCAGGATCACCCGGCGCCTGCAGGCTGGGGCCGACCACGACCTGCCCCGCCTTTGTCCGTTCCAGCCCGTCCAGCGTCGCCAGGCAGGCGGGCGCAGAGACACCGGCGGCCCATACCTTGACGTCGGTGTCGACGCGGGCACCATCGGCCAGGCGAAAGCCCCGGGCGTCGACCGCCTCCACCCCGGTGTCGACCACGACCCGGATGCCCAGGCTCACCAGGCGTTCATGCACCGATTGCGCGATCCGCTTCGGAAACGGGGCCAGCAGGCGCTCGCCCGATTCGATCAGGACGATCCTGCTGTCCTGGTGCATTGCGTCCGCACCCAGGCTGGCTGCCTCCTGTGCCAGGTGCACCAGTTCCGCCGCAAGCTGCACACCTGTCGCGCCGCCGCCGACAATGCCGACCGACAGCACCTCGCCCCGCGCGGCGGAGCGCAGGACGCGCACCCGCATCGCCTCGTTGAAGGACAGCGCCTCGGCCCGGCAGTCGATGGTCGCGCAGTGCTCCGACACGCCCTCGACGCCAAAGTCATTCGCCCGGCTGCCCAGGGCCAGGACCAGGGTGTCAAAGGGGATGGCCCGCTCTGGCAGGATCTCCTCGTCGTGCAGGACCATGGGCGCCAGGCGGACCATGCGCGCCTCCCGGTCGACATGGCGCACCTCCCCTGGCTGGAAGGTGAAGCCATGGCGCCGGGCCTGGGCCAGGTACTGCGTCTGGTGTTGATCGACGTCGCGAGTCCCGGCCGCGATCGTGTGCAGCATCGGCTTCCAGACATGGGCCGGTTCACGGTCGACCAGCGTCACCCCCAACCGACCGGCAGGCAGGCGTTGCCCGGCCAGGAGCGTGGCCAAATGCAGGCCCGCGATGCCCCCGCCCAGGATGACGAGGCGATGGATGGAATCGTTGCTGCTCGGTGCGGCCAAGGTCCTGCTGCCTCCCTGGCCTGGGATCAGGCCGTCAAGGTTCGTTACAGGACCAATCGCTGGACGGCGCGTCCGTTCCTTGCCGATCTAGCGGCTAGTTGTTCGACCAGCCGGGATAGACGTCGTCGAGCAGGCGCAGCATGGCAGGCCACAATCGCATGCCGGCCCGGGCCGGATCGCGGACGCTCGAGAATTTCTGCACCTCGCGGTCGCAGAATTCGGCGCTGAGTTCGGAGATCGGTTGCCCGCTGGCCAGGACGTCCATCTGCACCCGGGCAGACTGCTCGATGTAGTAGGTCGCGTTGAAGGCGGCCGGGATCGTGTGGCCCACGGTCAGCAGGCCATGGTTGCGCAGGATCAGGCCGACATTGTCGCCCAGGTCGGCGGCCAGACGCTGCTGCTCCTCCAGGTCCAGCGCCAGCCCTTCGTATTCGTGGACGCCGACGCGGCCATGGAACTCCAGCGCGAACTGGCTGATGGGCAGCAGGCCCGTCTTCAGGCAGGACAGCGCGACACCGGCCCGGGTGTGCGTGTGGATCACGCAGGCCAGCTGCGGCTTCGCTTCCAGGATCGCGCCGTGGATGACGTAGCCGGCGGCGTTGGCCGATTCCTTGCCCGCGCGGACATTGCCGCGATAGTCCAGCTTGACCAGGGAGGCGGGCGTGATCTCCCGGAACAAGCGCCCGAACGGGTTGATCAGGAACGCATCCTCCCCCGGCACACGGGCCGAGGCGTGGGTGAAGATGGTGTCGTCCATCCCGAAATGCGCAAGAAGGCGATAGACCGCCGTCAGGTGGACGCGGGCATCCGCCTCGCTCTCGATCCGGATGTCGTCCGGTCTCACATCGCTGACAAGGCGGGTCATCGCATCTCCTGGGGTGGGTGTCAGGCCTGGTCCGGTGGTTCGCCGCGGGCGCCGGACGTGACGGTGAGGACGCCGTGATAGGCGGTCCGCAGGTGGGCGCGCATCGCGGCTTCGGCCGCGTCGGGATCATTCCCGGTCAGGGCATCGGCGATCAGCGTGTGATCGTGCTTCAGCTGCTGCGTCTCGGCCGCGCGATAGGCGCGCAGCATGCGCGGGCTGGCAAAGAACTCGCGATAGTCGGCGACCAGGCGCTCCAGCCGCGGCGCATGGCTGGCGGCGGCGATGGCCGAATGGAACTCGCGGTTCAGGCGGGCCCGCGTCTCGACATCCGCATCCTCGGCATCCAGCGTTGCCTGGGCCAGGCGACGGATCTCGGCCCGCTCCGCATCGCTGGCGCGCACGCTGGCCAGGCGGGCAGCACAGCCCTCGATGGCTTCGCGGATGTGATAGATGTCGACCAGTTCCTGGTAAGGGTCGACGACTTCCATGCCGCCGCCGGGCATGGCGCGCACCAGGCCGTCCACCGCCAGGCGCGCCAGCGATTCGCGCACCGGCGTGCGGCTGACCCCGAACAGCGCCGCGATGCCCAGTTCGGTCAGGCGTTCGCCCGGCTGGAACTCGCCGTCGATGATGGCCCGCCGCAAGCGTTCATAGGCCTGAACCGTGGTGCTCTTCGGCGCCTCGATCCGCCAGTTGGTACTCATTCCGCTGCCTCCCACACCCCGTCGGCCGCGCGCTCGTCGGCTGGCTGGCACAGGCTCTGGGCCAGCGCCCGGGCGCGGTCGCGGTCATATGTGGCATAAAGTGCGGCCTGCTGCGCGAATACCGGCGTCTCGGCAAACATCTGGTAGGCCTGGGCCCGGCCGGCATAGGCCGACGCCGTCAGGTCCCGCACCAGGTGCAGGGTGCGCAGCCGCTCCTCCGCGCCAAAGGCGCCGGCTGCGAAATACTTGGCAATGTCCGCGCCGATCTCCGGATTGTCGAGCATGGCCCGGCTGGGCAGCATCACCGCCTGACCCCCGGCAATGTCGCGCAGCGTCGTCACCGCCTGGCCATAGGTCTGCGTGCAGTAGATGCGGCCGGCGTTCTGGATCGCCTGGTTGGGCATCACGAAGCCTGACTCGGTCGTCTCGCACGCCGCTTCGCTGGCATGCAGGAAGGCCTGGATCGTCTTGTGGAAGCTCATCAGCTCCGTGACCTTGGTCCGCACGGCCGGAATGCCGAGCGTACCCGCCTGCTCGGCGCAGAGCAGGGCCGCCCCCACCAGCAGTTCCGCCTTGGCCAGGCAGCGTGTCAGGAAGCCATGGGCTGCCCAACGCGCGAACTCGCTGCGGATCATCGCCGCGAGTTCCGGCGTGCGGCTGAAGATCACGTTCTCCCACGGCACCAGCACGTCATCGAACACGATCAGGGTGTCGATCTCGTCATAGCGGGCGGTGAGCGGATACTCGAACGGGTCGGCCTGGGCGGCCCCCCCGGCGGTCAGGGGCGCGCGGCACAGGTGGCGGACACCGGGTGCATTCAGTTCGACGATGCAGGCGACCGCATAGTCGCGATTGGCCTCGATCCAGGCGCCGACCGTCGGCTTCACGAAGGCGACATGGGCATAGGGCGCGCCCGTCTCGAACTTCGCGCCGCGGATGACGATGCCAGCGTCCGTCTCGCGCACCACCCGCAACCACAGGTCCGGGTCCTTCTGCTCGAACGGCTGCTTGGAGCGGTCGCCCTTGGGATCGGTATTGCCTGAGGTCAGGAACAGGTTCTCGCGCTGGAGCCGGTCGAGCCAGTGGGCAGCGGCGGCGGCATAGCGCGGGTCGAAGCGGTCGAACCAGGCCTTGCGATCCTGGACCACGAACAGGGGGGAGACGGTCTCGTCCCCGAAGCGGTCCATGGTCGGGCCGATCCGCTCCAGGATCGTGGAGGTCATCTGCCGACGCAGTTCCAGGTCGCGGCGGCTTTCCGGGATCTTGTAGAAGCGCGAGCCGCGCGCCCCGTCGGGCAGGGCGAAGGTCATCGCCTCTGCATGCACGGGGTCGTGGTGCAGGTCATAGATTGCGGCGACCGCATCGACCATCGGGCTGAAGGCGGGATGGCTGGCGACATTGGCGACGCGTGCGCCGTCCAGCCAGACCTTGCGGCCGTCGGCCAGGCTTGCCCGATAGTCGGCACCGGTCATCAGGCCCATCGGGCAGCTCCGCTCAGCGTGTTCGGAAGACGTTGGATCAGGCTGGCCAGGACGGCCGTGCGCTGCGCCAGGCTGGCGACGGGCACGCGCTCGCGCCGGCTGCATGGCTCGACACAGACGGGACCCAGGCCGTCCAGCGTGGGGCGGCCCAGGGCAGCGGCAAAGCTGCCGTCCGAACCGCCGGACGTGGCGACGCCCGCATAGGGCAGGCCCAGTTCCGCGGCAATGGCGGCAGCCAGGTCGTAGAGCCCGGCACTGGCACTGGAGGGAAAGGCGGGGCGGGTCAGGCCGCCGCCGCGCACGATACCCACCCGCGGGTCGACGGGGACCAGCAGCGCGTCGACCGCGGCCAGAAGCGCGTCCGCCTGCGCTTGCGCCGGCGCGCGCAGGTCGACATGCATCTCGGCCTCTGCCGGCACGACCTGGCGGGCGTCGCCGCCCCGCAGGATGCCCACGGTGACGAAGACGCCGTCCTGCGGCCGGGACAAGGCCTCCAGCGGCTCCACCAGGCGGGCCAGCGCCTTGACCGCGCTGGCGCCGGCCGCGGGGTCGATGGCGGCATGGGCGGAAAGGCCGGTCGCCCGGATGACCAGGGCACCGACGGCCCCGCGCGCGCGGATCACGCTGCCATTGGCGCGCGCCGGCTCCATGACCAGGACCCAGTCGGCGTCCGCCACCTGCGCCTCGATCCAGGCGCGGCTGCCAATCGAGCCGATCTCCTCGTCCGGGACCAGGATCAGGCGCACTTCGGCAAAGGCGTCGAGGTCGGAGCGTGCCAGCGCGTGCAGCGCCATGACCAGCCCACCCTTCATGTCGCCGACCCCGGGTCCGCTCGCCCAGCCGTCCTGCACGGCAAAAGGCCAGGCGGCCACCGTGCCCACAGGCCAGACCGTGTCGAGATGGCCCAGGATGACGAGCGTCCCGCGCCCACGCCCCGGCCGCATCAGGCAGAGTCGCGCGCCGAATCCGGGCAGGGTCCAGCGCCTTGCCGCGAGGCCCAGGGGCGCGGCGCGCGCAGCGATCCAGTCGCCGGCGGCATCGACCCCGGCAGCGTCGTAGGATCCGCTGTCGATCGCGACCAACTGGGCGAGATCGTCGAGCAGGGGGTCGAGCGGAATGTCTGTCGGCGCTGTAGGCTGCATACAGGATGCAACGTACCGCCGACGCCCTGGGCTTGTCGAGAGCGTCCAGCACCGCGATCCGACTTGCCGCAGCTTTCGGACGTACAGGACCGCCCATCCCGCCAGGGCGGTGCCGGGCGGGGCTAGCGACGCGCGGAGGGCGCCAGACTTAGCGCAGCGTGACCACCACCTGGCCAGCGCGAACGGTGCGGCCGGGCTGGCACCGGATGGCGGCAACTGTGCCGGCCGCGGGCGCAAGGATCGCCATTTCCATCTTCATCGATTCGACGATGACAACCGGCTGGCCGACCTCAACCTGCTGACCTTCCGCGACCTCCACCTTCCAAACATTGCCGGTGACGTGCGATTCGACGCCGGTCTGGCCGGCGGGCACCGCATCCTCATCCCCACCGCCGGCGCTGCCGGCGTCGGAGACGAAGGCATCCAGGCCGCGGCGCTTCCAATCCTCGCGCTCTGCCTCGAACGCGGCCTGCTGGCGGGTCTTGAAGGCAGTGATCGGGGATGCCTCACGCGCCAGCATCGCGGCCTGCTCGGCATAGGAGAAGGTGGTCTCCTCGATCCGGATCGGATAGCGGCCGTGGGGGAAGGCCTCCCGCGCCTCCAGCAGTTCCTCCGCACTCACGGGGTGGAAGCGGACCTGGTCGAAGAAGCGCAACAGCCAGGGTGTGCCGGGGTGGAACACGTCGGTGGAGCGCCAGGAATTCCAGCACTGCAGTGTCCGGCCGAAGAGCTGGTAGCCGCCCGGCCCTTCCATGCCATAGATGCAGAGATAGGCCCCGCCGATGCCGACAGCGTTCTCTGGCGTCCAGGTGCGGGCCGGGTTGTACTTGGTCGTCACCAGGCGGTGGCGGGGATCGACCGGTGTTGCGACCGGCGCGCCCAGATAGACGTCGCCCAGGCCCAGGACCAGGTAGCTGGCGTCGAAGACGATCCGCTTCACGTCGTCCTGGCTGTCCAGGCCATTGATGCGGCGGATGAATTCGATGTTGTCCGGGCACCAGGGGGCGTCGGGGCGCACCAGTTCCTGGTACTTGCGCATGGCGAGCCGGATCTGCGGATCGTTCCACGACAAAGGCAGGTGGACGATGCGGCTGGGCACCGACACTTCCTCCGCCCGCGGCAGGCCAGCCTCGATCTCCTTCAGCAGGCCGACCAGGTGCGCACCGTCCAGCCGGTCGGGATCGAAATGGATCTGCAGCGAGCGGATACCCGGCGTCAGGTCGATTAGGCCGGGCAGGTGCGCCGCCCGCACCGCCTCCGCCAGTAGGTGGATGCGCAGGCGCAAAGCGAGGTCGAGGACCATCGGCCCGTATTCGACCAGCACATTGTCCTCGCCACAGCGGCGATAGACGACCGGCACGGGGCCATCGTCGCGACGGCCCAGGATGGGGGAGCCGATTGCCTTCAGGATCGTGGGGGCTTCCAATCCCGGTTCTTGGGGCACCGGGTCCGCCGGTACGAAGCGCAGGCTGTCGCCCGGCTTCAGCTGCCCCACCTTCCACAGGTCGGGCAGGGCGACCACGACCGGACAAACGAAACCGCCAAGGCTGGGTCCGTCGGGCCCCAGAATGATCGGCATGTCTCCGGTGAAGTCGACGGCGCCGACCGCATAGGCATTGTCGTGGATGTTGGACGGATGCAGGCCCGCTTCCCCGCCATCCGTCCGCGCCCATTGCGGCGGCGGGCCGATCAGGCGGACGCCCGTGCGGTCGCTGTTGAAATGGACCTCGTAGTCCGTCTCGAACAGGGTCGTGATGTCCTGTTCGGTGAAGAAGTCGGGCGCGCCATGCGGGCCATAGCGCACGGCCAATTCCCAGTGGCGGGGCAGGTCGGGCAGGGCCAGGCCCGTTTCGGGCGGACCTGCCGCGTTCACCTCGTCGCCAAGGCGCAGCAGGTCGCCGGTGCGCACGGCGCCCGAGCCATGGCCGCCGAACTTGCCCAGGCCGAACGTCGCGCGCGAGCCCAGATACTGCGCCGCCTCGAACCCGCCGCGCACGGCAAGGTAGGTGCGCTGGCCCGCCCCTTGGACAGTGCCCAGCACCAGGACCTGCCCGGCTGCGACGGCAAGGGCCCGACCATGCGGAACCGCAGCACCTTCCAACGTCGCGGGCATCACGGCGCCGGTCAGGGCAATCAGCGCCGCGCGATCGAACTTCAGGGTCGGCCCGGCGACCGTGCATTCCAGCGCCGTCGTTCCCTCATCATTCCCGACCAGCCGGTTCGCCAGGCGGAACGAGCGGTCGTCCATCGGCCCGCTGGGCGGTACGCCCACCGCCCAGTAGCCGGTGCGCCCGGGCCATTCCTGGATGCTGGTCTGGGCGCCGCTGGCCAGGACCTGCACCGTGCGCGGCACGAACGGCATGTCCTTCAGGAACGCCGTCGAAACGTCGGCGGACCTGAAGCCGTCGGCGCTGGCAATGGCCCGCAGATAGTCCAGGTTGGTGGGGACGCCCATCAGGATCGTGCGCAGCAAAGCCAGGCTGAGGCCGGAAATGGCCTCGTCACGCGTGTCGGCCGCAACGATCACCTTGGCGATGAGGGGGTCGTAGAACGGCGTGATCTCCGTCCCCGATGCGATCCAGGTATCGACCCGAACATCTTCGGGAAACTCCACGTCGGTCAGGCGGCCGGTCTGCGGCCGGAAGTCGAGCTCCGGCGCCTCGGCATAGACGCGGGCCTCGATTGCCCAGCCCCTGGGGTTCAGGCTCTCCTGGTCGGGCAGGACGAAGTCGCCGGCGGCCTGGCGGATCATCCATTCCACAAGGTCGACGCCGAACACGGCTTCCGTCACCGGATGCTCGACCTGGAGCCTGGTATTCACCTCCAGGAAATAGAATTCCTCGCGGGCCGCGTCGTAGATGAACTCGACGGTGCCCGCGGACTCGTATGAGACGGCCTGGCCCAGCGCGATGGCCGCGGCGTGAAGGCGGGCGCGCACGCCATCGGGCAAGGCCGGAGCGGGGGCCTCCTCGATCACCTTCTGGTTGCGCCGCTGGAGGGAACAGTCGCGGTCGCCCAGCGCCACGACGCCACCTTGGCCGTCGCCAAAGATCTGCACCTCGACATGACGGGCGCGGGCGACGAAGCGCTCCAGGTAGACCCGGGCATCGCCGAAACTGGCAGTCGAGGTGCGCTGCACCGTCTCGTACTTGGCCCGCAGGTCGGCGGCGCTGCCGCACAACTGCATGCCAATGCCGCCGCCGCCCGCCGTGCTCTTCAGCATGACGGGGTAGCCGATCCCCTCCGCCGCAGCGACCGCCTCGTCTGCGCTGGCGAGCAGGTCGCTGCCCGGCAGGAGGGGCACGCCGCTGGCCTTCGCGATCTCGCGCGCGCGGTGCTTCAGCCCGAACTCGCGCAGGTGCTCCGGCCTGGGCCCGATGAAGGCCACACCGATTTCAGCCAGACGCTCGGCAAAGGCGGCATTCTCCGACAGGAAGCCATAGCCCGGATGCACAGCCTGGGCGCCCGTCGCCTGGCAGGCGGCCAGGATTGCCTCCACGTTCAGGTAGCTGTCACGCGCCGGGGCCGGGCCGACGCACACCACCTCGTCGGCCGCCAGGACAGGGGCGGCGAAGCGGTCTGCCTCGGAACAGATGGCGACAGACCCTATGCCCATCGCCTTCAGCGTACGCTGGATGCGGCCGGCAATCTCGCCCCGGTTGGCGATCAGGACTTTGCTGAACACGGGGATCAGGTCGCCGCTGGCCAGATCAGGACGCGCACGGGGGTGGGCAGGAACCCGTTGCAGGGATTGTTGACCTGCGGACAGTTGGAGATGACGCAAAGCACGTCCATCTCGGCCTTCAGGTCGACATAGGCGCCGGGCTGGGAAATGCCGTCGACCACCGCCAGGCCGCCATCCGGCTCAACCGGCACGTTCATGAAGAAGTTGATGTTGGGGACGATGTCACGCTTCGTCATGCCGTGCTTGGACACTTCCACGATGAAGTTCTCGCGGCATGCATGCATGTAGCGGGTCTGGTGGCCGAAGCGGACGGTATTGCTCTCGCACGAACAGGCCCCGGCCGAGGTGTCGTGCCGCCCGCAGGTATCGTCGATCACGGTCAGCATCGGCCGCCCCTCGTTCGAGCGGATGACGGTGCCGATCGAGACATAGGCCGCCCGCTGCGCCGCCAGCGTGTCCTGGCAGGAATAGCGCTCGCTGGTATCGGCGGCGGAATAGAACAGCGTGTCGACCGCCTGCTGCCCGTCAATGTCGACGATGCGCAGGATCTCGCCCTTTTTCACGACGCCCGACCAGGGCTGCCGCGCGGGGATGGTGAAGTCGTAGCGCGCGGTCGAGGGGTCCATGTTCATGAGTCCGGTCCCCTTCACTGCGCCGGCCGCGCCGCGGGCGCGGCGAACAGGGCGTCCGTATTCTCGAAACCGCGCACCGCCTCCTGCGTCGCGCTCCGGCAGATGTCGTCCTTCATCGCGGGCGGCGCCTGCCAGACGATGGCCTCCACCGGGCCCGGCCGCGTGTCGCTTCGCGGCGCCATCGGATGGGGTGTGTTCGAGACGCAGACCAGCAGGTTCATCTCCGCCCGCAGGTCGACGAAGTCGCCGGGCGCCACCTTGTCGTCGACCCAGGAGAAGGTGCCGTCCGCATCGGTGGCAATGCCGGCAAAGAAGGTGATGGCCGGCGGGATGTCGCGGCGACCCAGGCCATGCTTGCCGGCGGCCAGGACGAAGTTGGCCCGCGCATTGCGCCGTGGCTCCGGCCCGGCCTGTGCCTCCTCGGACAGGTAGGTGGAGCCGCCCATCAGCGTGTCGTGCGCCTGGCACGAATCTCCGATCACGGAGGCCATGACGCGGCCCATGTCCGAAAACAGGAGGCGCCCGGTGGACAGGATGGTCGTCCACTGGATCTTGATGCTGTCGGCGTGGGAGAATCGCTCGCTGGGGTCGTCGGCGTTCCAGAAGATCACCGAGACGCCCGGATTGCCCGCCGTGTTGGCCAGGCGCAGCGCCTCGCCCCGCTTCACCATGCGCGTCCAGTACCAGCCGCCGGGAATGGTCTCGCTGTGCAGGACCCGGGTCGGATCCAGCGGCAACTCGCGCGGCATGGCCGGCAAGGGCAGCGGAATGCCGCTGCCCTTGCCCTGCCCCGCCGCCTTCAGTTGGGCATAGCGCGCCTTCAGCGCCTCGACATCGTACTCGTCCATGCTCAAAGACCCGTTTTCTTCTGTCTGCTTCTTAGTCCATCAGAACCGCTCATCCCCGCGAAAGCGGAGATCCAGGGCCACCAGTGCTGTCCTCTGTGACCGGATTGCCGCCTTCGCGGGGATGAGCGGGGATGCTGGTACGCCTTGCGCCCTCAGACCGCGCCGTGGGCGCCGGCCAGGAATGGCGGGGCGGCGACGCGCAGCGCCGTCGCAGCGGCTGCGGCCAGGAGCGTGGGTTCCGGCGTGGCAACGGGCGGCGCGGCCACCCGATTGCCGCGCTTGTCGGGCCACACCGCCAGGTCGCGGGTGATCGTGGCGCCATAGCGCTCACGCTCCTCCGGCCGGTCGCGCGGCCGCTCGAAGGCGATGACGCGCGTGGCCAGGCGGAATGCCTCGCTCAGGTCGTGCGTCACCATCACGACGGTCAGGCCGTGCTCGGCCCAGATGCCGGCCAGCAGCGCCTGCATGTCGCCGCGGATGCCAGGGTCCAGCGCTCCGAACGGCTCGTCCAGCAGCAGCACCTTGGGGCGGCGGATCAGCGCCTGCGCCAAGGCCAGGCGCTGCTGCATGCCGCCGGACAGTTCGGCAGGGTACTTGGTGAGGGCATGGCCCAGGCCCACCTGCTCCAGCATCGCCGCCGATTCTTCGCGCGCGCGGCGCCGCGCGCTGCCGAACAGCTTGCCCAGGAGGGGGGCGGTGCGCATCTCGATCCCCAGCATCACGTTCTCGAGCGCCCGCAGGTGGGGAAAGACCGAATAGCGCTGGAAGACCACGCCCCGGTCCGGGCCCGGTTCCGGGCTGAGGGCGGTGCCGTCGATCAGGATGCGGCCGGTGGTCGGCACCTCCATCCCCAGCAGCATGCGCAGGAACGTCGTCTTGCCACAGCCGGACGGACCGACCAGGGCGACGAAGGCGCCCGTCTCGATCTCCATCTGGATGCGCTCCAGGACGACGACGCCCGCATATTCCTTCCACACGTTCTCGACGCCGATCGCACTCATTCGCGCGTCTCCCTGGCCGGGGATTCCCCGGCCTTCGCTGTCTTGCCGAACATCATTGGGCGCGGGCCGCCGCGAACCACGGGAACAGCCGACCCTGGAGGACCTTCAGCAACCAGTCCATGGTAAAGGCCAGGATGGTGATCCACGCGACATAGGGCAGGATCACATCCATCGCGAGATAGCGCCGCACCAGGAAGATGCGGAAGCCAAGACCAGACTCCGAAGCAATCGCCTCGGCCGCGATCAGGAACAGCCAGGCCGCCCCCAGGGACAGGCGCACCGCGTCGATCAGGCGGGGCAGGACCTGGGGAAGGACCACACGCAGCACGATCTGCCACGTGGAGCCGCCCAGCGTCTGGGCCTTGATCAGTTGTTCGACGGGCAGTTCCTGGACCCGCATGGCGACGTCGCGGATCAGGAACGGGGCGACGCCGATCACGATCAGGACGACCTTCGCCACCTCGCCCAGCCCGAACATGATGAAGAGGATGGGCAGCAGGGCGAGCGGCGGCACCGTCGCCAGCACCGCCATGAACGGCCCCAGCAGGGCCCGCATGTGGGGCAGCAGGCCGATCGTTACCCCCAGCACCACAGCGCTGAGGGTTGAGATCGCGAGGCTGCCCAGCAGGCGGGCCAGACTGGCCAGTGTATCAACCCACAGGATCAGATCGCCTGTGCGCGGATCCTCCACCACCGCATAGCGCACGATCGCATCCCAGATCGTGCCGAACCCCGGCAGGACCTTGTCAGCCGGGTTCTCGGCCAACCGCATGCCCGAGGCGACGGCATAGGCCAGGACCACCGCCGCAAAGGGCAGGATAGTCAGCAGTGCCGCCGAAGCAGGGGTGGGCCGCCGGTTGATCAGGCGCATGGGGGGACCGCGGTACTGCCGGCCACGACGCTCAGAGCTTCCCCTCCGCCGCCATCACCGTGTAGGTGGGGTCGAAGCGCAGCTTCACGTTGTTTGCATCGCCCAGGATCTTGCCGTCGGGCAGTTGGATACCGACCGCGTCGGGGGAACTCGCCCCTTCGCCCAGCAGATTGTGCTGGAACAGGAACTGGCGCTGCAGGTCCATGTACTTGCCCACATCCGCGCTGGTCGCGAAGGCAGCCGCCTCCTTGGGCGTGTAGAACATGAACGTGGTCGCCAGCTGCGCGTCGTAGCCGGCCAGGTCCGTGCCCGACATCTTGGCCATCTCAGTCCGCGCGGCAATCGCCTCGGGGCTATCGCCCTGCATCTGTGCCAGGATCTCGAACCAGGCGCCAGTCAGTGCCTTGGCCAGGGCCGGGTTGTCCTTCAGCGTCTGGGTGTGGCCGATCGCCATGTCGATGATCTCGCCCGGGATCTTCGAGCTGTCATAGACAAGCGTCGCGTTGCCGCCGGCCAGGATCGTGGCGCTCATCGGATTCCAGGTCACCATCGCCTCGACATCCGGCGTGCCCCAGGCGGCAATGGCGTCGGCGTCGGAGGTGTTCACGACCGTCACGTCACGCTCTGTCAGGCCAGCGCTTTCAAGCGCACGAGCCAGCAGGTAGTGCGAGACGGAGAACTGGACCAGATTGATGCGCTTGCCCTTCAGGTCGGCGGGCGTCGAGCCCGACTTCATCAGGATCGTGTCGTTGCCGTTCGAATAGTCGCCCAGCAGGAAGGCCGTCGTGTCGACGCCACCGGCAGCCGGGATCGACAGCGCGTCCTGGCTGGCCACCAGCATCACGTCGAGCGAGCCGGCCGTGAACTGGTTCACGCCTTCGATATAGTCGTTGAACTGCACCATCTCGATCTTGATGCCGTACTTCTCGGCCCAGCGCGGGATGATCCCGTGCATGTCCGCATAGGGCCAGGGCATCCACCCCGCATAGATCGACCAGCCCACCCGGAAGGTCGTCTTCTGCTCGGCCTGGGCCGGCATGGCCAGGACCGAGACCAGCAGCCCGACTGCCAGGGTCAGCTTGGCGGTAATCGATAGAAGCCGTCTCATGGACCACCCTGTGTTGCGCCGCACGCCTGCGGCTGGTCCGACCCGACGCCCCCCGCGGCGGATCGCTGGCGTCCAACGGTGCAACAAGCATGCCATGCCGGTTGGACCGTTGTCGGGGGGCGGTGCGCCGACCGGAAAGCGGACCAGGCCGCCCACCTGCGGGTCGCGCGGCGCCAACTGCCCAAAAATCCGGCAGGCGCTTGCTCAATGCTGCAGCAGCGAAATGACAATGCCCCGTTTTGAGGCAGCTCAAAGCCAAGCTGGCCGCGCTCAAAGCCAGGAAGAGGCCACTCCGCGAAACTGGCCCGGCCCTTGCTTTGACGTTTCAGCCCGCACATGGCCGGCGGCAGCCCCCGCCCCGGCACCAACCTGCGGCTGAAAGGAGCATTGGGATGAGGGTCGACAATATCGACCTGCGCCTGTTGCGGGTGTTTCACACCCTGGCCCAGACAGGCGGCTTCTCGGGCGCGCAGGCCGAGCTTGGCCTGAGCGTCTCGACGCTCAGCATCCACCTGTCCAATCTGGAACAGCGGCTGGGCGTCACCTTGTGCGAACGCGGACGCGGCGGCTTCCGCCTGACCGACAAGGGAGAGCGCGTCCTGGCCAGCACGGAGAAGCTGCTGCACGCGCTTGAGGACTTCCGGATCGAAACCGCCGCCCTGCGCGGCCGCCTGATCGGCGAACTGGCGATCGGCATCGTGGACAATACGGTGACCGACGATCGCTCGCCCATCCGGGCCGCGATCCGGCGCTTCGCCTCGCGCGACAGCGACGTGCACGTGCGGTTGGCGGTCGACCGGCCCGCCGGCCTGAACCACGCGCTGCTGGATGGGCGCATCAACCTGGCGGTGGCGATCTTTCCGCACCAGGTTTCGGGCGTCACCTACACGCCGCTCTACAGCGAGACGAACCTGCTCTACTGCGCGCGGGGCAACCCGCTGTTCGGGATCAACGATCCCGAGGCCGAGGCCGAGCAGATCACCCGCTCCAACTACGCGGCACGGGCCTACCAGCTGGACCGCGACCTGGCCGCTGTCGGTGAGGCGGTGCACCGCGCCAGCGTCGAGAACATGGAGGCGCTGGCCCACCTGCTGCTGTCGGGCGCGTTCATCGGCTTCCTGCCGGAGCACTATGCCCAGCATTGGGTCGAGGAAGGGGTGATGCGCCCGATCCGGCCCGACCGCTACCGCTTCAACTCGGTGATCGAACTGGCCACGCCGACGGCTGGCAAGGCCAACCCGATCGTGGAGACATTCTGCGCCGACCTGCGCGCCGAGAACGGCCGCATGGCCCAGCACCCCGCCCCAGCCCAACTGCAGTAGGCTGGGGGGTGGTGTCGATGTCGTGAACAACCCGCTCATTCCCGCGAAGGCGGAGATCCAGGGGCCGCAAGTACAGCGCCGGTTGCTCTGGATCCCCGTCATCCCACCCCAAGCACAAAGTGCTTGGGGATCCCGGTTCGCGGGGATGAGCGGGTGAGATTGGGAATACACCCCAAGCTCCCCCGCCCCTGCCTCAATGGCGGTAGTCGGGCTCTTCCCGCGTCAGGACACGTTCCATGGCGGCGAAGTAGCGGTTCGCCTCCTCGGTCTGCGACTTCATCATCTGCTGGTAGGTGTGATGCGCCGTCTGGCCGTCCACATCCTGCAGCGGCTGGCCCATGGACGCGGCGAGGACCTGGTTCTGGCAGGCCCGCTCCAGGTAGTAGAGATCCTGCCACGCTTCCTGCACCGACTTGCCGCACACGATCACGCCGTGGTGCTTCATGAAGACGATATCGCCCGACTTCAGGGCGGCCCCGATGCGCTGGCCTTCGCTGCTGTCCAGCGCCAGGCCGCCATAGACCTCGTCATAGGCGACGCGCTTCAGGAAGCGGAGCGCGTTCTGCCCGACCATGCGCAGGCGCTGGTCCTCGAGCGAGGTCAGCGCCGTGGCATAGGGCATGTGGGTGTGCAGGATGCACTGCGCCTCCGGCTTGGCGCGGTGGCCCTCGACATGGATGTAGAAGGCTGTCGCCTCGACCTCGCCGTCGCCTTCCAGCGTGCGGCCCTGGCCATCGCACAGGACCAGGTTGCTGGCCGTGATCTCGGACCAGTGCAGGCCCATGGGATTGATGAGGTAGACGTCGTCGGCGCTGGCCAGGCGAACGCTGAAATGGTTGCACACGCCCTCGTGCAGCCCGTGGCGGACGGCCAGGCGGAAGCAGGCGGCCAAGAGGCGCCGCTGCTCGGCGATTTCGGTGCGATCCATGGACAAGGGCTCCGGAAGACGGCTGCTCACCACTAGACCGCAGCCGGCGCCCCTTTGTCATGGTCGACGCGTTTCCAAGTCGTCAAACGACGCTTTGCGCGAATGCACCTGAACGGCACTCATGAAACACCGCATCATCATGGGCAATCCCGCTCAACGGCGCATGGAGCGTCTCATGGTCCAGCCCGCTTCCTTCCAGCACATCCAGACGCGCCCCATCCACGACAGTTTCGGCGTGGAGATCACCAATCTGGGCAGCGACGGCAATTACGACGAGGCGACCTGGGCCGAGATCCGCCAGGCCCTGTTCCAGCATCGCGCGATCCTGCTGCGCAACCAGCCGAACGATCCCGACCGGATGGTCGCCTGGAGCCGGCGCTTCGGCATCGCGGAACACCACATTGACGCCAAGGCGCGCCACGACACGCACCCCGAGATCATCGTGATCGGCAACCTGTGGGTCGACGGGGTGCTGAAGTCGCTCTTCGTGAACGCCAAGGAGGAATGGCACTTCGACTATTCCTACGCGGCGCAGCCCTCGCTCGGCTCCCTGTTCTACGCGGTTGAGGTGCCACCTTCGGGCGGCGACACGCTGTTCGCCGATTCGACCCAGGCCTATGACGACCTGGACGCCGCGACCCGGGCGCGACTGGAGGGCCTGGTCGCGGTCCATTCGTGGGAGCAGCTTCACGAGCACCTGATGCGCATGGACCCCACGCGCAAGCCGTTGAGTGCCGAGGCGCTGGCCAAGTACCCGCCCGTGCGCCACCCGCTGGTCTTCACCAATCCCCAGACGGGGCGCAAGTCGCTCTGGCTGTGCCACGAGGACACGCTGGAGGTCGAGGGCCTGGGTGCCGAGGCCGGGCGCCAGCTGGTCTGGGACCTCACCCAGCACGTCACCAGCCCACGCTATGTCTATCGCCATCGCTGGCAGCCGGGCGACCTGCTGCTCTATGACAACCGCGCCCTGATGCACACGGCGACCGTCTTCGACTTCGAGCGTCACCGCCGCATCATGTACCGCACCACCATCCTCCAGGACGCTGCCTGAGGGCCCTGCAGCGCGCATCTCGCGGCGGCTGGGTAGACAAAAGCATCCTTCGAGACGGGCCTGCGGCCCTCCTCAGGATGACGACCGTTGGGAATTACGCATTCAAAACAACGGTGTCATGCTGAGGAGCGGCCCGAAGGGGCGCGCTCGAAGCATCCGGTGCGACGGCATCGCTGAACTGGAGCTGCCCCCTCAATACCCCCGCGCGAGGTCGACCTGGTTGCGGAGCGTCTGGCCGGCCAGGGCGCGGTCATAGTTCTCCAGCACGGCGACGCAGGCGCTCTCTGGATCGATATTGCCCGCGATGTGCGGCGTGATCGTGATCTCTGGCACAGTGAACAGCGGAGAGTCGCTGTTGAGCGGCTCCGACTTGGTCACGTCCAGCGTGGCGCCCGCAATGTGGCCCGACTTCACCAGGGCGACCAGGTCGGGCTCGACCAGGTGGCCGCCGCGACCGATGTTCACGACATAGGCCCCTTTGGGCAGCTTGCCCAGGGTCGTCGCGTTCAGGATGTCGGCCGTCTGCGGCGTCAGCGGCAGGATGTTGAGCAGCAGCTTCGAGCGCGACAGGAACGTGTCGAGTTCCGCATCGCCGACATAGGATTCGACCCCCGGAATGGTCTTGGGACTGGTCGCCCAGCCGATCACCGGCAGGCCCAGCTTGACCAGCGTATCGGCCATGGCCGTGCCCAGGACGCCCAGGCCCATGACGCCCACCGTGAACTCGCGCCGGAAGCGGGCGAAGCGGAACTCCCACTTGGCCTCGCGCGTCTCACGCTCGAACCGGTCGAACTCGCGGAAATGGCGATAGACCGAGCCGATCGCGTAGTCGACCATCGTCTCGGTCAGGCTTTCCTCGATCAGGCGGGCCAGCGGCACGCCCTTGGGCAGTTCGGCCAGGTTCAGCTGGTTGACGCCGGCGCCCAGTGACTGCAGCCCCTTCAGGTTGGGATAGATGCCAAGGCCACTCGGCGGTGGCCGCCAAACCAGGCCGAAGACAATCCTGTCCGGATCCTTGACCTCGCTCCACTCGACCAGTTCGACATCGCTGCGACGCCGGGCGATGGCCTCCTTCCAAATCGGCCCGTCGCCGAAATCGCTCGAAAAGACGATCTGGTTCATGCCCCTCTGACTCCCCTGATGCGCGCTCGCAGGCGGCCGTGCCGCGGCGCACAACGAGGGTGCGGCGCCCCGCCTTGGCATGCAAGGCCGGGTGCCGCCGGCATCGGCCAAAGGGGCATCCAGCACTTGCCGAAGATTCAAACAAGCCTTTGACCGGGCCTGTCCGCAACCCCGATCCGCCACCCTGGCGCACCGGATATTCATGCCCTTTCAATGCCTTGATCATTGCTGGCGTATTCAGCCCGGCATTGCGCCCAGCCGGTTGACGGGATTGGCCAGCGGTCCCGATCATCGGTACGGTCGCGGCCCCGAGAGGTCGACTGGTCAGGCGATGAGCGTTCCCGATCTGCGCACGAAAGTGGTCCTGGTGACCGGCGCCAGCCGCGGCATCGGCCTGGGCATCGCGCGCGCCTTCGCCGCTGCCGGGGCAGAGGTCCACCTGATGGCCGAGGGGGCAGAGGTGGTCGAGGCTGCCGCCGGGATCGGCGCCCGGGGCCATATTGCCGACATCACGGACAAGTCCCAGGTTGCGGAGGGTCTGGCCCGCATCCCGCGCATCGACGTGCTGGTCAACAATGCGGGGCTGGAGCGCCTGACCCCGCTCGACGATGCCAGCGACGAGAACGCCGCCGTCTTCCGCCGCATCATCGAGATCAACCTGCTGGGGACGTTCCTGGTGACGCGGGCGGCCCTGCCGCTGATCTCCGATGGCGGGCGGATCATCAACACCGCCTCGATCTGGGGCCGCGTGGCCGAGCCGCTGTTCGGGGCGTATGTCGCGTCAAAGCATGGGGTGATCGGCCTGACCAAGACCTGGGCCCGGGAACTGGGTCCGCGCCGCATCAACGTGAATGCCGTCTGCCCTGGCTGGGTCCGCACCGTCGCGTCCATGCGCTCGCTGCGCGAGATGGCGGCGCGCGACGGGGTGGACGAACAGGCCGTGCTGGACGGGATCGTTGGCGCCCAGGCGCTGCCCGGCCTGATGGAGCCGGACGACATTGCCGGGCCATACCTGTTCCTGGCTTCCGACCTGGCGATCAACGTGACGGGTCAGGCGCTGGGCGTCGACCGGGGGGAGGTGCCGTGGTGAGCGCAACGCAAAGGGTGCTGGTCACCGGGGCCGCCAGCGGTATCGGCGCCGCAACCCTTGCCGCGTTCCAGGCGGCGGGCGCCACCGTCGCCGGCCTTGACCTGCGCCAGCCCAAGGATGCCGCCTGCGGCACCTGGGTCCTGGCGGATGTAACCGACGAGAAGGCGGTGATCGCCGCCGTGAGCGCGGCGGCCCTGGCCCTGGGCGGCCTCGACGTCGTCGTCAACTGCGCCGGCATCCAGGTCGATTCCGACCTGGCGGAACAGGACCTCGACGTCTTTGACCGCATGATGGCGGTCAATGTGCGCGGCCTGGTGGCCGTGACCAAGGCAGCCCTCCCCCACCTGAAGCCGGGGGCGCGCATCATCAACCTGGCCTCGGAACTGGCCTATTTGGGACGGGCCGGCTCGTCCGCCTATTGCGCGACAAAGGGGGCGATCCTCTCCCTCACCCGGTCCTGGGCCCGCGAACTGGCGCCGCACATCCTGGTCAATGCGGTCGCCCCGGGCCCGATCGACACGCCACTGCTCAACTTCCATGCGCTGAAGCCCGAGGTGCAGAAGCTGGAAGTGGGCAATCCGCTGGGCCGCATCGGGCAGCCGGCGGAAGTGGCCGCCGCCATCCTGTTCCTGGCCTCTCCCGGGGCCAGCTTCATCACCGGTCATTGCCTGGGCGTCGATGGCGGCGCGGCGATGATCTGAACCCTTACGCAGAAGGAATCCGCATGGTCGACAGCGTCCAGATCGGTGAACTGAGCTGGCCCGAGTTCGAGGCCAAGGTGGGCGCCGGCGCCCCCGTCTTCCTGCCGCTGGGCACGACGGAACAGCACGGGCCCCATCTGCCTTTGGCCACCGACGTGATCCTGCCCAGCGCGGTGGCCGCGGCCGTCGCGAAGGAGGTGGGCGGCTTGGTGGCACCGGCCCTGGTCTATGGCTACAAGTCGATGCCCCGCTGCGGTGGCGGCGAGCACTTCCCCGGCACGACGAGCGTGGAGGCGCACACCTTCACCCTGACCGTGCGGGACGTGATCCTGAACCTGGGCCTGCACGGCGTACGCAAGCTCGTCATCGTCAACGGCCATTTCGAGAATTCGTGGCCGGCCATAGAGGGGCTGGACCTCGCCCGCCGCGAGCTGCGGCACGAGGGGATCAAGGATTTCGAGGCGATCCGCCTCGACTACTGGGACTTCATCACCAAGGAGACCATCGCCACCCTGTTCCCGGACGGCTATCCCGGTTCGGACCTGGAACATGCCAGCCTGATGGAAACTTCCCTCATGCTTGCCGTGCGGCCCGACCTGGTGGACATGTCCAAGGTGCCGAGCGACGGCCCGGCAAAGTTCCCGACCTATGACCGCTGGCCCCTGCGCCCCGGCCTGGTGCCGCCGTCCGGCGTTCTCAACGACGCGCGCGGGGCCAAGCCCGAGTTCGGCAAGCTCCTGCTCAACGATCACGTCACGCTGATCGCCGCCGCCGTCCGCAAGGAGTTCGCGCTTTAGGTCGGCTCCATTCCCCTCCCACCTACGTCCCCCGGTTTATCCGGGGGACGTAGGTGGGAGGGGGACGCAACACTCCCGAAACCGCCCTCGCCTCAACAGGGAGCAACGCCCATGCAGCCGCAAGCCCTGGTGCCCACCGCCGCCCGGCGCGCCTTCCGACCGCCCCAGGCGGTCTGGCAGGACATCGCGGAGATCGCAGGCCGGCCGCTGTCGCGCGCCACGACCCTGCCACGGGAGGCCTACCTGGACGACGCCTTCTTCGAGGAGGAGGCCGACGCCGTCCTGCGCAGCGACTGGCTGTCGGTCGCTCATGTCTCCCAGATCCCGGACAAGGGCAGCTACGTCGCCCTCGACTTGCTGGGCGAACCACTGGTCGCCATCCGCGGCGACGACGGGCAGGTCCGCGTCCTGTCCCGCGTCTGCCCCCACCGGGCGATGGACATCCTGCCCGATGGCTTCGCCTATGCGCGGGAAGGCCGCCTGAACCACCTGGTCTGCCCCTATCACCGCTGGTCCTTTGCCAGCGACGGCAGCCTGAAGGGCTGCGCCGAGATGCAGCGGGCGGAGGGCTTCGACAAGGCCGACTGGCGCCTGGCGGAGGTCCGCTCCGCCATCTGGCAGGGCTTCGTCTTCGTCAACCTGTCCGGCACCGCCCCGCCGCTTGAGGAGCAGTATGCCGAGTTCGGCCGCCGCATCGCGCCCTGGAACTGCGCAGAGCTGAAGGTCGCCATCGCCCTTGAATGGGACTGTCCCTTCAACTGGAAGGTGATGGTCGAGAACTGGATCGAGTCCTATCACCACCTGGGCATCCATCACCGCACGCTGAACACGATGATGCCGGCGCAACTGACCTGGACCGAGCCGGAGCATCCCCACCTGATCCATTGTCATCTGCCGTTCAAGCCGGAGGTGGCGGCCCAGGCCCGCGCCGGCCAGCTGCCACCCGGGTTCGCGGCCCTGAAGGGTCTGCCCGATGCGGCGCAGGTTGAATGGGGCCTGTTCGTGGGCCAGCCCTGCTTCATGTTCCTGACCATGGCCGACCGAGTGCTATGGTACCGGCTGCAACCAGTCTCGGCGGAGCGCTGCCGCCTGCTGACCACGACGCTGATCTCGGCCGAGGCGTTCGAGGCCGAAGGCTTTGCCGAGACGCTGGCCGCCGAGACGAAGATGCTGAGCGATTTTCATCTTGAGGACATGGAGGTGAACACCGCCGTGCAGCACGGCCTGCGCTCCGCCCATGTCGTGCGCGGCCGGCTCAGCCATCTGGAGGAGCCGGTCTGGCACATCCAGCGCCACTTGGCACGCCGCCACCAGGCCCACGCGGCAGTGCCCGTATCCTGAGGCCCGCATTGGGCACGTTCGTTCGCCTCCCCTACCCGCTCATTCCCGCGAAAGCGGGAATCCAGGGCCACCAGCGCTGCGCTGTGGCTCCTGCACCCCCGCTTTCGCGGGGGTGATCGGGCTGACAGGACAACCTCCGAGGACAGGTTCCAGATGAGTATCAAGGGCAACCCCCAGCCAGTCGACGCCGCCGTCGTGCCCCGCTTTGCGGGCCACGCCACGTTCATGCGCCTGCCCGCGTTCGAGACGGCAGAGGGGCTGGACATCGCGCTTTGCGGCGTGCCCTGGGACGGCGGCACGACCAACCGGGCCGGCGCCCGGCACGGCCCGCGAGAGATCCGCAACCAGTCCAGCCTGATGCGCCGCGTGCACCATGTCTCGCGCATCGGCCCCTATGACCTGGCGCGCGTCGGCGACGTGGGCGATGCGCCCGTCAACCCGATCGACCTGCTGGACGCGCTGGGCAAGATCGAGGGCTTTTTCGGGGAGATCCGCGCCGCAGGGGCGATCCCCATCGCGGCGGGCGGCGACCACCTGACCACGCTGCCGATCCTGCGTGCCCTGGCCAAGGACCGGCCGGTCGCCATGATCCATTTCGACGCCCATTCCGACACCAACGACCGCTATTTCGGCGACAATCCCTATACCCACGGCACGCCGTTCCGTCGCGCGATCGAGGAAGACCTGCTGGTTGGCTCCAAGGTCGTGCAGATTGGCATCCGCGGTTCCGTCTACGATCCGTCCGACCTCGACTTCGCGACCGCCAACGGCCTGCGCGTGATCCATATGGAGGAGTTCACCCAGCGCGGGCCCGCCGACGTGATCGCGGAGGCGCGCGCCATCGTGGGCGACATGCCGACCTACATCACCTTCGACGTCGATTGCCTGGACCCGGTCTATGCCCCCGGCACCGGCACGCCCGAGATCGGCGGCATCACCACCGTCGAGGCACAGGCCATGGTCCGCGGGCTGCAGGGCCTCAACGTGATCGGCGCCGACGTGGTCGAGGTGGCACCCCCCTTCGACCTGGGCGGCATGACGGCCCTGGTGGGTGCGACCATGATGTTCGAGCTTCTCTGCATCACCGCCGACAGCTTCGCCAGCCAGCGCGCCCGCACGGTCTGAGGATCGGATCGGTCTGTGCTCGTGATGAACCGCGGGATCTCGCCCCCACCCAACCCTCCCTCATGCTGCGCACGGGGGAGGGCTTCTGGGGCGCACCCGGACTCCCTCCCCAGTCGCTTGCGATGGGGGAGGGCTGGGGTGGGGGCCATGTCCTGCCCTCTCGGTTCAGCGCGGATTGACGATGCCGTGGGCGGCGTCGGCAGCGCAGAGGGCCGCCGTCTCGGCCTCGATCCGCTCCTCCAGCAGGGCCATGAACTCGGCCCGCTCCAGGCCAGGCGCAATCGGCTCCAGGAAGGCGACCGTTGCCGGTCCCGGCGTTTTCAGCATGGCCCGGCGCGGCCAGCGCAGGCCGATCGAGGTTGCGACCGGCACCACGGGAATGTTGAGCGCGCTGTACAGGTGCCAGATGCCGGTGCGGTAGCGCCCGCGCGCGCCGACACTCATCAGCTCCCCCTCAGGATAGATCAGCACCCGCAGGTTCCGGCTGACCGCCGCCGCGCCGCCGGTCGCCAGCGTCTGGCGTGCATTCTCGCCGCCGCAGGTATCGACCAGGACGAAGCCCAGCTTCTTCATGACCGGCCCGACCAGCGGATAGTGCTGCAACTCCTGCATGGCAACGGCACTCAGCCGTTCCAGCTTCGCCACCATCAGCATGCCGTCGCACCAGCTCTGGTGCTTGGAGGCGATGATGCAGGGCCCCTGCTCCGGCACGTGCTCAACGCCCTGGTAGCGGACGTCGATCCCGGCCAGCAGGCGCAGGATCACCCGCACATAGCCGCCCCAGGCCTTGATCATGGCCCGCAGTACCCGGTCTCCAGGCAGCAGGAGCAATGGCAGCGCGGCCAGCAGCACCACGGCGTAGGATGTCCACAACGCCGTGACGAAGGCGATCGACCGCACGCGGATGGCCAGCGTGGGGAAGGGTCGATCGACGCTCTGGACGCTCATGCCGTTCCTTTCAGGCAGTTGCACAACCTGGGGATGATCGCACCACGATTGAGGCCGCTCCAAGGCGGACCTGTGACCGAATTCCAGATGGAGTACAGCAATGTCGCATGGCTATGAAGCGGGCCGGCTGAACCTGCCCTTTGTTGGCATATCCAGCTTTGGCAAGTATCCGATCCAGCTCGACTGGGACAAGATCGACGCCGATGTGGCGGTTCTGGGGGCGCCGTTCGACTTCGGCACGCAATGGCGCGCCGGTGCCCGGTTCGGACCGCGCTCGATCCGCGAGGCATCGACGCTGTTCTCGTTCGGCCATGCCGGGGCCTATGACCACGAGGACGACGTCACCTACCTGCCCGCCGAGAAGGCGCGCATCGTTGATATCGGCGACGCCGACATCGTCCACACCAACACGGAAAAGAGCCACGCCAACATCGCCTATGGCGTGCGCAAGATCCTCCAGGCCGGGGCCATCCCGGTCGTGCTGGGCGGCGATCATTCGATCAACATCCCCTGCATCGAGGCATTCGCGGACCAGGGCGACTTCCACCTGGTCCAGATCGACGCGCATCTCGACTTCGTGGACGAGCGTCACGGCGTGCGCTGCGGCCATGGCAACCCGATGCGGCGCGCGGCCGAGAAGCCCTATGTGACGGGCTTATCGCAGATCGGCATCCGCAACGTCTCCTCGACCGCGCGCGAGGGGTACGAGGATGCCAGGCGCATGGGATCGGACATCCTTTCAGTGCGCCAGTTCCGCAAGCTGGGGGTGGAGAACGTCCTGGCCCGCATCCCGGACGGCAAGCGCTACTACCTCACGATCGACATCGACGGCTTCGACCCGTCGATCGCACCCGGCACCGGCACGCCCAGCCATGGCGGGTTCCTCTATTACGAGATCCTGGAACTGCTCGACGGCATCACGAAGAAGGGTCCGGTGATCGGCATGGACTTGGTGGAGGTGGCGCCGGACTACGACCATTCCGGCATGACCGCCATCCTGGCAGCGCAGATCCTGCTCAACACGATCGGCCGTATCCTGCACCGCCGCGCCGAGGTGCCCCAGACGGAACAACGCGCCGCGGAATAGCGCCGGGTTCGCCGGCAGTTTGAACGTCGAGTGAGCATGCCGGCAGAACTAAGCGCAGCAGATCCCCTTCCTCCCTCGCGGGGGAAGGTCGGGATGGGGGGGCCTCGGGGCAGGCTCCTGGATTGCGGACCGGGCGCAAGCGTAAACGCCCCCCCACCCAACCCTCCCCCGCAAGGGGGGAGGGCTTTCTCGTTCGCCTAGTCGATGTCAGCGACCACAGCCCCCCCTACCGCGGCAGGGCAGCTCACCCACGCCGATATCCGCACGATCGTTGTCGGGATCATGCTGGCGATGTTCCTGTCGGCGCTGGACGGGACCATCGTTGCCGCTGCCCTGCCGACCATCGGGGCGGAGCTTGGCAATGTCACGCAGCTGCCCTGGGTCGTGACCGCCTACCTGCTCTCCGCCACCGCCGTGACGCCGCTGATGGGCAAGTTCAGCGACATTCATGGCCGCCGCATCACGCTGATGATCGGCATTTCGGTCTTCGTCGTGGGTTCCGTCGCCTGTGCGCTGGCGCCCGACATGCTCAGCCTGATCCTGGCCCGGGGCCTCCAGGGTCTGGGGGGTGGCGGCCTGATCGCACTCGCCCAGACCATCCTGGCCGACATGATAGCGCCCCGCGAACGGGCCAAGTACCAGGTCTATTTCGCCAGCGTCTTCATCCTGGCCAGCCTTCTGGGGCCGGTCCTGGGCGGCCTGTTTGCCGAGCATCTGCACTGGTCGCTGATCTTCTGGATCAACCTGCCGCTGGGCATCGGCGCCTTCCTGATGAGCCAGTCGGCGCTGCGCCGACTGCCCCGCCACGACCGGCCGCACCGGCTGGACTGGCTGGGCGTGGCCCTGATGGCCGGCGGCACGGTAGCCCTGCTGCTCGCCTTGAGCTGGGGCGGCGTCCACTATCCCTGGGGCTCACCGCCGGTGCTTGGCATGTTCGCGGCCGCCCTGGGACTCAGCCTGGCCTTTGCGCTGCGCATGCTGAAGGCGGAAGAACCGCTGATCCCGCTGACCGTGCTGGGCAACCAGGTCGTGCGCATGGGAACACTCGCCGCCTGCTTCGGCATGGGCACCTTCGTCGGCCTGTCGATCTTCGTGCCGGTCTATTTCCAGGCGGTGCAGGGCCTGAGCCCAGGCGAATCCGGCCTGGCGGTGATCCCCTTGATGGTGGGCACCGTCGTGGGGGCCACCGCCTCCGGTCGGGCGCTTGCCCTGTTCGACCATTACAAGCGCCTGCCGACCGCGGGCCTGGCCTGCTCGGCCCTGTGCATGCTTGCGCTGGCCCTTGGCGCTGAGGCCATGCCGTTCTGGGTGTTGGTGGTGGTGCTCGCGTTGTCCAGCCTGGGCTTCGGCATGCTGCTGCCGGTGGCGACCGTCTCGGTCCAGAACGCTGTCGCACCGCACGAAATGGGCATCGCCACCGGCACCATCAACTTCTTCCGCCAGCTGGGCGGGGCCGTCCTGGTCGCGGTGTTCGGCGCCATCGTGCTCGGCATGGCCGGGGCCGCCGGGATCAGCGCCCATGGCGAGGGCGATCTGGTCGCCCTGCTGGCCCGCCAGCCCGATCCCGCGGGCATCTTCGCCTGGGTCTATGGTGCAGCGGCCCTTGGCTTCGCCCTCTCGCTCGCCTTCTTCGCCGGCATGGAGGAACGTCCCCTGCGCGCTGCCCCCCGGCCGGACGCGGACCCCGCCTAGAGGGCGTAGCCGCCGTCGACCATCAGGGTCTGGCCGGTAATCATCCGCGCGCGGGACGACGCCAGGAAGACCGCGGCATCGGCAATGTCCTCGGAATTGCCGAAGTCACGCAGCGCCGCGTTCTGCTTCGACAGTTCCAGGAAACGTTCGTCGAAGGCGCCATCGTCGACCAAGGCCTGGTACATGCCGTCGGTCAGCAGGCCGACGCCCACGCAATTGGCACGCACGCCAAAGCGCCCCTCCTCCGCCGCGATGCCGCGCACCACCGCCTCGATCACCGCCTTGGGCGCCACCGACAGCACGTCCTTCACGGCATAGCGGCGGATGGCCGGCGTCGCCATGGCGACGATGGCCCCGCGCGCCTTCCTCAGGTGCGGGAGGGCGGCGTGATAGACGTTATAGGCGCCGAAGCTGTCCGCCTCGATCGTCTCGCGGAACAGCCTGGGCTCGATCCGGCTGATATGGCGCATGTGGATGAAGGGGCCATGCGCTGTCACCAGCGTGTGAATCCCGCCATGGCGCGCCGCCACGCCGGCAATCGCCGCGGCCACCGCTGCCTCGTCCCGCAGGTCGAGCTGGATTGCGTCGGCCTTTTGCCCGGCCGCCTCCACCGCGGCAACGGTCTTCTGCGCCGCGTCCGCGTTGCGGTTGAAGGTCACGACGACGTCGACCCCCTCCCCCGCCAGCTTGCGCGCAACCGCAGCACCGATGCCTCCGCTGCCCCCGGTGACGAACGCCACCCCTTCCGCCGGAAACCCTGCCATGACCGTCCCCCGATGAATGCGCGGAGACTATCTAATTCGGATTAGGGTTTCAATGCGGGCGGGGAGGTTGCGCCACCATCCGTCGAGACGCGTCCCTTCGGGCTGCTCCTCAGGATGACGCAGGGTGGGCGCTGCAAAAAACCAACAACGTCATGCTGAGGAGGGCCGTAGGCCCGTCTCGAAGCATCAGGCGCAGCCCCGCCGCACCGGCCTCAGAATGACTTGGGCATGCCGAGGACGTGGGTGCCGACGTGGCTGAGTATCAGGTTGGTGGAGATCGGCGCCACCTGGTAGAGGCGGGTTTCGCGGAACTTGCGCTCGATGTCGTATTCCTCGGCAAAGCCGAAGCCGCCATGCGTCTGTACGCACATGTCTGCGGCATACCACGACGCTTCCGACGCCAGCATCTTGGCCATGTTGGCTTCCGTGCCCGCAGGCTTGCCCGCCTCGAACAGGGCCGCGGCCTGGTCCACGATGGCGGCTGCGGCCGTCACCTGGACATAGGCGCGCGCGATGGGGAACTGGATCGCCTGGTTCTGGCCGATGGGCCGGCCGAATACCTCGCGCTCCGTCGCGTACTTCGCCGCCCGGTCGATGAAGAAGCGCCCGTCGCCGATGCACTCGGCCGCGATCAGGATGCGCTCCGCGTTCATCCCGTCCAGGATGTACTTGAAGCCCTTGCCCTCCTGCCCGACCAGGTTGGCGACCGGCACTTCCATGTTGTCGAAGAACAGTTCGGTCGTGGCGTGGTTCAGCATGGTGCGGATCGGCCGGATGGTCAGGCCCTTGCCCAGGGCTTCCCGCATGTCGACGATCAGCACGCTCATGCCGTCTGAGGTCTTGGCCGCCTGCTCGCGGGGCGTCGTGCGGCACAGCAGGACCATCAGGTCGGAATGCTCGGCCCGGCTGATCCAGATCTTCTGGCCGTTGACGATGTACTTGTCCCCCTCGCGCCGCGCGAACGTGCGCAGGCGCGTCGTGTCGGTGCCGCTGGTGGGCTCCGTCACGCCAAAGGCCTGCAGGCGCAATTCCCCACTGGCGATCTTGGGCAGGTAGGCCGCCTTCTGCTCCGGGCTGCCGTGCCGCAGGATCGTGCCCATGGTGTACATCTGGGCATGGCAGGCGCCGCCATTGCAGCCGGAGCGATGGATCTCCTCCAGGATCGCCGTGGCCGCCCCCAGGCCCAGGCCGGAACCGCCGAATTCCTCAGGGATCAGGACAGAGAGGAAACCCTCGCGCGTCAGCGTCTGCACGAATTCGGTCGGATAGGCGCGCTCGCGATCGAGGGCGCGCCAGTATTCGCCCGGGAACTGGGCGCACAGCTTGCGCACCGAATCGCGGATCTCAGGGTAGGTCTGTTCGGTCTGGATCATCGGGGTCACGCCGCCAGGAAGGACTTCATCGGGATGGACAGGTCGACCAGCTTGTCCGGATCGACCTCTTTCCCTTGTGCGATCAGCATCTTCCCCGCCATGAACTCGGGCGGGGAATTGACCGCCTCGACCGCCTGGATCTTGCGGCCATGGAGGTGGAACAGCGCGAACTTCGCATCCTCGATCGAGCCGCGCACCACGATCCGGTCGGACGTGAACGGCAGGCCCACGATCTGAAGCTTCAGGTCGTACTGGTCGGACCAGAACCACGGCACCTCGACCGGCGGCAGCGGCCGGCCAATGATGGTCGCGGCGGCCTGCTTTGCCTGCTCGACCGCGTTGGGCACGCTTTCCAGGCGATGCTCGCGGTCATAGTGCAGCAGGTGGCGGCGCGTCACGTCGCCCACAGCAAAGATCGCGGGATCCCCGGTCCGGGCATAGGCATCGACCACGACACCGTCGCGCAGGTCCAGGCCCGCCTCGCGCGCCAGCTCGTCGTTCGGCACCGCCCCGACGCCGACCAGGGCCACGTCGCAGGCCAGCGTCCGCCCGTCGGCCAGGCGGATGCCGATGCCCCCGCCGGGCAGGCGGTCGAACCCCTCCACCCCGGCGTTCAGCTCGAACACCACGCCGCGGCCGCGGTGATAGTCCTGGAAGAAATTGGACAGTTCGGCACAGGCGACGCGGGCCAGGACGCGCGCCTCCCGCTCCACGACCACGACCTCGGCACCCAGGGCGCGGGCCGAGGCGGCGACTTCCAGGCCGACATAGCCGCCCCCCACCACGGCGATCTTCCGCCCGGTTCCGCTCAGCGCCTGCTTCAGCGCCTCCGCGTCCGCCGCATTGCGCAACTCCAGCACGCCGGGAAGGTCCGCGCCCGGCAGCGGCAGGCGGCGCGCCCGTGCCCCCGTCGCCAGGATCAGCGCGTCATAGGGCAGGATCGAACCATCGGTCAGTTCGACGTGCTTCGCCTCGCGATCGATCCTGGCGACGCGCGCGCCCAGGCGCAGCTGCACGTTCTGGGCCGGGTACCATTCCTGCGGCTTCAGCAGCAGGCTGGTGCCGTCTGCCTCCCCCTTCAGCCAGGCCTTGGACAGCGGCGGGCGGTGATAGGGGGCCAGCGGCTCGTCGCTGACCAGGGTGATCGCCCCCTCGAACCCGTACTGGCGCAGGAAGATCGCGGCGTTGCCGCCACCATGCCCGCCGCCGACGATGACGATGTTGTGGATGTCGGTCATGCCCTGTCCCGCGCCCCGCTATGCCCGCAGCCCTGTCTGGCCCCGGCGATCCCGTCCCGGGTTCCCGCGTAGCGGCCCGGTCCGCTCCTGTCAAATGACGCGTCGCCTTGGCGAAACGCCATCACTTTGAACATCCCTGCTTCTTTCTCGGCGACCCGCACCCTAGCCTGAACCCCTGCCCGCCTGCTGCCGGAGGATGCCCCCGATGAACATCCGCGTGATGCCACCCGAACCTGCGGAGGCCGTCGCCTCGGAACTGTCCGACGATGCCGTGTGGCAGCTTCGCGTCGACCTGGCCGCGGCCTTTCGTCTGGCAGTGAAGTTCGACTGGCACGAGTCGGTGGGCAATCATTTCAGCGCCGCCGTGTCGGCCGATGGGAAGAAATTCCTGCTGAATCGCAAGTGGCAGCACTTCGCGACCATCCGGGCCAGCGACCTGATGCTGCTCGACGCCGACGACCACACGACGATGACCCGACCGGACGCACCCGACCCGTCGGCCTGGACGATCCACGGCACGATCCACCGGCGCCAGCCGCGCGCCCGGGTCATCCTGCACTGCCACCCGCCCTACGCGACGGCGCTGGCCGGGCTCAAGGACCCGGAGATGAAGCCGATCGACCAGAACACGGCACGCTTCTACCGCTCGCTGGGGATCGACCGCGACTTCGGCGGGATCGCCAACGACGCGGACGAAGGCGAGCGGCTGGCCGGCGTCCTGGGCAATTATTCCGAGCTGATGATGGGCAATCACGGCGTCACCACCATCGCCCCCACCGTGGCGGAGGCGTTCGAGGCGCTCTATTTCCTGGAACGGGCGGCCAAGACGCTGATGCTGGCCTATGCCAGCGGCCAGCCGCTCAACATCATGCCCGCCGACATCGCGGAAAAGACAGCCGCCGGCTGGGAGCCCTACAAGGAGCAGGCGCATCCTCATTTCGACTACCTGAAGTCGACCCTCGACAAGGACGACCCGTCCTACCGGGACTGAGGCGAACGTAGCGCCTGATGCTTCGAGACGCGGCCCTATGGCCGCTCCTCAGCATGACGCCGTTGGTTAATTGCGAAAAGTCCAACCGGCGTCATCCTGAGGAGGCCTGAAAGGCCGTCTCGAAGGATGTTGTCGCAACCTTTGGGCCGCCCCTACTCCGCCGCACTCGCCGCGGCGACGCGCGGGGTGTAGCGCACACCGATGTCGCCGCCCACGTCATGCGCCTTCAGCGCCGGCAGGACACGCTTCACGAACAGGTCGTAGTTCGCCTTCGCCTCGGCCGGGGGCATGCCGCCATAGCTCAGCATGACCAGCAGCGCGCCCGCGTCGATCCTGCCGACCGTGCCCAGCAGCTTCTCCACCACCTGGTCGGGCGTGCCCCAGACCTGGAGATCGGCCAGGAAGGCGTTGAACTTGTCCAGGCCGTGCTTGGCGATGTTCTTGGCCAGGCCCGCGTAATACTCATAGCCCTCGATATCGGCGAAGCGCGTATCGGCAAATGCATAGTGCTCGACCGTCGAGCGGGCATAGCGCTGGATATAGACGTCGCGCATGCGCTGCGCCTCGGCCGGATCCTCGTTCACCGCGACGAAGACGTTCAGGACGGGCTTGGTCGGTTCCTGCTTGTTGATGGCCAGGAAGCGGGTGCGGTAGTCGGCCAGTTCCTGGATCACCGTCTCCCACGGCTTCTGCGCGATCACCATCAGCCCGATGCCAAGGCGCGCCATCAGGTCGATCGACTGGGGCGAGATGGCGCTGGCAAAGGTCCGCCCCTTGTAGCTGGCAAACGGTGCCGGGCGCAGTTCCAGGCGCGGCTGCTTGTAGAGCTCGCCCTCGTACTCCATCACGCCGGACTCGAGCGCCGTGACAATCGCCTCGGTGTATTCGGTAAAGCGGCGGCGCGACTCGTTCATCGGCTGGCGAAAGGCATCGAACTCGACCCGCCCCAGGCCACGGCCGATGCCCAGGATCGCGCGGCCCTCCGACAGGTGGTCCAGCAGGCAGAAGCTCTCCGCCACCCGTACCGGATCGTGCCAGGGCAGCACGGTGACCATCGTGCCCAGCTTCATGTTCTTGGTGCGTGCCGCGACCCAGGACAGGAACTGGGTCACGATCGGCGTCATCATGTAGTCGGTGAAGTGATGTTCCGGCGTCCAGATGGACTCGAAGCCGCAATCTTCCGCCCGCGCCGCCAAAGCCAGTTCGTGCTGGTAGACTTCGCGATCCGTCAGCTTGCGGTCCAGGTTCTGGAAGCTGAGGCCCAGGCCAACATGCATGGTCGGTACTCCTGAATTCCGTGTGGGTGGGCGCCTCAGCGCATCTGGAAGCCGCCAGAGACGGTGAGCAGCTGGCCGGTCAGCTGCCGGGCGGCCGTGTCGGAGGCGAGGAAGAGGACGGACGCTGCAATGTCGTCCGGCTGGGACAGGCGGCGCAGTGGTGTGCGGTCGACCACGTACTTGGTCTGCGCGTCGTTCATCACGGCGTCCTTGTCCCGCCACAGCGACTGCGCGCCCAGGCTGGCGTCGTCCTGCGGCAGGACCAGGCCCGGCGCCACCAGGTTGGCGCGGATTCCGAAGCGGCCATACTCCTGCGCGATCGTGCGGATGAAGGCGATCACGCCTGCCTTGGCCGCCGCATAGACGCCCTGGCGCGGCTCACCAAAGGCGGCGGTCGACGTGGTGGCGACGATGGCGCCGCGCCGACGCTCGATCATGCCCGGCAGCACGGCGCGCACGCAGGCCATGGTCGCCGACAGGTTCACGTGGAGCAGGTGGTCCCAGTCCTCTGGCGGGCAGTCCAGGAAGAATCCTGGCCGGTTCCAGCCGACATTGGCGACCAGCACGTCCACTTGGCCCAGCGTGTCGGTCGCCACGGCAACGGCCTGGGCCGCGGCGGCATGGTCGCTCAGGTCGGCCTCGATCGCCGTGCAGGCCGTGGCACCCGCCGCCACCGCATCGGCGGCCGTGCGTTCCGCCTGGGGCAGGTCCTTGTCCACCAGGGCGATGGCCGACCCCTCGCGCGCGAAGGACAGGGTGATGCCACGGCCGATATGGCTGGCTCCGCCCGTGATGAGGACGGCGGCGTCCTTGTGTCCCAGGTCCATCAGGTGGCCGCCTTGTCCAGGGCGGCCTGGACCGCCTCATGGAAGTGGATCAGGCCCGGCTCCAGCTTGCCGAAGACAAGTTCGGGCAGCGCGCCAGAGGACAGGTTTGCCTGGATCTGCTCCATCAGGGGGAAATCCTCCCGCCCCGTGACGCCGACCAGCGCGTCCATGTTGCGCGACCAGTATTTCTGGGCCTTCTCCGTCTCCGCCTTCTCGGCGGTGAAGATGCTGGTCATGACGCGCGTGCGATTGACCGCCAGCGGTGTCACGCGCCACAGCTGGATGTGGTTGCGTTGATAGGTGATCAGGCCGGACGGCACCAGGATGTATTGCGTGGTCGCATGCGGCAGCAGCGCGCGCTCCGCCTCCGGCTTCTCGAACTCGCCCAGGACGCTGCGCAACAGGCCGATATTGCGCGGGTGCGGACCAAAGCCATCGAAGATCGATGTATTGTACAAGTATTCGGGCCAGATCGAGTCCCGGTGCAGCGTGCGGATGTGATAGCTCTCCAGGAACGTGTCCAGGATCATCTTCCAGTTCACGGCCCATTCGTTGGTCCGCGTCTCGAACAGGTGATAGTTCTCCAGGCCATAGTCGGCGAGTTCCAGCTGCGCGCCGGCCAGCGCCTCGTCCGCGGTGAAGGCGGGTCCTTCCGCCCGGCCAAAGATGAAGCCATAGCCCTCCGCCACCTCGATCGGCAGCAGGCCCAGGCCTTCGCGCGGTTCATCGTCGAACGCGGGCTCGGCCCCGGGCCGCACCTTCAGCGCGCCGTCCAGGCCATAGGTCCAGGCGTGATAGGGGCAGGTCAGGCTGTTCGCCACCTTTCCGCATCCGCTGGCGATCGACGCCCCGCGATGGCGGCAGGCATTGACGAAGCCGCGGATCGACCCGTCGCGCTGGCGGATCACCACGACGGGAACGCCGCCCATGTCCGCCGTGATGTAGCTGCCCGGCTGGCGCATTTCGTCCGTCAGGGCCAGGGCCACCATGCCCTGGCGGAACAGGACGCGCTTCTCCCGCTCGAAGCGCTCGGGGTCGGTATAGGTCGAGGCGGGATGGCGCACGCAGGCCGCCGCCTGGGGCCAGGGATCGCTGTCGAGCGAGGGCTTCGCCGACTCCAGCCGTCGCAGCAGTTCGATCTGTCGTTCGTGGCGCATGGCGGGCCCCAGGCAATGAGCATCGCAGTCGGCGCCGGCCCTCCGGCGCCCTGCGAACACCATTAATCTAATCTGTTTTAGATTACAAGCCCTGGCCCGGCGATGCCGTGATCGCGCCAGGGACGATCACGCCATGAACCGGTCGTTCGGCTCAGTCGAGCGATGCCGGCAGGGCCCGCTGCATGGCGCGCTTCATCCCGCTCATGCCTGACCTGAAAGGCGAAGATGGGGGACGGGCCAACACCACGATCCGGACGCAAGGCGCCTGGTGCCGTTGCCCGTGGGCAGCAGCAGGCCACCCCGGCATGACCCCGGGGCGAATGTGACCATCGACGGGAAGGCAGGGCCCCGCGACTACTCGATGACGACGCTGTCGGGGTCGATCGTGACTTCGCCCTGGGGCTCGTTGCCCACCAGGCCGTCCTTGCCTTCCTGGACCATGCGGTCGCGGTACTGGGAGGCCAGGCTGCGGCTGGCGGAATAGTAGTCCAGCGAATTCGCCTCCAGGTCGTTCGTCACGGGCAGGGCTCGTGCCCGCCCGTCGATCGTGCCGCTGCCCAGGCCCGCATAGGTGATCGACGACATCGTCCCCGAATCGATGAAGCCCAGCGGATTGGCGACGAAGCCCATGACCGTACCCACGGCATCGCGCGCATTGGACGGACCCAGGAGTGGCAATTGCACCGCCGGCCCCTGCTCGATCCCCCACACGCCAAAGGTCTGGCCGAAATCGGCCTGGTGATGCGGCAGATCCAGGTGGTCTCCGGCGACGTCGAACAGGCCGCCAACGCCCGCCGTCGAATTGACCACGAACCGCTGCGTGGTGTTCCAGGCCCGTTCGAAATTGCCCTGCAGAACGTCATTCACCAGGACTGTCGGCTCGGCCAGGTTGTTGACGAAGTTGCGCACGCCATCGCGCCCTTCCTCGGGCACATGCTCATCATAGGCGGTGGCGACGGGCTTCAGCACGTTGCGGTCCAGAAACTGGTTCGCATCGAAGATCGCGCGGTTGGTCGGCTCCAGCGGATCGTTGGCGAGCTCGTATTCCTCGCGCTCGATCGGATCTTCGGGCACGGCTGCACAGCCGGCGACGCTGAGGGCCGCCAGGATCAGGATGAGAGCGTGTCGCATGGTCTACGCAACGGGCCTTTCGGGCGGACGTTCCCCGACCTCGGGCCCCGGCTGCACGAGCCTGCCGGCCCCGGCGGTCGGGAGGGCCGAATCACCGATGATGATAGCGATCCGCAACAAGGCCAGGTCCGCGTTGCGTGTGGGGGTGCTCCGCGTCCCCGGCATCCGCCGGCACACGGCGTCACATCCGGGCTCAGGCGGCGACGACCGCCGCGGCCGGCTGCAACCGCTCGACCAGGCCGGGCGCCGCATAGGCCAGGCGCCCGCCGACAAAGGTCGCGACCACGCTGGGGATCGGTTCCGCCTCGACCAGGACCAGGTCCGCCCGAAGGCCGGCCGCGATGGCGCCGCGGTCGGCCAGGCCCGCCACCCGCGCGGCATTGGTCGAAACCAGATCCCAGGCGCGCTCCAGCGGCAGGACGCCGTCGCGCGCCAGGGTGAACGGGGCGGCAAGCAGTGCCGGGTAGTAGTAGTCGGACGCCAGGACCGTGCACAGGCCGGCCGCGACCATGGCGCCGGCAGACACCTTGCCCGCGTGGCTGCCGCCGCGGATCACGTTGGGCGCACCGCACACGACCTGCCCCCCCAGCGCCAGGGCCATGCGCGCCGTCTCGGCGGTTTCCGGAAACTCGCAGACCCGCGCCCCCAGCGCGTGCAGGCGGCGGCGCGTGTCGGGATCGGGGTCGTCGTGCGAGAAGACGGGCAGGCCGGCGCGCCGCGCCGCCAGGCCCAGGCGACGCAGGGCGGCCGGCACCTCTCCCGCGCGCGCCTTGGTCCGCTGCAGCAGGGCCTCCAGCGCCGCGACCGTCAGGCCCGCCCGTTCGGCATAGCGTCCGGCGGTGCCGCGGGCACAGGCTGCCTCCAGGTGCGCCAGATGATCGTTGAAGGCCAGGATGCCGATGCGCCCGCCGTCGAGCAGGGCACAAGCGGCCTCCGCCGCGTCGACATTGAACGCCTCGAAACGCAGGTGCACGCGGGTGTCTGCGCCAAGCTGCGGGGCCAGCGTCTCCAGCAGATCCAGCAGCGTGTGCACCATGGCGGTGCCGCGCAGGCCCGGCTCCCACGACCAGGTGATCCCATGAAACGCGGTGGTGATGCCATGCGCCAGGATTTGCCGGTCACTGTCGACCAGCGCCAGGTCCAGCGGAAACTGCACGCCGGGCCGCGGCATGATCTGCCGCTCGAAGGCATCGCCATGGACGTCGACAATGCCCGGCAGCAGGAACAGCCCGCGCCCGTCCAGCCGCTGCCCGGCGCCCAGGTCATGGCCCAGGCCGGCGATCCGCCCGCCCGACAGCGCCACGTCCAGGCGCTGGAAGCCATGGCCGGGCAAGAGCACGGCACAGCCCGCGATGACGCTGGCCCGCCCCCCGGTCATGCCCGGCGGCACCCGGCCCCTTGGCCGTCCCGTCGTCCTGTCCTGTGTCCAATCCCCACGCGCGACCCATCTCCCGCCTGGCCCCACAGGACCGCATGTGCAGTGCAGAAGTTCGTGATGCACCGCACCCAAACCTCAACAGCTAGGCAGAGCTTGGCGCCGCTGTCGATAGGGCAGGCGCGTGCACTGTCCGCTGGCGGCGCTTTCCCACCGAGACGCCGCCCACCATGGTGCGAAAGGTTGCCTTGGCCCGGTCGCTTCCGATCATGCATGCCAGCCCCGCGTGCTGGCGCCGTAGGTTGGCCCCAAAGCTGGAATGTCGGCGGCGTTGCGCGTATATCTCGCCTCTTGTCGTTCACGGCCCTGTCCAAAAGGCCCCTTCATGCCCAAGTCCTGGAGCCCATCGTCCTGGCGTTCGTTCCCCATCCGCCAGGTGCCCGACTATCCCGATCCGGCCGAACTTGCTTCGGTCGAGCAGCAGTTGCGCTCCTATCCCCCCCTGGTCTTCGCGGGTGAGGCACGCAACCTGAAGAAGGCCTTGGGCGAGGTGGCGGAAGGTCGGGCTTTCCTGCTCCAGGGCGGCGACTGCGCCGAAAGCTTCGCGGAGTTCCACCCCAACACGATCCGCGACACGTTCCGCGTGCTGCTGCAGGCGGCCGTGGTGCTGACCTTCGCCGCCTCGGTGCCGGTGGTGAAGGTGGGGCGCCTGGCCGGCCAGTTCGCCAAGCCGCGCTCCTCCGACACCGAGGAAATCGGCGGCGTGGTCCTGCCCAGCTATCGCGGTGACAATGTCAACGGCTCCGAGTTCACGGCCGAGGCCCGCATTCCCGACCCCAAGCGGCTGGTCCAGGGCTACAGCCAGGCGGCGGCGACGCTGAACCTGCTGCGTGCCTTCGCCCAGGGCGGCTATGCCGACCTGCACGAGGTGCATCGCTGGAACATGAGCTTCGTCTCGTCCAGCCCGGTGAACGAGCGCTATCGCGACCTCGCCCACCGGATCGAGGAGGCGCTGTCCTTCATGGAGGCCTGCGGCATCACGGGCGAAACCACGCCCAGCCTGCGCCAGACCGACTTCTACACCAGCCACGAAGCCCTGCACCTGGGCTTTGAGCAGGCGATGACGCGTGAGGATTCGACCAAGGGCGGCTGGTACGACACGTCCGCCCACATGCTCTGGATCGGCGACCGCACGCGGCAGCTGGACCACGCGCATGTCGAGTTCATGCGCGGCATCCGCAACCCGATCGGCCTGAAGTGCGGCCCCAGCACCGATCCCGCCGACCTGCTGCACCTGATCGACGCGCTGAACCCGCAGAACGAGGCGGGCCGCCTGACGCTGATCGCGCGCATGGGCCATGACCAGGTGGAGCGCAAGCTGCCCGCCCTGGTCCGCGCGGTGAAGCGGGAGGGGCGCTCGGTCGTGTGGTCCTGCGATCCGATGCACGGCAACACGATCAAGTCGACGACCGGCTACAAGACGCGGCCCTTTGACCGCATCCTGGCCGAGGTCCGCGGCTTCTTCGGCGTGCACCAGGGCGAAGGCACCTATGCCGGCGGCATCCACCTGGAACTGACGGGCAAGGACGTGACGGAGTGCACGGGCGGGGCGCAGGCGATCGACGACGAGCGCCTGGGCGACCGCTACCACACGCACTGCGATCCCCGCCTCAACGCCAGCCAGGCGCTGGAACTCGCCTTCCTGATCGCCGAGCAGATCAAGCAGGAGCGCGCCGACCTCCGCCTCGCCGCCAGCGCCTGACCGTCCCTGGCAGAGTGTCCCCCGATCCCCGCGAAAGCGCGGATCAGGGGACCTCAGGCAAAGACGAAGTCCGAGGCATCCAGGCTGCCGGGGCTCAGCACTGCGCCCAGGTTTGCCAGGTTCACAACAGCAATGGCAGTGCCTGCGTCAGCGACGCAATACAGGTGCCATGGGGGCGGCCAATCCCCGGCCCATCCTGGACCGGGGTGGGTTTCGGTTTCCTTAGTGCCGGGCGCGGAACGGGCGCATCAGGGCACGCACGGTCCAGGCCAGCAGCGCCAGGACCAGCGGCAGGCTCAGCGCCAGCCCGCCGATCGTGGCCGCCAGCAGGCTGTTGCGCACCAGGCGGGGGAGGTGCGCCTGCCGCTCAAGCGCCGTCCATTCGGCGGCGGAGCGGGGCGCGGCATAGCGCTGCTCCGGCAGCAGCAGGGGCCGCCCGGCCAGCGTCGCGGCGCTCAGCACGACATGGGTCGTGCCCGGCGGCACCTCCGCCGCCGGCGGCAAGCCGGCCGGCCGTGCCAGCGGCAGCAGGCTGCTGACCACAAGCGCCACCCAGGCCAGGCAAAGGACGACGGCCAGCGGCGTCGCCAGCCGCCTCATGGACCGGTCAGCGGACCGGCCAGGGCCCCCAGGTTGGGCACCCAGATGCTGCGACCGGCCAGGTCGGCCAGGGTGATCCCGCCGCGGCCGCGCAGGTCCATTCTGGCGAAGTTCCGGCGTGCCGCGGCGGCCAGCTCGGCCTCCGTCACGACGCCGTCGCCATTGCTGTCGATCTCGCGGAATGCCTTGTCCAGGTCGCGCGGGCCACCCGGGCTGCCCAGGCGCTGGCGCATCGCCTCCGCCTCGGCGCGGGTCACAACGCCGTCGCGATTGCTGTCGACGGTCTGGATCAGGCGCGCGGAAAAGGCCGCCGCCTCGTCCGCGGTCACGACGCCGTCGGCGTCCTGGTCGATGACGGCAAACAGCAGGCGGACAGGAATGGGCACCGATGCCGCCTGCTGGGCCTGGGCGATACCAGGCGCAAGGACAGCCAGCAAGAGCCAGGGCAGACGCAGGGAAATGCTACGCAAGACAACCTCGTGACGAAGGCCGGTGGCGTGCGCCACGCACGCCGCGGCCGGGACGACCCCCCGCAGGTCGCTGACCTTGGCGCAGGAGCCTTTGCCCGGCAAGCGCGTTCCGTCCGGGACAGTTTGCGCTATGGTCCGCCCGGTGAGTCAGCCGCCGCCCATCCCCCATGTCTATGCCGGTGCCAGCCCCGCCAGCAGCGCCCAGGTGCTGCGCGATGTGGCCGGGCGCGCCCTGGCCGACCCGCTGGCGCTGGTGGGCGTCGCGGGCGCCGCGCTGCGCGGCCTGGTCGCGCGCGACCGGGGCGGCACCGCGCTGGAGCGAGCCCTGGCCCCGCTCCAGGCCCATGCCGCCGACCTGGCGCACCGCGCGCCCACGCCGCAGGATCGCGCCCTGGCACAGACCGCGGTCGCCGCCGCCTTCCGCCTGGCCACGCCAGCGGCCGGCGGGCCGCTGCGCCCCGGATCCCTGCCCCGCCGCTGGGGCCGCCGGCTGGTGCAGAGCGGGGGCGCGGCGCTGGGGATCGGCGCCCTGCAACTGGCACGCGACATGCTCCCCGTGGCCGCCGACGCCGCGGCGGAGCGGGCCCGCGCCGCAGTCGGCGTCCAGGTGGCAACGACGCCTGGTGCCGTCGTCCTCGACCATCCCCGGTTCGAGCTGCTGCATTACCGCGCGGCAACGCCGCGGGTGCATGCCCGCCCCGTCCTGCTGGCGCCGCCGCCGCTGGGGCGCCATTGGCTGCTGGACCTGGAGCCTGGGCGCAGCCTGGTGCGCCACCTCGTCGCCAACGGCCTCCAGGTGTTCGTCATTTCCTGGGCCGATGCCCAGCCGGGCGATGGCTGGGACCTGGCGGCGACCGTCTCCGCGCTGGACGTGGCACTGGACGCCGCCTGCGCCATCACGCGCAGCGCCGATGGCCACGTCGCCGGCTTTGGCAGCGGCGTGACCCTGACCGCAGCACTGGCCGGACACCTGGCGGCGCGCCAGGACCGCCGCATCGCCGGCCTCAGCCTGCTGGGCGGCGCGATCCGGGCCGGTCGCGACGATCCCCGCCTGGGCTGCGGCGGCGCGGCCCCTGGCGACGCGGTGGTCGACTGGCGCGACCTGGCGCGCGCCCACGCCGCCGACGATGTCGAGCGCCTTGCCGCCGACTTCGAGCGCCGCTACGTCCTGGCCCAGCCCGACGACGGCGACAGCGCCAGCCTCTGGGCCGGCGCGCCGGCGCCCGCTCCCGGCGCCCTGCTGCGCGAGATGCTGGATCTCGTGCGCGACGATGCCCTGGCGAGGGCGACGCTGACCCTGCTGAACACGCCAATCGACCTGGGCCGCGTGACGGCCGAGATCTACATCCTGGCCGCCGCGGCCGATCCCCTGGCGCCGCCCGCTGCCGTGCTGGGTTCGGCCGACCTGTTCGGCGGCGCGGTCAGCCGTGCGCTGGTGCCCGCGGCCGCCACCGGCGGCCTGCTCTGCGGTCCCGCCGTCGCGGAGCGCGCATGCCTCGACAATCCGGGCGAACCACCGGGCGCCGCCGCCTGGCAGGATGGCGCGCGGACGCGGCCCTGGTCGTGGTGGGACCATTGGACCGACTGGCTGTGCGCCCGCGGGGCCGGCACGCGCCGCGCGCCCGTCGTCCCCGGCAGCCCCGACTTCGCCCCCCTGCGCCCCGCGCCCGGCCGCAACGCCAGCGCCTGAGGCGCGGCATCCTAGACGGGGGCGGGCGCGCTCAGCAGGCGGTGCACGTCGGCGTCCGGCATGGGCCGGCCCAGCAGATAGCCCTGCACCTCGTCGCAGCCCTGCTCCCGCAGGTAGGCCAGCTGCGCCTCCGTCTCCACCCCCTCGGCCACGACCCCGATATGCAGGCTGTTGCCCAGGCCAATCACCGCGCGGACGATCGCCGCCGCGTCCTCGCTCTTTTCCAGGTCCATCACGAACGAGCGGTCGATCTTCATCTTGTCGAACGGGAACGAGCGCAGGTAGCTGAGCGAGGAATGCCCCGTGCCGAAGTCGTCCATGGCGATGTGCACGCCCATCCGGCGCAGGTCGCTCAGCACCTCGACCACGCCGTCGGAGCCGGTCAGCAGCACGGATTCCGTGATCTCCAGGACCAGGCGGCTGGCCGGCAGGCCGGTGCGTTCCAGGATGCGGGCGACGACCGCACGCAGGTCGCGCAGGCGGAACTGCACGGCGGACAGGTTGACCGCCACCTTCACCGGCAGGGGCCAGGCCATGGCATCGCGGCAGGCCCGTTCCAGGACCCAGTCGCCCAGCGGCCCGATCAGGCCGGTATCCTCGGCAACCGGAATGAACTCGCCCGGCGGGATCATGCCGCGCACCGGGTCGATCCAGCGCACCAGCGCCTCGAAGCTGACGACCGATTGCGTGTGCAGGTCCAGGATCGGCTGGTAGTAGTTGACGAAGGACTGCAGCGCCAGGGCGCGCCGCAGGTCGTCCTCGATCTTGCGGATTTCCTGGGCGCGGGCATCCATGCTGGCGTCGAAGAAGCGGAACATGTCCCGCCCGTCCTGCTTCGCGCGGTACAGGGCCAGGTCGGCGCTCTTCAGCAGCTGGCTGGGATCGCTTTCCCCGCCTTCCGACAGGGCGATGCCGATGCTGGCGCCCGTCGTCAGGTGGTGTCCCTCGACCTCCAGTGGCTCGCCCAGCATCTGCAGGATGCGCTCCGCCAGCGTGGCCGCGGCAGCCGGCTGGTTGGCGTCCAGCTGGATCACCGCGAACTCGTCGCCGCCCAGGCGGGCGACCGTATCGCTCTCGCGCACGCAGGCGGCGATGCGCCGTGCCGCTTCCTGCAACAGGGCGTCGCCCACATGGTGGCCCAGCGAATCGTTGACCCGCTTGAAGCGGTCCAGGTCGATGCACAGGATCGCCACGCCGTCCTGGGTCCGCCGCGCGCGCGACAGGGCGGTCTCCAGGCGGTCCTGGAACAGGGCCCGGTTCGGCAGTTCGGTCAGGTAGTCGTGATGCGCCAGGTACTCGATGCGTGACTGCACCAGAAGCCGCTCGGTCACGTCCTCGAACGTCTGGACGCAGCCGCCATCGGCCATGCGCTGGTGGGCGACCGCAATCACCCGGCCACTGGCCAGGCGCTGCTGGTACAGGCCGGGTGCGCCGCCGGGCACCAGGGACAGGTGCTCAATGCCGGCGTCCAGGCCGTCATAGTTCAGGCCCGCGACCTCGCAATGGGCGGCGATCGCGGCGGCCGTGGCACCGGGCACCGCCAGGTCGTGCGGCAGGTCGAACAGGCGGCGATAGCGTTCGTTGCAGACGCTGAGCACGCCCTCGGCATCGAACATCGCGATGCCCTGCGCCATGTGGTCCAGCGCGGCATGGAACTGCATGTTCCGCACTGACAGGTCCTGCTCCCGGTCGGCCAGCTCCCCGTTCTTGCGCGCCAGGTCGGCGTGGGAGCGCCGCGCCGACCGCTCGGCCTTCCACTTCTCGGACAGGGCAAGGGCGAACTGCTGGATCTCGGCCGGCTGGAACGGCTTGACGACGTAATAGACCTTGTCCGCCGGCGGCACGCGTTCGGAGAACTCGGTCGGCGAAATGTCGGAAAAGCCGGTGACGAAGACGATGTTGATATCGGGGTCCAGGGCCCGGATGCGCTCGGCCGCCTCAACCCCGGTAATGCCCGGCGGCATGCGCACGTCCATGAAGGCTACCGAAAAGGGCTGCCCCTCATCCAGCGCGCGGGCGACGGCGGCGACCGCCTCCTCCCCCTGGGTGCAGAAGGTCAGTTCATAGCCCTGCTCGGCCTTGGCGCCAAACAGCGCCGCCTCCAGGTCGCGCAGCCGCCGGCTGACCTCGGGCTGGAGCACGAGGGCATAGCTTTTGAGGAGGTCGTCCTCGTCATCGACAATCAGGATTCGGGGGCAGTTCGCCATCAGCGTCGCAGGTTCCGCCACTCCGGTGCCAAGGGGTTTGCAGGGGACTAGTTCAGGACCGTGAATCCTTCGGAAAGGTTAAGTTCCAATAGCCCATGGTGCAATGGGTCAACTCGGAAAGCTTTCATCCAATTTTAACTGCCCAAGCGGGAAGCTCAGCAGGATTTCGCTGCGACCACCATTCCGGGAACTGGGGCTGATGATCGGCGCTCATTGGACCACTTCGCTAAACAATCGCATTCTACGGGTAGTTGCAATAGCGATTGCGATCCTGTTGGTGGGCAACGCGGCGCTGTTCGCGCTTATCGTCTGGCCGACATTTACCGATCTTGAGTTGACCGCTGCGCGGCGCAACACCGACCGCATCCTGGACGCCATAGCCAAGGAACAGGTGGAGTTCAGCCGCCCCGCCCGCGACATCAGTGCCTGGGACCCGACCTATGAATTCGTCGGCAACCAGACCGAGGACTATATCCGCCAGACCTTCACCTACGAGGTCCTGAACGACCTGAACTTCAACCTGCTGGGCATTTACGATACGGCGGGCAATGTCGTACGCACCACCGCCTTCGCGCTGGAGGACGGCAACCGCCTGGCCATTCCGCCCTTTGACGGTCCCCTGCCCGCCGACAGCCCGCTGCTGCGCAAGTCGACCACGGACGAGCTGCTGGGCATCATCATGAGCAGCCACGGGCCGATGCTGCTCGCCAGCTTCCCCGTGCTCCAGAGCACGCGCGAAGGGCCGGTGAAGGGAACCTTCTTCGCCGGACGTTTCCTGGGACCCGCGCTGATCCGCCAGCTGGAGGATCAGACCCATGTCCGCTTCAACATCTACCGCACCGACGACGGCAGCCTGCCCGCCCACCTGGGCGACATTGCCGGGCGTCTGAACGCGGGCGAGGAATACATCTCGCTCGAAGCCAGCATGAACGAGATGGTGACCTACCATCTCCTGCCGATGCTCTTCGATGCCAAGCCGCTGGTGCTCGAAGTCCGCCTGCCGCGCGAGATTGCCGCCATCGGGCGCAGCACCGTCGCCATCGCGGCCGCCTCGATGCTGGTCACCTGTCTGCTTGTGATGGCCGTCATCTGGCTGCTGCTGAAGCGCGAGATCGTCGGCCCGATCAAGAACCTGACCCGCCACGTGGAGGAGGTCGGGCGGACCGGCGACCTGACCCGGCGGCTGGACCTGCCCGCGCGCCCGCGCCTCAGTGACGAGATCACGACGCTTGCCCGTGGCTTCGACGACACCAACGCCCAGCTCTATGCCGCGCGCCAGCGGCTGCTGGAGCAGTCGTACCACGACGGCATGGCCGAGATCGCGGCCGGCGTCATCCACAATGTCCGCAACGCCCTGAGCCCCGTCGCCGTCAGCCTGTGGCGCCTCTCGGACGAGGCGGTGGCCAAGCCCTCGACCTTTGTCGGCACGGCCCTGACCGAGCTGCGCGAGAGCGGCACGAGCCCGGAACGGCGCGAGACGCTGGTCGATTTCGTTGAAGAATCCTTCAACGTGATTGTGGCAAAGAGTCGCGGGTGGGCCCAGGATCTGCGCCTGATCGCGGATCAGAATCGGCACATCGAGCGCGTCCTCGACGACCATGCGGCGCTCAGCACCGGCTCGCGCCGGTTGATGCCGGTCAGCGTTGCGGAGCAGGTCCGCGACCTTGCGGGTTTCGTCCCGCGCGACAGCGCACTCGACATCTCGGTCAAGGTCGCGAACGACCTGGCAAGTCTGCCGCCGGTTCTTGCGCACCCCGTCGTGATGAGCCAACTACTTGGAAACATTATGGTTAACGCCATTGACGCCATACGCGAGAGTGGCTCAGGTTCAGGAACAATTGAACTAAAAGGCGAACTAATCGTCGAACAGGACCGCACGATGGTCCATCTCATCGTCACCGATACAGGTATCGGCTTCGACCCCGACCTTGCCCCGCAACTGTTCGAACGGGGGTTCAGCACCAAGAAGGGGAAGTCGGGGGGATTGGGCCTGCATTGGTGTGCCAACAGCCTGATCGCACTCGCTGGTCGCATGTGGGTGGAGAGTCCGGGGCGTGGACAGGGATGCTCGGTTCATGTCGTTATTCCGGCTGTAAACCATAACGGGGCGTTAGCGGCTTGATCTTCAACCGCCTTCGCACCGTGCGAGGGCGAGATGACAGACCTGAGCTATATCCGCGGCAATTCGTTCGACTCCTCGAAGTACACCAGCGCCCCGATCCCAGTGTCGGCCAAGGTGGCGGCGCTCAAGGACGCGGTGTTCCAGCATGACGCCGTCCGCATCCTGAATGCGTTTGGCGAAAAATTGCGCCAGCAGCCCTTGTCCAAGGCCCAGCTCTGGACCCTGCTGGCGTCTGAGGCGATGTTCGTCCTCGAGGTGCCACCCTCGATCCTGGCGCTTGCCAGCCGCGTCACGGACGAGTGGCTGGAAATCGATCCCTTTGCCGCCACGGGCCGTGCCGCGCGCATCCTGTTCGCTGCCGTCGACGAGTACGGCCTGAACGAGATCGAGCACAAGCTGCTGCCCAGCCATCACGAGCTCTATGCCGACATGGCGGCCCATTTCGGCATGACCCGAAAGGACCTGGTCGACCCGCGCTATGTGGTGCCGACCGGCTTCGAATTCCGGGACGTCATCCGGAACTACTACCGCAAGCAGCCGATCATCGAATCGCTTGGCTTCCACGTCGCCAACGAGACGACAGCACCGCTCGACTTCGGCGTGTTCCTGGAAACCTTCCGCGCCTTCCGCGACGACTACGGCCTGAAGTCCGAGAACGACATGATCCTGGACTTCCTGCTGGTCCATGACGATGTCGAGACCTCGCACCGCGAACAGGGTGTCGAGATGCTGCAGCTCTATGTCGGTGACGACGACGCCCTGCTGGCCCAGGCGCACCAGGGCGTGCTGGCCTACATGGAATGTTATGGTCGGTTCTTCGCCGAACTGGACGCCGCGGTCTTCGGCTCGGCGCGCAAGACGCAGATCCGGATGAGTGCCTGATCGGGAGACGGGCCATGAGTCCCCTGCCCGAACCCGCCCGCGCGCCCGAGGCAGACGTCTTTGCCTCCGGCGCCTATTGGGCCGAGTACTACTCGTCCCTGGGGCATGAGAACCGCGAGGCGGCGCGCTTCCTTCATGCCTCGACCCGCATCCCGGTCGGCCAGGGCGGCGCGCCGCGCGTCCTGGACGCCGGCTGTGGCCCCACCCTGCTCTATTGGGGCGTGTTCTATCCGGACGACGCCCGCCTGTCGGGCTTCGACCTGAACCCGTCGGGCGTCGCCTTCACGCAGCGCTGCGTGGCCGACGCGAAGGCCGGCCGCTTCGACCCCGGCATCCTCGATGCCGCAGGCTTCGCGACCGCCCTCGACGGCCGGGGGGAGACGGCGCAGGCCCGCATGGCGGCGACCGCCGCGCGGGTCGAGCGGGTGGACCTGGGTGACCTGACGCGGACCTGGCCGGCGGCCACCGCCTCGACCGAGTTCGTGACGAGCTGCTTCGCCTTCGAGTGCATCAACTCGTGGGAGGGCTTCCGCAAGGCCTGTGCCGAGGCGGCGCGCGTCCTGGTGCCGGGCGGCCGCTTCGTCCTGGTCATGACGGGCGGCATCCAGTGGGTGTGCGACGGCCAGACCTTCCCCACGCTGTTCGCCACAGAACGCCGCGTGCGCGAGGCGCTGCTGGCGGCACCGTTCAAGCTGGAGGCCCTGCAGAATGTCGAGTCGCAGGATGTGGCCGTCCGCGAGCAGGGCTATGACAGCATGCTCCTGATCCGGGCGCTGCGGCTGCCCGAGCCCGTCTAGCACGCTGGGGGGATTGGGCGATCCCCCCAGCCAGGCCGCTTCCGGTGGGTCGCCGTCAATGGTTGCCCGTCAGGTTCAGGCCGACGATCCCCAGGATCACCAGGCCGACACAGGCCAGCCTGATGGGGCTGGCCGACTCGCCGAACACGACCATGCCCAGGATCGCCGCCCCCGCGGCGCCAAAGCCCATCCACGCGACATAGGCGGTGCCGATCGGCAGGTGCTTCGTCGCCACGCCCAGCAGGGCAAAGCTGGCCAGGCCCAGCGCCAGCGAGATGGCGATCGGCACGGGGCGGGTGAAGCCCTCGGAATATTTCAGCGCGATCGGCCAGGCGATCTCCAGCAGCCCGGCCAGCGAAAGCAGGACCCAGGACCAGGTCACGGGGTTCGCGAACATGTCATGCGTCCTGTCTGAACAATCCCCCGCAGGGAACCGGATTCGCGCTCTCGACAGAAGCCGTTTGTGTGGTGGAGGTGCGCCGGAAGCCGGATTAGAATGCGTCCCATTGAGCCGCGCAGGCGGCCGACAAGAACCCAGAAAATGCGGGGGAGTGATGACAGACGCGAATGGCACCGGCGTGGGCAGGGATCTGGACGTGGTCGTGGTGGGCGCCGGGTTCGCCGGCATGTACCTGCTGCACCGGTTGCGTGGCCTGAACCTGAATGTCCAGGTCTTTGAGCAGGGCAAGGGCGTGGGCGGCACCTGGTACTGGAACCGCTATCCGGGCGCCCGCTGCGATGTCGAGAGCCTGGAATACCAGTACGGCTTCTCGGACGAGGTGCAGCGCGGCTGGACCTGGACCGAGCGCTATGCCGCCCAGCCCGAAATCCTGCGCTACCAGAACTATGTCGCCGACACGCTCGACCTGAAGCGCGACATCCAGTTCGAGACCAAGGTGACGGGCGCCGACTATGACCAGGCGACCGCCCGCTGGACCGTCCGCACCAGCCGGGGCGATGTGGTCCGCGCGAAGTACGTGGTGATGGCGACCGGCTGCCTGTCGGCCGCGCGTGTCCCCGACTTCCCCGGCATGGGCAGCTTCAAGGGCGCTACCTACCACACCGGCGACTGGCCGCACGAGGGGGTGGACTTCACGGGCCTGCGCGTCGGCGTCATCGGCACCGGCTCGTCCGCGGTCCAGTCCATCCCCGAGATCGCCAAGCAGGCCAAGGAACTGACGGTGTTCCAGCGCACCGCCAACTTCACGCTGCCCGCCGGCAATCGCCCCCTGACCGAGGAGGAGATCGCCGCCGGACGCGAGGTTCTGCTGGAGGGACGGCGCCGCGCCTTCGCGACCAAGGGCGGCTTGCACACGTTCGAATACAACAACCGTCTCTCGACCGACATGACGCCGGAGGAGATCCGCAAGGAACTGGAATCGCGCTGGAACGCGGGCGGTTTCGCCTTCCTCGGCGCGTATGAGGACTTTCTCATGTCGTGGGAGGCGAACACCATCGCCTCAGACTTCGCGCGCGAGCAGATGGCCAAGGCGATCAAGGACCCCGGCCTGGTCGAGAAGCTGCTGCCGCAGGGTCATCCCGTGGGGGCCAAGCGCCTGTGCCTGGACACCCACTATCTCGAGACCTTCAACGAGCCGCACGTGACCCTGGTCGACGTGCGTGAGACGCCCATCGAGCGCATCTCTGCGGCCGGGGTGGTCGCGGGCGGCAAGGAATACGCCTTCGACGCCATCGTCTTCGCCACCGGGTTCGACGCCATGACCGGCGCCATCCTCAGCGTCGACGTCACGGGCCGCGACGGCGCCCGCCTGCGTGACAAGTGGGCGGCGGGGCCCCGTACCTATCTGGGCCTGCAGACGGCGGGCTTCCCCAACCTGTTCTTCGTGACCGGCCCGGGAAGCCCCTCGGTCCTGTCCAACATGATCGTGGCGATCGAGCAGCACGTGGACTGGATCACCAACTGCATCGGCCGCCTGGAACAGCACCAGGTTCGCGCGATCGAGGCACAGGTGGAGGCCGAGGACCAGTGGGTCGACCACGTGAACGAGGTCGCCGCGATGACCCTCTATCCAGAGGCGAATTCCTGGTACATGGGCGCCAACGTCCCCGGCAAGCCGCGCGTGTTCATGCCCTATCCAGGCGGGGTCGACGTCTACCAGCAGAAGCTGGACGAGGTGGCGGAGCGCAACTACGAAGGCTTTGCCCTGAGCCCGACCTGAGGGGCGCACGCCCGACCTGCGTGTCGCGGTCAATTCCGGGGCACGCGGGACTGGCCGCCGTCGCTGGCGGCACAGGCCGGCACGAAAAAGGCGGCGCGGGGGAACCCGGCGCCGCCTTTCCTGTTGAGCGTTGGACCGGGGCTAGGCGCTCGCAATGGTCAGGTCGATCGCATCGATCTTTACGCTCGCGCCGTTGCGCAGCGCGACTGTCCCCGCGACGTCCGTCCCGTCGACTTTCAGCGCGACCTTGCCCACGCGGCTCAGCGTATAGCCTTCCGGCCCCAGCGTGATGGCGGCCGCCTCGGAAGGCCAGCCGCGCACCTTCGACCGCAGGGCGCAGGCGTCACTGGTGCCGATCTGCAGGCCGCGCGGCGCCATGACGTGGATCAGGCCGACATCGCGGTCATGCGTGGGCCAGGTCTGGGCCACCTGCGCCTTGGCCTGGGGATCGACTGAGGCGCTCTGGAACTGCAGGATCAGAGCGGGATAGGCACCACTCACCACACGCAGCTTCAGCCGCGCCAGGCCAGGCCGCGGCGGGTTCTTGCCGCCACCCAGCGCAATCACCTGGTCGGTCGCCAGCGGGGCCACCTCCCCCGTCGCAAGCAGGCGGCCGTCCAGCATGGTGCCGTTGCTGCTGCCCACGTCCTCGATCGTGAACCCATCGCCGCTCTGCGCGATCTGGGCATGGCGGCCCAGGCGCGAGATCGCGGTATAGGGCACGGCCAGCGCCGCTTCGGCCGGACCGTCGTCGCGCCCGATCTGCAGCAGCGGTCCGGTATGGACGTAGTACTCGGCGCCTTGGAAGCGGATCCGCGCAGGTCCGCGGAAGAACAGGCTGCGCTCGACCGCGCGCCGGGCCTGGGCCACGCGCTGGCGCACGCGGCGCGACAGGCCGGGGGCCGCGTCCGCCACTTCCAGGGCGCGGTCATAGCGCAGGATCGCCTCATAAGGCTTGCCCTGCTTGGGGAAATCGGCGGCGATCGCCTCGAAGGACTCGATTTCGCTCAGCGCCTGGGCGCGGACCTTGGCCTCGCGCTCGGCCGCCGGGGTGACCAGGCCAAAGGTCAGGATCTTGACGATCTTCTCGCCGGTGGAGACGGTCCCGGTGGGCGGCTCCTCTTCCTCGGGCTCGGCCCGCATCTTCAGCGAGTCGTCGCGCGATACCGAGGGCGGCGGCATCATCACCATGGTGGCGTCGCTGTCGGCCGGCCCTTCCGGGGCGGGTGCGGCGACGGGCGCCGCCTTGGGCGCGGCAGAAGCGTCCAGCAGCGCCTTGGCCAGGGTGACAGCGGACAGGCGATGCACATGCGTCGCCGGCTGGCCGGGCACCAGGACCTTTTCCCCGGCATCCTCGAACACCAGTTCGGGCGCCGGGTCGGCCAGTTCGAAGACCGCGTCGGACAGGGCAACGCCCGAGCCGATCAACGTGGCCAGGGCCAGGGACTGCTCGACCGCCGGTCCCCCAAGCGCGTCGCCGTCGCCCTGGACGTCGCCCAGATCGATGCCGACCGCGCCGGCCGTACCCCCCCGCAGCGGCCCCTGCAGGGCCAGAGCGCAGGCCAGGGCATCGCCCGGCGCCACGAACTCCACCCCGATGCGGGTGTCGCCATCGATGAAGACCCGCCCGAAATGCCGCTCGGCCACCGCCTCGACAGGCTCAACCGGCAACTTGCCCCCAGACGGAGGCACAATGGTCATGATGACCGAGATGCGGCTCTGCGCCATGGTACCCCTTTAAGCTCCCGTAGAGCGGAAACTAAAGACTTCTCCACCAAGCGCAATGCGGCATCCGTCACGCAACCGGACGGTGGCCAGGACGGGCACGTCGTCAACCAGGACGTCGCCGTCGAGCGGGGTCAGGCTGTAGCTGCCGCCCAGGTGGTCGATGCGCGCGATCCGCCCCTCGCCTTCGTCCAGGCGCAGGTCGGCCTCCTCCCCCGTGCCCAGCACGATCGGGCCACCGACCATGATCCAGGTGGCCCCCGCGTCACTGCGCCAGTTCTCCCAATGCTCGGCCAGGCGCACCAGGCCTGCATCGTCCAGGTGGGCAAAGGTCAGCGTCAGGATCAGGTGGCCGCGCCGGCGCAGCAACTCGAAGCGGCAATCGCCTTCCTCCAGCGGCTCGCGCACGCCGCCCAGGCTCAGCAGGTTGGGCCCGGGTCCACCGTCGTCGACCACGACCTTGCGCCCGGCGTCCAGCACCCGGCCGGCCAGGCACGCGGCATTGGTGCCGCCCAGGTCCTCGATCACATAGCCGTCGCGCATCGCAGTGATCCGCGTCTGCCGATCGGCCCGCGACACCAGGCGGAAGCCGACGGAGATGTCGGCCTGGATCGAGGTCCCGGCCCGACCGATCCGCTTGGTGCCGCCCACCAGCAGGTGGATGGCGCGTGGATTGCTCCCCGCCTCCTCCACCATGCGCGCGTCGCCGGGGAAGCCGAGCGTCGCAGTGATCGCCTCGCGCTTGGCCGCAAGGCGCGCCAGCGAGCCGTCCAGCACGCCCCGCGCGCGCCCATCGGCCAGGGCGCCGTCCAGTTCATAGAGCGCGGCATAGGGCTTGCCCGCGGCCATCGCCGCATCCGCCGCGGCCAGGGTGCGGTCCAGCTGCGCCGCGTCGGCCTCGCCCGCCGTGACGCCGCGCACGCCCAGCGACGTCCGCACCCCGATCAGGGTGCCGTCCTCGTCGTCCGCCACGGGCGGGGGCGCGGGCGGCGGAGGCGGCGCGAGGGCCATGGTCGTCCGGTCCTCGTCGTCCGGCCGCGGCGCGTGCACCGGCTCCCGCATGGCCTCTGGCGGCGGCTCGGGTTCTGGCGCCTGCATCTCCGCCGCGGGCGGTTCCTCGACCGGCGCGGGAGGCGGTGCCTCGGGCGGCGGCGGCGGTTCCTCAGCCGGGACGGGGGTGGCCGGCGGCTCCTCGGCCGGGGGCGGCGCCTCCTGCGGCGTGGCCGGCGGCGGCTCCTCGATCGGCGGGGCCGGGGCGATGGGCGCCTCCGCGCTGGTCACGACCGGTACCGACTCGACGATCACGGCATCCGGCAGGCTCGCGGGGGCGGCCTCCACGGGCGGCAGCGGCGGCGGCTCCGGCACGGGCGGCGGCTGGGTCGGCAGCGTCTCGACGATCACGGCCGGACCCGGGCTGGCCTCTGCCTGCACTTCAGGCGGCAGCGGCGGCGGCATGACCGGCGCGGTCGCGTCCGCCGCAGGCTCCAGCACCGCCTGCACGGCGGGAGGCTCTACAGCCGGGGACCCGGCTGGAGGCGCCTCAACGGGCGGCGGCTCAACTGGGGGCGCCTCGACCGGCGGCGGCGCGCTGGGCGGCTGCGGGATGGGCGGCGGCACCTCGGCCGGGCCCGGCGGCGGCGGCTCGAGCGGCGGCGGCACCTCGGCCGGCGGCGGGACCTCCATCGGGGGAATTTCCAGCGGCGGAGGCACTTCGGCGGGCGGCGCCTCGACGGGCGGCGGCACCTCCATCGGCGGTGGCGCTTCCGGTCCCGGCGGCGTGCCGATCGGCGCCGGCACCTCCAGGGGCGGCGGCGTGTTCACGGTCGACGCCTCGACAGGGGATACCTCGACCGAAGGCGCTTCGACCAGGGGCACCTCGACCGGGGGCGCCTCGACCGGGGGCGGCGCGTCAACCGGAGGCGGCTCGGCGACCGGGGCCTCGACCGCAGGCGTTTCGACCGCGGGCAGGGCCATGGTCACCATGCGCAGCGGACGGTTCATGCCGGGGACCGCGACCTCGCCCGCATCGGCCAGGACCACCTGCATCTTGCCGGCAATCTGCATCGAGGCCAGGCGCGAGATGCCGATGCGGCCGGGCGGTGTCCGCTGCGCCATCATTGCGGCGGCGCGCACCTCGGTGCTGGGCCCGCCCTCGGGGTCGAGGGTATCGCCCAGGTGGATCCCCATGCCGCCATGGCCGGCGTTCTGGGGCGGAATTCGGTCAACGATCGCCAGCGCGCACAGGGCTCCATCCTCCACACTCTGCAACTCCACCAGGGGCAACATGCCCAGGTCGAAGCGCAGCGTGCCCCCGTGAACGGCGATGATCCGCTCCAGTTCCTCGCGCGAAATGCCGGCCGGATCGCCCGGCGGTTGCCAGAAGCCAAGGGACAGCAAGGCGCGCAACTTGGTCCGGCTCATGGCGTATCGCGACGTCTCTCTGGAACGGGTGCGCAAGTCTGCCCGCGAATCCCGCGGGGTGGAAGTCCCGCCGTCCCCTTTGCCGTGCCAACGCGAAACAATGTTGCCGCGACGCCAACCCCGTCACAGCCGCGCGCCCGCGGCAGGGCGCTCACACGGGTGGCGGGGCCGGCACCGCCGCGTCGGGCTTCAGGTCTTCGGCCGTCAGCCGGGACAGGTCCTCCTCCGACGGGTCGGGCATGGCGGCCACGCGATTGGCGTGGTTCTCGATCACCTGCTCGAAGACGTTGCGCACCGCGCGCGCATTGCCGAAATGGACCGGGCGATTGGCGTACAGGTCGTCGATCACCTGCCGCGCCACGGGCTCGGACACCTCGTCCAGGGCATAGGCATTGTCGGCGCAGAACTTGCGGAAGATCGCGAACAGGTCCGCCTCGCTGTAGTCCGGGAATTCGATCCGCTTGGCGAAGCGGGAATCGAGGCCCGGATTGCTGGCGATGAATGCCGCCATCTCATCCGTGTAGCCGGCCACGATCACGACCAGCGTCTCGCGATGATCCTCCATCGCCTTGAGCAGGGTCTCGATCGCCTCCGACCCGAAGTCGTTCTCGCCGCCGCCGGCCAGGGCATAGGCCTCGTCGATGAACAGCACGCCGCCCAGCGCCTTCTTGACGACGGCGTCGGTCTTGCCCGCCGTCTGTCCGACATAGCCCGCGACCAGGCCGGCGCGGTCGACCTCGACCAGGTGCCCCTTCTCCAGCAGGCCCAGCGCCTTGTAGATGCGCGACAGCAGGCGTGCGACCGTCGTCTTGCCCGTCCCCGGATTGCCGCTGAACACCAGGTGTTGCGAGACCGGCGGCACGGCCAAGCCCTTGGCCTTTCTCAGGGCCCTGACCTTGATGAAGTTGGCGATGGTCGAGACCTCGGCCTTCACCGCCTCCAGGCCGATCAGGCCGTTCAGTTCGGCCATCACGTCTTCCAGCTTCTCAGGCGGCTTGGCCTCCGGCGACGGCTCCTTGCCGATCTTGGCCGGGTCCTGTCCGGGGCGCGGCTCCAGCGCGCCCGACAATTGCCGGCCCAGGTTGCGCAAGTCGCGCGCGAACAGGGTCAGCTTCACGGCCACGCTGCGGTTCAGCCATTCCGCCAGGTCGGCACGATAGGAGCGCCCCTGGCGCCCCGCGTCGACAAAGCCGCTGAACAGGTCCAGGAAGCTCGTCAGACACAACAACGCCGACCCGATCAGCGAATCCGGAATGGCAGTGACGTCGGCCGGCCCGCTCAGCCGACCCTCCAGCACGTCGGCTGCGATCGCCGCCGACAGGATCGTAGGCAGCGCGTCGCGATGCATCAGCATGTCATAAAAGCCGCGCACCCGCTCCGCCCGGCGGATCAGCCCCTCGACGCCCTCGGGCGGCGGCACCAGCCCGTCGAACAGGCTCAGGACCCGCTCGGCCTGGCGCGGCGCCCCACCATCGGCCCGCACGATCAGCGACGCCATGTAATGCGCGGCGATCACCAGGTCGTCGGCCTGCACCGCCGTTGGATCGACGCCCAGGCTGTCCAGCACGGTCGCCTTGTCGGGATGATCCTGCGCCAGCACGGCGCAGATCCGGCCATTCAGCTCCGCCGCAAAGCCCAGCTTCTCCCGCAGCAGTTCGAAATCCGTCATCACCCCTCCGCCTCCGGCGTGTCCCCCTTGCGTGCCATGCCTGGAGGACGAGGGGAAGCGCTCGTCGCTGCGCCGGCCCCGAAAGCGCCGGCGCTCAGCCCGGATCGATCATCACCTCGATCAGGTTGGCGACACCGGAGGCGATGCCCGCCTCGACCGCAGGGCCCAGGTCGGCGGCCCGCGCCACCCGGTGCGCCGGCAGGCCCATCGACTGAGCCAGGCCCACATAGTCGATGGCCGGCTCCTTCAATTCCATCGCGATGAAGCGGTTGGCCCTGGCCGATTCGTAGTGCGCCTGCGCCTTCATGAAGTTCTTCAGGATGTTGTATTCGCGGTTGTTCATCACGACGAAGGTGATGGGCAGCTTCTCGTGCGCGGCCGTCCAGATCGCCTGCGGGGAATAGAGGGCGGCCCCGTCGCCGACCAGGCAGACGACCGGCGACCGCCCCCGTCCCAGCGAGCAGCCGACCGCCGCCGGCATGCCCCAGCCCAGACCCCCGCCGCGCAGGAAGGAGTACTGGCTGGGCGAGTTGCTGTTCAGGAACGACCGCACATGGGCCGCCGTCGCCACCGCCTCGTCCACGATGGCGATGTCGGGGCCGATCGCACGCACCACCTCATGTGCCGCCACGATCGGCTTGATCACGGGCGCGTCGAACACCGCCTGAACCGCCTGTTCCAGGCCCGCCCGCTGGTCCAGTCGCCGCGCCCTTGCCGCCGCCAGCAGCCCGCGGTGCGCCCCGTGCTCGTCCTGCGTCGCCTGGGCGAGGTGCGGCAGCAGCGCGTCGAGCGAGGCCTTGATGTCGCCGACGACCGACAGCCTGGTCTGGTAGCTGCGCCCCAGGTCCCGCACGTCCGCCGACAGCTGGTAGACGGCACAGCCCTCCGGCACGGCCGAGCCTTCGGTGTAGAGGATCGTGATCAGCGACTTGCCGCCCAGGGCAAAGACGGCATCGTAGTGCGACAGCACGTCCGCGATCGCCGTCGTCGTGGTCGGCATGTTGCCGGCCCAGAGCGGATGCGCCGTCGGGAACGGGATGCGCGACGGCCAAGACGACCCATAGACCGGTGCGCCCAACAGTTCGGCCAGGGCGACCGCCTCGGCCGCGGCGCCGCTGGCATGGACCTCGTCGCCGGCGATCAGCGCCAGTCGGCCGGGCGCGACGGCGCCCAGCGCGCTGGCCAACTGCGGCAGCGACCCCGCCACCGCTCGCCGGTCGATGACGGATGGCCCGGCAATGCCGACGCGGCTCATCTCGTCCATCACGTCCATGGGCAGTGACAGGAAGACCGGGCCGCTGGGTGCCGCACTGGCATCGTGAAAGGCGCGCCGGACCAGGATCGGCAACTGGTCGGGGCTGGCCACTTCCTGCGCCCATTTCACGGCCGGCCGGGCCAGCGCCACCAGGTCGCCGAACAGCAGGGGGTCGAGCACGGTGTGCCGCGAATCCTGCTGCCCCGCCGTCACCACCAGCGGCGTCTGCGACACGACCGCGTTGAGCAGGTTGCCCATGCCGTGGCCCAGGCCGCCCGCCGTATGCAGGTTCAGGAAACCGGGCCGGCCGCTGGCCTGGGCATAGCCGTCGGCCATCGCGACGGCCGACGCCTCCTGTAGCGCCAGGATGTAGCTGATCCCGGGCGTGCGCAGCAGCGCGTCCATCAGCGGCAGTTCGGTCGTGCCGGGATTGCCGAAAATGTACTCGACGCCCTCGCTCTCCAGGATCTCCAGCAGGACCTCGGCGCCACGCCGGGCGCGGGCGCCACTCACCTCCCTGACCAGACCGCCCATCGCCGCCACCTCCGCCCTGCCCGTTCCACCCACAATGGGCTGATTGGCGGCCGTGTTCCAGGCAGGGCAAGCGGGGATCCGCCGGACCGTTTCCGTGTTCCGTCTTCCTTGGGGATGCGATGGGGGGACCATGTCACGCTGGCAATGGCTGCTGCGGCAGCTGACGCGCAGGCTGTGGGTGCGTGCCAGCCTGATCGGCCTGCTGGGCATCCTGGCCGCGGTGCTTTCGGCCTTCGTGGAGCGCTTCATCCCCTGGGACCTGCCGGGCCGGATCGGGGCCGACGCGGTCGACAGCATCCTGGACATCCTGGCCTCCAGCATGCTGGCGGTGACGACCTTCTCGCTCAGCGTCATGACATCGGCCTATGGCTCGGCGACAAGCAACGTGACGCCGCGCGCCACCCGCCTGCTGGTGGAGGACCGCACCACGCAGAACGTGCTCTCGACCTTCATCGGCTCGTTCCTGTTCGCCATCGTCGGAATCGTGGTGCTCAAGACGGGGGCCTATGGCGATCGCGGGCGGCTGATCCTGTTCGTCGTGACGATCGGCGTGATCGTGGCCATCGTCGTCTCGCTCCTGCGCTGGATCGACCACCTGACGGGCCTGGGCCGCGTGGGCGAGACGACGAAGCGGGTGGAGGACGTGACCGCCGCCGCGATCGAGGCCCGGCTCAAGGAACCCTGGCTGGGCGGTGAGCCCCAGTATGACCCCCCGGAGCATCTGGCGAGCCTCGCCAGCCCGGTCGCGGGCCAGGACATTGGCTATGTCCAGCACATCGACATGGGTGCGCTTGCCGCCTGCGCCGCGGAGCTGGATGCCGACATCCACGTCGCCCGCCTGCCCGGCGCCTTCGTCCATCCCGGCGCCGTCCTGGCCTGGATCGGCCCTGGGGCAGACAGCGCAGACGCGGGTCGGCTGAAGGTGGTGCGCGCCGCCTTCACCATCGGCCCGGAACGCAGCTTCGATCAGGACCCGCGCTTCGGCCTCGCCGTGCTGAGCGAGATCGCCTCGCGCGCGCTCTCCCCTGCGATGAACGATCCTGGTACGGCCATCGACGTGATCGGCCGCGCCGTCCGCCTGATGAGCCGCTGGGCGACGGGCTGCACCAGGGCCGACCGGCCAGAGGTGGCACACCCCCGCGTCCACGTTCCGCCGCTGGCCAGCGCGGATCTGTTCGAGGATGCCTTCATGGCGATCGGCCGCGACGGCGCGGCGATGATCGAGGTGCAGTTGCGCCTGCACAAGGGTCTGGCGGCCCTGTCCCGCCTGGGCGACGAGGACTTCCGCGCCGCCGCGCGCGCCCAGGCCGCCCTGGCCCGGGCGCGGGCCGAGGCGGCGCTGACGCTGGAGGCCGACCGCCAGCGCCTGCGCGCACTGGACTGAGGCCGGCTCAGCGCCCGTTTGGAAAGTCCGTTCACCCCCGCGAAGGCGGGGGTCCAGGGGCCGCAAGGACGGTGCTTTGGGACCTGGATTCCCGCTTTAGCGGGAATGAGCGGGTTATTTTGGCGCTTCTGCGGATTCCAAACAGGTGGTCAGCGCCCGTTCTGGACGTCGTCGATGCGGATATAGGTGCCGGTCACGAACTCCGACGACGGGGAGACCAGGAACAGCAGCGTGCTGTCCATCTGCGCCGGATCGCCCAGGCGCTGGCGGGGGAAGCCCTTGGTGATGTCGCCGACGCGGGACAGCATCCCGTCCATCATCTCGGAGGCGAAAGCGCCGGGGGCGATCGCGTTCACGTTGATGTTGTTGCGCGCCCATTCGACGGCCAGGGCTTCGGTCATGCGGATCACCGCCGACTTGCTGACGGAATAGAGCGCCGCCCCGCCGCCGCCATACTGGAACGCGGCCGACGACGCGATGTTGACGATGCGGCCGGGCAGGTTCGCCGCCATCAGGCGCCGCGCCATCTCGCAGCTCAGGACATAGGGCGCGCGGACATTGATGTTCAGCACCCGGTCGATCAGGTCCAGGCCCATCTTGTGGGCGCGCTGGGCATCGGGAATGCCGGCATTGTTGACCAGGATCTGCACCGGCCCCAGGGCATCCTGGATCGGGCCGAACACGTCGATGCAGGCCTGCGCATCCGTGGCATCCAGGGCAAAGGCCTGGGCCGTGCCGCCCTCGGCGCGGATCTCGGCGGCCAGGGCCTCAAGCCGGTCGGTGCGCCGCGCGGCCAGCGCCACCTTGGCGCCCGACTTCGCCAGCACCTTGGCAAAGCGCAGGCCCAGGCCCGAACTGGCGCCCGTCACCAGCGCCGTCTGGCAGGTCAGGTCGGTCGTGAAATTGGGAAGGGGATAGGCCACGCGTCGTCCTCCTCTGGCTTCTTGGGGCGGTCCACCTTGGGGCCTGCCCGGCGCGGGCACCGTCATAGCATTGCGCAGGCCGCATCACGCCACTGGATTTGAGACGCGGCAGACGGCACCTTGCGTTCCGCAATCAGCCAAGGGGAGGCAGCGTTCGACATGGGCAAGGCGCAAGGCCGCAAGAGCATCTTCATCACCGGCGCCGCATCGGGCATGGGGCGCGAGACTGCGCGCCTGTTCCACGAGAAGGGCTGGTTCGTCGGCGGCTATGACGTGAATGTCGAAGGGCTGGCCACGCTGGAGCAGGAACTGGGGTCCGACAACTGCATCGTGGGCAAGCTGGACGTGACCGACCGCGCCGCCTATGCAGCCACGCTCGTCGCCTTCGCCGCCGCGACCGAGGGCAAGCTCGACCTGCTGTTCAACAATGCCGGCATCGGCCGCGGCGGCTTCTTTGCCGATGCGCCGTTCGAGGATGCGGTGGCGGTCGTCAACGTCAACCTGATGGGCGTGCTCAACGGCATCAACCTGGCCCTGCCGCTGCTGAAGGCGACGCCGAACTCGCTATGCTTCACCACCTCGTCGTCCTCGGCGACGATCGGCATTCCCGGCATCGCCGTCTATTCCGCGACCAAGCACGCGGTCAAGGGCCTGACCGAAGCCCTGTCGGTGGAGTTCAAGGCGATCGGCGTGCGCGCGGCCGACGTCCTGCCCGGCCTGATCGACACCCCCATCCTGCCCGAAGGGGCGGTCGAGCGGGCGCCCAAGGAAGGCATGTTCCGCGCCATCCCGCCGATGGAAGTCGCCAAGGTCGTGTGGGAGGCCTATGGCTCCGACACGCTGCATTGGTTCGTGCCGCCGGAGATCCAGGAGCTGGACAAGGCGTCCGCCCTGAACCCGGAACAGACGCGCGACAACATCGCCAAGACCATCGCCTTCGGCAACGCCAACAGCGTCGCCATCGGCAAGCCGGAGTAGGCGGCGATGAAGGTCTCAGAGGCCCTGCGCACCCGCACCTCGATCCGCGCGTTCAAGCCGGATCCGGTGCCCGAAGCGACCATCCGCGCGATCCTGGACGACGCCAAGTGGGCGGCGTCCGGCGGCAATGTCCAGCCCTGGCACGCCTGGGTCCTGGCGGGTGCCGAACTCGACCGGTTCAAGGCGATCATCCGGGACAAGCAGGCACAAGGGATCCATGGCGAGGGGACGGAGTACCAGATCTATCCCCCCGACCTGAAGGAGCCGTATCGCAGCCGGCGCTTCAAGTGCGGGGAGGATCTCTACGCCACGATCAACATTCCCCGCTCGGACAAGCCGGCCCGCCTGCGTCAGCTGGCCCGCAATTTCGAGTTCTTCGGCGCGCCCTGCGCCATGTTCTTCGCGATCAGCCGCGAGGCGCAGCAGGGCCAGTGGTCGGACCTGGGCATGTTCATCCAGTCCGTCATGCTGGCGGCCAAGGAACATGGCCTCGACACCTGCGCGCAGGAGGCCTGGGCCAACTGGTACAAGTCGGTGGGCAGCTTCCTTGAGATCCCGGACGAGATGATGCTGTTCTGCGGCCTGGCGGTCGGCTATCGCGATCCCGACGCGCCCATCAACACGCTGCGCACAGACCGCGCGCCGGTCGACGAATTCGCGATCCTGCGCGGCTTCTGATCGGGCCGGGCGATCCTGGTAGCCAGCGGGTCCCGTTCATCCCCACCCTGGCGGGGATGAACGGGCTAGGTTATCGCAACGCTTCTAGTGCCGCGCGGCGCCGTTGCCGTTCGCGGCCGCCGTGTGCAGGCTGGGCCGGGTCGTGCCCTGGTCCGCGGCGGCCTGTGTGTCGACCACGTCGGCAGCGCTCGGCTTGTCCGAGGCCGGCGGCGCCGACGCCTCGACCGGGTTGGACACACCGGCCAGCCGCTTGTTCATCTTCCTGTCGCGCGCTTTCGGCAGCGCCTTGCTGGCCAGGTAGAGGAGCGCCGGCACCGCTACGACGCCGACGGCGACCAGGGCCGTGGTCCGGGCCGACGGCGCGCGGCGCCAGTTGCCGGACACCGCCAGCCGGTCGAGCACAGGACGATAGAGCGCGCCAGAGGTCTGCTTGACCTGCTTGCGGCTGCCGTCGCGGAGCTTTTCCCAAAGATTGTCCATGGCTGCACTTCCTTTTTCTGTCGTGTCGGGGAACAGGGTGTGGAACAGGCTGGCCAGGCCACCCAGCGGCCCGGCCACGATCTCGCGCCGCGGCCGGTCGATCAGGCCGACGATCTGGCGCGCCACGGCGGCGGCATCGCCGGTGACCTGCCCCGGCCGCAGCGCCTTGCCCGTATGGTTGGCGGCATGTTGGAACAGCGGCGTGTCGATGGTCGACGGCAGGATCGAGCAGACATGGATGCCGGGGAAGCTGCGCAGTTCCTGGCGGAGCGCGATCGACAGTCCGCGCACGGCGAACTTACTGGCGACATAGGCGCTTGAGCGGACCTGCCCGGTACGCCCCACCAGCGCGGCATTGTTGATGATGATGCCACGGCGGCGAGCCTTGAAATGCGGCAGCACCGCCCGGATGCCGTTCACATAGCCAAAGAAGTTGGTCTCGATCACCTGGCGGAAGTCGGTCGCCGGCGCATCCTCGAAGCCATGCGCCATCATCACGCCGGCATTGTTGATCCAGACGTCGACGCCGCCAAAGAAGTGGATCGCGCGATCGACCGCCGCGTTCATCGCGACGCCGTCATTCACGTCAGCCGTGGCCGCGATCGCCGTGCCACCCAGACGGCGGCATTCCTCCGTCACCTGATCCAGCAGGTGGCTGCGCCGGGCCACCAGCACCATGCGGGCGCCCCGGCGCGCCAGGGCATGCGCCGTCGCCCGTCCGATGCCACTGGAGGCCCCGGTTATCACGATCACCTTGTCCATCGCCGCCACCCGAAAACGCCTGAGGGTCGAACACGGCAGCGCGCAGCCCTGGGGCGCCGCCGCCTTCTGGCCCCCAAAATGCGGCATATGCGGCGCGGTTCCCGAGGGCCGCTGCATGATTTGTTTGAATGACATACAAGAAACCCATGACCCGCGATGCCGCCCTTGCCAGCCCCCGCCACCGCACCGCGCGCGCCACGCGCGACGCCGGCCGCAGCAAGCGGCAGCAGATCCTGGACGCGGCGGAACGCCTGTTCCGGGACCAGGGCCTCGCCGCAACCACGATCGCCGACCTGGCCGGGGCGGCCGACGCCTTTCCCAGCCAGGTCAACTACTACTTCGGCACCAAGGAGGGCCTGTTCGTGGAGGCTGCCTGCCGCGCCATCCTGCACGCCGCCGAGCAGGCTGAGCGCGCGGCGGGCCAGGCCGCCGACAGCCGGGCCTATTACCGCGCGCTGGTCGAAGTGGTGATGGCGGCGCCTGCCCTGCCCTTCTTTGTGGAGGCCTTGACCCTGGCGCGCCACCGGCCCGACCTGTCGCCGCTGATCGCCCGCACGCTGGACCGCCTGCATGCCGAGGGCAGCCGCGCCTATGCCGCGACGCTGGCCCGCATGGGCTGGCACAGCCGGGTTGGCGCCGGCCCCGACGCCCGCCGCTTCTGGGCGATCGCCCTGGGCCTCGCCGTCCAGCGGGAGGCCTTGGCCAGCCCGCCCCAGGATACGATTGCGACCATGCTGGCCCTGCTGGGGGCCGACCTTCGGTCACAGGACCCGCTGCCATGAACGCTGCCCGCATCGCCGCCCGCGACCTGGTCGACCAGGACACCTTGCATCGCGTCCGTCGCCGCTCCACCGCGTGGGGCCTGTTCCTCGTTGCGCACTGCTGGGCAGTGATCCTGGCCGCGGTCGCCCTGGTTGTGTGGCTGCCCAATCCGCTGACCTGGCTGCTAGCCGTGGCAGTAATCGGCTCGCGCCAGCTGGGGCTGGCCATCCTGGTGCACGAGGGCGCGCACGGCGGCCTGGCGACGGATGAGCGGCTGAACCTGTTCGTGTCGCAATGGTTCTGCGCCTATCCCATGGGACAGGAGACGCTGGCCTATCGCCGTTATCACCTGAAGCACCACGCCCGCACGCAGCAGAAGGACGATCCCGACCTCGTCCTCTCCGCCCCCTTCCCCATCACGCGCAAGAGCCTGCGCCGCAAGCTGCTGCGCGACCTGTCCGGCCAGACCGGCTACCAGCAGAGGAAGGCCCAGATCGTCAACGCGCTGGGCGACCCCTCCTGGCCGCTGGCGAAGCGCGCGCGCCACTACTGGGCCAAGCTGGGCAGGGCCACGGCGGTCAATGCCGGCCTGTTCGCGGCCGCCATCGCGTCCGGCCATTGGTGGGTCTATCCCCTGCTGTGGCTGGTGCCGATGCTGACCTGGTTCCAGGTCGTGGTCCGCATCCGCAACATCGCGGAACATGCCGTCCTGCCGGAGAACGGGGCGACCAATCCGTTCCACTGTGCCCGGACCACGGTCGCCAACTGGCTGGAACGCGCCTTCCTGGCACCCTATTTCGTCAACTATCACCTGGAACATCACCTGATGTTCTACGTGCCCTGCTACCATCTGCCGGCGCTGCACCGCGCCCTGATGGCAGGGCCGAACGGCCCGGCAATGACGGTGGCGCACGGCTATCCCGGCGTGCTGGCGCTCGCCACGTCCAGGCCGGCCAACGAGGACGCCCCCGGCGCCCTGGTCCACAACGCGCGGCGCAAGGTCGCCAATTCGGGCCCGGTCGACGAGGATTCGATCAGTTCGTTCTAGCGAAAGGCCCGCCGTGCTCCAGCCCCTGGGCCCCGATATCTGGACGATCGAGGGTCCGGCGGTCACGGCCTTTCTCGGCTTCCGGTATCCGACGCGGATGGCCCTGGTGCGGCTTCAGGACGGCGGCCTGTTCGTCTGGTCGCCCATCGCGCTGACGGAGGCCCTGCGCGATGCCGTGGCGGGCGTCGGGCCGGTCCGCCATATCGTCGCGCCCAACGACCTGCACCACCTGTCCGTGCCCAACTGGATGGCCGCGTGGCCGCAGGCCCAGGTCCATGCCGCCCCCGGCCTGCGGGCCAAGCGCCCCGACATCGCCTTCACCGCCGACCTGGCCGACACCCCGCCGCCCGGCTGGGCGGGCCAGATCGACCAGGCGGTGATCCGCGGCAACGCCATCACGACGGAGGTCGTCTTCTTCCACCGGGCCAGCGGCACGGTTCTGGTCACCGACCTGATCCAGCACCTGCCGCGCGGCTGGTACACGGGCTGGCGCGCGCTGGTCGCGCGCCTGGACCTGATGACCGGACCCGAACCCGCCGTGCCCCGCAAGTTCCGCATGGCCTTCAAGGACAAGGCGACGGCCCGCGCCGCCATGCGCCCAGTGCTCGACTGGCCGGCGCAGGCACTGCTGATCGCCCACGGGCCCCCGGTGACCCAGGATGCCCAGGCCACGCTGCGCCGGGCGTTCGACTGGCTGCCGAGCTGATCAGGTCCAAATGGTCGGCAACACCGGCGCAGCCAATCGATGCCCCCCTACTCCGCGGCGCGGGCGCGGTCGTGGCGACCTTCGGCGATTTCCTCGATCAGCTTGGCACAGAAGGCGGGCAGGTCGGCCGGCTTGCGCGAGGTGACGAGGCCCTGGTCGGTCACGACCTCCGCATCGGTCCAGTCGGCCCCGGCATTGACCAAGTCCGCCTTCAGCGACGGCCACGAGGTCATGCGTCGGCCGCGCGCGACGCCGGCATCGATCAGCGTCCACGGCCCATGGCATATGGCGCCGATCGGCTTCCGCGCGTCGCCGAAATGCCGGATGAAGGCGATGGCCTTCTCCTCCAGGCGCAGGGCGTCCGGGTTGATCACCCCGCCGGGCAGGACCAGGGCGGCATAGTCCTCTGCCACGACCGTATCCAGCGCGCGGTCCACGGCGACGGCGTCGCCCTTGTCATGATGCTGCCAGCCCTGGATGGTGCCGGCCTTGGGTGCCACGACGTGCACCTCGGCCCCCGCCGCGCGCAGGGCCTTCACGGGTTCGGTCAGTTCGCTCTGCTCGAAGCCGTCGGTGGCCAGGACGGCGACGCGGCGGCCGTCCAGGCGGCTTTGGGAATTGGCCATGGGGGTACTCCTGTACTGTGGGACGGGTCGTTTGGACTTGGCCGCCCCAATCCCCTGACCTCAAGCCGGTTCCCCGCGGCCCGCGCCGCCGCATGGCGCGGCCGGCCGCCTGATGGGCAACTCAGGGCAGCTTCTCGACATTGATGCCGACCGTGACCGCGCCGATCGCCTTGCCATCGGCAGGGTCGACCACGGTGCGGCTGACCTGGGCGACAAACGCCTTGGCCGAGTCGTCGAAATCGACCTCGTCGATCAGGACGCCGTCGGGCCCCACGGCGTAGGTCTTCTGCCACTTTGCTTCGTCGCCCTGGAAATAGTCGGAGGTGATGCCGCTCTGCCCCACGTTCAGGCCCTTGGCATCCATCACGAAGATTTCCAGGAGCAGGCCGTTGCTGCCATCGGCCTTGGCCTTCAGGAAGCGCGACAGGTCGTTGCCCAGCACCTTGTCGACCAGTGGCCCGCTGCCGCCCGGAGCCTGAGCGCGCCATTCCTTGTCCAGGCCGTCAATCGCGGCAGCGTCCAGGCCCGCCGTCTCGGCATTCTGGGCCTTGATCGCATCAACCACCACCGGATCGGCCAGCCACGGCGTCACCTGCTCGGCCATCACCTTGGTCAGGCCGGCATCGAACTCGCCCGCCCGGCCCGGCTGCGCCGCCAGCAGCCCCGCTACCGCCGCAACGATCCCCGCCAGGCTGACCGCGATCGGCGCCGCCGCTCGTTTCGTCTGCGCTTTCATTGAACGTCCCCTCGACCTGTACCGCGCTGGGGCCCCGTCAGCGGCGCCCGCACGCAGTTAACATCGTTCATCGTCGTACCGATCGCGTTAAGCCGAAGTTAAGTGCGTGTGGTGCATGGATACACGCATGCAAACGGTGGAGTGGACGGGCGCATGACTATCCGCAAGCGCATCGGGCTTGGCTTCGCGGCCGTGATCCTGCTGACTGTCGGCGTGGCCGCGGTTGGTCTGTTCGGCCTGTCCAGCCTCTCCAGCCGCGGCCAGATCAGCGCCCAGGTGGAGGAGCTGGCCCGCGAGCTGGGCAACGCCCAGCGCAACGGCGACGCCACCGCCGCCGCCACCGCCGTCCAGGCCCTGGCGGAGAAGGCGGAAGGCCTCAAGCCCAGCCTGGGGGGCCAAGCGGACGAGATCGCGGGCCAGCTCCGCGCCTATGCGACCGCGCTGGTCCAGGCGGCCGATGCCACACGTGCGCGCGACGCCGCGGCCGCGGCAATCGCCAATGGCAGCACAGCGCTGGGCGAGGCCGCGCGCCAGATCGACGTCGCCGCCACGAACGAGACGCAGAGCCGCGAGCAGGCCCTGCGAGACGCCCTCGACGCCGCTGCCAAGCGCGACGAGGTGGCAACCCTGGCGCGAGAACTGTCGGGCTCCGCCATGGCCGCGACCGACGCGCTACAGGCCTTCATGCTGGCCGATCAGTCGGCGGTCGACCGCATGCAGACCGCGCTGCGCCGCACCTTCACCGTTTCCGTCCGCCTCAAGAACCGCCTGACCGAGGGCGAGGAGGCGGCGCAGATCGCCCGCATCGGCACCGCCGCGACCGACGCCCGCTCCGGCTTCGCCCGACTGGTCGAACTGCAGACCGCCCTCCAGGCCGAGGAGAGCGCCATCGCCGCCGCCGGGGCCGAGGCGGATAGCGCCGCACGCGGCTTCGCCACCCGGGCGCGCGACCTGATCGCCGCCGGCACGCTGCCCTCCCAGGTCCTGGAATCCGCGCGCGAGATCGAGCGCCTGGGACTTGAGGCGCAGGCCCGGCACAGCGCCTATCTCGCCCGCCGCAACCTGCCCGACGCGATCGCCGCGCGCAGCGCCGTCAACACCGTCTTCCTCAAGCTGCTGTCGCTGAAGCGCGGCCTGGTCAGCGCGGACGAGATCGCCGCGGCCGACGAGATGACGAAGCAGGCCCAGGCCTATCGCAGCGCCCTCGCCGCCATGGTCGATGGCGGGTCCCGCGCCGTGGTCGTGGCCCGCGACCGCGATGCCCAGAGCACCGCGGTTGCCGACCTGACGCGGCAGATCAAGGCACTGGCCGATACCGTCACCACCGCCCAGGCGGACGCGGCCAAGGCGCTGCAGGCCCAGGCGGCCGAAGCGACGGCCGCGATGAACGCCGCCAATGCCCGCGCCGCCGCGGCCGCCAGCCTGGCCCAGGGCGCGCTGACGGTCGACCGCGCCGTGGCCCGCTTCAACCTGGGGCAGAACGCCAATCCCAGCCAGTCGATCATGGCGCTTCAGGCCCGCCTGGCCCAGCTTGAGGTGGGCGAGCAGCGCACCGCGGCCGAAGCCGCGGCGCAGAAGGCCGCCGCCGACTTCGCCGTCCTGCGCCGGGCCGCCCGCACCCGGGCGGAGGCGATCCGCGCCCAGGACGAGGCCGCCGGCAAGGTCATCGCCCTGGTTGGCGAGGTCGCCCAGGCCCAGGCCCAGGCGGCCGACCGGGCCCGCACCCAATCGCAGAACCTGGTCCTGGCCGGCACCGGCTTCGGCCTGCTGATGGCGCTTGCCTTCGCGTTCCTGGTCGGGCGCAGCGTCGCCCTGCCGCTGGGCCGGATCACCGGCTCCGTCCGTCGCCTCGCCGACGGCGACCTGGAGGCCGACATCCACGACACAGAGCGCCGCGACGAAGTGGGCGACATCGCCAAGGCCGTGCTGATCCTGCGCGACAATGGCCGCCAGGCCCGGGCAACGGAGGCCGAGGCCCAGCGCCTGCGCGCCGAGAGCGAGGCAGAGCGCCGCAATCGCGACCAAGCCGAGCTGGAGGCCGAACAGGCGAGGCTTGCCGAGCGCGACCGCCTGCGCCAGGAGGCCGAGGCGGCGCGCCGCCTCTCCACCGAGCAGCTGGCCAATCGCTTCGACAGCGAGGTGGGCTCGATCGTCGGGGCGCTGGCCGCAGCCGCGGGCGAGCTTGAGTCGCATGCCCGCGCCCTCACCGACTCCGCCGCCCAGACCAGCACCGAAGCCGGCGCCGGGCGCGAGGCGACGCAGGCCTCTGCCAGCAATGCGCAGTCCGTTTCGGGCGCCGCCGGGCAGCTCAGCGCCTCCGTCGCCGAGATTGCGGCGCGCGTCGCGGAAGCGACGAGCATGGCACGCAACGCCGTCGGTCACGCCGAATCGACGCGCTCCATCGTCGGCGACCTGACATCCGCCGCGAACCAGATCGGTGTCGTCATCGCCCTGATCGGCGACATTGCCAGCCGCACCAACCTGCTGGCCCTCAACGCCACCATCGAGGCAGCGCGCGCGGGCGAGGCGGGCAAGGGCTTCGCCGTCGTTGCGTCCGAGGTCAAGGCCCTGGCCAACCAGACCGCCCGCGCGACCGAGGAAGTGACCCGTCACATCCAGGCGATCCAGATCGCCAGCGGCTCCTCCGCGGACGCGATTGCGGAGATAGCCTCCTCCGTCAGCGCGCTCGAGGCGATCTCGACCTCGATCGCTGGCGCCACGGAGGAACAGGGTGCCGCCACGCAGGAGATCGCCCGCAACATCCAGGCGATCGCCACGGGGACGGAGGCGCTGGACCATTCGATCGGCGCGGTGCTGGGCATGGCCGACCAGACCGGCACCGCCGCGCACGAGGTCCTGGGCGCCGCCTCGGGCATCGCGCAGCGCACGACGGAGCTGCGCGACCGCGTCGACCGCTTCCTCCAGGACGTCCGCGCCGCCTGATTGCGGCGCGGGGCGGTTGCGTGTACAGCCTGCGCCGCCCCACCCCGCGACATGACAGGATGACTTGGCCGATGACGGATGCCCCCAGCCGACTGGCGCAAGCGCGCGCCCAGGTCTTCGCCACCATCCTCGACAACTCGTTCGGCTGGCGCGACCTGATCCTGGCGTCCGGCCGGCCGTCCGACTTCTACATTGACATGAAGCCGACCATGCTGGACCCGGTGGCGGCGGCGGCCCTGCCGCACCTGATCCTGGACCGCATCGCCCCGCTCCAGGTCGATGCCGTGGGCGGCCTGGAAATGGGGGCCGTCCCGCTCATCACGCCCGTCATCGCGCAGAGCCTGGACAGCCGCCCGCTGACCGGCTTCTTCGTGCGCAAGAAGGCCAAGGACCACGGGACCAAGAAGCTGGTGGAAGGCCCGTCGATCGACGGCCGCCGTGTCGTGATCATCGAGGACGTGACGACCACCGGCGGTTCCGCCATGCAGGCGGTGGAGGCAGTCCGCGCCTCCGGCGGCATTGTCGCCCTGGTCCTCTCCGTGGTCGACCGCGAGGAGGGTGCTGCGGAGTTCTATGCCGAGCAGGGCATCCCCTTCGATGCCCTCTTCCGCGCCAGCGAATTCAAGCGCGCCAGGCCCAAGCCCGCGGCCTGAGCGCGAGCCCTCCCCCGAGGGGAAGGGCTCGCACGTCAGGGATCAGGCCGGCAGCTCGTTGTATTCCTTGATCTTGATCTTGCCGAGCTGGGACATGTGTACCTCGTCCGGGCCATCCGCGATGCGCAGGAAGCGGTTGGTCGAGAAGAAATAGGCGATCGGCGTGTCCTGGCTGACGCCCATGCCGCCATGGGCCTGGATCGCGCGGTCGCACACCGTCTGGGCCATGCGCGGCGCGATGACCTTGATCGCCGCGATGATGTCGCGGGCGACCTTGTTGCCCACCGTGTCCATCATGTAGGCGGCCTTCAGCGTCAGCAGCCGGGCCTGCTCGATCTCGCAGTACGACAGGGCCACGTCCTGGCGGATGCTGCTCTGGTCGGACAGCTTCTTGCCAAAGGCGACGCGGTTCTCGACCCGGCGGGCCATGATCTCCAGCGCGCGCTGGGCCTGGCCGATCGAGCGCATGCAATGGTGGATGCGGCCCGGCCCCAGGCGCCCTTGCGCGATCTCGAAGCCCTTGCCCTCGCCCATGATCAGGTTCGACTTCGGCACGCGCACGTTCTCAAGGCGCAGCTCGGCCTCGCCGCCCGGCGAATGCCACGAGCCGAAGACCTTCTGGTTGCGCACGATGTTCACGCCCGGCGTCTCGCGCGGGATGATGATCGTCGACTGCTGCTGGTGGCGCGGCGCGGACGGGTCGGTCTTGCCCATCAGCAGCAGCAGCTTGCAGCGCGGATCCATGATGCCGGAGATCCACCACTTGCGCCCGTTGATGACGTAGTCTTCGCCATCGGCCTTGATCTCGGTCTCGACGTTGGTTGCGTCGGACGAGGCGACCTGCGGCTCGGTCATCAGGTAGGCCGAACGGATCTCGCCGTTCAGCAGCGGCATCAGCCAGCGGTCCTTCTGCGCCTTGGTGCCAAACTTGGCCAGCACCTCCATGTTGCCGGTGTCGGGCGCCGCGCAGTTGAAAACCTCGGACGACCAGGGAACGCGGCCCATTTCCTCGGCCAGGGGCGCGTATTCCAGGTTGGTCAGGCCCGGCGAGTATTCGCCGTACTCATGCGGCAGGAACAGGTTCCACAGGCCCTGGGCCTTGGCCTTCTCCTTCAGCTCCTCGATCTTGGGCCAGGGCTTCCACAGGTTCGCGTAGTCGTTCACGAACTCGTAGTGCTCCAGCTCGCTCGGGTAGATGTGCTCGTTCATGAAGGCCCGCAGCCGGGTGAGCAGGTCCTTCACGCGATCGGAATGTTCGAAGTCCATATCATGTCCTCCCTTCAGGTAAGGCGCCCCTGATAGCGAAGCAGGCGTGCCGTGGCAATGCGCCTGCCGCAGCGGAAGGCAGGCGCCCCGGAAAATCGCCCGGCCATGTCGGGGTGGCCCCTCGCCCTGCGTCCTTGGCTCAATCACGGTGCAACCGAAGGACGCCACCATGAACGCCGCAATTGCCCGAGGCATCGACGCGTCGGACACGGATCGCCAGGCCATCCTGGCCCTGGTCGGGGACCATGCCACAGGCATCCGGGACAAGGATGCCGGGCGCGCCACGGCCGGCTATCTACCGAATGCCGTGATCTGTGACCTGGCGCCACCCCTGGCCCATTCCGGGCCGGCGGAGGAGGAACGCGGGGGCCTTGAGGCCTGGTTCGCCACGTGGGACGGGCCGATCGGCTATGACATCCGGCTGGAGCAGGTGACAGTTGGCGGCGATGCCGCCTTCGCCCATGGCTTCCTGCACATCAGCGGGACGAAGACCGATGGCCAACGGAACGCCGTCTGGGCCCGCCTGACCGTCTGCCTGGTCCGGACCCCGGACGGCTGGCGTATCGCGCACGAGCATTCCTCGGTCCCGTTCTACATGGATGGCAGCCTGCGCGCCGCCGTCGACCTTTCGCCCTGATACGAAGGAGCCAGCGATGGACAAGCCCGATTCCGGCGCCGCCCCGCCGAAGCAGCCCGAGGTCCTGGGCGGTGTCGCCCCCTACCTCCAGGTCGATGGCGCTGGCCGCGCCGCCGCCTTCTACGCCGCCGCCTTCGGCGCGCAGGAAGTCGCGCGCCAGCCCGACGACGCGCAGGGCCGCACGATGCACATCCACCTGCGCATCAATGGCGGCTCGGTCATGCTGTGCGATCCGTTCCCGGACTATGGCCAGCCGCATGAGCCGCCGCAGGCCTTTACCCTGCACCTTCAGGTCGACGACATCGACGCCTGGTTCGCCCGCGCCATCGCGGCGGGGGCAGAGGTGACGATGCCGGTGCAGATGATGTTCTGGGGCCACCGCTATGGCCAGCTGCGCGACCCCTTCGGCGTCCGCTGGTCCATCGGGCAGGAGGCGTGAGGCCGCCCGGGCGGTGAGGCTGTCAGGTCCACGATCGTCGCGGCCGCCGTGGCATCAAGGACGTCATTTTCCGTTCGATCGGCCCGATCCGCTTGGCTGACCAGGGTCGCCCGCCACCGGCCCGCGACCCCATTCAGATCAGCTGAAGAATGTACCGTCGGTGCCGCCGCCGAGATCGTTGTTCGCAACCTGCGCCAGCGACAGGCACACGACCTCGGGGACTTCCCAGGCCAGAAGTGGTGCTTCGACCGCAACGTCTGCGCCTGCCCTGTCGCCTTCGATGTTTGTCATGCCGGCACCCTTTTGTTCTGGGAAATCGTTGGGGTACAGACACTAGCATCCAACGAATGCACCGCACGCGGCAGAAACTGTTGGCCGGCAGGACAACCGCAGTGTGTGCCCCGGCGGATACGGCTGCGATGGTCTGCCCCGGCTCCATGTCCATCACGCTGTCCGGCGCTTCCGTCACAGACGATCCGTGCAATGACCGTCGCCTGTGCTAAATCCCCTGGAGAATCTGGCACAGCGTCACGGTCCGGCATCCGGGTCGGCGACGCATGACGATGAGAGATGTACAGCCATGAGCAAGACGCCCCTGACCAGCCAGTCGATCGTGTCCCGCGCCGACGGCTTCATCGAGGCGGATGCCGATGGCGAGGTCCTGGCCCTGCATGTGGAAAACGGCACCTGCTACGGCTTCAACAAGGTGGGTTCCGCCGTCTGGACGCTGATCGAGCAGCCGACCAGTGTCGCTGCGATCTGCGAATCGCTGATGCAGCGCTATGACGTCGATCAGGCGACCTGCGAGCGGCAGGTCGTGGACCTTCTCGAGGAACTGCGCGGCGAAGACATGATCGTGGTCGGTTGATTGGCCCCCTTACCTGTCTGCCTGGCACCTGTCTGCCTGGAGAGCCGATGACCCGCCTGCCGCTTGACGCCCTGGTCGCCCAGTTGGCCGACCGCCCGGTCGCACTCCTGAACCTTGCGCGCACCCTGCTGGCCAAGGGGCGGAACGAAAAGGCGCACGAACTGGCGCTGAAGGCCCGCCAAGCCGGCGCCGACGACCCGGAGGTGCTGGCCCGTGCGGCCGAGATCCTGTCCAACCGCGTGCCGCAATGGCACTTCGCCATCGTGCGCGACGCGGTACGCAATGACGCCTATGAGCAGGCCCTGGTCCGCGCGATTACCCCGACCTCCCGCGTGCTCGATATCGGCTCCGGCACCGGGCTGCTGGCCATGATGGCGGCCCGGGCTGGTGCCGCCCGCGTCTTCACCTGCGAGATGAACGGCGCCGTTGCGGCCGCGGCACGCAGCGTCATCGCGCACAACGGCCTGTCCGAGCGGATCACCGTCCTGTCGCGCCATTCGGACGACATCGACGCCGAGCGCGACATGGGTGGGCCCGTCGACATCCTTGTGTCCGAGATCGTCAGCAACAACATGCTGGGCGAGGCCACATTGCCGGTGCACGAGAAGGCAGTGCGTCGCCTTTTGCGCCCCGGCGGGCACGTCATCCCGGCGCGTGGCCGGGTGCGGGTTGCCCTCGCCCGCTACGACCGCTCCCGGCGGATGACCAGCGCCGCGGGCTTCGACCTCAGCCCGTTCAACGTGCTCCAGGCACCGCTGAAGACGGTGTCCGTCGACTCGGCGGACCTGGCCCTGTGCAGCGACGCGGCAGACCTGTTCGACTTCGACTTCGCCTCAGGCGGCCCCTTTCCGGAGGCCCGGGCCCAGGTGCCGGTGACGGCCAGTGCGAACGATGCCAACGGCATCGCCCAATGGCTGGCCCTCGACATGGACGGAACCGGCGTCTACGAGAACCGGCCCGGTCCCGGTACCGCGTCCTGCTGGGCGGCGGTGTTCCATCACTTCCCCCCGGGCCTGACGGTCGCCGCCGGGACGCGGATCGCAATCGCGGGCTCGCACGATCGCAACAGCGTCACGCTCTGGCCCAAGCCATGACGGCGCGTCAGAACTCGACGTCCAGTTCCTCGAAGTCCTCGGGCTCGGCCTCTGCCTCGCGCGCCCAGTCCTTGACCGGCTGCCAGTCCAGGACCGCGTCCGAATAGGCCTTGCACGGCCCGTCCAGCGCCACGGCATAGGTCTTGAACCGGGCTGCCACGGGCGCGTACATGGCATCGGCCATGGTCGGCTTGGCCCCGAACAGGTACGGCCCGCCATAGGTCGCAAGGCAGGTGCGCCAGATTTCCTGCACCCGCTCGATGTCCGGCCTGGCGCCAGCCCACACCTTGAAGTTCGGATAGTGCGCTTTCAGGTTCATCGGCAGCGCGGAGCGGAGGTTGTAGAAACCGGAGTGCATTTCGCCGCAGATCGCGCGGCAGTGCGCCCGTGCACCCTTGGCCAGCGGCAGCAGCCCGGCCTCCGGCCGTTCCTCGGCCAAGTATTCCGCTATGGCAAGGGTGTCCCACACCTTGACCCCGTCATGCTCCAGCGCTGGCGTCAGGAACGACGGCGATATGAGCAGCAGTTCCGCCCGGGTAGACGGGTCGTCCAGGGAGAGGACCTTCTCCTCCACGTCCAGGCCGGCCAGCCGGCACAGCAGGTAGCCCCGCAGCGACCACGACGAGTAGTTCCTGCTGGAAATGGTCAAAACGGCCTTTGCCGTGCTCATCCTGCCCCTCGCCCTCTGCGCGTCGCCGCGATGATGGACGATTATCATCTCGCAGTGCACAAGAAAGTGCACTAGCGTTTGCACTGCAGGGGGAAGCTGACATCGGCCGGAGCGTGCTCTACTCGACCTATCAAACAACGAACGACCTGTTCGAGCCGGCGCGTGCGCTGGCCCGGGTCACCAAGGGAATCCTGGCCTTGTGGCCCGACGCGGTGGATTACGCGCCGGTCCGGCAGTGGAGCGCCGCGTGGGAGATGGTGTCCCGCGCGCAGCTGACCCATCACAGGCCCCCGTATGACATCGACCATGTCACCGTGGGCAACCGCGAAGTGGCGGTGGTCGAGGAAGCGGCGATGGTCACGCCGTTCGGGACGCTGCTGCGCTTCGCGAAGCCCCAGGTCGACGTGGTACAGCCGCGGGTGCTGGTCATCGCGCCACTGTCCGGTCACTTCGCCACGCTGTTGCGCAACACGGTGCAGACGCTCGCCGCCGACCACGACGTCTATATCACCGACTGGCACAATGCCCGCGACATTCCCCTGTCGGCCGGGCGCTTCGGGTTCGAGGACTATATCACCCACGTCATCCAGTTCCTGGAGGCGCTGGGCCCGGGCGCCCACGTCGTGGCCGTGTGTCAGCCCTGCGTCCAGGCCCTGGCCGCGGTTGCGGTGATGTCCCAGCGCAAAAATCCGGCGACACCGCGCAGCATGACGTTGATGGCAGGCCCCATCGACACGCGGATCAACCCGACCAAGGTCAATGACCTGGCGATGGAAAACCCCATCGAATGGTTCGAGGAAAAGCTGATCAGCACGGTGCCGGCGCGCTTTGCCGGGGCTGGGCGCCGGGTCTATCCCGGTTTCATGCAGTTGACCGCCTTCATGTCGATGAACATGAAGCGGCACCGCGAGGCGCACCGCAACCTGTACCGCCACCTGGCGCGGGGCGAACTGCCCGAGGCTGAGAAGATCAAGACCTTCTACGACGAGTACTTCGCCGTGCTGGACCTGACGGCGGAGTTCTACATCGAGACGGTCAAGATCGTCTTCCAGGATGCCGCGCTGGCCAAGGGGGAGGCGATGTACCAGGGCGAGCGGATCGATCCGTCAAAGATCCGCCGCACCGCCCTGCTGACGGTCGAGGGCGAGCGCGACGACATCTGTGCCCTGGGCCAGACGGCCGCGGCCCATGACCTGTGCACCGGCCTGCGCCCCTACATGAAGCGTCACCACATGCAGGCCGGCGTGGGCCATTATGGCGTCTTCAGCGGCAAGAAGTGGGAGCGCGAGATCTATCCGATCGTGCGCAACCTGATGCTCTCGCACGACTGACCGCGACCGCCCGCCTCAGGCCCGGGGCAGCCCCTCTCCACCCGTCTCAAGGGGCCGCACCCAGCCCAGGACGGGGCCGCGGGCATGCGGTCCGCCCAGCGTGTCGCGCAGCATCGCGCGGGCCTCCTCGGCCGAGTCGATGTCGTCGAACCAGTCGATCTCCAGCCGCCGCATCTGGCCCCGCAGGCCGATGCTGAGGCGATAGCGTGTCCCGGAGTCCGTGGTCTCGTCGGCGACCATCGCGATGGCCCCCAGGTCGTCGAACCCATAGTGCCGCTTGCGCCGGCCGAACAGCCCACGATCGTCCGCCGTCAGGATGCGGGTCCGCGGATCGAACACGAAAGTCCGGGCGACGCCCAGGATTGCCGTGGACAGGAACAGGGCGCTGACCACGACGGCCCCGGCGCAGATCACCAGGACGAACACCGTGGCGATCGAGAAGCCCAGCCATTGCGGACGGACCAGCAGTTCATACGGTGCCAGCAGCGGGACTAGCCCACCCAGCGCCATGAGCGCCCGGGCCGCCGCCGTGACCGGCTGGTGGAAGGCCAGGACCCCGTCCCTGGCGACCGTCGCCGTGATCACGCCCGCACCATCCGCCTGACCCTGTACCAATCGCTGCGCGCATCCTGCCTGCAGTCCCGGCGACGGCCAAGCCGGCCCTTCGGGCAGCGACGGCACGCGCCGCCGCGCCGACGGGAAAAATTCCGTGAACCACAGGGCACTTTGCGCGTTGTGCGGGGTGACCGCGTCGCCGCGTGGGGTGGCACAGCGGAAAGCCTGGGGGGATGTCGGGCGCAGGAATGGATGTCGAAGCCTATTGCGGACCGCCGCCCGGCCCGGGTGACCTGGGTGCTGCCTGGAATGCCGACCCGATCGCCCTGGCGCTGATCGCTGCCCTGGCGATGGCTCATTCCCTGCGCCGCAGCGGCCAGGGATCGCGCCCCGCCCTGGTGGCGGCGCTTGTGCTGATTGCCACCCTGTTCCTGTCGCCGCTTTGCGCGTTGACCACGGCGCTGTTCTCCGCGCGCGTGGCGCACCACGCGATCCTGGTCGCACTTGTGGCACCTGCTCTCGCACTGGCCTTTCCCCGCCCGCCGCGCCTGTCCGTTGCGACATTGGCGGGAATCCATGCGGTGGTGCTGTGGCTGTGGCATGTGCCAGCCGTCTATCAGGAGGCAATCGGCCCGGCCCCGCTCTACTGGCTCATGCAGCTCAGCCTGCTGGCCTCGGCCGTGGCCCTGTGGCAGGCGGCCCTGGACGACAGGCGCGCCCTGGCGCCGCGGCTGCTGATGCTGGGAGCCACGGTCGCGCAGATGGGCATGCTGGGCGCCCTGCTGACCTTTGCCGGGCGGGCGCTATACGCCCCGCATTGGGACACGACCCTTCCCTATGGCCTTGGACCGGTCGCCGACCAGCAGTTGGCCGGCCTGATCATGTGGGTGCCTGCAGCCCTGCCCTACCTCGTGGGGGCCACGGTGCTGATCAGCCGGACACTTGCGCCCGCCCCTGTTGGCGGGACCAGATGATTGTCGCCCTGAAGCTGGTCCACATGGCGGCGATCGCCATCTGGAGTGCCGGGCTGCTCTGCCTGCCGGCCCTCTATGTCCGCCGTGGCCGCACGGTGGCCGGCCCGTCGTTCCACCGTCTGCATGGGATGGTCCGGTACCTGTACGTCACCGTGCTGTCGCCCGCGGCGTTTGTCGCCATCGCCAGCGGCACCGCCCTGATCTTTGCCCGCGAGACGTTCGAGCCCTGGTTCTCGCTGAAGCTGCTGCTGGTGGGCGCGATGGTCTCGCTCCATGTGCTTACCGGCCTTCTGGTGATCCGCCTGTTCGCCGCGGATGCCTTCTATCCGGTCTGGCGCTCGGCCGGCGCGACCCTGGCGAGCCTGTCCGTCATCTCGGCGATCCTGGCCGTCGTCCTCGCCAAGCCTGACCTGCCCCACCTGCTGCCCGCGGAACTGGGCGAGCCCGGCGCATTGCGGCGCCTGGCCGAGCCGATCAACCCCTTTCAGAAATGACCAGGCCGATTCCGTGATCGAAGACCAGCTTGCCCCCGTGCCAGCCCGCCAGGCCGGTGAACACCGCCGCCAGGCAGGACAGCAGCAGGCCATGAGGCAGGATGTGCTCCGGGCCCATGAGGCGAACCCCCCAGTTGGTGCCGATGGTCGCGATCAGCGTCATGGCCGCCACTGCATGGGTCCAGCTGGCCACCCGCTTGCGAATGCCCTTCACCAGGAGCAGTTCGGCCGTCCCCACCAACCCGGCGGCGATGCCGCTGAAAAAGGCGAAGCCTGCCGCCCACAAGCCGGCTCGCGCCCAGAACGGATCCGCCGTCCACCAGTAGAAGACGTCGCTCGCCAGGGTCGCCATGACCAGGGCGATGGGAAAGTGGACGCTCATCGCGTGCAGCGGGTGGCCGGCGACCGCCACGGCGGATTCCACGCTGTGCCGGGCCACGGCCTCGATCACCGGGCTGGGGGTCGTCGGGTTGGTTTCGTTCATCGCTGGCCCTCCTGGCGGGGGCCAACCCCCTGGCGCCGCCTGCGGTTCCCCGCGCTCGGCTCCGTGTCCGCGCTGGCGGCCTGCGGCGGCGACTATTCGACCCTGGCGCCGGTGGGCCCCGCTGCGTCGGGAATTGCCACCCTGTGGTGGATCATGCTGGTCGGGGCCGTGCTGATCCTGCTTGGCGTCAGCCTGGTCGTGGCGCTCTCGCTGAATCGCACTGCGGCAACAAGGCTGAGCCCGCGCGGCCTGATCCTGTGGGGAGGCCTGGTCTTTCCGTCGGTGGTGCTGACGGTGCTGGTGCTGGGCGCCTTCATCCTTGGCGGCCAGTTGCTCGCCAGTCCGCGCGAGCCGACCCCCATGCGGATCGAGGCCGAGGCCAGCCGCTGGCAGTGGCGTTTCACCTATCCAGAGGCAGGTCGGCACTCCACGAACATCATGCACATGCCGGTCGGCCGCCCGGTCGACATCGTCGTCACCAGCACGGACGTCATCCATTCATTCTGGGTGCCGCGGATCGGCGGCAAGATCGACGCCATTCCAGGGCATGCCAACGTGATCCGCCTGCAGGCGGACGAGGTCGGGCGGTTCGGCGGCGTCTGCGCGGAGTATTGCGGGGTTGGCCACAGCGCCATGGCCTTCTGGGCCGTCGCGCATGACGCGGAGACATTCGCGGCAGCGATGGCGGGCCTGGCAGAATGACCGAGCCCGGCGGACCGACGCCGCTGGCCCTGCACGGCCAGCTCTCACGCATCTGGGGCACGCCGCCTGGCCTTGGGCGCCTGTCCGCCGTCAACCATACGACCATGGGCAAGCGCTTCATGGTCACGGCCTTCGTGTTCTTCGCCATTGGCGGGATGCTGGCGATGGCGATCCGGGCGCAGATCGCGACATCCTCCTCCGCCTTTGTCGGCCCGGACGTCTACAACCAGCTCTTCACCATGCATGGCACGGTGATGATGTTCCTGTTTGCGATCCCGATGTTCGAGGGATTGGCGATCTATCTGTTGCCCAAGCTGCTGGGCGCCCGGGACATGGCCTTTCCCCGGCTCACTGCCTATGGCTATTGGTGCTATCTTTTCGGCGGCAGCATCATCATCGGTGCGATGCTCGCGGGCGTTGCACCCGATAGCGGGTGGTTCATGTACACGCCGCTCAGTTCCGAGACCTACAGTCCCGGGATCAATGCCGACATCTGGTTGCTTGGCATCACCTTCGTCGAAATCTCGGCCCTGTCGGCCGCGATCGAGATCGTCGTCAGCGTGCTGAAGCTGCGGGCGCCCGGGATGAGCATCGAGCGCATGCCGATCATGGCGTGGTACCTGCTGGTGACCGCGTTCATGATGCTGTTCGGATTCCCGCCGCTGATCCTGGGGTCGATCCTGCTGGAACTGGAGCGGGCCTTCGACCTGCCCTTCTTCGATCCCACCCGGGGCGGCGACCCGCTGCTGTGGCAGCACCTCTTCTGGCTGTTCGGCCATCCAGAGGTCTACATCATCTTCCTGCCCGCGGCCGGCGCGATATCGACCATGGTTCCGGTCTTCGCGCGGGTCCCCCTGGTCGGCTACCGCGCCATCGTGGCGGCGATCGTCGCCATGGCGTTCCTGTCGTTTGGCCTGTGGGTCCACCACATGTTCACCGTGGGGATCCCCCACCTCGCCCTTGCCTTCTTCTCGGCGGCAAGCGGCCTGGTCGCCATCCCCACGGGGGTGCAGATCTTCGCCTGGATCGCGACGCTGGCCCGCGGCACCCAGCAGGTCGGCCGCCCCCGCCTGGACGTCCCCATGCTCTACCTGGGCGGCTTCCTTGTCGTGTTCGTGATGGGCGGACTGACCGGCGTCATGCTGGCCATGGTCCCGTTCAACGTGCAGGTGCACGACACCCATTTCGTGGTGGCGCATCTGCACTACGTCCTGGTTGGCGGCTTCGTGTTCCCGATGATGGCCGCAGCCTATTTCTGGCTGCCGCACATCACCGGGCGGATCGCCGATCATCGCCTGTCGGTGACCGCGTTCTGGCTGATCTTTGGCGGCTTCCACCTGACGTTCTTCATCATGCACCTGACCGGCCTGCGGGGCATGCCGCGGCGGGTCGACACCTATTCCCCCCTGGCCCAATGGGACTGGATGAACCTGCTGTCTTCGGTCGGCGGCTTCATCATGACAATGGGCTTTGCCCTGTTCGTCATCGACCTGGTGGTGCAGGTCCGCTTTGGCCGACGCTTCCGTCGCAATCCGTGGGGTGCCACCACGCTGGACTGGGCCATGCCGACCCCTGCCACCGCCTATGGCTTTGCCTCGCTGCCGCGCATGGGCGCCCGAGCGGACCAGGTCGTGCCCGAGAAACTGGGTCCCGCCTTGGCCCGTGGGGACGGCTATCTGGGCTTCACCCGCCATGGCTGGATGGAAACCCTGGGCGTGAACGCCCTGACCGGCGCGCCCGAGCAGGTCGTCGTCCTGCCCCGGTCGACGTTCCTGCCCCTTTGGTCGGGCCTTGCGACAGGTGCGTTTGTCCTGTGCCTGCTGGCCAAGGCCTATGCCCTGGCGCTGCTGCCGCTTGCCGTTGTCGTCGCGCTTTTCCTGGCCTGGACACGAACCACCGGTGCGCGCGCCGACACCGGCCCCCTGCCGATCGGCCATGGCGAGCAGGCGCCGCCGCATTGGGAAGCCGCCCGTCCGCCGTCATGGTGGGCCATGGTCCTGACGCTGGCCGCCGACGGGACATTGTTCGCGTCGCTTCTGTTCGGGGCGATGTTCCTGTGGCTCGTGGCACCCGGCTGGCCGCCACCGGACGGAGCCACGCCCGACAGCATGCCGCTGGCCCTCGCCTGGGTCCTTCTGGTGATGGGCAGCCTGGGGGGCCGGCTGGCCGTGCGCGCCCTGGTCGCTGGTGGCAGCCCGCGCGCCGCATTGATCCTGGCCGCCCTGGCCCAGGCCTCGGCAGGCCTGGTCCTGCTGCTCACGGCCGCAAGCATCCAGGACCGTACGCAGCATGCGCTGGGTGCCCTCGGCTTCGTGTTCCTGGTCTATGCCGCTCTCCACGCCCTGGTCGGTCTGATCCTGGCGCTCCATGGGTTGTGGCGGCAGGCAAGCGGCCACCTGTCCCCCGTGCGGAGTCTTGACCTGCGCCTCGGCAGGCTGTGGCACGACTATGCCGCCGCGGCCGGAACCATCGCCCTGGGGGCCGTCGCTGTGCTTGGGCATGCCGTGGACGCCGGCCAATGACGGGGGGAAGGACTGCGGTCCTCATCGCCGGCGGCTTCTCCGTCTGGGCCGTGGCGTTCGTCGTCCTCTATGGCGCGCTGTCGGTCGGGTGTGCGCTGAATTGGCACGAGCGGACACTGGTCGCGGGCCTGACCCTGCAGCAGGCGCAACTGTTCGGCCTGTTCGGCCTGCACCTTGCTGCGGGGGCCGGCGTGCTCGCCTGGGCCTGGCGCCTGCCGGCACCGGAGGGGGCGACCGCGGCCTTTACGCTCGCCGTGGGGCGCTGGGCATCCCTGGCCGCGGTCGGGGCAACCGTCTTCACATTCCTGGGCCTGTTCCTGCTGCCGACCTGCACCTGAGCGGACCGCTGCCCGGTCCTGGCCATCACGGCAGGTCGCCAACCGCCCGTGCTTCGCTTAAACCCGATGGGAAGCACCTCCTACCGGGGATTTCGTCATGAGCGATACGACCGAGTACACGCCGCCCAAGGTCTGGACCTGGAACAAGGGCAGCGGTGGGCAGTTCGCCAGCATCAATCGCCCGATCGCCGGCCCGACGCACGACAAGGACCTGCCCGTCGGCAAGCATCCGATGCAGCTCTACTCCCTGGGCACGCCCAACGGGGTCAAGGTGACGGTGATGCTGGAGGAGCTTCTGGCGCTGGGCCATGCGGGCGCCGAGTATGATGCCTGGATCATCCCGATCAGCGAGGGCGCGCAGTTCTCCAGCGGCTTTGTCGCCGTCAATCCGAACTCCAAGATTCCGGCGCTGCTGGACCGCAGCGGCCCCACGCCGGTCCGCGTCTTCGAATCCGGCTCGATCCTGCTGCACCTGGCCGAGAAGTTCGGGGCCTTCCTTCCGACATCGCAGCCGGCGCGGGCAGAGACGTTGTCCTGGCTGTTCTGGCAGATGGGCAGCGCGCCCTATCTGGGCGGCGGGTTTGGCCACTTCTACGCCTATGCCCCGACCAAGATCGAATATGCGATCGACCGCTTCGCGATGGAGACGAAGCGCCAGCTGGACGTGCTGGACCGGCGGCTGGGCGAAAGTCGCTACCTGGGCGGCGACCAGTATTCGATCGCCGATATCGCCGTGTGGCCCTGGTACGGTGCCCTGGTCAAGGGACTGGTCTACAATGCGGCCGAATTCCTTTCGGTTGACGAGTACAAGAACGTGCAGCGGTGGACGGACGAGATCGCCGAGCGGCCGGCGGTGAAGCGCGGCCGCATCGTCAATCGCACCTGGGGAGAGCCGGAGAACCAGCTGCGCGAACGGCACGACGCCAGCGACTTCGACGGCAAGGCCGGCTCCTGACCGCCGCACGCGCGCATCGGACCCCGGCCTAGACGGTAAAGCCGGGGTCTATCCCCAACAGCAGCGCGCCATTGCTGGCGAACAGCGCTTCCTGGACCGAGGCGTGCTGGCTCAGCGTGTGGATGTCTCGAAGGCGGCGCTGCAGGGCGGAGCCGTCATAGACCCCGGCTGAGCCGCCCGCCTTGTGGCAGGCGTCGACCACTGCCTGCGCCGTCTCCACGATCCAGGCGACGGCCTGCTGCACGCGCGGCAGCAGGTCGGGCGCCACGGTGCCCGCCTGGGCCCGTGCCCAGAACTCTGCCGCCTGCGCGTCGAGCAGCGCTTCCGCCGCGCGCAGATCGGCTTCCGCGCGGCCGATCCGGTAGCGGAACAATTCGCTGTCGCGCATTGCCGTGCGGCCATACAGGCGCGTCCGGCCGGTCTGCGCATGACCGATCAGGTCCGCCAGCGCGCCCTGCCCGATGCCCAGGGCAACGGCGCCGATGTGCATGCTGAACTGCAGGAGCGGCCCTGCGAACTGCGGGCCCGTGCGGCAGGGCACCCCCCCGAACAGGTCGAAGCTCTGCGCCTGGGGGACGAAAGCGTCGACCAGGGCGATATCCTGGCTGCCGGTCCCGCGCAGGCCAAGCGTGTGCCAGGTGTCATGGATCTGCCATGCCTCCCGGGGAAGCGCCATGCAGCGCAGGCCCTGGACGCCGCCAGGCCCCGGCACCACGCAATTCGCGAACAGCCAATCCGAATGTTCGCACGCGCTGGCAAAGCCCCAGCGGCCACTGACACGGTAGCCGCCGGCGACCGGCGTCGCCTCGCCGCGCGGGGCGAAGGTCCCGGCGATCGTGACGTCGGGCCCGGCGGCGTAGATGGCCGCAAAGGTTTCGGCGGGCAGCAGGGCCAGCAATTGCGGGCTTTCCGTATTGATCATCAGGCTCCAGCCCACGGCGCCGTCGGCCTGGGCCAGGCGACGCAGGACATGGACGCCATCGGGGTAGGGCATGCCCAGTCCCCCTCATCGACCGGCACATGCATGCGGAAGATCCCCGCCGCACGGATCGCGTCGACCAGGTCCGGCGGCAGGCGTCGCGCCCTCTCGATCTCCTCCCGTCGCGCCTCGATCATGGGCAGGAGAGCAGCAAAGGCCCTGTCAAAAAAGGCCCTGTCGAACTGCGCCATTCCAGGCATTTCACCCATTGTCTCCTCCTCGCCCACCATGACCGGCTGTGCGCAGGATAGAGAAATTCCTACAAATGGAGAAGTTCATTGCGCACAGTCTTGCCTGTGGCATAGCAGGGTGATGGCGACACCGGTTCAGGCGCGGGGCACGGAGCGGCGGCAGGCCCTGCTGGATGCGGTGGTGCGGCTGCTGGCACGCCATGGCGCGCGGGGCGTCACCCACCGGGCCGTGGCGGAGGAGGCAGGGACCGCCCATGGCTCCGCCCGGTACTATTTCGAGACCAGCGAGGACATGCTGGCGGAGGCCCTGGCCACCCTGATCGCGCGCCAGATGGACGAGGTTGTCGCCGTCCTGGCCGATCGCAGCGACTGGTCGGACCGTCCGGCCCGATGGGCGCGATTTGCTGCCTATGTCGGCCAGCGCATGCTGGCCGAGCGCGACGGGGAGATCGCCCGCTTCGAGCTGTTCCTGGATGCTGCCCGATCGCCCCGCCTGCAGGCGCCGCTGCGGACCTGGGGCGAGACCCTGGCGCGCCTGCTGCAAGCCGAACTCGCCGCCGACGGTCCGACGGACGCCGCAACCGGGCTTCGGGCCAATGCCCTGCTGAACCTGATGAACGGCCTGATGCTGCAGCAACTGGCAGCCCCACGGCCAGACTTCCAGATGGCGATCCTTCTGCCGACGATCCTGGACTTCGTCGGCCAGCGGCCGCCGTTCAGTTTGGAGGGCCGCCCGAGCGCGGAGTGACCTGGACCGGGCGCAGGGGCGCCGCGTTGGCTGCCGCTGCCCGGGTCAGGCGTTCGAACACCTCTGCCGGCTTGCCGCTGTCCTCGACCCGGCCGTCGCGCAGCAGGGCAACCGCATCCAGGCCCTGAATGATGCTCGGCCGGTGCGCGATCACGACCAGGGTGGTGCCCTGCGCCCGGATCCGCGCGAAGCTGCGCAGCAGAAGCTGCTCACCGTCGCCGTCAAGGAAGGCATTGGGCTCGTCCAGGACGACCAGCCCAGGATCGCCATAGAGCGCGCGCGCCAAGCCGATGCGCTGGCGCTGGCCAGCGGACAGCGAGCGCCCCCCCTCCCCGATCCAGCACTCGTACCCACCCGGCAGGCCGACGATCATCTCATGGGCATGGGCGAGGTCGGAGGCCTTCAGCATCGCCTGGGAGTCCACGGGTCCCATGCGGCAGATGTTCTCGGCGACGGTACCGGCGAACAGCTCGATCCCCTGGGGCAGGTAGCCGACATGGCGACCGCGAACGTCCGCCGGCCATTGCGCGATCTCAGCGCCATCATACAGGACGCTGCCGCCCTGGACCTCGACCGCGCCGACCAGGGCCCGCGCCAGGGTCGACTTGCCGGACCCCGACGGCCCGATGATCCCCAGGGACATCCCGCGGGCCAGTGTCAGCGTGACATTGCGGATGATGGGCGCCGGCGCGCCCGGGGGCGTCACCACCAGGTTGCGCAGGGCAATGGCGCCCGATGGCGGCGGCAGCGCGGACTGTGGCGCTGCGCGGTCTGCATGGCTGGCGACCAGCGTCACGCACCGCGTCCAGGCAAGGCGGGCCTGCACGATGGAGCGCCACGAGCCGATCGCCTGTTCGACCGGCACGAAGGCCCGCCCGGCGATCACGCTGGCTGCGATCACGGTGCCGGGCGTGAGTTCGCCCAACAGCGTCAGCCACGCGGCCAACGCCATCATGGCGATCTGGATGGCATAGCGGATGAACCGGGTCGCACTCGAAATGACGTTGATGCCGTCCGCCGCGTGCGACCCGTCGTTCAGGGCCGCGTATTGCCGGCGCAGCCAGCGCGCGCGCAGCGCCGGCAGCATGCCCAGCGCCGCCAGGGCATCGGCGTTGCGCAGGGCCTGTTCCGCCTCCAGGTGCGCGGCCGCCGCCCCCGTCATCGCCTGCTCGCTGAGCCGGCGGGACGCGATCTCGCTGGCCATCGACCCGCCGAGAAGCAGGACAACCCCGGCGAGCGCCGTGGCGCCGAGCCAGGGATGGATCGCGAACAGCACCAGGACAAAGAGCGGCGTCCACGGCGCGTCGAGCAGGGCACCAGGTGCCGGACTTGCCAGGAAGCCCCGCACGACGTCCAGGTCGGCAAGCGGACGCGTCCGCGCAGCCTCGGGATCCGCGACCGCGCGCCGGGCACTTGCCGTGAAGACATCCGGTGCCAGGGCGTCATAGACCCGCGCCGCCAGGCGCCCGCACAACCGGCTGCGGATCCCGTCGAGCGCCGCCTGCATCACGACGAGGACGAGGGCGATGGCGGTCAGGGCCACAAGGGTCTCCAGGCTGCGTGCGGTCAGCACGCGGTCGAACACCTGAAGGGAGTAGAGAGGCAGGACGAAGGCCAGGAGGTTCAGCACCATGCTGATCGCCACCAGGGCAATCAGCAGGCCGTGCGCCAGGCCCGGCAGGCGCCACAGCCCGCGCAGAAAGGCGGCGGGCCGGGCGCTGGCGCGCGTCGCCGCCATCGCCAGCTCAGGCGACCGGGGCGGCATCGATCGCAGTCATGACCGCGGGCGCACGGTGCCGGGCCTCGTGAAGCAGGGCCAGCCGCACCAGGGCGGCCCCGGCCGTATCCAGCACGCTGGCCCAGTCGCCCGGCCGCGGCTGGCGGATCAGGCGCATGCTGGGATACCAGGGGCTGTCGGCGCGCTCGTCCAGCCACAGCCAATAGGCATAGTGCGCCAGCAGGACCCAGACGGGCCGGCCCAGAGCCCCGCACAGATGGGCGACGCCGCTGTCCGTCATGATCACCAGGTCCATGGCGGCGACCGCGGCGGCCGTGTCGGCAAAATCACCCAGCAGCGGCGCCAGGTCGATCACACCCGCCGCTGCCGCAGCGTCCGTCAGTTCGAGTGCGGGCGGACCTTTCTGCAGGCTGAACAGCTGGACGCCGGGCACCGTCAGCGCGGCGACCAGATCACGCATCGCCAGCGCGCGAAAGCGGTTGTCCCCGAAGGTGACGCTGCCCGACCAGACGATGCCCACCTTCAGGCGACCCTCTGCCTGTGCGAGCAGCGGGTCCAGTGCGGCTCCGCGACCGGCAATGGGCCGCAGATAGGGCACCGGCGCCACGTTCGCAGGCTCAAGCTCCGGAAAGCAGGCAGGCAGGCTCATCATCGGAATATGCAGGTCCGCCTCGGCGACGCCATCCCCCCGCGGCACAAGGGTGACCGGCAGGTTCATCGCCGCAGCCAGCGCCATCAGGTCCGGCTGGCATTCGACCAGCACCGGACCGTTGAGGCGCGCCAGCCTGGGCAGGAAGCGGAGCGCCCAGATCGTGTCGCCAAAGCCCTGCTCGCCCGCGACCAGCAGGCGCCGCCCGTCCAGGGGCTCGCCTGTCCAGCGCGCCCCGGGAAGGGTTCGCGGGACGATGCGGTCCAGCGCCCAGCGCGATTCGGATTCGGGCCAGCCGCGCCGGTAGTCACCGACGTGCAGGCGCGCGCGCGCCAAGTCCCACGCCACGTCGCCCCCACCAGGCTGCAGGGCCAGCGCCTGCTCGAACGCGGCGATCGCCTCGTGATGCCGGTTCATCCAGGTCAGGACCAGACCGCGGTTATGATGCACGCTGGCGACCTGCGCCGACAGCGCGATCGACCGGTCCAGGCAGGCCAGCGCGCTGGCCAGGCGCTGGCAATCCTTCAGCGCGATTCCCAGGTTGCTCCACAGACCGGCATCGTCCGGTGTGCTGCGCAACGCGAGCGTGTAGGCCGCGATCGCCTCCTCCGGCCGCTTCAAGGCCCGCAGGGCCACGCCGCGCGCGTTCATGACTTCGACCGCCCCCGGCGCCAGGCGCAAGGCCACGTCGAACGCGGCAAGTGCGGCGGCGGGATCCTTGCCCCGCAGCGCAGCCAGCCCCCGCTCGAAGGCCAGGCGGGCCGTGGTCCGCCGGTCCGGCGACGCAGTGTTCACGATCAGTCTTCCCGCATGGCGCGGAACATGGCGTCATGCAACGGTGCCAGCAGGAACTGGGCCAGGGTTCTGTCCTCCGCCTTGATCAGGACCTCGACCGGCATGCCTGCCATCATGTGGACTCCGTCCAGCCGGTCGATCTGCCCCTGGTCGATCTCGATGCGCGCGCTGTAATAGGCTTGGCCGGTGCGCTGGTCGGCCAGCGCGTCGGCGGAGACATCGACCACATGGCCCTCCAGCGTGTTGACCAGGCGGCGGGTCACGCCGGACAGGCGCACCTCGGCGATCTCGCCGACGCGCACCACGTCGATGTCCAGCGGATTGACCGTTGCCTCGACCAGCGCCGTCGCCTGGGCTGGAACGATCTGCATCAGGGTCATGCCGGGGCTGACCACCCCACCCGGCGTATGGACCGCCAGGGCGACGACTGTCCCGGCCACCGGGGCGCGGATCTCCTCGCGACCGGCTGCCTCGACCGTCGCCGCGCGCCGATCGGTCAGTTCCGCCAGGCGGCTTCGCGTATCGCGGATCTGATCGGCGACGGTCCGCTGGTGATCGTTGGCCACCTGCACGATCTGAAGATCGGCCTCGCCAATCTGGGTCCGCGCGCGCGCGATCTCCGCCTCGAACGCATGCCGCTCGGCACTGATCGCGGCCGCCGCGCGCTGCAAGGCAAGAAGCCGCGTGCGCGGGGCGTAGCCCTTCTCATAAAGCGTCTGGATGCCGGCCGTCTCGTCAGCCAGCAGGCGCAGCTGGACGTCGTGCTCGCGGATCTGTGCTTCCCGCCCGCGGATCAGGTCGCGCAGCTGGGCGATGCGTTGGCGCAGGATCTCGACCTGGCCCAGTCGTGACTGCCGCCCGGTTTCGAACTGGTGCCGCTGGTCGTCCAGGGCACCGGCCAGTTCCGGACTGGTGGTCGCCGCTTCGACCAGGTCGGGGGGAAACAGGACCGATCCGGCACCCGCCT